>JAWKQJ010000011.1:0-113814 GCA_041390205.1 Gemmatimonadales bacterium
GACTACAACGCGCCCGAGCGTTTCGACCTGAGCTACGTGGGCGAGGACAACCACGCCCACCGGCCGGTGGTGATCCATCGGGCGGTGAGCGGCTCGGTCGAGCGCTTCATCGCGATCCTGATCGAGCACTTCGCCGGGCTGTTCCCGCTCTGGCTCGCGCCAGAGCAGGTGCGGATCCTGCCGGTGTCGGATCATCAGCGCGAGGCCGCGGCCCTGATCACCAGGCGGTATCGCGACGCGGGGCTCCGCGCGGTGCTGGACGACAGCAACGAGACCCTGGGCTACCGGATCCGGGAGGCCGAGCTGGCCAAGCTGCCCTACGTGGCGGTGGTGGGCCAGCGGGAAGCCGATGCCGGCACGGTGGCGGTGCGGGTCCGCGGCGCCGGCAACAAGCAGGAAATCGTGGGCGCCGAGGAGTTCCTCGCCCGGCTCCGCGAGCAGAACGCGAGTCGCGCGCTGGTCCCATGAGCGAGTCGATCCTCGAACGGCTGCAGGGCGGTCTCGGGGATCGCTATCGGGTCGAGCGCGAAATCGGCCAGGGCGGGATGGCGACCGTCTTCGTCGCGACCGATCGGAAGCACGGTCGGAAGGTGGCGATCAAGGTCTTCCGTCCCGACCTCGCGGCGGTGCTGGGCAAGGACCGCTTCCTCCGCGAGGTCGAGTTCGCGGCCAAGCTGCAGCATCCGCACGTCATCCCGCTCTACGACTCGGGCGAGGCCGCCGGGCTCCTCTACTACGTGATGCCCTTCGTCGAGGGCGAATCCTTGCGCGACCGGATCCAGCGGCTCGGGCGGCTCCCCTACGACGAGGCGGTGCGCCTGACGCGAGAGATCGCGAGCGCGCTCCAGTACGCGCACCAGCAGGGCATCATCCATCGCGACATCAAGCCCGAGAACGTGATGCTCTCGGGCGGCCACGCGGTGGTGGCCGACTTCGGCATCGCCCGGGCGGTCGACGCGGCGCGCCGCACGGGAGAGCAGCCGGCGGGCTCGGGTGGGCTCACGGCGGTCGGGTTCGTGGTCGGCACGCCCGCCTACATGAGTCCCGAGCAGGCCACCGCGAGCCAGGTCGACGCCCGCACCGATCAGTACGCGCTCGGCTGCGTCGCCTACGAGATGGTGACTGGGGTACAGCCGTTCTCCGGCCCGACCGTCCAGGCCGTGCTGGCCCAGTCGCTCACGGGGCCGCGTCCGCGGGTCACCAAGGTGGTCCGCGACGCGCCGGCCGGCGCCGACCAGGTGCTCGCCAAGGCGATGGACAGCGATCCGTCACGGCGGTTCGACTCGGTCGACCAGTTCGCCGAAGCGCTCTCGCGCTCGGCCGGCGGCGGGGCGGCGGCGCTGAGCGAACGGCGCCGGCTCCGGGTGGCGGTCGGGGCCCTGGCGGCCGCGCTGATCCTGGCGGTCACGGGCTGGGCGGTGTTCGGCCGGGGCGGCGGCGGAAGCCCGGTGATCAAGGAGGCGGAGAGCATCGCGGTGCTGCCGTTCTCCGCGTCGGGGCCCGGGGTCGACGTGATGGGCGAGGGCATGGTGGACCTGCTCTCGACCAACCTCAACAGCGTGGGCGGGATCCGGGCCGTGGAGCCACGGCTGGTGCTCGCCAGGTGGCGGAACGTCGAGGGCGGGGCGCTCGACGTCGCCGGGGCGCTCGACGTGGCCCGCTCGGTCAGCGCCAACTCGGTGGTGCTGGGCAGCATCGTGGGCACCGGCTCGCGGGTCCGGATCAGCGCCGCGCTGCACGGTCCTGACGGCTCGGTCCTCGCCAACGCCCAGGTCGACGGCGCGCAGGACAGCGTGCTCGACCTGGTGGACGATCTGAGCGCCGGTCTGGTGCGGGCGATCTGGAAGTCGAAGGAGCCGGTGCCGACCCTCCGGGTGAGCGGCATCACCACCAACTCGCTCGAGGCGATGCGCGCCTATCTCGAGGGCGAGCGTGCCTTCCGTCGCTCCCGCTGGGCGACCGCCCAGGCCGCGTTTCATCGGGCGGTCGAGGTCGACTCGACCTTCAGCCTCGCCTACCTGCGGGAGGCCGTGACCCTGGGCTGGATGGGCAGCTACGGCAGCCAGGCGGCCAGGGTGGCGGCCGCCGCGGCGCTCCGCTTCTCCGAGCGGCTGCCGGAGCGCGAGCGCGCGCTGGTGGTGGGCTACGAGCTCTTCAGCGAGGGCAAGACCGCGGGGATCGACTCGATGCGGAGCTACGTGACCCGCTATCCGGACGACATCGACGGCTGGTACGTCTACGCCGACGCGCTGGTGCACGCCCGCGCCCTGAACGGGTTGAGCGCCGAGACCCTGCGGGAGCCGTTCGATCGGGTGCTCGCCCTCGATTCCTCGCTCGCACCGGCGGCGATCCACCCCGCCGAGCTGACGCTCGCCAATCGGGACACGGTCAACCTGAAACGCTACATCGCGCTGATGCGCGAAGCGGGCTCCGACGAGCAGGCCGACGAGTTCACCGCCGGGCTCGAGATGCTCGAGCGCGGGCTCGAAGACAGCACCTTGATCAGCCGGCTGGGCTCGAGGCAGGGCACGGTGAGCGCTGCCATGATCGCCGTCACCACCCGGCCCGGGCTGGGCTCCGACTCGGTGATCGCCGCCGCCTCGAAGGGATGGATGCGAAGCGGCGCCGCGGGATCGGCCGGCAGCTCGCAGTACGCCCTCGCCCGGAGCGCCCTGCACGCGAGCCTGGGACGGTTCGACGAGGCCTACCAGATCGCGGATTCGCTCCGAAAGACCGATCCGCCGATGGGCTGGAACGCGATCCTCACGCCGCTGATGCTCGGGATCGCGCCGCCGGGGTTCGCCGAGGGCGATCGGGAGCGGATCCTGGCCGGGCCCCGCACCAACCCGTTTCAGGTGTACGCCGTCGTGCAGGTGATGGTCAACCTGGGCGACCTCGACCTCGCCACCCGGCTGGTCGACAGCATGCTCGCGGCCCCGGCGGTGGCGTCCGATACCACGCGGAACGGCAGCTATCTCCGGGGGCGGACTGACGGCGGTCAAGGGCAGATCGCGCTCGAGCGAGGCGACACGACCGGCGGGCTCGGGCTGCTGCAGGGCGGGCTGCGCGAAGCCGGCGTCGCCAACCTCTTCCTGACGGCGGCGCAGCGGCTCGCCTACGCTCGACCCTCGCCGCCCGACCCGCCACGAGGGAGCAGGGGATCCGGCTCCTGGAGAACAGGTTCGAGTCCGACTTCGGGGCCAAGGCCTACACCAGGCTGCTGCTGGGGAGAGCCCTGGAGGCCGCGGGGACCGGAGGCGGCGGTTCGGAACTACCTTGAGTTCCTCCGACTTTGGGACAAGGCGGATCCCGAAGCCCGGGCCTGGGTCACGGAAGCCGAGCTGGCGGTTAGGCGACTCACCAGCGAGGCGCAGGAGCTACGTTAACTTGTAGTGCTCGGACGGCATTCTGGCCGTCTTACGATTTCTTCATTCAGCGTGAGTGAGACCATGTCAGACGCAACCACTCCGGTCCTTCTCGCCGCCTGTCGGACGCCGATCGGCAAGTACCTGGGCGGCCTGTCCTCGCTTCCGGGTCCGCAGCTTGGCGCCCTGGCGATCAAAGAGGCCGTCCGGCGGGCCGGGATCGACGCCAAGACCATCGACGAAGTGATCATGGGCCACGTGCTCCAGGGCGGCACCGGTCAGGCGCCGGCCCGTCAGGCGATGATCCACGCGGGGCTCGACGGCGTGATCCCGGCGGTCACCATCAACAAGGTCTGCGGCTCGGGGCTCAAGTCGGTGATGCTCGCCGCCCAGTCGATCAAGGCCGGCGACAACGCCTGCGTGGTCGCGGGCGGGATGGAGTCGATGTCGGGGGCGCCGCATTACCTCCACGGGATCCGCGGCGGCGTGAAGATCGGGACGCAGTCGATGTACGACCTGATGATCCAGGACGGGCTCTGGGATTCCTTCGGCAACGTCCACATGGGCAACCTCGCCGAGTACACCGCCAAGAAGGCGGGGATCACCAGGGCGGAGCAGGACGAGTTCGCCTTCCAGAGCCAGCGCAAGGCGGCCGAGTCGCAGGCCGATTGCCGCTTCTCCGCCGAGATCGTGCCGGTCGAGATCCCCGGGCGGAAGGGCCCGACCGTCGTCGACAAGGACGAGGGGCCGCGGGCCGACACCACGCTCGAGGGTCTCGGCAAGCTCAGGCCCGCCTTCGAGAAGGACGGCACCGTCACCGCGGGCAACGCGTCGACCCTGAACGACGGCGCCTCGGCGGTCGTGGTCGCCTCGCTCGCCTACGCCAAGGCCAACGGACTCTCGCCGCTGGCCAAGGTCACGGCCTACGCCACCGGCGGTGGCGAGCCCAAGGACCTCTTCTTCGCCCCGATCTTCGCGGTGCGGAACCTGATGAAGAAGGCCGGCACCACGATCGGCGACTACGACCTGATCGAGGCGAACGAGGCGTTCGCCTCCCAGTGCATCGCCGACGGGCGCGGGTTGGAGTGGGACTGGGACCGGGTGAACGTGAACGGCGGCGCCATCGCGCTCGGACACCCGATCGGCGCGAGCGGCTCGCGGATCCTGACCACGCTGCTCTATGCGATGAAGGCCCGGAGCAAGGCGACCGGGCTCGCCACGCTCTGCCTCGGCGGGGGCAACGCGGTCGCGCTGTCGGTCGAAGCGCTCTAGCTTGAGCCCCGACGCCGGGCCGGTCCGCTCCCGCGGGGCGACCATCGCGTGGTCGATCGCGTATCTGGTGCTGGGTTTTCTCGGAACGGCCGTGCTGGTCCAGGCGGCCGTTTCGGTGTCGGCCCCGCTGGCCGACTGGGCCCACCAGTCGCTGGTGGTCTCCTCGCTGCTCCAGGCCGGCGTGGGGCTCCTGGTCTTCGGCGGGCTCACCCTGCTGGTCGGCCGGCGGCTGCTCCGGCTGGACCGCTCGGAGCTGGGGTGGGCGTCGCCCCGGGTCGGGCTCAGGGGATTCGGCTGGGGTCTGGCGCTCGGCGCCATGGTGGCGACCTTGGCCTTCCTGCTCGACGCCGGCCTGGCCGGTGGGCGTTGGATTCCCGACGGGGAGAGCGTGGCCGCCTATCCCGGGCGTCTGGCCGGGCTCGCGCTGGTGCTGCTGCCGGCTGCCTTCCTGGAGGAAGTGGCGTTTCGCGGCGTCGCGCTCGCGGGCATCACCCGGTCGACCAGCGCGGGCACCGGGATCCTGATCACCTCGACGCTCTTCGCTGGGGCCCACGCGCTCAACCCGGGGATCACCCCGCTCGCGATGGGCAACATCGGGCTTGCCGGCCTGTTTCTCGGGCTTACGTTCTTCGCGCGCGGCGGGCTCTGGACCGCGACCGGCGCGCATCTGGGCTGGAACCTCATGCTGGCGGCGCTCGGCGCCCCGGTGAGCGGCCTGCCGTTCGAGGTTCCGGGGATCGATTTCTCGCCTGGCCAGCCGGCCTGGCTCACTGGAGGCAATTTCGGGCCTGAGGGCGGCCTGGTCGCGACCGTGGCGCTGGCGCTCGGGATCGCGCTCGCCGCGCGCTCGGTACCCAAGGGGGAACGATGAAGCAGGTGGCGGTGATCGGCGCGGGCACGATGGGGAACGGGATCGCCCACGTCTTCGCGCAGCACGAGTGGCAGGTGACCCTGATCGACGTCTCGGCGCCGGCCCTGGAGAAGGCCCGAGCCACGATCCAGGGGAACCTCGAGCGGCAGGTGAAGAAGGGAACCCTGGAGGCGGGGGCGCCGGGCCAGATCCTCGCCCGGATCGACACCGCGACCTCGCTCGACGGGGCGGCCGGGGTCGAGCTGGTGGTCGAGGCCGCCACGGAGAACCCCTCGCTCAAGTTTTCGATCTTCGAGTCGCTCGACAAGATCGCCGGTCCGGAGGCGATCCTCGCGAGCAACACCAGCTCGATCTCGATCACCGAGATCGGGGCCCGGACCAAGCGGCCGGGGCAGGTGATCGGGATGCATTTCATGAACCCGGTGCCGGTGATGAAGCTGGTGGAGGTGATCCGGGGCCACGCCACCACCGACGCGACCACCGCCAAGGTGCTGGAGCTTGCATCCGCGCTCGGCAAGACGCCGGTCGAGGTTCAGGACTACCCCGGGTTCGTCGCCAACCGGATCCTGATGCCGATGATCAACGAAGCGATCTTCACGGTGATGGAGGGCGTCGCCACGATCGAGGCGGTGGACACCGTGATGAAGCTGGGCATGGCGCACCCGATGGGGCCCCTGACGCTGGCCGACTTCATCGGGCTCGACGTCTGCCTCGCGATCCTCGAGGATGAAGGGCCCCGCGATCCGGCATCGGCCCTGCCCGCTGCTCCGCCGATGGTGGCGGCCGGGCACCTGGGCCGCAAGACGGGCAAGGGCTTCTCACGACTACGCCGCCAAATGACGGTTCCCTGCTCGTTTCCGACGGTCGACATTTCCTGACGTCATGGCCGAGCAAATCCTGATCGGGGCGGATCACGCGGGCTTCGAGCTCAAACAGCGGCCTGCAGCGCGAGCTCGCAGAGTTGGGCTATGAGCCCGTCGGTGACGTAGGGACTCCATTCCGCCGATTCCACCGACTATCCCGATTATGCCCACACCGTCGCGACCGCGTGGCCCGCGGCCAGTCGAAGCGCGCGTGGTGCTGCTCTGCGGCACGGGGCCTGGGACGGCCTACGCCGCCAACGTCATGGTGCGCGCGGCCGTGGCCTGGAGCCCCGAGATCGCCAAGCTGGCGCGCGAGCACAACGACGCGAACATCCTGGTGCTGCCCGCCCGCTTCGTGAGCGAGGCTCAGGGGATCGAGATCCTCAAGACCTGGTTGAACACCCCCTTCGAAGGCGGCCGCCAGCCGCCCGGCGGACGTTGCCAAGATCGATGCCGAGTCGGAGTCACCGCATTGCTTGACCACAACGCGTCCCTGCGCGAGGCCGATCCCGAGGTCGCCGCGCTCGTCGACCGGGAGCTGGCTCGCCAGCGCGACGGCCTCGAGCTGATCGCCAGCGAGAACTTCGCCTCCCGGGCCGTGATCGACGCGATGGGCACGCCGCTCACCAACAAGTACTCCGAGGGCCATCCTGGCAAGCGCTACTACGGCGGCAATGAGGTGATCGACGAGATCGAGCGGCTCATGCGATCGAGCGGGCCAAGTCGCTCTTCGACGCTGGCACGCCAACGTGCAGTCGCACGCGGGGGCCCAGGCCAACTTCGCCGCCTTCATGGCGCTGCTGCCCCTGGCGGAAGCCGTCATGATGGCGCTCGCCCACGGCGGACACCTCCCGTAGCCGGGCACGGGGTCAATCACAGCGGCAGGATCTGGGAGGTCGTGCACTACGGCGTCGACCTGCCACTCGGCCGGATCGATCTCGATCAGGCGTGGAGATCGCCCGCCGCGAGAAGCCGGGCCTGATCGTCTGCGGCGGAAGCGGCCTACGGACGCATCATCGACTTCGCGGCCTTCCGCTCGATCGCCGACGAGGTGGGGGCGACGCTGCCGGTCGACATGGCGCACTTCGCCGGTCTGGTGTAGCGGCGTATCCCTGCCGGTGCCCCCACGCGCCGGTGGTCACCACCACCTCACCCACAAGACCTCCGAGTCCGCGCGGCGGCCTTGATCGTCTGCGAGGCCGACTCCTTGGGCCCGCGATCGACAAGTCCGTCTTCCCGGGCACCCAGGTGGGCCGCTCTTGAAGACGCATCGCCGCGAAAGCCGTCGCCTTCGCGGAGGCGGCCACGCCGAGCTTCCAGGCCTACGCGCGTCAGGTGGTCGCCAACGCCAGATCACCTTTCGCCGACGCGCTGCTGGAGCGGGGCTTCGACCTGCGTCCGGCGGGTCGACAGCCACGTCGTGCTGGTCGACTCGTTCTCGCGAGGTCACCGGCCGCCATGCCGGAGAACGTCCGGCGGGCCGACCGCGTCAACCGCAACACCATTCCCGACGACCGTGCGTCGCCCTTCGTCACCAGCGGCATCCGATTCCTCGGCACCGCCGCCAGCGGTCACCACTGCGTGCATGGCGCCGAGGGAGATGGTGAGCGTCGCCGGCCTGATCGATCGCGCCCTCCGGGTCGCGGACGACGCCGATCAGCTCCTCCCGGATCCGTCGCGAGGTCGAGGAGCTGGCCGCGCAGTTTCCGCTCTATCAGCGCTTTCCCGCCGGGGAGCTGGCGCCCGCGTGATCGAGCCCGACTCGCGCCGGACGTGCTCGCCAAGATCCGCGAGCAGGATTCCCGCTTCACGAGGGCGCCTACCTGTTCGTCCTGGAGAGCATCGAGTCTCGCAGGCGAGGCTCCCGCTCCGCCGGCACGTCAGCGGCGCCGAGCTGGCGCGGGCCTGCCGCGATCACGCGCTCGACCAGTACGGGCTGATGGATGGCACGGTGCTCGATCATTGGGGCATCTTCGGAGCACCGAGGATCTCGGCCGGATCGTCTTCACGCTGGTGAGCGTGGGGCTGCTGGTCACCCAGCCCGACGACCGGGAGTGACTTCGGACAACGTCTTCGACTTCGTCGAGGCCTTCGACCAGGGCTACGACTGGCCGGGGCTCCGGCGCCGGCGCCGCCGCGCCGGCGGCGTGCTGGAGGAGGGCGGAGCGCCGGATCGGGAGTGGCCGACCTGTCGGAAGCGTGACGGCGGGCCAGCTGATTCCGCTCTCCGACTACGGTCGCGACGGGCCCCGATCACCTACAAGGCGGGTCTGCACCAACCCGGAGTGCGGCTTCAATCTCCGCATCGACAACGGCGAAATCTCGTTCGGGCGGGTGATCGGCCAGAGTCCAAGTAGACCGCCCGCCCAGGACGGGCCCATGCTTCCCATCCCGGAACTCACCCCGACCCAAGCCGCCGAGTGGGACCGCTGCACGGCGGAGGCGGGCCTTTCTGCAGGCGCCGATGGAGGTGGCCGGGCGCGGCATCGCCGGCGTGCTCACGGCGCGGCTCGCGGCAGCGCTCCGGGCGCGGGGTGCTGGTGGCGCGCGGGCCGGGCAACAACGGTGGCGACGGCTGGGTCGTCGCCCGGGCGCTCCACGGTCTGGGCTATCCGGTCCGGTCGCCGTCGTGGGCGACCGGCCGAGCGAGCCCATCGGCAGGCCGCCGCGATGGCCCGCCTGGCGGAGTGTACAGGTGCCGCCCGACGGCCTGTGGCCCGCGGTCGGGCTGGTGGTCGACGCGCTCCTCGGCACCGGCGCGTCCGGCGCGCCTCGCCCGCCCATGGCCGCGCTGCTCGCCCGGGTGGCCGATCTGGCCGTCCCGGTCGTGGCGGTGGACGGCCCCACCGGCCTGACCTCGGCACCGGCGTCTCCCACGGCGCGCTGCCCGCCAAGCTCACCGTCACCTTCGCGGCTATCGCCGCGGGCACCTGCTGGCCCGGCGACGAGGTCGGCGACCTCGGTGGCGATCGACATCGGCTTCGTCCGGCGGATCCGGGCTGGTCGATTTCCTCGAGACTCCCGGCCTCGCCGCCTGGGGCGGCAGGGACGGCTGGCCGCGGCTGAAGCCACAAGGGCACCCGGGGCCGGTGGTGATCGGGCGGGGCGCCTGGCATGGTGGGCGCTGCGCGGCTCACGGCGCGATCCGCGTTCGGCGCAGGCGCCGGGCTGGTGCACGTCGTGGCGCCGGCAGAGAGCGTGGCGGCGCTGGCCGCCGCCGAGCCCGACGTCCAGACCAGGGAGCAGAGCTTCGAGGCCCCGCTCGATCCGGCTACGCCGGGCACGCTCCTCGGCCGGGCCGACGCGGTGGTGATCGGGCCAGGCTCGGCCATGAGCCGACCGGGTCGGGCTGATCCAGGTGGTGGGAGCGAGCACCGGTGCGCCGCTGGTGCTCGATGCCGACGCGCTGATGGCCTTCGGCGGCTCGCCCGGCCGCATCGCCGAGCTGGCACGGGAACGCCTGGTGGTTCTCACCCCCGCATGCCGGAGAGTTCCGCGCGCTCTTTCCGGAGCACGCCCACCGCTCGGCGACCCCTGCGCCCTGGCCGTCGAGGCGGCGAGCGCCACGGGGGCCGTGGTGCTGCTCAAGGGGGTCCCGACCGTCGTCGCCTCGCCGGACGGCGCCACCATCACCGTGGCGGCGGGCAACCCGGGGCTCGCCACGGGAGGAAGTGGCGACACCCTGAGCGGTCTGATCGGCGCCCTTCTCGGCCAGGGCGTGCCGGCGGCCGCCGCCGCTGCCGCGGCCGCGCTGGCCCTTGGCGAAGCGGCGGACCTCGCCGCTCGGCGGACCGCCGCCCGCAGCATGCGGCCGATGGACGTCGTGGCGGCGCTTCCCGACGTCTGGCGCGCCTGGGATCGCCTCGCCGGGGGCGACCACCCGGCGCCGCTCGCGCCGATCCTCCACGAGCTGCCGGCCCCGCTCAGGGCCTGAGATGTCGATCTCGCTTGGCCCGGGAGCGGAGTTCGACCGGATCCGCGCCATCGCGGCCACCCTCGGCGCGCGCGCCCGCGGGCTGGGCGACGACTGCGCGCTGGTGGAGCTCGGTGCCGGCACCGTGGCCCTCTCGGTCGACGCATCGGTGGACGGGGTCCACTTCCGGCGCGACTGGCTCGCCCCGCGGGAGATCGGGTGGCGCGCCGCCGCCGGCGCCCTTTCCGACCTCGCCGCGGCGGGCGCCTCGGCGCGTGGCGTGCTGGTGGCCATCACGCTCCCGCGCGACGATCCCGCCGAGCTGCCGGCGGAGCTGATGGCCGGCGTCGGCGCGGTCGCGGACTCGGTGGGCGCCGCAGTCTGGGGCGGGGACCTGACCGCCGGACCGGTCTTGAGCCTGGCCGTCACCGTCGTGGGCGAGGCGTCCCGCCCGCTCCGCCGCGGCGGCGCGAGTCCGGGCGATCGGCTCTGGGTGAGCGGAACGTTAGGCGGCGCCCGCGCGGCCCTGCTCGCCTGGCTGGACGGCCGCGACCCCGACCCGGGAGCGAGGGCCCGCTTCGCCCGTCCCGAGCCCCGGACCGGGCTCGGCCAGTGGGCCGCGGCCGCCGGAGCGACCGCGGCGATCGACCTGAGCGACGGCCTCGCCGGCGATGCCGGTCACCTCGCCGCGGCCAGCGGGGTGCGCCTGGTGGTGGAGCTGGACCGGCTGCCGGTCGGCCCCGGAGTGGCCCGCGAGGCCGCTTCGGCCGGAGAGCCACCGCCGACCCTCGCCGCCCGGGGTGGCGAAGACTATGAGCTCTTGTTCACCTTACCCGCCGAGGTCGAGCCGACCGGCGCCCCCGTGCCGCTCACCGCGATCGGCAGGGTGGAGCGCGGGGAGGGCGTTCGGCTCGTGCTCGAGGGGACGGACGTGACGCTCCAGAGCTTCGATCACTTTCGATGATCCGGACGATCCGCTACCTGGCGGCGACGGGTCTCTACACCGCCTGGTACGGCACCCGGGCGGTCACGCTCGCGCTGGTCGGGGTGAAGCACCAGGCGGGCGGGAGCATCTACGACCGGCTCCAGCGTGAGTGGGGGCGAAAGCTCCTGGCCGCCAACCGGATCGAAGTCGCGGTGGGGGCCGGGGCGGCTGCCCGGGACGCCAGTGGTCTACGTCTCGAACCACAGCTCCTGGATCGACATCTGGGCCCTGCTCGCCACCCTGCCGGGCTCACCCGCTTCGTCGCCAAGAAGGGAGCTGATGAAGGTGCCGCTGCTCGGCCAGGCGATGCGGGCGATCGGCCACGTCACCATCGACCGGAGCAACCGGGCCAGCGCCCTCGGACTCCTACGATCGCGCGGCCGAGGCGATCCGGGGCGGCGTCTCGGTGGTGGTCTTCGCCGAGGGCACCCGGAGCCGAACCGGCGGCTGGCGCCGTTCAAGAAGGGGCCCTTCGTGCTGGCGATCGCGGCCGGCGTGCCCGTCGTCCCGCTCATTGCGCCGACCTTCGAGTGTCTGCCCAAGGGCAGCATGAGTCCGGTGCCGGCCACCGTGGAGATCCGCGTCGGGAGCCGATTGCGACCGCCGGGCTCGACTACGAGGCGCGCGACCGGCGCTCGGGCCAGGCCCGGAGGCCCTGATCGGGATGGGCGTCGTGCCGGTGTAGCGGCGCTTGCGTCGGGCCGGTCGCCCCGGCCACCTTGCTACCCGCTCGCCCTGGCCGCCCGCGGCCCGCTCCGTCACCGCCAACCCGAATCTCCATGTCGACCATCATCGAAGTGCACGCCCGCGAGATCCTCGACAGCCGCGGCAATCCCACCGTCGAAGCGGACATCGTCCTGGCGAGCGGCGCGCGGGGACGCGCGCCGTGCCGAGCGGGGCGTCGACCGGCGAGCACGAAGCCGTGGAGCTGCGCGACGGCGACGCCGCCCGCTACGTCGGGAAGGGCGTGCTCGAGGCGGTCAAGAACGTCAACGAGGTGATCGGGCCGCGGCTCGAGGGGATGGCGGCCGAGGATCAGATCGCGGTCGACGCCGAGATGATGGAGATCGACGGCACCCCCAACAAGTCGAAGCTGGGCGCCAATTGCGATGCTGGCCGTCTCGCTGGCGGTGGCCCGCGCGGCGGCCGAGGAGACCGGTCTGCCGCTCTATCGCTACCTCGGCGGCCCGATGGCGCGGGTGCTCCCGGTCCCGATGATGAACATCCTGAACGCGGCGGGCGCACGCCAACAACAACGTCGACGCCCAGGAGTTCATGGTCTCGCCGATCGGGGCCGACACCTTCGAGGACGGGCTCCGGATGGGGGTCGAGGTCTTCCACGCGCTCAGGCGGGTCCTGGGCAAGCAGGGCCTCTCGACCGCGGTGGGCGACGAGGGCGGCTTCGCCCCGATGCTGCCCTCCAACGAGGCCGCGCTCGACGTGGTGATGGAGGCGATTCGCGCGGCCGGCTACGAGCCGGGGCGCGACCTGGCGATCTGTCTCGACGTGGCGGCGTCGGAGCTCTACGACGAGGGCGCCTACGTCTTCAAGAGGGGCGACAAGAGCCGGCGGACCGCGGAAGAGATGGTCGAGCTCTACCGCGGCTGGGTGGATCGCTATCCGATCGTCTCGATCGAGGATGGCCTCCACGAGGACGATTGGGCCGGCTGGTCCGCGCTCACCGAGAAGCTCGGCGACCGGATTCAGCTGGTCGGCGACGATCTCTTCGTGACCAACGTGGACCGGTTGGGGCGGGGGATCGAGGAAGGCGTCGCCAACGCGGTGCTGGTCAAGGTGAACCAGATCGGGACCCTGACCGAGACGCTGCAGTGCATCGAGCTCGCCAAGAGCGCTTCCTTCGGGGTGGTGATCTCCCACCGCTCGGGCGAGACCGAG
The DNA here is from genome assembly GCA_041390205.1 of Gemmatimonadales bacterium. Lineage (GTDB taxonomy): Bacteria > Gemmatimonadota > Gemmatimonadetes > Gemmatimonadales > GWC2-71-9 > SHZU01. Next base: position 13,166 of record JAWKQJ010000011.1, read on the forward strand.
GACACCTTCATCGCCGACCTCGCGGTCGCGACGGGCGCCGGCCAGATCAAGACCGGCAGCGCGAGCCGCACCGATCGGGTGGCCAAGTACAACCAGCTGCTCCGGGTGGCCGAGGAGCTCGGTGAGCTGGCCCACTATCCCGGGCGGGACCTCTACTCGTTGTGAGCCCGCGCCGCTGGCTCCTGGTCGCCGCGCTGGCCGCGGCGGTCACCTTCGCCTTCTGCGGAGGGGAGTACGGCACGCTCGACCTGCTCCAGCTCAAGCGCGACTCGGCCGCGGAGCGGATCCGGATCGCCGAGCTCGAGCGGGTGGTGGACTCGCTCGACGAGCGGGCCAAGGCGGTCGAAAGCGACCTCGAGACCCAGGAGCGGATCGCCCGGGAGCGGCACGGGATGCTCAAGCCGGGTGAGCACGCCTTCATCCTGGAGCGGGTCGGCGAGACCAACCCCTGACGCCTAACGAAGCTCCGCCACCAGCGCCCGCAGGAATTCCCGAAAGCCCTCCGTCGTCGTGACGCTGAACCGCGCCTGACTGGTGCGGGGCCCCAGGTGCACGGTGATCGCCTCGTCCGGGAGCGACGCGAAGAGCTCCTCGTCGGTGCGATCGTCGCCGGCCGCGAGGATGGCCGAGCCCGCGGGCGCCTGGGCGGCGAGCCGCTGGCCCACGAGCGCCTTGCTCACTCCCTGCGGCCGGAGCTCGAGCACGTCGTGTCCGAGCAGCAGGTCGACCGGCAGGTTGGCCGCCATGTGGAGCAGGTTGAGACCGAGCTCGTTGGCGTGGCGGGCCCCGATGGTCGGGTCGGCGGCGCGCCAGTGCCAGGCGAGACCGAGCTCCTTGTCCTCCACGAACGCGCCGGGCGTGCGCTTGGCGAAGTCCTCGAGCACCGGCCGGAGCAGCTCGCGCCACTCGAGATCGAAGGGCATGGCCGTGGTCCACTCCGAGGCGGCGGGGGGCCGGGACCAGGCGCCGTGCTCGGCGTGGAGCCCGAGCGGCAGCGCGCCGAGCCAGCGCTGGAGGAAGCGCCGCGGGCGGCCGCTCACGACGTGGACCTCGGTTTCCGGCAACCGGGTGAGCTCCCGGAGCAGCTCGAGCAGCTCCGCGTCGGGCACCGCGCGCTCCGGCTCGACGTTGAAGGGCACCAGGGTGCCGTCGTAGTCGAGCAGGAGGAGGCGGGAGCGCGCCTCGGCGAGGGCGTCGATCGCGCTGGAGAGGTCGGTGCGCGCGCTCCGGAGCTCGGTGCGTCCGCCACGGGTGGCCGCCGCGTCCTCGAGCGCGGCGAGGAAGACCGAGACCCAGTCGTGGACCGTGTGGCCGAGCACCCGCTCCCGGAGGAGCCCCATCCGGCGGCCCCGCTCGTCGGCCGGCATCGCGAGCGCCTGCCGGAAGGCCTCCGCCATCTCCTCGATCTCGTACGGATTCACCAGGATCGCCTCGACCAGCTCGTCCGCGGCGCCGGCGAACTCGCTCAGCACCAGCACGCCGTCCTCGTCGATCCGGGCGGCGACGTACTCCTTGGCCACCAGGTTCATCCCGTCCCGGATCGGGGTCACCAGCATCACGTCGGCCGCGCGATAGAGCGCCACGACCTCCGCCTCGGGCAGACCGCGATACATGTAGTGCACCGGCGTCCAGGTCGGGGTGCCGAAGGCGCCGTTGATCCGCCCGATCAGCGCGTTGATGGTGTCGCGGAACTCCTGATACGCGCCGACGTCCTCCCGCGACGGCACCACCAACATCACCATCCGCACCTTGCCGAAGAGCTCCGGGTTGGTCCGCAGCAGGTGCTCGAAGGCGAGCAGACGCCTGGGGAGCCCCTTGCTGTAGTCGAGCCGATCGATGCCGAGCATCATCCGCACGCCGGTCTCGCCCCGGAACTCGGCGCTCGCGGCCTCGACCGCCGGCTCTTCGGCGAGCGAGGAGAAGCGCTGGCCGTCGATCCCCATCGGGATCACCCGGAGCTGGACGGCTCGCTCGCCGATCACGATCTGGTCGACGTCGGTCGGCAGACCGAGCAGGTGATGGACGGCCCCGGAGAAATGCCGGAGGTAGCCGATCGCGTGCATCCCGATCAGGTCGGCGCCGAGCATGCCGCGCAGCACCTCCCGCCGCCGCGGCAGGGTGCGGAACACCTCGGGCGCGGGGAAGGGGATGTGGAGGAAGAAGCCGATGGTGGCGTCCGGGAGCCGCTCGCGGAGCAGCCCGGGGAGCGGGAACAGGTGATAGTCGTGCACCCAGATCCGGTCGCCCGGCTGATAGAGCTCGACGACCCGGTCGGCGAACGTCCGGTTCACCGCCAGATACTCGTCGAAGTCCGCGATGCCGGGCGGCGCCCGATCGGTCAGGTAGTGGAACACCGGCCAGACGATGCCGTTCGAGAAGCCGGTGTAGTAGCGCGCGAGCTGATCGCTCGTGAGGTGCACCGGCTCCAGCCGCTCGGCGCGGAGCTCCCGATCGAGCTCGGCCCGAGCCGTCTCGTCGAGCTCGTCCGAGGGCAGTCCCGGCCAGCCGATCCAGAGCCCGTTGGAGGTCGAGTGCGGAGCGGAGAGGCCGGTCGCGAGCCCGCCGACGCTCCGCTCGGTGCGCACCCCGTCCGGCCCGACCGACACCGTCACCGGCAGCCGATTGGAGACGATCAGGAGTCGGGGCATGCGCTCAGGCCCAGGTCCCGACTCGGCCGTCGCGATCCTTGAGGATCTCGCCGATGGTGACGGCCGCGTTGATCAGGCCGACGTGGGTGTAGGCCTGCGGGAAGTTGCCGATCAGCGCGCCGGTCGACGGGTCGACGTCCTCGGAGAAGAGCCCGACCGGGTTGGCGTAGGCGAGCATCCGCTCGAACATGGCGATCGCCTCCGGCAGGCGGCCGGCCATCGCCAGCGCTTCGGCGTGCCAGAAGCTGCAAATGGAGAAGGCGGTGGTCGGCACACCGAGATCGTCCGCGTGGAGGTAGCGGAAGGTGAGCCCCTCGCGGGTGAGCCGCTCGAGCGACGCGTCGACGGTCCTGGTGAACCGCGGATCCTGCGCGGGCACCAGCCCGATCGTGGCGAGCAGCAGGTTCGACGCGTCCATGGTGGAGCCGTCCAGCTCCTGGGTGAAGAAGCCGAGCTCGTCGTTGTAGCCCCGCGAGAGCACGATCTCGCGCTCCGCGTCGGCCGCCTTGCTCCAGCGATCGGCGTAGTTGGCGAAGCCGAGCCGCCTGGCGATCGCCGCCCCCCGCTGGATCGCGGCCCAGCACATCGCCCGCGAGAAGGTGTGATGCCGGAGCATCGTCCGGTATTCCCAGATGCCGGTGTCGGGCGTGGGCCCGCGCTCGATCGCGAGCTCCACCATCCGACGCACCAGCGGGAAGTACGAGCTCGGGTCGCGGTGGACGATCCGCGGGTCGGAGAGCAGGCTGTCCAGGCAGAGCAGCACCTCGCCCATCAGGTCGTGCTGCGGCTGGGTCGAGGCGGCGTTGCCGATCCGGACGTGGCCGTTGCCGCCGAAGCCCGCGAGATGAGGCAGCATCACCTCCGTGAGATCGCGCTCACCGCCGATGCCGTAGAGCGGCTGCAGATCGCCCGACTCCACCACGTCCCGCAGGTAGGAGATGAAGAGCTCGCCCTCCTCGAGGAAGCTCACCCGGCGGAGCGCCCCGGCCACGAAGGCCGCGTCGCGGAGCCAGCAGTAGCGGTAGTCCCAGGTCCGCTCGGTGCCCATCGCTTCGGGAATGCTGGTGGTGGCCGCGGCGATGATGGCGCCGGTATCGTGATAGGTGTGGAGCTTGAGGCAGAGCGCGGAGCGGAGCACCGCGTCGTCGGCGAAGCCGGGCAGATAGCACGCCTTGGAGGCGCGACGCCAGCCCTCGATGGTGAGATTCAGGTCGTGCTGCACCGAGGAGAGCGTCGGGATCACCCGGCGCGGCCCGTAGTGGAGCGACACGAAGACCGGCTCGGTGAGCGCGAATTCCTGCCGGTTGAGGAGATACGCCGGCGGAATGTTGGTCGCCACCTGGAGCGGTGCCGAGCCGGTGCGGCGCTCGAGGCCGTCGGTGGTGGGCAGCCAGTCCGCGCGCTCGCGAGCGTAGTCGGGCCGCACGTCGAGGTCGAGCGCGATCCGGGGATGGCCCGAATGCGGGCGAATCATCCGGACGATCTCGTAGGGGACCCGCGTGGTGAGCCCCTCGGGGAGCCGCGGGGCGTAGTCGATCACGTCGAACGAGTCGCCGTTCTGGTCGAAGAAGGTGCGGACCACGTTGGTGTTCCGGATGTACGCCTGGCTCCCGCGCACTTCCTCGCCGCCGATGAGGACCCGAAAGGAGCCGCCCTCCCGGTCGTCGAGCAGCCGCGCCAGCACGCTGGGCGAGTCGAAGCGGGGGAGACAGAGCCAGTCGATCGAGGCGGTGGGGGCCACCAGCCCGAGGACCCGGCCGTTGCCGTACGCGGCGTGGTCGAGCGGCGGGACGGGAGTCATCGAGCGGGCAACCTCCTCGGGGGAAAGCGTTTCGGGGACCTTCGAGCTTAATGCAGCCCCCGTGCCGCCGGCACCCGCAACCTTGACCCGGACCGCCCCGAGGCGATACGATTGGCGCCCCTGGCAGGGTAGCTCAGGTGGTTAGAGCACCACACTCATAATGTGGGGGTCGCGGGTTCGAGTCCCGCCCCTGCTATCGCTTCACCCCCGCCGCAGTGACGTTCCGTACCAGCGAATCGTCCGAGCGAAAGCCGTCCGGCAGCACCTCGACCGCCGGGTCGGCATCGCCGCCGTGGTGGGCCTCCAGCCGCCAAGGGCGGAGACGCCGTGAGGCGGAGGCCCGGCGCGGTTCTCCGCGCCGGCCTACGGAACCGTGACGACGGAGCTTTCCTGACGGAGAGGGCCCGGCACCGCGCGTCGCTCCGGATTGCCCGGGTCGAGGAGATCCCGCCCGTCCACGAAGAAGCGGTACTGATGGCTCCCCGCCGGTAGCTCGACCCGGCCCACCCAGCGTCCGCCGACCCGCGCGAGCGGGTGCTCGAACGGCTGCCAGCCGTTGAAGTCTCCGTAGACGGTCACCACGCTGGCGGCGTCGTGCCCGGCCAGGACGAACTCCGTGCCGCCGCTCGCCATCGGCTTCGGGTAACGGCCGAGGGCTTGGAGCAGCAGACCGTCGAAGAGTCGTCTGACGTTGGTCGCGGCCGGCGGATCGACGTTGGCCAGGACGGCGATCGAATAGCCGGTGCCGGAGTAGGCGATCAGCTCGCCGTTGATGCCGGGGCCTCCGCCGCCGTGGCCGATCAGCCGGAGGCCCGCCAGATCCTCCACGAAGTGACCGTACGCATAACGATGACGCCCGTCGGGGGTGAGGTCGACCTTGCCGGTCGTCAGCCGCTCGGTCCATTCCGCGTCGAGCAAGCGTCCTCGGGCCAACGCGCCGGCAAAGCGCGCGAGGTCGCCGGTGGTCGACCAGCCGCCACCGGCCGGTCCGCCCTGACCGGGCATTCGAAACGCCTGCTCGGCGCCGTCCGGCGACAGCATCCGGGAGTAGTTGGTGGCGTAGTACGCCGTGGTGTCCTGCGACGAGCGAAGGAAGCCGGTCTGCCCCATACCGGCCGGCCCGAGCACGCTGTCCCGAATCGCCTCGGCGAAAGGCCGGCCGGTGAGCGCCTCGATCGCCATGCCCAGGACGAGGTAGCCGCCGTTGCTGTAGGCCCACCGGGCGCCGGGCTCGAAGGCCAGCTCCTCGTCGACGAAGTAGCCGAGATAGTCCTCCAGCCGCCGATACTCGCGGGGCGGGGCGGAGATCATCTTCATCACGAAGTCGCCGAGGCCCGCGGTGTGGGTCAGCAGCTGGTGGATGGTGACCCGACGGGCGACGTCCGGGTTGGGGTACGAAGGCAGCACGTCGATCAGACGGTCGTCGAGCGAGAGCGCTCCACCGCGCGCGAGCTGCAGGATCGCGACGGCGGTGAACATCTTGTTCATCGAGCCGACGTTGAATCGCGTCGCCAGCTCGACCGGGCGACCCGACGCGCGATCGGCGAGCCCGTGGGCTCGCTCCAGCACGGGGACGCCGTCGCGCGAGACGACCACGGTGCCCGAGAAGAGACCGTCCTCCGCGAGACGGGCGAGGGCGGCGTCGAAGCGCTGGATCAGACCGGGATGCGGCGGCGCGGACTGGGCGGCGGCGGGCGAGGCGAATGCCGCTACGGCCAGCCCGACGATCAGGTGTCGATCGGTCACGGCTTCTGCTTCCTCTCTCGGCGAGCCGGAGCGGACCCGACGCTCCGGTTGGTGAGGTAGTGGTAGGCGAGGTCGACGAAGTCCCGGACGAACGCCTCTTGGGACTGCAGGAACGGCGCGGCTGATTCCGGATGCAGAAGCCGGCTCAACGCCATCAGGTTGATGAAGGCCGCCATCGTGCCGGCCGTCCGCGCCGGATCCTCGCGGGCGATCTCGGACTCGAACTTCGCGAGCAACTCCACGTAGCCGCGCTGAGCGATCCGCTCCAGCCTCGACCAGGTCGGTCCCACCAGCTCGGGCGACAGCCGGGAGTGGAGGTAGGCCGGCCGCATGACGTACCCCAGCTCGGCCACCTGTCGCCACGCGTTCCGGCCGATCAGCTCGAGCGCGCTCCGCAAGTCCCTCGGCTCGGCGACCGTTCCCCCGGGCGCGGCCGACCATTCCTGGACCCGCCGGTAGTAGAGCGCCAGCAGGATCGACACGGATGCGTCGCGATTCTGAAAACGCTGATAGACCGTGCCGGTCGAGACCCCGGCCCGGCGAGCGATGTCCGCCACCGCGATCTCCGGGAAAGGGCGCTCGCGGAGCAGGGAGTCGAGCGCGTCGATCAGACGGTCGCGGGTGCGTTCCGCTCGACGCTGGGTCGTGGGCTTGGCTCCGATCTCCACCGGGTCTCCAGAATATGAATATGATTCATATTCTTGTCAGCCGGTGTCGTCAACCCCGAGGCTGGGCGAGGGCCATTGGCCGGGAGGCTCCGGCGATCGGACCCTCGCGATTTCGAGCAGCTTGGCTTGCCGGTGCCCGTCGACCGGGACGGCCGCCGTGTCGCCCTAGCGGTCGCGGCGGCTCTGGATCAGGGCGACGGTCGCGGCGAGACCAGGGTCGCCTTCGGGGGTTCCCGGCGGCAGCGCGACGGGAAGATCGGGCACGACCCCGCGGACCCGCTCGTCCCCGCTCGGGCGGACCATGTAGCCCTTGGGGTAGTTGACGCCGAGCCCGGTGTTGGGAAGGGTAAAGCGGGCCACCGAGCCATAGCTGGTGGGCAGGTCGGCGGTCTCCTCGCCGACGACCAGGCCGAAGCGATAGTCCTGGATGGTCGCGGCGACGCTGGTGGCCATGGAGAAGCTGAAGCGGTCGGTCAGGGCGAACACCCGGCCCTGGTAGCGAGCGCCCTCGCGCGGCGGCACCATGGGCACGTCGAACGGGAAGCGCTCGCCGTCCTGCCGCTCCGCGAGCGCGGCGTTGAGCCGCCTCACGGCATCGGCGTCGCTCGCGGGCAGATCCCGGCTCGCGATCTCGCGGTACCAGGCGCGGGTCGTCGCGCTCGCCTTCAAGGTGTAGCGGCTCGCGAACCGGAACGGCTCGGTGGCGATCCAGGCCAGCATCTCGTCGCTGAAGGAATTGTCGCCGCCGGGGTTGCCGCGCAGGTCGATGATCAGGTCCGCCGCGCCGGTCGCGAGGATCTGTCGGAACGCCGAGTCGACGAAGGCGGTGAAGTTGCGCGGGTCGAACTCGCCTCTCGTCACGGCATCGTAGGTATCGAAGAACGGGCCGGGTCGGAGATAGGCGATCCCGCCCTGGAGGATCCGCACCTCGCGCTCGGGCCGACCGCCGCGCCGGGCTCGCGCGGCCGCCTCCATCTCGCTGGCCCGAATGGCGGGCACGGTCAGCTCGGTCGTGCCACCCCCGGTCCGGACGCCGATCCGAAACGAGTCCCGCTCGCCTCCATCGAGCCAGAGCAGTCTGGCGAAGCCGTGGGTCTCCATCAGCGCGGAGCGGAGGTACGGCGTGTCCGCCGCGAGATAGGCCCCGAGACGCTCGGCCCACCAGCCGATCGGTCGCCCGTCGAGCGAGGTCACCTCGGCGCCCGAGGCGAGCCGGGGATCGTCACTGTAGCCGTGGACCACCAGCGCGCGCTCCGCCTCGACCCGGAGCTCGAGCGGCAGGATGGTGCCGCCGCCCTTGGCGTATTCGGAGTACGCCCCGAACGGAAAATCGAGATGCGCGTGGGCCACGTTGCCGAAGGCGACGAAGCGGAGGAAGCGCCGGGTCACCTCCTCGATCGAGAGCGGGCCGTCGATCGCGCCGAGGAGCCGCTGGTACTCGCGGTCGTACTCCGCTTTCGGGCGGTGGGCGAAGAGGTCGACGTGCGCGGCTGCGAGGGTCCGATAGAGGTAGGTGAGGTCCTCGCGGACCAGCTCTGGCTGGAGCAGCGAGTCGCGCGCGGCCGAGCCGGCGGGGTCGGCGGACGAGACGCCCCTCGCCGCCCCGAGCAGCGCGATGGCGACCGCGCTGCCCAAGACCGCGATTCGTGAACGGCCCATCTCAGAATCCCTGGTTGAGTCCCTGCAGCAGGGTGTAGATGATCAGGCCACCGCCGATCGCGAGCGCCGCGAGCAGCGTCTTCCCGATGTGGCGATACCGCGTGGCGACCGAGGTGATGTCGGAGACGGGGATGCTCACCTTCTGGATGGCCATCTCCGTCGGCAGGCCGGTCAGGGTGTCGTTCTCGACCCGCGGCTGGTAGACCAGCAGCTCGGTCTGGTTGGTCTGGGTCACCTTCACGACTTCGACTTTGGGGTCCGCGACGATCTCGGCCGGGGGCGCGGTCTGCACTCGCCAGGCCACGCAGCCGCTCGAGCCGAGCGCGCCGAGCGTCAAGATCGTCACGGTCCATCGCTTCCGCATTCAGGTCTCCTGGCTCATGAGCGCCGAGGCGCGGGCTTGGTGCGCGCGGGCCGCCTCCAGACGGCCGCGTCGGGTGAGTACTTCGGCCTGCCGCCGCTCGGCTTCGGCCAGAAAGACTAACTCGTAGGGGGTTCGCTCCGCGATGGTCCGCCACCAGCCGAGCGCCTCGTCCACCCGGCCCACGTCGGCCAGGAGCTCGGCGCGGAGGAAGCGCTCGTAGGTGCGGGCGTGGAACGGCGAGCCCACGGCCAGCTGGAACCAGACGTCGGTTCGGGACCGCTCCAGCACGGCGAGCGCCTCGCTCGGCTTGCCGGCGAGCCGGAGCCGCTCGGCGTCGAGCGTCCGGATCAGGTGCTCGACCAGGGCCTCGGCGCCGGTCGGCACGGGCAGCTCGCTCAGCTCCTCCGCCTCGTGACCGACGGCGGCGGGATCGCCGTCTCGCACGGCCAGCAGGCCGAGGAGGAAGCCGCGGAGGTGCGGGTGGGTCCCGTCGTGGAAGGCGAGCGGGATCGCGATGCTCGACGGGACGGCCGATGCGTCCCAGGCGCGGAGCTCTTCCCGCAGCGCGTGACGCTCCTCGGGTGTGGTGGGTCCGAAGGGCAGTGCCGCGAACAAGCCACGGACCTCGAGACTCCAGGCGGGCTGGTGCCGACCCGCGAGGCTGAGCAGATGCTCGGCCTGGCGGTCGCGTCCCCGGGCCTTGGCGAGGTGGGCCAGCATGATCTGGCCGAGGGCCTCGAACTCCACCGATCGGGCCGCGGGGAGGATGTTGCGCGCCAGCCGCTCCGCGCCGTCCCAGTCCTGGGTGTAGAGAGCGACGTCGGCGAATGCCCGCGCGATGGCGAGGCCGGGAGCGCGCACCAGCTCGGCCATCACGGTTTCCCGCTCGCCCTCCTCGTCGAGGGCGAAGGCGCGGAGGGTCCGGAGCCCGAGCGCCTGATCGCTGGAGGGGCTGAGCGCGAGGGCGCGATCCACCAGAGCCGCCAGGTCGTCGTCGCGACCTTCGAGCGCCGCGATCCGGGCCAGATGGGTGAGCGCGCTCAGGTGGCGCGGGTCGATCGCCAGCGCGCGCTCGAGCGGCTCGCGGGCCATGGCGATCGAGCGGCCCCGGTACGGATTGGCGTGGAAGAGCAGGTCGCCCAGGAGGAACCAGGGCTCCAGGTGCTCGGGGAACGAGACGGTGAGGGCCGCGTAGCGCCGCTCGGCGTCGGCGGTCTGGCCGTTGAGCCAGGCGTGCTGGGCCTCGAGCAGGAGTCGGTCGTGATCGGAGAGCCGGTCGCGATGCTGGTAGGCCGCGGCGGAGGCCTCACGCGCGGGTCCGGCCAGCGCGCTCGCCGCCAGGGACGACGCCAGCCGGTAGTAGGCCAGCGCGAACGACGGATCGAGGTCGGTCGCCCGGCGGAAGGCGTCGAGCGCCTGCAGGTGACGGCCCAGCCGAAACTCGTGCTCGCCGGCCAGATGGGCCTTGAGCGCGGGGAGCGACGTGGTGGTGAGGGCGGCCAGGCGCACCAGCCGGTCCGGCGGGGTCCGGCTCAGCTCCACGACCAGCCTTCGGACCAGCTCGTCGACCAGCTCGAAGAGGTCGGCCTCGACGTCGGTGCGGGCCTCGGCGCGCGCCCGCAGCTTGCCGGCGCCGTCATAGAGCCCGACGCCCGCCTCGAGTCGCCCGCCGCTCTCGATGATGGTGCCCACCACGTAGGAGCTCGCGCCGAGCTCCTGGGCGAGCTCGCGGCCGGTGCTCACGTCGACTCCGTGAGGCGCTTTGGCGGCCGCGAGGCGGATCACCGTCGGCGGGTCTACCGTGCGGAGGTTGCCGGTGCCGTCGAGCTTGGTGGAGAGCAGGTCCACCATGCCCTCCCGGAGATAGGCGACGCTCTTGTCGCCGCGGATCACGAACGGGCAGACGGCGACGATCGAGCCGGTGTCTCGCGCGACCGGCTCCGAGCGGCCGTCGCCGCGGAGCCGGTCGGCGAGGGCCCGGAGCTCCGATCCGGCCTCGACGTCGAGCTCGGTCGCGAGTCGCTGGAGGTAGCTCTCGACCACCCGGAGTCCGACCGAGCGCTCGCCCTCCTGGTCGGCGCGCTCGGCGAAGCGGATCAGCGCGTCTTCTCCGAGGGGCGCGAGCTCGAGCGCCCGTCTGGCCCAGCGAGGGGCTCCAGACGGATCGTCCCCGATGCTCCGCTCGGCGAGCGCCCACGACGCGGCGGCCGCCTCCTCCCGTCTGCGGGCGCGCTCCCGATCGATCCAGGCCTCGGCCTCGGGGCCACCCTGGACGTAGAACCCGTCGAGGAAGTCGCCGCGGTAGAGCTCCATCGCCTTGGTGGGGTCGCCGCCGGCCACGGCCTCGTCGAAGGCGAGCGCGTCGCACCAGACCAGGTCCGCCGTGACCCCGACCTCGTCGTCGCCACGGCTCTGGAAGGCCTCGGCGCCGCAGGCCTGGCGCAGGAAGTAGAGCGCCCGGCGGAGAGCCGCGCGGGCGTGCTCCTGGTCGAGGTCCGGCCAGAAGAGGCCGAGCAGGCTGTCGCGCCGATGAAGACGGCCGGGCTTGGCCGTGGCGAGATAGACGAGCAGCGCCAGCCGCTTCGGCTGCTGCAGGACCGCACGGACCTCGCGGTTCTTGGCATCCCTGAGGTCGGCGGTGCCGAGGGTCCGAAGCGTCAGCATGAAAGGGGCGGGGAGGATCCGAGGGGGAAACCGAGCGACTCGGGTGTCTCTGTTTCCCAAGGTCGGACCGCGGTCACTCCTGGGCCACGGCGACCGTGAAGGCTTCAACGTAACTCTCGCTGGAGTGATTGCCAACATGTCGCAGGCGATCGTCGCCTACCATTGGTTCGACCCGGATGTGGAGCCGCTCGCCGACGGATCGTCTCCCAAGTCGAGCAACTGCAATCAGTTTCACCCGGGGCCCGGCGGCTCGGTTTCTGCCTCTCCGAACCGGGGGGGCGGGCCCGAGAATCGGTCCGCGGCCCGCTATGTCCAAGTGCTCGCAGGTTCCGCAGATCCGCCCTGAGAGGTCGTCGGGATGAGTAGAGCCGTCGCAATTCGCCTCCGTCTCGCGCTCGCGACCTCGATCCTGGTCGCCGCGTGTGCAACCGAAGACACGACCGAGCCCAACTCACCCCCACCGCCGCCGCCGCCACCCCCGCCGGCTGGCCCGGCCACAACCTTCGACTGGACGGATCCGGCGGCCTGGCCCGGCGGCACCGTTCCCGCGGCGGGGGCGGACGTCACCATCCCCGCCGGGCGGACCATCGTCCTCGACGTCTCGCCGCCGCCGCTCGGCGGGCTGACGATCGACGGCGTGCTCCGGCTCGCCGATCGGGACGTCGACCTCACGGCCCGTTGGATCGTGGTGCACGGCACCCTTCGGGCGGGAACCGAAACGGCGCCCTACCGAAACCGGGCGGTGATCACCCTGACCGGGCCCGCGACGGACGAGATCGAAGGGATGGGCGCCCGGGTGCTGGGCGTCCCCGGCGGCAACCTCGAGCTCCATGGCGAGCCGCGAACGGTCTGGACCCGGCTCTCAGAGACCGCCGCGGCCGGGGCGACGATGCTCGAGCTGGAGACGGCGGTGGACTGGCGCCCGGGCGACCGGATCGTGATCGCCTCGACGGACTTCGATCCCTTCCAGGCGGAAGAGGTCGTCGTGGCGAGCGTGCAGGGCACCCGGGTTCAGCTCGCGAGCGCGCTCGAGCACACGCACTGGGGGACTCTCCAGGACTACGGCGGGCGGACCCTCGACGAGCGGGCCGAGGTCGGGCTGCTGAGCCGCAACCTCACCATCCGGGGCGACCCGGCCTCGACCTCGGACGGCTTCGGCGGGCACATCCTGGTGATGCAGGGCGGAGTAGCACACGTCGAGAACGTCGAGCTGACGATGATGGGGCAGCGGAGCGCCCTGGCCCGATACCCAATGCATTGGCATCTCTCCGGCTCGGTGCCGGGCCAGTACTTTCGCAACAACTCGGTGTGGAAAACCTTCAATCGCTGCCTCACGATCCACGGCACCAACGACCTGGTCGCCTCGGGCAACGTCTGCTACGACAACCTCGGACACGCGCTCTTCCTGGAGGACGGCGCCGAGACCGGCAATACGATCGAGGGGAACCTGGGGCTCGCCACCCGGCGGCCGACCAACGGGCAGGAGGTGCTACCGTCGGATCTCACTCCGGCCACGTTCTGGATCACCAACCCCGACAACGTGGTGCGGGGCAACGTCGCGGCTGGCTCACGGGGCTTCGGCTTCTGGTACGCGCTGCCGACCTCGCCGACCGGGCTCTCGGTCGGCTCGCCGCTCAAGCCGCGGGCGACGCCGCTCGGCGAGTTCCGCGACAACGTGGCGCACTCGAACCGGAACACCGGGCTCAACGTCGATCACGGGCCGAGGCCTGACGGTCACACGGAGACGGCGCACTACGCCCCGCGCCAGGTGCCGGGCGACAACTCGACGCCGCTGGTCACCGCGCGCTTCGTCAACTTCACGGGATACAAGCACAGCGGACGAGCGGTCTGGCTCCGCGGCTCCGAGCTCCGGCTCGAGGGCGCGATCCTGGCCGACAATCACATCGGAGCCACCTTCGCCTCGAGCGAGACCTTCCTCGAGGACGCCGTGCTGGTGGCCCGGAGCGCCAACGGCCAGACCGCGTTCTCGAACGGCTTTCCGGTGCGCGGCTACGAGTTCTACGACGGTCGGGTCGGGGCGGACAACGTCACCTTCGTCGGCTACCAGCCCACCGGCTCCAACTACATGAGCGCGCTCGGCTTCAATCGCGCCAACGGCTTCCCGGTGAGCATCGGGAACTTCGGGAAGAACCTCACCTTCGTGGGGTCCAACTCGGTCTTCCTGGAGAATCCCGCCGCGGACAAGGACGGCGACAAGGCCGCGGCGATCCTGGACGCGGACGGCAGTCTGACCGGGACGCCCGGGCAGTTCGTGATCGCGAACAACCCGCTGATGGCGCTGCCCTCGTGCCAGTGGCGCCAGGCCTGGAACGCCTACGTCTGTCCGGACCGCTTCGTCGGCGTGCGGGTCGACACCCAGAACGGCCAGGCCGTCGCGCCGCTCACGCTGCGTCGTGACGACGGGGTGACCGGCGCCTTCGTCGGCGTGCCGAACAACCCGCACGTCGTCTCGGCCACCGTGCCGGAGGGGCGCCGGTACGACGTGCAGTTCGCGGGCTCGGCGCCGAGTCAGCCGCGGCTCTTCGCCTACGGGCTCGCGCCGGGCGAGTTCGTCCAGCTGGTCGTGCCGCATCCGTCGGCGAGCTTCAAGGTCTATCGCGACTGGAACACCCGGACGGCGATTCCCGCCGCCGCGAGCCTGTCGGCGCTCTTGAGCGGCAACGGCGGCTACTACTACGACGCCGCCAACGGGGTGATCCATCTCAAGATGGTGGCGCAGTCGGGGCGGGACTGGTCGGCGATGTTCGTGGCGCCCTGACCCGCCGATCTCCGACCTCCGGGCCGGCGTCGGCGAAAGGCTGACGCCGGCCCTCTGTTTGGGCGGGAGACGGAGGCGGCCCGTCGCTACCGGCGACGATAGGGCCACGATACCTTCGGAGACGCGAGCCGACTCCACCCTTCGACCCCTTCGATGAGCGCTGCCTCCCGCTGCGCCGCCTGTGGCGCGGACCTCTACGTCGATGATCGCTTCTGCGTCGCGTGCGGCGCGGCGGCCGACGTGCCGGCGTCCGCGCTCGGCGGGGGAGCGACCCGGGCGCTCGCCGCGCTCGCCGAAGGCGTGGCGGAGGAGCGCACCGCCTGCCCGGGATGCGGGAGCGACGTCTATCCCGGCGCCGGGTTCTGCTCCTCGTGCGGGAAGAGTCTCCGTGGCGCCGCGCCGCGGGCCCGGGGCCCGATCGAGGTCGCGCTCCGCGGGGTCGATCCATGGGCCCGGACCCGGGAGCGACTCGCGGAGGCGGTGAAGGGCGAGTTCGAGCTCGACGACGAGATCGGACGCGGCGGGATGGCCGCGGTCTTCGCGGCCCACGAGGTCGCGCTCGATCGGCGGGTGGCGATCAAGGTGATGGCGCCGGGCCTGCTCACCGGCGAGGGGATGGTCGAGCGGTTCGCACGCGAGGCGGTGACGGTCGCGGGGCTGCACCATCCCAACATCGTGAGCATCTACACGGTCCGGCATCTCGACGATCTGCACTTCTTCGTGATGCAGCTGGTCGACGGCCGGTCGCTCCGCGAGGTGCTGACCGAGCACCGGCGACTGCCGGTGGAGCTGGTGCGCGCGATGCTCTACGAGATCGGGACCGCGCTGGCCTACGCCCATCGCCGCGGTGTGATCCATCGCGACGTCAAGCCGGCGAACGTGCTGCTCGACACCGACGGCCGCGCCGTGGTGATGGATTTCGGAATCGCCAAGGTGCAGGCGCAGGCGGGGCACACCCAGACGGGGATGGCGGTGGGAACCCCGGCCTACATGAGTCCCGAGCAGTGCTTCGGCCGCGAGGTGACCTGGGCCTCCGACCAGTACTCGCTTGGCGTTGTCGCCTGGGAGATGCTGGCCGGCCGCCCGCCGTTCGAGGGGAAGCCGTTCGAGCTGATGCAGGCGCACACCACCGCGCCGCCGCCTCCGCTCCGCGCGGAGCGGCCCGATTGCCCGGCCGCGCTCGAGGCCGCCGTGCTCCGGATGCTCGCCAAGCGGCCCGAAGACCGCTTCCCGTCGATGGCCGCCGCGCTCGAAGGGCTCGGCGCGGCGCCGGTCGCGGCGGAGAGCCCGATGCAGCGGGGCCTCGCGACCTTGGCCACCGCGGGCGGTGTGTTGCCCGAGGTGCCCGCGAGCGATCCGCCGCCATCGCCACCGCCACCGGAGACCACGCCGGCGCCGACTTCGCGTCGCGGGCGATGGATCCTGCTCGGTGGGGGAGCGGTGGCGGCCGCGGCCCTGCTCACGGCGTGGGCGCTCTCGCGGGGCGGTGGGGAGACGGAGCCGTCGGCGCCGACCGTCCGAGCGGCGGCGACCATCTCTCTCTCCTCGCCGGTCGAGTCGCTGCCGGTTGGCGGTCGGACGCTGGTCCAGGCCACGGCCCTCGACTCCGCCGGCGCCGCGATCGAGGGCCCGGTCAGCTGGAGCGTCTCCGACAGCACGATCGTCTCGTTGAGCGAGATGGGCGACGGGTCGGCCGAGCTCACCGGGAGCCGGCCCGGACGGACGGTGGTGATGGTGTCGAGCGGAACGGCGTCGCAGGTGCTCGACGTGATCGTCGGCGAGCCGCCGGCCGCACCGCGGGGCAGGGTGGCGATCGCCGGCGCGAAGCGCGCGCTCGACCCCGGGGAGCGCCTGCAGCTGAGCGCGCGGGTGACGGACCCGTCCGGCGCCGACGATCGGTCCGCTGTCACCTGGCGGTCGAGCGATCCGGGCACCGCGACCGTCAGCGCCTCGGGTCTGGTCACCGCCGTGGGCGCGGGGCGGGTGCGGATCATCGCCACCGCCGGCGAGCGAAGCGACGGGTTCGACTTGGTGATACGCGGGCCCGAGCTGACCCGGATCACCGTGACCGCGCCGGGCACCCCCGCGGTGGTCGGGCAGCCGATCACGGTGCGGGCCGCGCTCGATTGGACGGGGCGTCCGGGGCCAGCGCCGACGCTCCGCTGGAGCTCCAGCGATCCGGCGATCGCCTCCGTCGCCGCGCGCGACACGATCTCGGCGACGGTGACGCCGCATGGGGCCGGGACCGCCACGATCACCGCGACCGCGGGCTCTCTGACCGGATCGGCGATCGTCTCGGTCGGCGGTCCCGCGCCGGTCGCGCTCCGGCTGGCCCAGACCAACGTGACGTTCCGCGCCGAGGCCGGTGGCGATCCGCCGGCTGAGCAGACCGTCTCGGTGGACGTGAGCGGCGGCGACGGTGTGCAGGCGACGCTGGCCGCGCCGGAGTATTCGAGTGGCGGGGCGGGGTGGCTGCAGGCCGAGCTGCGAGGCTCGGTGCTGACGCTCCGGGCTAGGCCGGCCGGGCTCGCCGCCGGACGGCATCAGGCGCGAGTCGGCGTGACGGCCGGGTCGGCGAGCCGCTCGCTCGCCGTCGAGCTGCTCGTGACGGCGCCGGCCGACCCGGTCGAGGCCGCCCTCCCGGCGATCGAATCGTTGCTGGAGCGCTATCAGACCGCGCTCAACACCGGCGACGCCTCGGCGATCACCAGGATCTTCCCGTCGATCCCACGGAACGATCTCGACGACTTGATGAGCCGGCGGATCTCCGACCGGGTCGAGATCCTGCTCCGGCGCGGGACGCTACGGGCGGGAAGTCAGGAGGGCACGCTCGAGGGCGAGGTGACCAGCGGCATGATCGGCGATCGGGCGGGGCGACTGGCCCGCTTCGTCTACGTCTTCGCCCGCTCCGGCTCGAGCTGGATCATCGAGAGCACCCGCCCCCTGCGCTGAAACCGGGAGCTCATTGGATTAGCAGCACGATCCGGAGCGTGACCGGCGAGTTCTTCGCCACGCTCGAGCTGATCGGGAGGTCGGCCTCGTAGCGCCCCGCCACGAGCCCACCCGGCGCGATCGCCACCAGCAGCTCGGCCGGTGATTCGAACGGCGCCGAGGTCTTGTCGAGATAGGCCCCCACGATCCATCCCCCTGAGCCGACGCGATAGGTCGGCGTGCCGATCCTGAGTCCGGTGAGCGCGATGGCGGTGTTGCTCGGATTGCGCACGGCGAGGCGGAGCGCGAACTGGGCGGTGTCTCCCGCGGCGCGCGTCGCGGTGATGGCGGTGACCGCCGTGTCGTTCGAGGCGATCTCGATCGCCGGCCGGTCGAGTGCGGGGTCGGGGCGGTTGGCCGCGACCCGAACCACGATGGTGTCTTCGCCCCCCGCGGTGCTCCGCACCGGCACCAGCGCCTGATAGCTGCCTTCGGGAAGCGCGCCCACCCGGGCCGAGAGCGTGACGGCCGCGCCGGGAACGACCTCGTCGGAGGTCGGCTCGATCAGCCAGCCCGAAGGCTCGCCGGCGCCGTAGCGGATCGTGCCCACGCTGAGCACGCCCAACGCCGCCCAGTCGCCGACGCCGCTGTTGGTGACGAAGACGTCGGAGCGAAGCGTTCTCGGGCTGCCGACCGTGTCGCCGAAGGTCACCAGCCGGCTCGAGAGCGCCAGCACGGGCGCGCCCACCGCGAGGCGCACCTGGACGTCGCGCGAGCCGGCGTGCTCGGTGGCGATCACCACCGTGGCGAGGTAGTCGCCGGCGTCGAGGCCCTGGCTGGTCGCGCTGAAGACGGCCTGGCGGCCCTGGACGGTCGCGTCGAGCCAGGGCGCGTCGGGCGGCGCCAGCGCCCGCACCTCGCCGAGCGTCTGTCCGCCCGCGTTGCTGATCGTGATCGACTGCGGCGCGGGATCGGCGCCGCCCCTGATGGCGGCGAGGTCGACCGAGGTGGCGCTGAGCGCGAGCACCGGCGGCGCGGCGCCCGGCGCGACCGTGAGGGTGGCGACGATCGTAGCCGAGCCGCCGAACTCGCTCGAGACCGGCGCGCTGGCGGTGAAGGTCCCCGAGGGCAACCCATCGGTCGCCGTGCTCACCGTGACGGTGGTGCCCGCCAGCGAGGTGCGGAGCCAGCCGCTGGGCTCGCCGACCGGGTAGCTGACCGGACCGAGCGAGAGCGCGCCGAGCGACGCCGTCGTGCCGACTCCGCTGTTGCTCGCGGTGACCGTCTGGGGCGACGGCGGGTCGACGTCGTCCTGGCTGGTCCCGAAGCTCAGCGCGGTGGCCGAGAGCGTGAGGATCGGCGCCTTCACTTCGAGGCTCACCGCGATGGAGCGGCTGCCGCCGTTGGCGCTCCCGATCGTGGCGTTGGCGGTGTGGATGCCGGCGGGGAGACCGCCCGCCGCAACGCCGAAGGTGACCTCCGGATCGTCGAAGACGTGGCTCAGCCAACCGGTCGCCGAGGCGCCGTAGCTCACCGATTGCACGCCGACTCCCTGGAGCGTCCCGCCCCCCGCGTTGGAGACGGTGACGATCTGGGGATCCGGATCCGCGCTCCCGCGGATGGCCTGGAAGGTGAGGCTCGGCGCCGAGACCTCGAGTCGGGGCGGGGCGTTCTGCGCGGCGACGCTCAGGGTCACCGCGATCGTTTCGCTGCCGCCGGTCGGGCTGTTGATCGGTACGGAGGCGGTGTAGCTGCCGGCGGCGAGCCCGCCGGCCGCCGGCGTCAGGGTCACGATCTTGGTGGCTTGCGCGATGGTCACCGAGAGCCAGCCGGTGGCGCCGGCTCCGTAGCCGATCGCGCCGACGGTCAGGGTACCGAGGCTCGAGAGGTCGCCGCCGCCGGTGTTGATCGCGTTCACGGATTGGCCGGCCGGGTTGCTGCCCACACGCGTCGCGAACGACTGGGCTCGGCTCGAGAGCGTGAGCACGGGCGGCGCGGGGCTCGGCGAGACCGTGAAGTCGACCGTGACGGTGGCCGGGCTCCCGATCACGCCCGTGGCGCCGGCGCTCACCGTGAAGCTCGCGCTGTAGCTCCCCGCCGCGAGCGAGCCGGTCTGAGCGCTCAACGAGAGCGTGCTGCCTGCGAGCGAGCGGCCGAGCCAGCCCGAAGGCGATCCGGGCGAGTAGCTCACGGCGCCGAGCGAGAGCGCGCCGAGCGAGCCGCCGCCGGTGTTGCTGATCTGGATGCTCCGGCCACCGGGGTTGCCGCCGCCCGCCTGCGCGGCGAAGCCGACGCGGCTGGTCGAGAGCGTCAGCTCCGGCGCGATCGACGCCGGCGCGACGGTGAGCGTCACGTCGATGGCCTGAGGGCTCCCGGCGCCGTTGGCCGTGACGGGCAGGACGGCGTCGTACGTGCCGGCCGCGAGCCCGCCCACGCTCACCCCCAGGGTGATCCGCCCGTTGGTCGGGTTGAGGGAGGCGGTGGAGAGCCAGCCGCTCGCTCCGGCTCCGTAGCTCACGGTGCCGAGCGCGAGCGGATCGAGCGCGCCGAGCCCACCGGCTCCCGAGTTATAGAGGTCGATGCTCTGGGTCGACGGGTTGGCGCCACCCGCGGTGGCGGAGAAGCTCGCGGTGGTCGCCTCGAGGGCGAGGGTGGCGGGGCCCCCGCCGTTGGCCGGCGCGACCGTGAACCGGACGGTCACTTGATCCGGGCTGCCGGAGGTGGCGGCGTTCGCGGTCAGCGGCACGGTGGCCTGATAGGTGCCGGCCCCGAGCGCGCCGGTCTCGGGTCGGAGGGTGAGCACGCCGGTGGCGCCGCTCAGGCTCGCCGTGGTGAGCCAGCCGCTCGCGCCCGGTCCGTAGCCGATCGGGCCCCGGGCGAGGGTGCCTAACGCCGGCACGCCGCCGCCTCCCACGTTGAGCAGGGAGACCGTCTGCGCCGACGGATTGGCGCCCGCGCCCTCCGTGGAGGCGAAGCTCACGCTCCGGCTCGAGAGCGCCAGGGCCGGCGGTTGATCGGTGGCTGCCACCGAAAGCGTCACGGCGACGGGCACGCTCCCGCCGGGACTCGCGCTCACCGTGACGGTGGCCATGTAGCTCCCGGCGGCGAGCCCGGTCGGGTCGGCCCGGAAGGTGATCTGGCCCGAGCCGATCGTGCGCGAGAGCCAGGGGGCCCCTCCCGGCAGCGGGGCGGAGATCGGTCCGAGGTCGGCGTCGGTGCCGCCGCCGCTGTTGTAGTAGGCCACGGCCTCCGACACCGGCGTGGCGCTCCCCGCCGCCGCCGCGAGCCCGACGGCCCGCGAGGCCAGCGCCAGCGCCGGCTGCGCGGCCGGCGTGGTGACCGTGAGCCGAACGTCGATCGCGGTCGATCCGCCGTTGCCGCTCGCGACCGGCACGGTCGCGCTGTAGAGACCGGGAGGGAGCGCCGCGCTCGCGGCCGCGAGGCTGATCATCGAGTCGACCCGGGTGGCCGAGAGCCATCCCGTCGGCTGGCCCGCCCCGTAGACGACGGCCCCGAGCGCGACGCCGCCGAGCGACTGGTAGCTGCCGCTTCCGGTGTTGGAGGCGACGACGGTCGTCGCCGTGGGCGAGGCGGATCCGCCCTGGGTGGCGCTGAAGCTCGCCGCCGTCGAGGAGAGGGTCAGCACCGGCACTCCGACCGTGAGCGTGGCCACGATCGAGCGGTTGCCGCCATGCTCGCTCCGGACCTCGATGGTGCCCGTCCAGGTGCCTTTCCCGAGCGTGCCGACCCTGGCGACCACGACCACCTCGTCACCCGCGATCGAAGCCGAGAGCCAGTCGCCGATGGAGGTGACCGGACCGAGCGAGAGCGCGCCGAGACTGCCACCGCCGGTGTTGCTCACCTTGACGCGAGACGGCGCGGGATCGGGATCGCCCCGGGTGGCGGCGAAGTCGAGCTGGGTGGTCGAGAGGCTCATCACCGGCGGGTCGTTGGGCCGGGCGAGCGCGAAGGTCACCTCGATCAGGTCGGAGCCGCCGTTGGCGCTCGTCACGGGCACCGTGGCGTGGTAGGTGCCCGCGCGGAGGGTGCCGGTCGTGGCGCGGAGGGTGACGGTGCTGTCCGCCAGCGTTGCCGCGAGCCATCCGCCCGGCTCTCCCGCGGCGTGGGTCGGGGCACCGACCGAGAGCGCGCCGAGGGTCGCGAGGGTGCCGCTGCCGGAGTTCGAGATGCCCACCAGCTCCACGCCGGGGCTCGCCCCGCCCTCGACCGCGTTGAAGCCCACGGCCGTCGGGTTCAGGGTGAGGCCGGGCAAGCGGACCTCCAGCTCGGTCGCGACGGTGAGCGTGCCGCCGTGCTCGCTGGTGGTCTCGACCGAGGCGTGATAGGTGCCCTCGGCGAGTCCCGACGGATCGGCCGTCAGGGTGAGCGTCGCGCCGTCGAGTCGGGTGGTCAGCCAGTCGCGTGGCTCACCAGTGCGATAGGCCGGCGCGG
Source organism: Gemmatimonadales bacterium (assembly GCA_041390205.1). Taxonomy (GTDB): domain Bacteria; phylum Gemmatimonadota; class Gemmatimonadetes; order Gemmatimonadales; family GWC2-71-9; genus SHZU01. The sequence goes on from JAWKQJ010000011.1 coordinate 34,878, forward strand.
CTTGAGTCAGACGGCCGAGCGACGCGAAGGAGCCCTCGCCCACGTTGGAGAGGACCACGGTCTCCGGCCGGACCTGCTCCCCGCCGCGAATCCCCGTCAGGCTCACGACGCCGGCGGACGCGCCGAGACGTGGCAGGCCTACCCGCATCAGCACCAGCGCCGTGTCCGGGTGGGCGCGGACGATCTGATCGGGCGCCGACTCGAAGATCACCAGCGCGGAATCGAGCCCGCCCGGGAGGCCGTCGGTCCGGGCGGTCAGGCGGAAGCGGGGCGAGACCGAGTCCGTGCCCGCGAGCCGTGTCACCCTGAGCCAATCGGCGCCCGTCCTGGCGTGGACGACTCGCGGGTCGCGCACCCGGAGGGTATCGTTGCCGCCGTTTCTGACCGCGAGCTCGTTGGTCAGCTCGCCGATCTCGCCGAGCACGGTGACGAAGGTGACGGGGTCGATGGAGAACTCGAACCGCGCGCCCGGGATGGTGCGGGCCACGGCCGTCACCGTGGCGGTTCGCGCAGCGCCGCTGGCGCTCAGCGTGACGACGGCGGTGTCGGCCGCCGTGCCCGCCGCGTTCCGGTAGCTCGGCGTGAGGACGAGGAGCGCGCCGTCAGGCGCGGGCACCAGCCGGGCGTCGAGCCAACCGGAGCGGCCGCTCGCTCCGTAGGCAATGCCCTCGATCGCGATCGTGCCGAGTGGCGCGTCGCCGTTGTTGGAGAGGGTGACGGTGTCGGCTTCGATCCGCCGGCCGAGCTCGAAGTGCACCAGCCGCACCTCGGGCTTGTCGCGCGCGATCACCGCGGGCAGCGGCTCGCTCGGCACGACCGGATCGGCCAGACAGGCCAGGGTCAGGACGGCCAGCGCCGCGACGCTCGAGCGGGGGAATCGCATCAGAACGCCGCCTGGACTCCGCTCGCCCAGGTCAGGCCGCCGCGCAGCCCGCCCGCGTTGAGCGCGACGATCCCGTTGGCGAAGACCGTGAAGGCGCCGATCGTGTACTTGGCGCCCAGCGCGGCGTCGAAGGTGTCGTCGCGCCGGGTCGGGATGTTGGAGGTGAGGATCGGTTCGGCCCCGGAGATGGTGATCGTCCGGGAGGCCAGGGGATTGGCGCCCAGCGTGATGGTGCCGAGCAGGTCTCCGGCCAGCGTCAACGCGTCCGAGACCCGGGCGTCGAAGCCCAGCGCGGCGACCGCGGCGTCCTGGAGGCCCTCGCCGGGGCGGCGGTAGTAGCCCAGGTTGGCGTGCGGCACCACGCCGTCGGCCACCCGCCACGACGCGATGCCGAGTACTCGAAGCCAGAGCCTGCCGGTTCCCATGAAGTCGTCGCTGTTCCCGGTCGGGAGTCGGGCATCGAGCTGCAGACCGAGGCCGAGCCGCGCGTCGGGGTCGGAGAGCCGCGCCTTGCCCCGGAGCGAGACGTCGCCCAGCCCGAACGCGGTGGCCCGACTCAGCTCTTCGGTGCGGGCGGTCAGGCGCGGGTCTTCGGGCGGACCGCCGAACGAAAAGCCGGCCGCGGGGTCGGAGTCGGTGCCCGGCACGATCCGGGCGTCGCTGTAGCCGCTCAGCGACGCCTGCACGAAGGGCACCGTGACGCCCAGGTCGAGCCAATCGCGGAACCCGTAGGTCGCGAAGAGGTTGGTCACCCGCGCCTGGAGCCCGATGTGAGTCGCCACGGCCAGGTAGGTCTGCTCGATCACGGGATCGCCCAGCTCGCCGCCGCCGGGCGGCAGGTCGCGCTGCGCGATGTTGAAGCGGATCTCGTCGATGGGCGTGCCGCGCAGCTGGTCGAGGCTCAGCTCGATCAGATTGGCGCCGACCAGCAGCCGGCCCCGCCCCAGGGTGGTGGCCCGCTCGCCGAAGATCGGGCCCGCCGACTCGTCCGCGTTCCGCACCGGGACCCCGGCTCCGGTGAGCCGGAAGGTGGTGCCGCTGCTGGTGGACGGGATCGGCGCGTTGGCGATGCCCTGAGAGATCGCCGCCTGCACGTAGCGGGTGAGGCTCTGCGCCGTGGTGTTGGCGTTGGTGCTGAACGCGTCGGCCGCGGAAGCTCCGCTCGAGTTGACCAGGCAGAAGAGCGCGTTGGTCCCGCAGACCGAGCCACCGAACCGAAAGAGCTCGGTAAACCGGGCCCTCAGGCTGCCCGGCGCCTGGGCCGCTGCCGCGCCCGCGCTACAGGCCGCGAGCGCCAGCGTCGGCAGCAGCCCGCGCAGCAACACTCGCCGGCGGGTGGGCCCGACCGGAAAGCGCGGGAAGCACCGAGATTGGGGGGTGCTCGGCACGATGGCGCTAACCTCTTTCCATCAGGACACTTATCTGGCCACCTCGAGGACGGGGTCGTGGTCTTGGCCGCACCTCCGCACCGCCGCCCGCTTCACGACCGGGCCGCGGCCCGCAGCTCGAACGCCTCGGAGGCGCAAGGATGCTGCCGGGGCCCGGATCTCGTCCTGAAAGCGACGTCGAGGTCTCGATCTCCTCAGCTCAGGCCATGGCGGCCGGGCGGGTCAGCGGGGCGCTGAAGTGGGGCCGAAGCCAGGTGATCCAGACGCAGGACCCGAGCGCCAGCCCGAGGGCGGGCCAGAGGAGCCAGCCGCCCGCACGGCCGAGCCAGAGCAGCACGGCGGCCGCGACCGCGAGCACCGCGAGCCGCACCAGCTCGCTGACGGCGGCCCACGCCCGCCGCTCGATCACTCCACCGAGATTGCCCAGCGAGAGCGCGAGGTAGAACACCCCTGCCAGTGTCTGGCCGAGTGGCAGCGACGCCGCGTGGTCGAGCAGCGCGACGCTCGCCACCAGCACCGTGAGAAACTGCACGGCCGCGTAGACCAGGAGCGGCCGAGGCGTGGGCGGGTCGTACTTCTCGAACGTCGTCGCCGAGACCGGCCGGGGGACGACGCTCGGTCCCAGATGGGCCGGACGCCATCCCGGATGTCCGAACACCGCTCGGAGGCGATCGCCCCAACGCCGCGAGTCGCGGACCGTCCGGCCGATCTCCGCGAAGACGTGGAAGTTGGCCCAGAGCGGATTGAAGCTCGCCAGCGGCTTTGTGATGCCGTAGACCGGCTCCTCCACCTCGGGCTCGAAGGTCCCGAACCAGCGATCCCACACGATGAACACCCCGGCGTAGTTGCGATCCTGATACTGCGGGTTGACCCCGTGGTGCACCCGATGGTGCGAGGGGGTGTTCAGGAAGGCCTCCGCCCACCGCGGCAGCCTGCCGACGCCGCGGGTGTGGATCCAGAACTGGTAGATCAGGTTGAGTCCGTGGCAGATCACCCACATCGTCACCGGCACGCCCAGCGCCGCGAGCGGCAGGTAGAAGATCCAGGTGAAGAGTCCGTGCAGGCTGCTCTGCCGTAGCGCGACCGTGAGATTGTATTCCTCGCTCGAGTGGTGGACCACGTGCCCGGCCCAGAGGACGTTCACCTCGTGCGAGAAGCGGTGGACCCAGTAGTAGACGAAGTCGTCGAGCACGAAGACGGTGAGCCAGCTGGCGAGCGCGACGAGGTCCAGTCCGATGCCGAGCCCGCCTGACCGCGTGGGGAAGGGCGAGTCGTCGATCCAGCGGACACCGATCGCCTCGGTGAGCGCGAACCGGCTGGCGACCCAGCCGTAGAGCGCGATCGTGAGCAGCGCGACGAAGATTCCCGTGAGCTGGCTCAGGATGCCCAGACTCAGGTCGCTGATCGAGTCGTTGAGCCGGTAGAGGCGCTGGCCGCGCAGCCGCGCCACCACCAGCTCGAGGCCGATGAGCAGGAAGAACAGCGGGACCGAAGCCTGGATGATGTCCAAGACGTCAGTCCATGTGGTGCGCCTTCCGGCCCCCGCGCGCGATCGTCTCGGGGGTCGGGTCGGCGAGCAGGTCCTTCGCCAGCGCCATGGCGCGGCTCACCAGCTGCTCCGCGCCCTGTCGGAGCTCCGCGCTCTCCCGCACCTCGGCCACGTTGTTCTCCATGTCCTCGGCCGACCAGCCCCGCGAGTGCGCGATGAACGGGAACTGCGGGAAGAGAAAGCCCAGCTCGCCGAAAAAGGTCAGCATCTGGCCCACCACCGCCTGGACGTTGTCCTGTCCGCCGGTGACGATGAAGGCGGCGACCTTGTTGCGAATCAGGATCCGGTCCCGAATCGTCACCTGATTCTGCACGCAGTTGAGCCGCTCGGCCATCTTGAAGTAGAGCGAGCTGGCCGAACCCCAGCGGATCGGAGTGGAGACCAGCACCACGTCGGCCCAGTGGACCAGCGCCTCGTACACCTGATCCAGCTGATCGGCCGGGTCCATCTGGGTGATCGAGCAGGGCCAGGTACAGGCCGCGGCCGCCTTCGAGTAGTAGCCCTCGCAGTGTCGAAAGGAGAGCTCGCGGAGCCGGATGCTCCGGCACTCGGCGCCCTGTTCGCGGCCCAGGCCAGCGCGGTGGTCGAGCAGCGCGTCGGAGGTCGAGAAGCGCGGGTTCGGGACGTCCATGCCCGTGGTCGAGATGCCCGCCACCCGGCAGCCACCCGCGCCCGCTCCACCTTGCGGGCGAGTGGGTGCGGCGGATGGGGGAGGACGTTGCGTCGGGTGGCCGGGTCGAGGTCGATCCAGAGGTGGCCCGCCTCGACCTTGAGGTCGTAACGCGGCACTCGCTCCGCCTCGTACCCCGGCTCACCCTCTCCGGTGGCGCGATGGTACTTCCAGTTGTGCCAGGGGCAGACCACGTACTCGCCGTCGAGCCGCCCGCCGCCGAGTGGCCGCCGGCGTGATTGCAGGCGCCCGAGATCGCCGCGAACTCGCCGTCGCGATGCGAGAGCGCGATCCGGGTGCGTCCGATGACGAGCTGTTGAAGCGGCTTGGCCGCCAGCGCGTCGGCCGGTCCGAGGTCGTGCCAGTTGCTCATGTGGGCCGTTGGTCAGATCTCCGTCTAAACGTAGTGACCAGCGGTCCGGGCGACAGGCCGCCCCGTTCAGCTCACCGTCCGAGGTGCACGCCCCGGCGTCGGGCAGGTTGTCACCCCACCAGCGGGCCGTTCCGGACGCCGCGGACCGCTCGATCTCGGCTGGCGGGGCGCCGAGGAGCGCGTGCGGCACCCCACGAAGAGGGCTCGCGCGCCACGACCCCCGACGAACCGGACACCTTCCTGGCTCAGGATCCGCGGCCCGGCGAGTCCGAGTCCGTGCGGGGTGCCGATCCCGACCAGTCCGCGGTAGCGGGCTCCTGCCTCGTGACTCACCCACACGGTGACTAGCCGATCGTACCGAAACGTCGATCGGCCGCCCCACCAGCGGGCGCCGTTGGTCGAGCTCGCCGCCGACGTCCAGCGCGAGGTTGATCCCGAAGTCGTCCTGGCCAGCGGCTCCGCCAGCTCGAGGCGAAGCCAGAGGAGGTCGCCCTGCGAGGCCGCGGCGAGTCCCACGAGGTCGGGCGTGTGACCGAACTGCGAGTCGCCCGCCGGGTCGCCACCGAGCGGGCGCCAGCCGAGCCCGGTCAGCTCGGCCGCCGTGTGGCGCGGTGGACCGCGAGCAGCGGCGCGACGCCCGACGGCGAACTCGAAGGCCGGGCCTGGGCGAGGGCCCGATCGAGCGCGCGGGCGGCCCCTGCAGGGTCGGCCGGCACCCGCCAGCCGCTCGCCGCGTAGTGGAAGGACCCGTAGTTACCGAGCAACGCGTCGGCCAGGAGAGCGGAGGCGGCCGGCGCCACCAGTCTGGGCCGTCTGCTGGCGGGTGCCTCGAACGCCTCGACCGCCCTCCGGAAGGGCGCTGCGCCGCGCTCGGCGCATAGGACCGGGCGATCGCCTCCGCGAGCAAGCACCACGGGGTCGCCCGGCGCGAGCCGGAGCGCAGGGCCGAACCAGCGGCTTCGGTCTGGCCACGACCCGATCGGGCTGGAGGCGGAGCCGGCCAGAAGTCCGCGCACCGGCCCAGCCCGGGGCATGGGTCGAGTCGACGGCGATCGCGTTGTCGACGGCGCCACGCCGGATCCGTGGATCGCCCCGAGATCGGAGCGGGCGCCGTAGTCGACGAAGGTTTGCTGCCAGCGGGCGAACCCGAGCAGGTAGTGCTGCCCGCCGCCCGGTCCGGCCGGCCAGGGGCAGACATCTCGAGATCGGCGACGCTGCGAGCGAGCGCCGCGCTGTCGCCCCGGAGGCTCGCGGCCATCAGCCGCGTCCGGACCCGATTCAAGGGTCGTCCTGCGCCACCAGGGCGCCGGCGCTGGAAGAGAGGAGCACGATGGTGGTAGCGAGGCATCGGAGTCGCATGGCATCCGCCGACGAGGGCCGCGGGGCGGGTTCCCGGAAATCGGCGAACTGCCGGGAGCGGCCGGTGAACCGTGTCGACCGGCCGCTCGCGCGGGCGTAGGGATGGACACCCGATCCCTCCCCGCGAGGAGCGTTTCCGATGCGCCGCTCTGTGATCCCGATCGCCGTCGTCCTCTCGCTCGCCGGCTCGCTCCCGCTCGGGGCGCAGGCCGGCGAGCCGCTCAAGGTCCGCACCGTGACCGACACCCTGATCGGCAGCGTCGGTGGCGTGGCGGTCGATCGCCTGGGCGTGATCTTCGCCGCCGACTTCGGCGACCGGGTCTACCGGATCGAGCCCGACGGCCGAACCTCGGTGCTCGCCGCCGGACTCTACGGCGCCTCAGGCAACGCGATCGACGCGAGCGGGAGGCTGCTGCAGTCCAACTTCCACGGCAACTCGATCGTGCGGATCGATCGGCGCGGCGAAGTGGAGCCGTTCGCCGAGGGTCTCGAGGGCCCGGTGGGCATCGCGGTCGCGCCCGATGGCGGCCTCACGGTCTGCAATTGTCGTGGGAACAGCCTCGCCCGGGTGTCGCCGGATGGGAGCCTGAAGGGGAAGGTGACGTCGCCGCTCTTCAACTGTCCGAACGGCATCACCCGTTCCGCCCAGGGCGACGAGTTCGTCGTGAACTACGCCGACGGTCGCATGCTCAGAGTGACCTCCGAGGGGCAGGTCAGCCAGTTCGCCGTGATTCCGGGCGGTGGCAACGGGCACGTGGCCGAGCTCCGTGGCGCGTTCTACGTGACCTCGTTCCGGGGACATCGGATCTATCGGGTGAGCCGGGAGGGAGAGGTCTCCCTCGTGGCCGGCGACGCCCGGCCGGGCGAGGTCGACGGGGCGGGGCTCGCGGCGAGGTTCACCTTTCCGAACGGCATCGCGGCGGGCCCTACCGGCGACCGGCTCTTCGTCAACGATTTCGTCAACCGCTTCCCGCCCAACGTCGAAGCGCCGCCGACGCCGCGGAGCATCGTTCGGCAGATCACCTTGCCGAGCCTGTCGGAAGTGCTGGCCGGCGCGCTCGCCAAGGGCGGCGTGGCCGCGATGGAGGCGCGCTACCGGGCCTGGAAGAAGGATCCGGCCACGGCTCTTCACCGAGCTCGAGGTCAACGCGCTCGGCTACCAGCTGCTGGGCTGGGCAACGTGCCCGCGGCCGAGGCGCTGCTTCGGCTCAACACCGAGTCGTATCCCGGGTCGTTCAACGTCTGGGACTCCTACGCCGAAGCGTTGATGAGCAACGGCAAGCGGGACGAGGCGATCAAGTACTACCGCAAGTCGCTCGAGCTCAACCCGGGCAACGACAACGCCGTGACCATGCTGGCGAAGCTCGGCGTCGAGCCGTGAGCCCAGGGCCGCCGCTCGAGCAGGGCCAGCAGCTCGGCCGTGACGGTGTCGGAGGCCTGCTCGGTGAGCCAATGTCCGATGCCGGGCAGCGGGACGTAGCGATAGGGGCCGGAGACGAAGCTGGCCGTGGCGAGCGCCGACCTGCGGGCGAACGCGGGATCGGCCTCGCCGAAGAGGTAGACGGTGGGGACGGTGACGGTCAAATTCGCCGCGGGCAATGGCGAGGTGCCCGCCTGGGTCGGTGGGCCGAACGCGGCGGCGTACCAGGCCAGGCCGCGCGAAGCGCCGCCGGGTCGTTCAACACGGCGAGATGCGCGCTACGCGCCTCGGGCGGATGGCTGGCGCAGACCGCGCAGTCGGCGGGCGTCGTCGGCCAGGAACGCGGTCTCGGCGCCCGGTTTGGCGAAGTCGGCGAAGTGACCGACCGTCGCGACTGCTCCGAGGTGTCCGCGCGGGCCTCCGAGAGGCGATCGGATGCGGCGTCGAGAGGACGGCGAGGCTCCGGACTCGCGATGGCGCGGCCGCGGCCGCCACCCAGGCCACCGCACCGCCCCAGTCGTGGCCGACCAGGTCGAAGCGCCTGGCGCCGAGCGCGGTGGCGATACCGAGCACGTCGCCGACCAGTCGGGGCAGGGCGTAGTCCGCGACGTCGTCGCGGCGCCCGGTGAGTAGCCGCGCTGATCCGGCGCCACCGCCCGAGCCGCGCCTTCGCCGAGCCGCCCGAGCTGGCGGTGCGCCAGGCGAACCTGGTTCCGGGAAGCCGCAGGAGCACCAGCGGTCCACTGCGCGGCCCGGCCGCGAGGGCCGTGAACTGGAGGGGGCCGACCGGAACCGTCAGCCGCTCGAGCGTATCGGCCGGCGGTACGGCGAGAACGAGGGTGGACATCAGCATCGCGAGGCTCATGGGCGTGCTCCTTTCCCCGATAGACGATACGGCTCCCGGCCGGGGTACGGCCAATCGGCGGGGCGACGCCGCGGTCCGGCCAAGCGACGCCCGACCGCGCGGGACCATCGCGCGCCTCGCTTCCGACGCGCCGCGCGGCTGGCCCATCCTCGCGGCCATCTGGCTGCCGCTCTCGCTCGCGTTGGCGGTCGCGATCGCGCAGCTGTCGGCGCGAAGCCCCGAGAGCGGGGCGCTGAGCGGGCTGGTCACGGGGCTCCTCTCCTTCGGGCTCGCCCTCGCCGTCTGGCGGATGACCGCCCTGCTCCCGTGGCAGGGGCCCGTGCGAGCTCGGTTCGTGGTGCTCCATCTGCTGGCCGCCGTCGGATACGGGCTCCTCTGGTGGAGCACCACGATGGTGGTGACCGCGCTGGTCTTCGGCGACGATCCGATCGTCGAGCTCCGGAGCTGGTGGGCCAGCGACGTCGTTGGCTGGGATCTGATGGTGGGGATCGCCGTCTACGGCCTCGCGGTGGGGATCTCCTACGCGATCAGGCTCCGCTGGTCGCTCGACCGGGAGCGGCTCTCGCGCGCCGAGGCCGACGCGAGCGCCCGGGCCGCGCGGCTCGAAGCGCTGGAGGCGCGGCTCAATCCGCACTTCCTCTTCAACACCCTGCACTCCGTCGCGGCCCTGGTGCGGAGCGATCCCGCCGCCGCGGAGGACGCGATCGACTCGCTGGGCGAGCTGTTGCGCGAGACCCTTGCCGAGCGGGAGGACGGCGCTTGGCCGCTGGCCGACGAGTGGCGCTTCACGGCCAAGTTCCTCGAGCTCGAGCGCTTGCGGCTCGGCGAGCGCCTGAAGGTCGAGGCGACGCTCGATCCGCGGACCCTGAGCGTCTCGGTGCCTCGCCTGATCCAGAGCCTGGTCGAGAACGCGCTGCGACACGGCATCGGGCCGCGGGCGCGGGGCGGCACGGTCCGGATCGAGGCGCGGGGCGACGGCGCGGGGGTGCGGCTCACTGTGGCCGACGACGGCATCGGGGCCGTCTCGTCGTCGCCGGCGGACGGCGTCGGGCTGGCGGCGCTTCGGGGCCGGCTGCTGGCGCGACGGCCGCAGGGCACCCTGCAAATCGAGACGGCGCCGGGCGCCGGGTTCGCGGCCACGGTGTCGCTGCCGGGGGCCGGCTGATGGTCCGGTGCCGGGCCGTGGTCGTCGAAGACGAGCCGCTCGCGCGCCGACGGCTTGGCGAGCTGCTCGCCGACGCGGAGTGGCTCGAGGTGGTGGGGGAGGCCGCCGACGGGACTACCGGGCTCGACCTGCTGGAGCGGCTCACCCCGGACGTGGCCTTCCTCGACGTCGCGATGCCCGGGCTCTCCGGCATCGAGCTGGTGCAGCGATTGGAGCGGAAGCCGCTCGTCGTCTACACCACCGCCCACGCGGAGCACGCGGTCGCGGCATTCGGGGTCGCGGCCATCGACTACCTGGTGAAGCCCTTCGGCCGCCGGCGGATGGGCGAGACCCTGGAGCGGATCCGCCGCGCGATCGATCGGCGGTCGGGGTCGAACGATGGTCTCACGGAGCTCGCGGTGCGGCATCGCGGCGCGACGATACCGATCTCGATCGACGAGATCGTGCGGTTCGAGGGGCGAGACGACTACGTGGGGGTCTACACCGCGGGCCAGCGCTACCTCGCGACGATCCGACTCGCCGAGCTCGACGAGCGGCTACCGAACGGGAAGTTCCTCCGGATCCATCGCTCCCACATCGTGAGCGCTGCCCGGATTCGGGCGATCCGTCCCGACGGCACGGGTCGGGCGCACGTCACGCTGGCCGACGGCACCACGCCCGGGCCAGTCGGGCAGGCGCCGCTGCGCTCAGGCGTCGCTTCGGGGCCGGTTGAGCCAGCCGGCCCGGCCCCGAGTCTGCTACCTGACGTTCTCCTTGAAGAACGCGATCGTCCGCTGCCAGGCCAGCTTCGCGGCCGCCTCGTCGTAGCGGGGCGTCGTGTCGTTGCTGAAGCCGTGCTGGGTGCCGGGATAGAGGAACCGCCGGTACCAATGCTGGGCCGCCCGGAGCGCCTTCCTCGTAGTCGGGCCAGCTGGCGTTGATCCGGGGGTCGTTCTCCGCGGACTGGACCATGATCGGGCAGCGGATCCGGGCCACGTCCTCGAGATTCGGCGAGGATCCGTAGAAGGGCACCGCGGCCGAGAGGTCGGCGCCGAGTCGGGTGGCGAGGAAGTTCGCCATCCCGCCGCCATAGCAGAATCCCACCGCGCCGATCTTGCCGTCGCACTCGGGCCGGGCCGCGAGGAACGCCGCGGCGGCCACGAAGTCCTCACGAGTCTTGGTCTGGTCGAGGTCGCGGAAGAGGGTGCGGGCCCGGTCCTCGTCGCCCGGGTAGCCGCCCAGCGGGAAGAGGGCATCCGGCGCGAAGGCGACGAAGCCGTCGAGGGCGAGCCGCCGGGCGATGTCTTCGATGTGGGGGTTGAGCCCGCGATTCTCGTGGATCACCAGGATGCCGGGCGAGCGGCCCGAGGCGCCGGCGGGACGGACGAAGTAGCCGCGCGCCTTGCCGTAGCCGTCGGGCGAATCGAACTCGAGGTACTCCTGCAGGATCCGGGAGTCCTCCGGCTTCACCACCTGCGCCTCGGCGAACTTCGGGCTGAGCTGCTCCAGCAGCATCGCCGCGGTGACCCCGCCGACGGCGAACTTGGCCGCCCGATCGAGAAAAGCCCGCCGATCGATGCCGCCGTGAACGTACGCGTCGAACAGGATCAGCAGCTCCTGGTCGAAATCGTGCGCGGTCTTGCGTTCCATCAGGACGACCCCTCGCGTTCGGGACTCAGGTAAGCTGCACGGCGGGTCTCCGGCTGGGAAGGCTCGGCCCGCCACACCCGCTCCGCCGCCGGATCAGGGCGAGGCCGGCTCGCCGAAGAGGCCGGACGTCGCCAGCTGCCGGGCGATCGCGAGCATCTCGGTCTGCTCGCCGGTCTCGGTGGGCGTGGCAAACCAGGCGATCACCAGGTCCCGCGACGGCGAGACGTAGAGGCCCTGCCCGCCGACACCGCCCTTGTAGAAGTCTCCGTCGGTGGTGACGATGTCCCACTGATAGGTGTTGTGGCGGGTGGACTCGTCGCCCAGCCGAGCCCGCCGGCCCTCGCGCTGCTCGGCGGTCATCAGGTCGGGGCGTCCGCCGGTCTGGATCTTCCGCAGGTAGGCGTCCGAGATGGCCGGCGCCGCCTCGCCTCGGCGCCCGCTCGGCGTGAACAGCATGCCATAGCGGGCCAGGTCGCGAAGCCGCATGCTGACGCCGCCGGCGGAGAAGGCGTCGCCGTTGGGCGTGGTCGTGATCAGGGCGTCCGCCTCGGGCCCCGCCCGCTGCCAGATCTCCCGCTCGACGAAGTCGCCGTACCGGAGGCCGGACACGGCCTCGATCATCCAGTTGAGCACTTCGGTGTCGACCGAGGTGTAGTCGAAGAGCTGGCCCGAGGGTTGGAGCCGGCCCATCCGGGCCACGGCCGCCATCGGGTCGTCGGAGGCCCGATCGGCCATCGGCCAGCCGAAGCCGTCGTAGAAACGCCAGAAGCAGCCGTCGGCTTCCTGATGGATCTCCCGGCAGTCGATTCCCGAGGCCATGTCGAGCAGGTCGATCACCGGCGTGCCGGCCCACGCCGTGCCGGCGAGGCGGGGCAGGTAGCGCTCGATGGGGGCGTCGCTCGCCACCTGGCCCTGGTCCTCCAGGATCGCGACCGCCGTGGAGACCAGGGTCTTCGAGACCGAGAAGAGGATGTGCCGGTCGGTCGGGAGCATCCGCGAGTAGTCCTCGAAGACGATCCGTCCCTGGTGCAGCACGATGGCGGCGTCGGTGGGCGAGCTCCGGAGGTAGTCGCGCACCGCGACCTCTCCGCCCGCGGTCCTGGCGGCGAAGCCGGCCACGTCGTCTCTCGTTGCGACCGGGAGCGGCCTGGCGGTTCCGGTCGCGCGCACCGCGATCTGGGGCCAGAACTCCGACATGTGGAGGTACACGTAGCGGGTGAGCTCCCCGCCGGTGGCCCAGGTCAGGAAGGAGGGCTCGAAGCGGCGGTGGAAGCTCCTGGCCTGCTCGAGCGTGAAGGGCCGGTAGTCCGGATTCCGCGGTGCCGCGCTCGCCTGGAGGCCGGTCGCGCCCTCGTGCACCGCCGGCTGCTCGGTCGCGGGGCCGCAGGCCGCCGCGAGCAGCAAGGCGACGATCGGAGCGGCCGAGCCGCGGGAGCGGGTGCGCTTGGTGCCGATGATGGTCATTCGGATTCCGCCTGGTTGGTGGCGACGGGCGCGCCGCCGGATCGCCGCGCCCCTCACCTTCGACGTTCCAGCTGGGATGACCGTGCTATCCGGCGGTCAGCTCGGCGGGGTCGTCGCGCTCGGGCAAGCTCCGAGTCTTGGCGGCCGCGGCGGCCGATCCGGCGATCAGGCCGCTCACCGCGCCGCCGATGGCCCCGAGCCCGAGGAGCGGCACGACCCCGCTGATCGGCGCGCCGGCGATCAGGGCCAGGAAGCCGAAGATGGCAGCCGGAGTCGCGCCACCCAGCACGCCCCACGCGGTGAGGCGCCAGATCGGGATGTCCTTCACGCGGCGGCCCCGCTCCACTCGGGCGGCCAGGACCGCGGTGGTGACCCCCGCGATGCCCCCGGCGAGGCCGTACATGAGGGCGAACCGGAGCACGGCCGAGCCGATGGTGCCGCCCATGGCGCCGGTGCCGACGAAGGCGCCGATGGCGGCTCCCGCCACGGCCCAGGCGCCGGCGAAGAAGCCGCTGATCTTCATCAGGGCCTTGAACTGCCTCGAGATCGCCATCCGAGCCCTCCACCTATCCGAGTGTGATCGGGGGGGACCGGAATAGTGGCACGATCCGGTGCCGGTTGCCAAGCCGACGGCCCCGGCGGAGCCTAACGGCCGGCGGCGGGTCGGCGGCCGGCGGCTCGCGCTTGCCGAGGCCGGTGGGCGCCCCTAGCATTGGCGGAACCTCATCTCCCAGGGCTCTCATGCCGAATCCGATGCGCGCGGTGGCAACGCTCGCCGTCCTGGCCGTTGCCGCGGTGTCCGCCCAGGCTCAGCGGGCGCCGCTCGCCGGGTTCGACGCGAGCGTCGAGCGGGCGCTCAAGACGCTCGAGCACCCCGGCGTCGCCCTTGCCGTGGTGCAGGGAGACTCGGTCGTCTACGCCAAGGGATTCGGGGTCCGCCGCCTCGGCGACCCGACGCCCGTCGACGCCCACACGCTGTTCGCCATCGGCTCCTCGTCGAAGGCCTTCACCGGGCTCGCGGTGGCGATGCTGGTCGACGAGGGCAAGGTCGAGTGGGACGCTCCACTTGCGCGCTACCTCCCCGAGCTGCAGCTCTCGGAGCCCTACGTGTCCCGCGAGCTCACCGTGCGCGACGCGCTGACCCACCGGAGCGGGCTGGCCCGGACCGATCTGGTCTGGATCAGCGGCCAGTTCGACAGCGCGGAGCTGCTCCGCCGCCTCCGCTTCGTCAAGCCGGCGGGCGGCTTTCGAGCGGTCTACGGCTACCAGAACCTGATGTTCCTCGCCGCCGGCACGCTGGTGGCCCGGGTGTCGGGCGCTCCGTCCTGGGGCGATTTCGTCGAGCGGAGGATCTTCGCCCCGCTCGGGATGCGGGAGTCGAACACCACGGTCCGCGACCTGGCCGGGAAGACCAACGTGGCCCAGCCCCACGCGCAGATCGACGGGACCCTGCGGACGATCCCGTTCCACAACGTCGACATCGTCGCCCCGGCGGGATCGATCAACTCGAACGTGCTCGACATGGCCAAGTGGGTGCGCTTCCAGCTCGCGAACGGCGTCGTCGACGACAAGCCGCTCCTGGGCGAGCGGGCCCTCGCCGAGACCCGCACGCCGCAATTCCTGCTCCGCCGCTCGGGGCGCGGCGGCGCCGATCGCGACGGCTACTTCTCCGCCTACGGCTTCGGCTGGTTCCTGGAGGACTATCATGGCCGTTTCGTGGTCCACCACGGGGGCAACATCGACGGCATGACCGCGCTGGTGGCCTTCATGCCCGACGAGCAGCTCGGCGTCGTGGTGCTGACCAACATGAACGGCTCGCCGCTCCCGGGCGTGCTCGCCTACGACGTCTTCGACCGCTTCCTCGGCCGGCCGGCGAAGGACCGCGTCGCCGAGATCCAGGCGGCGCGGGAGCGCGGCAGGACCAGGGCGGAGCAGGCGGCCGCCAAGGCCGAGGCCGCGAGGGTGAAGGGGACTTCGCCGTCGCTCGCGCTCGATCGGTATGCCGGCGAGTACGCCGACAGCGCCAACGGGACGATGAAGGTCGCGCTCGAGGGCGGCAAGCTCGTGCTGCGCTACGGCCCCGAGTTCACCGGGGACCTGGAGCACTGGCACTTCGACACCTTCCGGGCTCGCTGGCGATCGTCGGCGCTGGTCGACGAGAGCACGGTGGTGTTCCGGCTCGACCAGAACGGACGGATCGCCTCGATCGACGTGGATCGCTTCGGCGAATTCGGCGCCGTGCCCTGACGGAGGACCGGATGAGCGATCTGGCCCGGGAGGGCGAGCTGCTCTGGCGGCCAAGCAGGGAGGCCGCCGAGGCGTCGGAGCTCCACCGCTTCTGGCGCTGGGTCGAGCGCCGCGAGGGGCGAGAGCTCGAGGACTACCGCGCGCTCTGGCGCTGGTCCACCGACGAGCTCGAGGCCTTCTGGAGCGCGATCTGGGACTACTTCGCCCTCGGACCCCCGGTGCCGCCCGACCGCGTGCTCGGTCGCGCCACGATGCCCGGCGCCGAGTGGTTCCCCGGTGCCCGGCTCAACCTGACCCGGGAGATCCTCCGCCGGGCGGCGCCCGAGGGGCCGGTCGTCTTCCACACCTCGGAGAACCGCGGGCAGGGGAGCCTCACCAGGGCCGAGCTGGTCGAGGCCGTGCACCGGGTGATGGCCGGCTTGGCCGCCGCCGGGGTCGGGCCGGGCGATCGCGTCGTGGGGCTGCTTCCCAACCTGCCGGAGACCGCGATCTGTCTCGTCGCCACGGCGGCCCTGGGCGCCGTGTGGTCGTGCTGCTCGCCCGACTTCGGGCGGCAGACCGTGCTCGATCGCTTCACCCAGCTCGAGCCCAAGGTCCTGATCGCGGTGGACGGCTATCGCTACGGCGGCAAGGACCATGACCGCCGCGCCGAGGTGGCCGCGATCGCCGCGGCGATTCCGAGCATCCAGCGGGTCGTGGTCCTGCCCAACGTCTTCGACCCGAGCGAGCGGCCGGCCGGGTCGGTCACCTACGCGGAGGCGTTCCCGCCGACCAGCGAGGTCCCGCCGATCGCCGATACCGCGTTCGACGATCCGCTCTGGGTCGTGTTCACCTCGGGAACCACGGGCCTCCCCAAGGGGATCGTCCACGGCCACGGCGGCGTGGCCATCGAGCTGCTCAAGAACCTCACCCTCCACGGTGACCTCCGGGCGGGGAGCACGTTCTTCTTCTACACCACCTCGGGCTGGATCAACTTCAACATTCTGGTCGCCTCCCTGATCACCGGCACCCGGATCCTGCTTTGCGACGGGCATCCGGCGCATCCCGCGCCCGATCGGCTCTGGCGCCTGGTCGACGAGTACGGCGTGACCGCCTTCGGCGCGAGTCCCGCCTACGTCCAGCTGATGCGGAAGCTGGGCATCGAGCCTGCCGGCCGCTTCGGCCTCTCGGCGCTCCGCTCCGTGGCGCTGACCGGCTCGCCGGTGAGCCCGGAGCACATGGTCTGGTTCTACGAGCACGTGAAGCGGGACCTTCGGGTGGTCTCGACCAGCGGAGGCACCGAGGTGGCCACCGCGTTCTACGGCGGCGCGCCCACCGAGCCCGTGCGCTCGGGCGAGATGCAGGTCCCGGGGCTCGGGATCGCCGTGGCCGCGTTCGACGACGCCGGACGCTCCGTGGTCGGACAGGTGGGCGAGCTGGTCGTCACTCGGCCGATGCCCTCGATGCCGCTCCGGTTCTGGAAGGACCCGGAGGATCGGCGCTACCGCGAGACCTACTTCGACACCTGGCCGGGGATCTGGCGCCACGGCGACCTGCTCGTGGTGACGCCGAGCGGTGGCGGCGTGATCTCGGGTCGATCGGACTCGACCCTCAACCGGTTCGGGATCCGAATCGGCACCGGCGAGATCTATCGGATCGTCGAGGCGTTCGACGAGATCCGGGACAGCATGGTGATCGACGTGGCCGGCCCAGGCGGCGGGAGCGAGCTGCTGCTCTTCGTGGTGCCCGCGGAAGGCGCCGTGCTCGACGAGGCGCTCCGGGCCCGGATCGCCGAGCGCCTCAAGACCGAGGGCTCGCCGCGCCACGTCTTCGATCGGATCGAGGCGGTGCCGGCGGTTCCCTACACGCTCACGGGGAAGAAGCTGGAGGTCCCGGTCAAGCGGCTCTTCAGCGGCGTGCCGCCCGAGCGGGCCTACAGCGCCGACGCCATGGCCGACCCGACGGCCATCGAGCCGTACCTGCGCCTCGCGGCGGAGGCCAGCGCCCGCTCCTGAGCCGCCGGGCTACTTCTTCCCGTAGAGCATCCGCATCCCGCGGACCACGGACGTGCCCATCACGTCCCCGTGCCCCATCCCCGGGTGGTATTCGACCTGCAGGCGGAGGTTGGGGTACTTCCGGCCGGTGAGCACGCCGGCGAAGTGGGACATCCCGCTCACGATCTTTCCCACGCCTTCGAGAAAGCCGTCCGCCGCCTCCAGCGTGCCCGCGGCCATGTAGACCGACACGGGCAGGTCCTGGTGGGTCTTGGCGTAGCGCTCCTCCTCCCGGAAGATCTCGCCGTCGCCGTAGGCCATGGCGGGGCTCGAGATCAGATACTTCTCGAAGGGCGACCGAGGCTGGAGCAGCGCCCACGAGGTGAAGTACCCGCCCGCCGAGATGCCGAAGAGGCCGAGGTCGGTCGTGTCGATCGGAAACCGCGCCGCGACGAGCGGGATCAGCTCGGAGACGATCACGTCGAGAAACCGCGCCGCGCCGCCGACACAGCGTCCCGCCGCCGATCCGAGCCGCTCGCAGGTCTCGGCCACGACCCGCCCGAACGGATCCTGGAGGTCCCAGCTGGGAGAGAACTCGTAGACCCGCCGCCGGGTGAGCACCGCCTCCCCTTCGTCGTCGGCCGTGCCGATGCTGACCACGAAGGGCGGGTCGATGACGCCGCCCAGACTCCCGATCGCGGCGAAGACCCCGCGAAAGGCCCAGTCGCCGTCGGTGGTGACCAGCAACGGGTACCTACGCCCGTCGCCCGGCTCGTAGCCCTGAGGCAGGCCGACGTTGATCGCGTAACTCACGCCCATCGACGGGGACTCGAAGCGATACGACTCGATCCGCCCGGTGGGCACCGGGCGCGGCTCGAGGCGCTGGGCGCGCGCGGGGCCGGGAAGCGAGGCGAGGAGCGCGAGGGGCACGAGCGAGAACGACTTCATGGCTTCCGTCCGGACGAAGTGAGGAGGGAACGATCTACCCGCGCTCGCTCTGTCCGAGCGCGCGGGCGAGGGCCTTGGCGACGTGACGATGGCCGTGGATCTCGTAGCCGACCACCGTCACCAGCGGGGCCGCCGTCAGCACCAGGAGACAGTACGCCATCCGCACGCCGGCCGCCGCGAGGAGCGGGGCGGCCAGCAGCAGCGCGGCCGTGAGGGTGAGCAGCAGCGCGTGGAAGGCGTCGAGGTCGGCGTAGAGCGCGATGTAGAGCAGGTAGACGCCGATCAGGAAGATGCCGACCGGGATCGCAAGGGCCGCCACCGTGGCCACCGGCCCGATCGCCGTCTGGTGCTCGATGAACAGCGCCGCCACGTGGAGTCCGGCGCCGGTCGCCGCGATCGAGGCGAGCACCGGAATGCTGCCGTAGCCCCAGCGGAACGCCCGCTCCCGGTGCGCGTGGAGCAGCTCGCCGACCGGCAGCAGGAAGTAGCACCACCACATCCCGAAGGTGAGCCCCATGCCGGCCACCGCCACCAGCACGGCGTCGGTGGTCCAGCCCTGGACCTCGAGCACCGCCGAGAGCGACGCGACCGTGCCGATCACGCCCTCGCCGAGCGCGATGATGGTGAGCAGGCCGTAGCGCTCGGCGATGTGATGGGGGTGCCACGGCGTGCCGCCGTGACGGGTCTCTGCCAGGTAGGGCCCGGCCAGCTCGAACAGCAGCAGGCCGACGTAGATCGCCACCGTCGGAGCGAGGTCGAGGTGGACGAAGGCCGTGGCGATCCAGCCGAGCTGCGCGAGCACCATCGTCTTGACGTAGGCCAGGCAGGCCGCACGATGGCTGGGGCTCTGCCGGGCGGCGCGGAGCCAGAGGAAGGCCATCGCCACCCGCATCACCACGTAGCCCGCCACCATCACCCGGTTGTCGAGGCCGTGTCCGGCGTCGAGGGAGTGGAACATCGGCGGCAGCCCGAGGCCCAGGATGGTGACGCCCACCATCTGGATCATGGTGGCCAGGCGATAGGCCCAGTCGTCCGTGTCGAACGCCGAGGCGAACCAGGAGAAGTTGATCCAGGCCCAGATCACGGCGAACATCGCGAACGCGAAGCCGCCGATCGCCACCCCGTAGTGGCCTTCGGCCACCAGGTGACCGAGCTGGTTGGCGGCCTGGCCGATGGCGACCACGAAGACCAGGTCGTAGAGCAGCTCCAGCGTGGTCGCCGCGCGGAACGGCTGGTGCGGATCCCGCCCGGTCATCGGCCGGATCCGCGCCGTGCGTGAGAGTGGCGTGTCGGGAGACTCGCTCATGGCGTCACCGCGAACGGTCGATTGGCGAAGATCGAATCGAGCTCGACGGGTGTGAGGGGCACCCGGGTCCGGAGCGTCGTCCGATAGGCGATCGGATCGAACACCGGGTAGTCGCTCCCGAACACGACGTTGCCGAAGCCGATCCGCCGCAGGTCCTCGGCGAACGCGGCCGCTTCCGCCGCCGTCGTCGCCGGCACGCCCTCGCTCTCCCGCTCGAGGATCGTGGCCGACAGGTCGAGCACGAGGCGCCCGGGTCGGCCGGAGATCCGCCGAGCGATGGCCGGAGCGACCGCCCGGGTCCACTCGCCATAGCCGCCGCTCCCGCCCAGGTGGGCGATCACCAGGTCCAGCCGGGGATGGGCGTCGATCACCCGCTCGAGCAGCGGCTCGAGGTCGGCGACCTCGAGGCCGGACCGCATCGGGTCGAAGTGGAGCAGCATCGGCTGTCCGCCCGCCTCCGCCCAGGCGGCGATGGCGGCGGCCCGGGCGACCTGGTCGGGGGCGTGGGGGTCGAGCCCGGTGTTCGCCAGGTGGAGCTTCACGCCGCGGAGCCCGAGGGTGTCGCGGCAGCGGAGCAGCTCGGCGTCGGCATAGGGGCGGAGTGGATTCACCCCGCAGAAGCCGACCAGCCGATCAGGCGCGCGACGGACCTCGGCCGCGACGTAGTCGTTCTCGCGGCGCACGCCCCGATACTCCGCCGCGTCGTCGAGCTCGAGCCCCTCGCGGAAGATCGCCCAGCTGTAGAGATAGCCCATCGAGAGCACCCAGGCGCCGTCGATGCCGGGCTGCGCCAGCAGGCCGGCGGTGGAGGTGTAGACGCTGTCCGGCCGGGAGAAGGGAACCCCGAGCGCTTTCCAGTCGCGCACCAAGGGTCGGGCTCAACAGATGGACGTGATGGTCGAAGACCGCCCCGGCGTCGTCGCCCGCTGGAGGGGCCTTCGACGTCGGGGCGGCGCACCCGGTGAGGAGCATGGAGAGCAGCAGCGTCCGGAGGACGCGCTGGTGGAGCGGCGGGCGAGTGGCGGTCATCTTGGCTCCGCGGACACCCCCCGCTTCCGCGGGCTGTGGGTCAGTACCCGAACAGCATCCACCACCTGGTCGAGGTGATTCGGGCCTCGCCGACGGCCCTGGCGCGACGGGCGTCGCGCCGGGCCGAAGCGGCCTCGCGCCGCGCCCGCCTGGCCCGCACGTCGGCGCGGCGGGCCGCGCTCTGGGCGGACCAGGCTCTGCTCCGCGCCAGAGACTTCTGGCTGGAGGACTTCGCTCGTCGGGCGGAGCTTTGGGCGGCCCTCGCGGTCCGCCGATGACGAGCCGCATCCAATCGGGCGGCACGAGCCTCGCGATTCGCGCGGCGCGCACGGGCGTCGGCACGCTCGGCACGCGCCTCCAGCCTCGCTTCGATTCCGGCTCGTGCCGGGGTGGAGTCCTGCGCCGCTGCCGACGCAGGAAGAACCAGACAGACCATCATGGCGCACCAAGACATGCTGCTCGCTCGCATGTCACCCTCCTTGGTTGCGCCCCCTTGCTCCCGCAGCATAGCCCGGCGGGGCGGGGACTTCAACCAGTCCCCGGCGTCGGCCTCACGCGATCTTGTACAGCTCCCGCTTGCCGGCCGTCCAGAGGTCGAGGTAGCCGGCCGCCAGGGACCGGATCTGAGGGTCCGTCCGGTAGCGCTCCATCAGACTCTCCCACTCGGCGAGGGTCTCCATCTCGTGCTCCATCACGACGGTGTTGAAGTCGCCGGACACGTCGGTGAGGATCCTCGAATTCCGAAGCTTGCCGATCGAGACCATCTCCTTCAGCTGGTTGGCCAGCTTGCCGGCCTGACCGGGCTTTGCCGCGAACGTGTTGCGAATGAGGTACATGGCTCTGATCTCCGAGTCGAATGGGGTGGCCGAGTATCAGTCCCGGCTCGCCGCCCCGCAAGGGCTCCGGGAGGGGCGACCAGGTCAACCGCAGCGTCTTACGACTCCAACGATTGGCCGCTACCCGTCGTGCAGCCGCGCGAACGCGAGGACGTAGCCGTCCTGATCGGTGACCTCGAAGCCCCAGAGTCCTTCGTCGATGACGGACAGGGGCTGCACGAAGGAGACGCCCCGCTGGCGGAGCTCCTCGAACAGTGGGTCGGGGTCGTGGGTGTAAATGAACGCGTCCCAACGGGCCCACTCGTGCCGGGTCCGGTTCGGCTGCGGCGGCACGTCTGGATGGACGGCCTTGAGCATGATCCCGATCCCGTCCCGGCTCACCCGACCGTAGTACGGGTCGTCGTCGGGCCCCTGGAAGTCGAGCTGGAACCCGAATCGATCGACGTAGTGCGAGATCGAAGCCTGGAGGTCACGCACGATGAAGAAGGGATTGACCGCGGCGAGATTCCGGCGCCGGGTCTCGAGCTCGGAGGGCGCGGCGGGCAGCGCGCTGATCGTCACGTAGTAGCCGTCCGGATCCCGGAGCGAGAACTCGCTGGCCCGGGTGTTCGGATTCAGGTGGGGCTCCTCGTCGAGTCGGGAGACCAGCGCGCGCGCCCGGGCAAGGGCCGCCTCGTAGTCATCGACCCGGAAGAACAGCAGCAGACCGTTCCCGGGCGCGGCCAGGTCGGGGCTCGTCAGGGTGGGATGCTCGTGGGCGCCCCACTGATGGAGCGAGAGCAGCACCGTCCCATCCGTCGCGACGATCTGCCCGAAGTGGTCGTGGGCCGGGTGCGCTACCGGCTGACCCAGGAGCGTCTGGTACCAGCGGAAGCTCCGGGCGACGTCCTCGACCCCGATGATCGTCCAGAGCCGCGTCATCCGTTCCCCATCCGCGTCGGCCGACTCAGGTCTGGCCGATGGTGAAGCCGCCGCCGTCGGGCACCCATCCGATGTAGTCGAAGCAGGACTGGATACAGCGGACCTGCCACCAGGCGGGGCCGACGTCGTCCGCCGGCATCCGGCTGCAGACCTTTTCCTTGAGCACGCACACGTGCACGCCCTCCTTGCTGGGCAGCACGGACACGGAGATCAGCGAGCACTTGACCCCGGCCATCGCGGTCCGCCCCGGATCGGTCGGGCCGGGTGGGAACACGGGCGCACGGAAGCTGCTCGCGCTCTCGCCGGCCGCCACTCCTTCGCGAGCGAGCCACGCGACCAGCCGATCGTGAGCGGTGTCGGCCGCGTGTCGGAGACTGTCGCCCTCTTCGAGGAGCGAGGCGAATCGGAGGTCGAGCCGTTGATAGTCGGCTTCGAGTCCCGTGTCGGAGGCGGCCGGCACCGCGTGGAAACGAGAAGCCCTGAGCAGCATCGGACCGATCAGGGCTTCCGCCGAGCTCGGGTGCCCGGTCCGGGCCGCCCAGCCCTCGAGGTCGCTCAGGAAGGCGCGCATCGCGGTGTCGTGCCGGCTCGAGGCGGCGCCGAGTCCGGGGAGACCGGCGACGAAGTCCGGGACCTTGGCCACCGGTGGAGAGCCGCAGGCGGCAAGCAGCAAGGACGCTTGGGCCAGGAGCCAACGGGAGCGCCGCACAGACGGACCACCGCCCACACCGTGCATAGACCCTCCGGACGTACCGCTCGATTGTGATTGGAGCTCGAGCTCGAAGCTAGCGCGGCGCCCGCTCCCTCACCACTGGACCCAGAGCTCCCGGGGGCCCCGGAAGGCGACGTTGGCGTGGAACGAGAGCCGCTGTCCGGGAACCAGGGAGAGGGCCGGGAAGCGCTCCATCAGGCACTCGAGGGCCACTTTCGCCTCGAGCCGGGCGAGCGCGGCGCCCAGGCAGTAGTGGATTCCGAATCCGAACGCGATGTGGTCCCGCAAGTTCGGTCGGTCGAGGTCGAGCTGGTGCGGGCAGGCGAAGCGGGAATCGTCGTGGTTGGCCGACCCGAGCAGCAACAGGATCCGCGCGCCCTGCGGCACCGTGACCCCGCCGATCGCCGTCTCCTGGAGGGCCAGCCGTCGCCAGGCGATCACCGAGCTGTCGAGCCGGAGCAGCTCTTCGATGGCGGCCGGCAGGCCGTCCGGCGCCGCGGCCAGGTCCCGCCACGCGGTACCGCGACCGAGCAGCTGGCGCACCGCGTTGGTGATGAACGCCGTGGTGGTCTCGTGGCCGGCGAAGAGCAGGCCGAAGATCAGGCTCGCGATCTCCTGCAGGGTGAGGACCTCGTCGTCGCCATTCCGAATCCTGATCAGGTCGCTGGTGAGGTCGTCGGCCGGCTCGCGCAGGCGGCGCTCGACCAGCCGCTCGCTGTGCTCCCAGAAGACGAGCAGCCCGCGGGCCAGCTCCGCCTGCTGCTCGGGCGACGGCCGGCCCCACACCAGCAGCAGCCGATGCTCGGCGCCGAGCTTGACGAGCCCGACGTCGTCGTCGGGCACGCCGAAGAGCTTGAAGAGGACCAGCGCCGGCAGCTCGTAGGTAAGGTCCCGCACCAGGTCCATCGAGCCGTTGGGCGGCATGTCGGCCAGCCGGCTCTCGACCAGACGGCGGATCCAGGGCTCCAGCTCGCTCACCCGGCGTGGGGTGAACGCCTGGTTCATCAGCTTCCGCGCCTTGGTGTGGTAGGGCGGGTCGGTGCCCACCATGGCCGGTCGGGCCCGGTAGCCGCCCTGCTCGAGGATCCGGTTGGTCTCCTCCGTGAAGGGATGGAGGGGGGCCAGCGTGATCTGATTCGAGAACCGCTCCGAATCCCTGAGGACCGCCTTGACGTCCTCGTACCGGCTCACGACCCAGTAGTCGAGCTCCGGGTCGTAGAACACGGGCGCCTCCTCGCGGAGGCGCTCGAAGGTGGGGTAGGGGTCGCGGAGATATGGCTCCGCGAACGGGTGGAAGTCGGCCATGCGCTAGGGGATCGCGTCTCGCGCGGCCATCGCCCACTTGGCCACCAGGGCCTCGATCTCGCCGGGGTTGCCGCCGGAGTTGATCAGCACCGCCACGACCAGGTCGTCGTCGGGGTAGTGCGCCAGCTGGGTGCGGAACCCGTTGATCCCGCCGCCGTGCGCGACCCGGCGGTGTCCGTCGACCTTCGAGAGCATCAGCCCGTAGCCGTAGCTGACGTCGTCGCCCCGCTGTCCCGGCCGGCCGAGGGTGGTCTGACCGTCGCCGAAGCTGGCGGGCGTGGTCATCTTCCGGTAGGACGCCGCGCTCACCACGCGGTGCTTGCTGAGGGCGTCCGTCCAGTGGATCAGATCGGTCACCGTCGAGCAGAGCGCGCCGGCGCCGCCGGGCGTGTTCATGCTGATGTGGCCGTCGTTGGCAGCTCGCCGTCCTTGGCTTCGTAGCCTTGCGCGCGGTTCGGCACGATGCTCCGCTCGTGGCAGTAGGAGGACGAAGGAGCATGCCGGCGGGGCCGAAGACGTGCTGGTCGAGGTACTCGTCGAACGGCTGACCGGACGCCTTCTCCACGATCATCCCGAGCATGTAGTAGCCGGTCTTGTTGTAGCGCCACTGTTCGCCGGGCGCGAAGTCGAACGGCTCGTTCGCGATCAGCGCGATCAGCTCGTCGTGGCTCAGGTCGAGCAGCTGCTGCTTCTCCCAGGACGGCAGGCCGGTGTAGCTCTTGATGCCCGAGGTGTGGGTGAGGAGGTGATGCACCGTCACCTTGTGGCCCTGGGTCGGAAAGCTCGGGATGTACTTCGTGATCTCGTCGTCGAGCGAGACCTTGCCTTGCTCCACCAGCTGCATGATCGCGGCGGCGGTGATCTGCTTGGTCACCGACCCGATCCGGTACACCGTGCGCGTCGTGGCCGGGACGTTGAGCTCGATGCTGGCCATGCCGTAGCCGCGGGCGAAGATCACCTTGCCGCCCCGGGCCACGCCGATCTGCATCCCGGCGAGGGGGCCGGCGGCGATCTTGGCCGCGGCCAGCGAGTCGACGCGCTCCTCGAAGGAGAGCTGCCCGACGGCGTCCGTGGGCAGGACCGACAGCGCGAGACCGCAGAGCGCCGAGACGATGGTGGTGTGAACGCGGGATGTCATCTGCTGGCTCCTCCAGGGCTTGATCTCCCAATCTAGCCCGTCTCCGGCCGGTCGTGGCGTGGGGCTCCGTTGCCGCTGCCGGATCCGCCTCCTAGCTTCACCGGTCGTGACCGTCCCAGCTCTCAACGCCCGCGCTCGCGGCTGGCTCCGCTTCCTGTGGCGCAAGGCGACCACGCCGGACGACGAGCCGCGCTCGGTCTCGATGGTCGCGGGAGCGATGGAGCTGGGAGAGCCGGGCTGTCCCTGTTGCCGCTAGAGTCCGTCACGTCTCGAGGAGGTGGAATCATGGATCGGAGCAGTGGGCTCTCGCGGCGCGAATTCACCATTGCCCTTGGCTCCGCGATCGCGGGCGCGGCGATCGCCTGCCGCTCGGCCACGGAGCTCGACGACCTGGCCGAGCTGGTCGAGGGCTGGCTGCCACGGAGCGGCAGTCCGGGCGTCGCGGTGGCGCGGGTCGTGGGCGAGGACCTGACCTGGGCGCGCGGATTCGGTTGGGCCGACGTGGCGGGCGAGCGGCCGATGACTGCCGACACGATCCAGAACATCGGCTCGATCTCCAAGACGATCACGGCCACCGCCGTCATGCAGCAGTGGGAGGCGGGCAAGCTCGGGCTCGACGACGACGTCAACGGGTTGCTTCCGTTCGCCGTCAGGAACCCGCGCTTTCCCGACGTCCCGATCACGCCGCGTCAGTTGCTCACCCACCGCTCGTCGATCACCGATGGACCGGCCTACGGCCAGAGCTACGCCTGCGGCGATCCGGCCGTCGCGCTCGGCGCCTGGATCGAGGGGTACTTCACCGAGGGTGGGGCCTACTACGACGGCGAAGCCAACTTCCACCAATGGGCGCCGGGCACCGCCGACCCGCCGGAGCCGCCCAGAGCCTACTCCAACGTCGCCTTCGGCCTGCTCGGCTACCTGGTCGAGCGCCTGAGCGGGCAGCCCTTCGATCAGTATTGCCGCGAGCGGATCTTCGCGCCCCTCGGGATGCGCGCGAGCGGCTGGTTCACCACCGAGGTCGACCTGGCCCGGCACGCCGTGACCTATTCGCGGCTGCCCGACGACTTCTCGCTCCCGGCTGAAGGCCCGCTGCTGCTGGCCGCCGGGGTGCCCGAGAGCGCCCTCGTTCCCGGCGCGCTCGTGCCCCATTGTCTCTACAGCTTCTACAACTATCCGGACGGACTCCTGCGCACCAGCGTCACCGACCTCTCGCGCTTCCTCCGCGCGTACAGCGGCGGCGGCAGCTTCGAAGGCGGCCGGATCCTGGAGCAGGAGACGGTCGACCTGATGCTCTCGGACGCGCACTTCGGCCGGGGGCTCTGCTGGTCGAGCAGCGAGATCGGCGGCCAGCTCCAGTGGGGGCACGGCGGGGGCGATCCCGGGATCGCCACCTACATGGGGTTCCGGCCGCGGGATCGGGTGGGCGCGATCGTCTTCTGCAACTTCGACTCGCCCGAGCGCGAGGGGTTTCAGGCCGTGCTGAGCCGGCTGCTCACCACCACGTAAGCCGTCCGACGGAGCCCGAGTTCATTGGTCGGACTCGGGGGCGTCGGCGAGGCGCAGGAAGCGGGCGGCGTTGTCGTGGAAGATGTCCCGCCGCTGCTCCGCGCTCAGGCAGGGCGCCGTCTCGATCGCCTCGATCGACTCCTCGAACCCCGCGGCGCCGGCGTCGGTGCCGTACATGATCCGATCGCCGAAGCCGCTCTCGACCAGACGACAGAGATGATGGTGGAAGCTGGCGCGCGGCATGATCGCCGCATGCCCGAGGATCGCGACGTCGACGTAGACCTGCGGATGCTGAAACAGGATCGCGAGCATCCGGTCGAGCATCGGCCAGCCCGCGTGCATCACGAACACCCGAAGCCTGGGGAAGCGGAGGAGCAGGCTCTCCAATCCCAATGGGTCGCCCGCTCCGGCGCGGTAGCGGGCGGAGCAAGGCTCGGCCCCACAGGGCCCGTTCGGGTACGCCGCGCCGGGCGGTCCGTCGCCAAGATGGATGGCGATCGGCACGTCGAGCTCCTCGGCCAGCGCGTAGTAGGGGAGCATCATCGGGTGGTCCGGCTCGAGCCCCAGATATTGGGTCGTGATCTCTCCGAGCACGCCGATGCGCCCGGCCACGATCTCCGCGCGGAGCCAATCGAGGTCGGGGAGGGAATCGCCATCGGCGAAGCACTGCCTCCCGCCGTTCGCGGCGATCCCCCGGTCGCAGGGGAAGAGGATGCCGGCGATGATCCGATCGGGGGAGAGCCGGCGCCAGTGCTCGATGGCGTCGGTCGTTCCGCTCGCCACGGCGCGCACGATGCCGAGTCGGTCCATGGCCGCCATCGTAACACGCCAGCCCGCGGTGAAATCGGACGTCTCGCGCACCTCGTCCGGGCCCCACGGCATCGGGTGAAGGTGCATGTCGATGATGGGGGGCCGGCCGCCCTCGTCGCCACAGCCGAGCGCGAGGACCCCGAGTGCGGCGAGGAGCGCCCAGCGCCCACGCCCAGCGAGAGGGGATGGGTCGCCGGGGCGGCCGGCGGTCGCCTGGTCGGAGCGCGGGCAGAGAGCTCTTGGCGGCATTTTCTCGGAGCAACCTGGATTCGGGATCTTGGGCGCGTGGCGATGGACGAGCTGCGGAAGCCCCACCGCAGTCATCGACCAATATGAGGCGGGCCTACCCTCCGTGCCATTGGCGAACCGGGTCGAGCCGAGTGGCTCGGCGACCCATGGTTGCCGCGGGGGATCGCGGGGCGAGTCAGCGTGGGGACGAGCTCGGTGAACCTGCCCGGTGGAAGGTGGCCATGCCGTCCACCTGGAGGGCCGCCGCGCGTCCCTCGGGGCCGCGGTGGAACGCGACCGCGGTGGTCGGCCCGAAGATTCGATAGCTGCTCCAGTAGCCGCGAAAGCGGTCGCCGCCGAGCGGATCGAGCCTGAGCCGATCGCCCGAATCCGCGAATCGGATCTCGAGTCGATCGCCGCTCACTCGGACCGTCGCCTGGCCGAACAGGCTGTCGGCATAGGTCCCGGCCAGAGCCCGGTCGACGACCATCCCCGAGGGCTCGTCACGAGAGGACGGAACCGAGTCGGGCACCGTTGGCGCCGCTGCTTCGAGCCGCCCGATCCAGTCCCTCGGGCGCGTGCCCATCATCGCGTCGAGCACCCAGTTCACGACGGCGGGCGGCAGGTTCGACTCGGTGGTATTCGCGAGAACCACGATGCCCAGCCCGAGGTCGGGAACCAGGGCAACGTCGGCGCTCATGCCGTCGATCCCGCCCGCGTGCTCGACCACCAAACGACCGAGATGGCTCCAGAGGAACCATCCCAGCCCGTAGCTGAGGAGGGGGGAGTCGGCCCACTGGGGGAAACCCTCGTTCTCGATCGGGATCTGCGCCGTGCGCATCTCCCGCATCACGGAGTCGCTGAGCAGCCGGCGACCACCGGCGACCCCGCCGGAAAGCTGGAATCGCGCCCAGCCCAGCATGTCCTCGAGGGTCGAGTTGATGGACCCCGCGGGCGCCACGTTGTCGAGCCGGCGCCATGGCACGGCGACCGCGACGCCGTCGCGGACGGCATGCGGCGTCGCCAGGTTTGCGTCGGGATCCTCGACCAGCGTCGTGGTGGTGCGGGTCATGCCGAGAGGCTCGAAGACGCGCTCGCGGAGAAAGGCGTCCCAGGTGCGGCCGGACCGGGCGGCCACGATCTCTCCCGCCACGAGATACATCAGGTTCTGGTAGCCGAACCCGGTCCGCAGCTCGCGTACCGGCACGCAGAAGCGGATCCGGCGGATCACCTCGGCCCGGGACAGCCTGGTTCCGTACCAGAAGTCGCACCGGGGCAGCCCCGATCGGTGGGCAAGCAGGTCGCGGATCGTGAGGTGAGCGCTCGCGTACGCGTCGTACAGGCGCAGGCCAGCGAGGCGATCCCGGGCCGGGTCGTCCCAGGCGAGGGCTCCCTCGTCGACCAGCATCGCGACGGCCGCGGCGGTGAACGACTTGGTGGCCGAGCCGATGGCGAAGACCGTCTCCTCGGTGACCGGCTCCGGCCGACCCACGGTCCGCACCCCGTACCCTCGGGACACCAAGACCCGATCTCCGAGCAGGACGCCGATCGCGGTGCCGGGCGTCCTCGTCACGGCCATGACGCGCTCCACCTCGCGATCGAGCCCGGCAAGCGGGTCCTGGATCGCGAGGACGGCGATCAGGAGCGGACCGATCACGCGGGTTCCTCCCTCCGTGCGAGCAGCGTCGTCCGGAAGCCGATGGCGAGCGCGACCGCCACGACCCAGAGCAGCCCGATCATGAGACCGATGGGGAACGCCGGCCACGCGGAGGTCACCACGGTGATGGTCATGTTGTACGAGGCGTGGAGCAGGATGCAGAGGAGGAGACTGCCGCCGGTCCCGTTCCAGAGCACGGCGTAGATCACGGCGAGCGGGACGACGAGCAGGAGGTATTGCCCCAGATATCGAACGGCGAACGTCGCTGCCTCGGCCGGCGCCCCCGTCAGCAGCATCTGCCAGAAGCCGGTGCCGGTGTGCCACAGTCCCCAGAGCACGCCGACGCCCACCGCCGCCAGGGCGCCGGAGTGTTTGGCTTGGAGCCGTGGCTGCGCGAAGCCGCGCCAGCCGACCTCCTCCGAGATTCCGCCGTTGGTGATCGCGAGCAGAGCGAACACGGCGAGGGTGCGCGCCGGGCTGGTCCCCATCAGGTCGACCAGCCCGCTGATCAATCCGGCGGACGGGGTGAACGCCGCCGTCCGGGCCCTGAACCGCTCGGCCCAGGCGCCGAGGAGCGTGGGGTCGACCGGCCCGCGGCCGAGCAGCGGCATCGCCAGAGCGACGAGGGCGGCGAGCGCCGGCGTGATCAGCAAGGCCAACAGATACCACCGGGGCGCGACCCGCCAGGCGACGAGCCGGCGGAGCAACCGCCCGACCGCGGGCAGGCCGGCGAGCCATCCGGTCAGGATCAGAGCGGCGAGCGTGGGACCGAACTCGGCGGCCCAGATGATCTCGGCGGGGATCTGGGCGGCGGTGCGGCCGGACCGGGCCGCGGCATAGGGGATCCAGCCGGCCCAGGAGATGGCGAGCGCGAGGAGAAAGAAGACGAGTACCGGGTGCCGCTCCACCAGCCGCCGCATCGACGCCCCAATGGGTCAAGTAGGTTGACCTAATGCTACGGGCCGAGCGATCTTCCGTCAACGTGACCCGACGACCGATTTCCCAGCGCGAGCTGGACGACGCCCTCGAGCTGATGTACTTCGGCTTCAAACGGCTGGTGGCCGACCCCGACCGCGTCCTCGCCCGCCGGGGGCTGGGCCGCATCCACCACCGGATCCTCTATTTCGTCTGCCGGTTGCCCGCGCTCTCGATGGGCAGGCTCTTGCGGGAGCTCGGGGTCACCAAACAAGCGGTGCACGAGCCGGTGCGCGCGTTGCTCCGGCGCGGATTCGTCACCGCGACCGCCGATCCGCGGGACCGGCGGGTTCGGCGCCTGTCTCCCACCCCCGCCGGCATCGAGCTGGAGCGCCAGTTGACGGGCCTCCAGCACGCTCGCCTGGCTCAAGTGTTCGGCGAGGCCGGCCCGACGGCGCACGAAGGATGGAAGCGGGTGATGCGGTTGCTCGGTGATCGTCCGGAGGCGGGCTCGGAGAGTGTCAGCGAAGGGCGGGCGAGACCCGCAGGGAGTCGGGCCGGCTGAGCGCCGTCAATCCACGGTCGGTGCGGCGGTCGACTGATCGATTCCCGGCGGTGGCGTGGCGGTCCAGGTGCCGGTATGTCCCGCCTCCGGAAACCGCCCGGCCAGGAGCTCGCTCGCGGGCCACGTCGTGTCGAATTGGGCCAGCACGATCCGGAGGATCGCCGTCATCGGCGCGGCGAGCAGCATCCCGGCCACGCCCCAGATCAAGCCCCAGAACACCAGCGCGATCAGGACCGTGACCGGGCTCAGGTCGAGGCCCTGGCCCATGATCTTGGGGTCGATCCCGTTGCCGATCACCATCTGGACGATCCCCGGCAGCACCAGCACGCCCATCACCGGCAGCAGGGTGTCGTACTGCACGATCGCCACCGGCATCGGGAGCAGCACGGCCACGATCGATCCGACCGACGGGATGAAGTTGAGAAAGAAGGTCAGGAGCCCGAAGACCAGCGCCAGGTCGAGCCCGAGCAGCGAGAGGATCAGTCCGACCAGGATGCCGGTCACCGCCGAGATCACGAACTTGAGACCGAGGAAGCGGCGGATCTTCGAGTCGATCTCGCGGAAGACGGCGCTCTTGATCATCTCCCGCCGCCGCCCGAGCAGCAGGAAGATCACGAAGATCAGGATCAGGAAGCCGTTGGTGAGCAGGCCGAAGGCCCGGCCCGCGCTGGTCTGGAGCATCCGCCCCGTGGGGAGGGCGCGGACCCACTCGAGCAGCACGGGCTGGCCGATGTCGATGCCCCAGGCGTTGAGGGCCCGCACCACCTGCTGGGTGAGCTCGGTCAGCCGTTCCCGATAGAGGTCGGCGGAGGCGAGCAGGCCGCGCATCGAGAAGGTGGCCAGGAGCCCGATCGCGAAGATCAGCCCAGCGACCACGAGCAGCGTGACGATGGTCGACGCCCACCGCGGCAGGTGGGCGCGCAGCTCGAGCAGGTCCGCGAGCGGCGAGACGATGTAGTAGAGGAAGACCGCCAGGACGAAGGGGACCAGCGCCGGCCGCATGTAGGCGAGCGCCGCCCCGGTGGCGACGGCGGCGATGATCACCAGGCAGACCGAGATCAGGCGGGCCTGTTCTTCGGCCAGGTCTTTGGGGTGGCGCATCCGGGAGTATCATCGGGGCCGCTCGACCGGGGCAAGAGCGACCGGCTTCCACCCGACCGGGTGGGTGGCGTAAGCTTCCGGCCGTGAGCCCGTCCTCGGTGGGTCGCGCGATGCTCCTTCTCCTGGCCGCGGGCGGCTCGCCGCTCCTCGCCCAGCGGCCGGTCTCGCTGCTCCAGAACGGGAGCTTCGAGGAGGGGCCGGGCCCCCGCGCGTTCCTCAATCTCGCCGGCGGCTCCACCGCGATTCCGGGATGGGTCGTCATCGGAGAGGGCGTGGACCTGGTCGGCGCCGGGTACTGGACTTCGTCCGACGGCAGCTACGCGATCGATCTCGACGGCAGCGCGCGGAGTCGAACGACGCCTCCGTACGTCCGGGGCGGGATCGCCCAGACCTTCGCGACGCGGCCGGGTGTCCGGTATCGGGTGAGCTTCGACCTGGCCGGCAACCCCAACCAGCCCCCGGCGCTCAAGCCGATGCGGCTCTCCGCGGCCGGGCAATCCCAGGACTTCAGCTTCGACGCCACCGGGCGCTCGAGCCGCGACATGGGCTGGGTCCAGAAGAGCTGGATCTTCACCGCCCGGGCCGACTCGACCACGCTCGCGTTCGAGAGCCTCACCGTCTCACCCCGGACAGGCTACTCGGCGGCGATCGACAACGTCGCGGTGGTCCCGATCGAGGACGAGCGGCTCCAGGTGACCGAGACCGAGAGCGAGATCCAGGTCAACCTGGGGGCCGAGATCCTCTTCGACACCGGCGAGTCGACCCTCCGCCCCGAGGCCACCGCGGCGCTCGAGCAGCTGGCGGAGCTGATCGCGCAGCACCCCGACCTCCCGATCCTGATCGAAGGCCACACCGACAGCACCGGCACCCGGGCGTCGAACCAGCGGCTGTCGGAGGAGCGCGCCGCCTCGGTCATGCGATGGCTGGCGAGCAACGCCCGGGTGGCGGAGAGCCGGATGACGACCCGGGGCTTCGGGCCCACCATGCCGGTCGCGTCGAACGGCACGGCCGAGGGCCGCCAGAAGAACCGGCGGGTCGAGATCAAGCTCCAGAAGCGTTAGGGCCCGCCGTCGCTCGGCTCCCGGAGGGCGGGGTCCATCGGACGCCCGCGGAGGAGCCGGCTCCGCCGCTCGAGCTCCTGCCAGTACCAATCCACCCGATAGGTGGCCGGGTCCGGCTCCGGATAGTGGAGCGCCGAGCGATCCCAGAGGATCACGGCGTCGACCAGGTCGCCGAGGCGGAGATCGCGATAGACGCGCGGCTTGGTGCCGTCGGCGTTGCGGAGGGTGTGGACCCGGTCGGCGTCGAGGGCCGCGAGCGCGGGCGACTCGGCCATGGTGACGAGGCGCGGTGGACCGCTCCCGATCAGCGCCTCGACCTCGAGGTCGACCGCGCGCGCCATCGACTGGATCACGTAGACCGTGCCCGGATGCTTGAGCTCGATCCATGCAACCGATGGGATCTCGCCGCGCGGGATGCCGTCCCGGGTCGGGAACGTGCGCGGTTGCCGGTGGACGTGGAGCCCGCCCGCCAGGAAGAGGGCCCGCCGGCCCCGGAGCAGCGAGAGCCGGCGGACGTTGTCGGCCATCGCGAGCGCGCGGTCGCCGAAGGGCTGGAGGTCGTCACGCGAGGTCACCCTCGACCAGTCGACCGGCGAGTCGGCCAGGATCACCCGATAGCGGCGCTCGGTCGGGAGCCCGGTGTTGATCCGGCGGATTGCCTCGAAGAAGCGCTGATAGACCGGCGCGTCCCACACCAGGCCGGGCGAGACGACCGTGTTGCGCCACGCCATGGTGACGGAGTCCCAGGGCACCGCGCCGCCGTCCAGGTAGCGATCGATGACGCCCTGGTAGAGCGCGTTGCCCCACTCGACCGCGACGTCGTCGATCAGAGCCTGCGCCCGGGGGTCCTCGAGCAGCCGGATGACCAGTTGGTGGAATTCGTCGTGCCCATGCGTCTCACCGAGCGCGACGACCCGCGCCTGCTCGAAGCCGCCGAGAATCCCGGCGATCGGGTCGGCTGCTCCGGTCGGGGTGACTGTGGCGAGCAGCGCGAGCGCCAGGCGCAACGCCTCCATCGTTCCTCACTCGGGTGGATGTCTCGCCTGGTTGGACCCCGAGGCGGCCGAGGAGGTTGCGTGGGGCGAGCCCGACGTCAGACGTGCTGGTCGACCAGGATCGGATTCCCGTCGGGATCGAGGGCCGTGAAGCTGGCCGGACCGGTCGAGCTCTCGTCGCACTCGGTGACCAGGGCGACGCCCGCCGCCTTGAGCCGCTTCTGGAGCTCGCGCACGTCGGTGAAGGAGCCCACCGGTCGGGCCTCGTCGTCCCAGCCGGGATTGAAGGTCAGGATGTTCTTGTCGAACATGCCCTGGAAGAGGCCGATCGTGTGGCCCGCGTTTCTGAGGATCAGCCAGCCCTGGCTCTGGTCGCCGCCCACGATGGCGAACCCGAGCTTCTGGTAGAACGCCTTCGAGGCTTCGATATCCTTGACGGCCAGGCTGACGGAAAACGCGCCGAGATTCATGTCGGTCTCCTCCGCGGATGGCGGCTCGTTCGGGTCGGAGGGAAGGTAGCCCCGAACCGGTCGGGCGCCCGGATCGAACGCCCGCGGCCGCTCATTCCGCGCGGAGCGACGCCATCGGATCGACCGCCGAGGCCCGCCGGGCCGGCAGATAGCTGGCGAGCAGCGCGACCGCGATCATCACCAGCGACATCGCCACGAAGGTGACCGGATCGAGCGCCCCGACGCCGTAGAGCAGGGAGTCGAGCAGGCGGGTCAGGAAGAAGGCCGCCACCAGCCCGACCGCCACGCCCGCCATGGTAATCCGCGCGCCGTGCGCCACCACCATCCGCCGCACTCGCGTGGCCTCGGCCCCGAGCGCCATCCGGATCGCGATCTCCTGCTTGCGGTTGGAGACGACGTAGGAGAGCACGCCGTAGAGCCCGACCGCGCCGAGCGCCAGCGCCAGCCCCGAGGCGATCGCGAGCATCAGCATGGTGAACGAGAGCTGCGCCATCGAGCGCTCCGCCAGCCCCTCCATGGTGAAGATCCGATACATCGGCGACTCGGGCACGTGCCGCCGCATCAGCTCGCGCACGTCCGGCTCGATCTCGCCGCCGCGCGGGGTCTTGACCACGTACGCCGGGGAGCCGACCGCCCAGCGCGGGTTCGGCCCCACCATCGGGAGATAGACCATCGGGCTGGGCGCCGCCTGCCGGAAGTCGTCGGCCAGGACGTCCTCGACCTCGCCCACGACCGTGAGCCAGCCCGTGGTGTCTCCCGCCGTCATCGAGATCCGCTTGCCCAGGGGATTCTGGCCCGGCCAGAAGCGGGCCGCCGCCGTGGTGCTGATCACCACGTTGGTGGGCCCGACGACGTCGTCGCTCGGCTCGAGCAGCCGGCCCCGGAGCAGGGAGATCCCCATGGTCCCGAAGTAGTCGCCACCCACGAAGGTGAATTCGGCCGGCGGCAGCGTCTGTCCGCTCGCGATGCTCTCCTCGGTCGCGAATCGGTTCGACGCCGCGCCTTCGTCGAGCGGCAGCCAGTTGGTGAGTCCCACGGACTCGACGCCCGGCAGCGTGGCGACCTGCTCCATGAATTGACGGTGGAACGCCGCGTACGACGGCCCGTCCCGCAGGCCTTCGCGGCTCGGCGCCACCTGGAAGGTGAAGACGTCGCGAGTGTCGTACCCCGGATCCACGTGGGAGAGGGTCCAGAAGCTCCGGAGCAGCAGACCGGAGCCGACCAGCAGCAACAGCGCCATCGCGGTCTGGACGAAGACCAACAGGTCGCGGCCGTAGCGGCGACCCTCTTCGCCGATCGCGCCCGCCTGACGGAGCGCACCGACGAAGCGCGGGCGGGAAAAGCGGAACGCCGGCGCGAGGCCGAAGACGGCCGCGGTCACCAGGGTGACACCCAGGGCGAAGGCGAGCGCCCGCCCGTCGAGGCTCGCGAGATCGAGGTTGGGAATGTTCTCTGGCGCGATCCTGACCAGCAGCGGGAGAGTCAGCCAGGCGAGGAAGGCGCCCATCGCGCCACCCAGCCCGGCGAGCAGCAAGGCCTCCGCCATCTGGGCGCGGATCAGCCCGGCGCGTCCGGAGCCCAGGGCGAGCCGGACCGCGAGGTCGCGACGGCGGCCTTCGCCCCGCACGGTGAACAGGTTGGCGACGTTGGCGCAGGCGATCAGCAACACGATGCCCACGGTTCCGAGCAGGAGCCAGAGCGGGCGGGCCACCTCGCCCACCGTGGCCTCTTCGAGCGTCGTCACCACCGCGCGGTGCTTGGCGATGATGTCCCGATAGCTGGCCGGGCCGCCGAAGCGCTCGGGCAGCCGTTGGGCCAGCACGTCGAGCTCGCTGGCCAGCTCTTCCGTGGTGGTGCCCGGGGTCATCCGCCCGACCAGCGCGAACGCGAAACTGCCGGGCCGGAGCTGCTCGGGGTCGCGGATCGTGGCGTGCAGCCAGATCGCGATCCGCGCCTCCGGGAAGCGCCAGCTCGCGGGCATCACGCCGACCACGGTGCGGCTCCTGCCGCTGACCTCGAAGGAGCGGCCCACGATCGCCGGGTCGCTCCCGAACCAGCTGCTCCAGAGCCAGTGGCTGATCAGCATCACCGCCCCGGAATCGTCCTCGTCGTTGGGCAGCCGCCCGAGGGCCGGCTCGGCGCCGAGCGTGGGGTAGAGCGAGGGGAGCGCCGTGGCGACGAAGAGCCGCTCCACTCGATCCTCCGCGCGGACGGTGGTCTGGCCGCCACCGTACATCGCCAGGCTCTCCAGCCGGTCGGCCTCCTGGTACTCGACCAGGAACTCCGCGCCGAGCCGGAACTCGGGTGGCATGTCGGTGCCCGGGGCCGAACCGCCGATCGAGACCAGTCGCTCGGCGGCGGGGAAGCCGAGTGGATCGATCAGCACCGTGTCGACCACGCTGAAGATCGCGGTGTTCGCCCCGATGGCGAGCGCGAGTGTCAGCGTGGTGACCGCGGTGAAGCTCGGGGCCCGGCGGAGCGCCCGGGCCGCGAGGCGAAGGTCCCGAAACCAGCCGTCGATCATCCGTCGCACCCGCCACCTCCTTCGCTCGACTCGGCGCCGCTCGCGATAGAGCGCGACGGCGAGATCCGCCGCGCCCGCGAGCAGCATCAGCTGCGCCCGCACCCTCCCGCGCGCTCTCCGGCGCGCGTGCATCTCGACCAGATCGCCGATGGCGTCCTCGGCCCGACCGGCGGGCGCGACGAGCCGGATCAACGCAGCGACCCACGCGGGGGCCGTCACCCGCCGATCACCTCGTCGAGCCCGAGGCTCATCTTCCGGATCGCGCTGGTGGTGGCGCGGAGGGCCGCGCGACCCTCCGCGCGGACGGTCACCAGGCGGCGGGGCTTGCCGCCGCGCTCCGGGCGCGGGTCACCCAGTCTGGTCGAGACCAAGCCCTTCGACTCGAGGCGGTGGAGGGTGGCGTGGACGTTCGCCCGCCGCACCGAGCGGCCGGTTCGGCGCTCGATCAGGTCGGCGATGGAGACGGTGTAGGCCTCCTCGGGGCCGAGCCGGACCGCCGCGAGGAGGACCAGGAGCTCGAATTCGGCTACGGAGCCGGGAGCCATCAGGAACGCTCGATTATAGTCACAAGGTGAGCATTATAGGCAAAGTAAGCCGCCGGTCAACCCGGGGGGCTCGCCGGCGGCACGGGGCGCGAGTGAGGCGGTCTGCTGGTCCCGGCCTCGAGGGATTGCGGCTGCTCGGGGCCGCCCCTTAGAACCGCGCTCCGACGATCGGGAGCTCGCGCCGCCGGAGCAGGGCGACGACCGCCGACGCGATCGCCACCGCCAGCGCGAGCGCGAAGAGCGTCCCACCGTCGCCCTGGACGTCGATCCCGAGCTTGGTGAGGTGGGCCCCGATCGCGCCTGCCATCAGGCCGAGCGCGAGCACGGCGCCGACGGCCGGTGTCTTGGGGTAGAGCAGCAGCACCACCGCGATCGCCTCGAGCACGCCGCTCCCGATCCGGCCCCAGGGCTCGGCGTTCAGGGTGGAGAAGATGTAGACCGACTCGGGCGCGCCGGTGAACTTGAAGTAGAGGGTTTGCCCCAGAATGGCGGCGGCGACGATCTGGCAGATCCAACTGGTGACCAGCGCGGGCTTGGCGAGCTGCATGGACCTCTCCGTCGGACGGGGTGCGCCAAGGGAACGCCGCCCGACGGCTATCGGTTCCCGGCGGCCTCCGGGGCGCGGGCCCGATCTCGGAGCAGCTCCTTCTCCTCGCCGTCCGGGCCGCTCGGCTCGAGCATTCCGAGATCCACCAGCGCGCCTTCGATCGCCTCGGGCACCATCGCGGGCCAGAGCAGGAATCCCTGGAGCAGCACCAGCGGGCGAGGCCGCCGTCCGCTGCCGGCATAGCGGCGCCGGGCCCAGAGCTCGTAGCCGAGGGCCACCAGACCGCCGGCGCCGGCGAAGAGACACCAGGTGGCGACCGCGACGGCCAGCGGCAGCGCCGCCAGCATCATCGCCCCGACCGCGTAGGAGGCCACGATCCCCATGGTGCGCACCGAGCGGACCGCCGGGTTGAAGACCACGCAGCAGGCGGTGAACCCGGCGACCACGAAGAGCGCCACGCCCCACATCAGGTCGAAGTAGTAGATCGTCACGACGGTGCTCCGGCAGGTCTACCCGACAATCTTCGGGGCGCGCGCCCGGTTCGCAAGGCGAGACCGGGTCAGGCCGAGACGTGCGCTCGGACCGCGCGCCGGTGCGCGGCGAGCAGGCCCAGCAGCTCGCGGACGGAGCTGGGCCGCGCACCCGCTTCGACGTTGGCGCGCCCGATCTCGAAGGCGAGCGCCCATTGCCGGCGGAGCACGCCGAGCCCGGTGCGGAGCGAGTTGGCCGGATCGTAGATGCTGGTGGCTTCGGCGCCGGTGCCGTTGGCTTCGATCGCCTTGAACTGGCCGGCCTGGATCGCCTCGAGCGAGGGGCCGCGGACGTCGTAGCGCCCGAAGCAGAACCGGGGCTCGCGCCCGAGCTGGTCGAGCGCCTCGAGCATCGGCTCGGTGGCGAGCGAGGTGCCGTCGAAGAAGGTGGAGCCGCGGCTGTGGGTCCCCACCTGGACCAGCGGAATCCTCTCGCCGTCGCCCGGCACCTCGTCGAGCCGCTCCGCCCAGCGTGCGAGGTGGAAGCGCGCCATCGCCACCGCCCGCGGATGCGCGAGGATCAACTCCTCCACGGTTCGCCGGCCGTCACCCACCAGCTCCGGAAACTCCTTGCGGGTGATCGCGAAGATCCGGCCCCGCGGCTCGGTCGGACGCCTGACGTAGAAGATCCCCAGCTCCTCGCCTGGGACCAGCTCCTGGAGAATCGTGGTCTCACCGGCCTTCTCGAGGTAGCGCGTCAGCTCCGTTCGGCTGGTCGGAAACGCCACCCCCGATCCGCGCTCGCCGACGTCCGGCTTGACGACCATCGGGAACGCGAGGCCCTCGCCGTCCATGAAGCGGTCGGCGAGCGCCAGGCGGGCCTCGACCGATCCCGGCGGCAGCGCCACCCAGCGCGCGATCCGGTCGCTCGCGCCGAAGCCGGCCAGGATCTCCGCCTTCGACTCGCCGACGAAGCCGCCTCCCGGAATGCGCGGATTGGCAGCCGTCCAGACGGTCAGGCTCCGGTGCTTGAAGGCGAGCCAGAGCAGGTACGGCAGGAGCAGGCCGTAGACGACCGTTCGCGGCCAGTACTCCCAGCGCGTCAGCCGGAGCCAGCGACCCTTCACCCGGCGCCGCCCGCGCCAGGTGGCGAGCGGGATCACCAGCTTCACGAGGAAGTAGAGCAGGACGGCGATCCCGAAGATGGTCGGGATGGCGAAGCGCTGATACTGGGTGAAGGCCGCGATCACCCTGCTCCCGAAGACCGCGCTCGCGCCGACCAGGAGCGGAGTCCAGGCGGCCGCCGCCACGACGAAGGCGAGCAGAAACGCGAAAGCGCTGGTCTGCAGCACGCCCGCCGTGAAGTAGGTCGGGAGCCGCGTGCCGGGCACGAAGCGGGTCGCGATCGCGATCCAGGCGCCGTGCCGCGCGAACCAGGCGGAGCTCCGGGTCACGTCGGTCTCGCTGATCAGCCACCGGAGCGGCGCCCGGCGCACCGCGCCTCGACCCAGCCAGCGGCCCGCGACGAAGAGGCCCAGGTCGCCGATCACGATGCCCGCGAAGCAGGCGAGGGTGCCTTCCACGAAGCCGAGCGTGCCGCGCGCCACCAGGAGGCCCGTCGCGATGCAGGCGAGATCCTCGCTGACGAAGGTCGCCGCCGCGATCAGCAGCAGCATGATCCCGAGCGTCAACCCGACCGGCTTGGGCAGCGTGGCGGGGTCGAACGGCCGGGCGGCGTCGGCGAGCCGAGCCGGATCCGCCGTCGCCCGGGTGGCGGCCTCGCCTCGGTCGACCCGATCGAGGAATTCGGCCACCACCGGCGCCAGGGCCTGGGGGCGCATGAACGCCATGAAGTGATTGGCGCTCTCGTCGCCGAGCATGACCAGCTCGCTCTGGGGAACGATCCGATGGTGCTCGATCGCGACCGCGGGGTTGACCAGGTCGTCGTGGACGCCCTGGATGATCAGCATCGGCTGCCGGTACCGGGTGAGCACCCCCCGGAGCGGACGCTGGTCGGTGTCGTAGAAGTTGCGGGCGTACTCGACGCCGAAGAACGCCCCGTCCCACGCGCCGAAGTGGGGCACCCCTTCGCGGAGGAGCCAGAGGCCGACTAGCTGGAGCCCGTGCACGGCGTGATTGAGCAGGTAATCGCCCAGCAGCTCGTACTCCTGCACTCCGATCGCCGAGAGCAGGGTGATCGAGGCGATCCGCTCCGGCGCGAGCTCCGCCATGGAGATCGCCACGCCGCCGCCCATGCTGAAGCCGAGCACGTGGACTCGACCGATGCCCAGCGAATCCAGCGCGCTCAAGGTGTTGCGGGCGTGGGCGAGGATGGAGTAGTCGGGCACGTCGTGGCTGGAGCGCCCGAACCCGGGAAGGTCGGGTGCGAGGGCCCGCCGGGAGGCGCCGAGCAGCTCGGCGAGGCGGCCGACTTCGCGATGAGTGCCGGGGCTCCCGTGCAGCAGGACCACGGGCGGGAGTGAGTCCGATCGCGCTCCGGTGTCCAGGAGGGCGAGACGGATCGGCCGATCGAGCTCCTCGGCGCCTTTGGCGGCGGGAACGTCGACGACCGTCATTCCCTCGGGTTCGCCAGGACGCCAGGGTCGGAGCAGCCGGGCCACGTGGGAGGCCAGGAGCAGGAGCGCATAGGCGGCGAGCGCCAGCCTGAAGAAGCTAAAGCGCTTGGCCATCGGCCCGGTCGGGGTGACGCTCCAGCCGAACCGAGGAAAAGGGCGGATCCTCGCACGGCGGTCCGGCGAAGTAGCCGAGCTCGATTCCGAGCTCCGACACGGCCACCGTGCAGAGACTCTGGGTCCGCGCCTCCTCGCGATGCATGCAGACGGAGAAGGGCCCCTTCTCGGGTCGGTGGCTCCGATGGAACTCGGTGAGCGTGCCGGCCTCGATCGCGGTCCGGGTGGTGGCCAGCGCGTTCCAGACCCGCCCGCGAATCAGCTCCGCCTCGCGCTGGTCGCGGCCGGAGCTGGTTCGCACCATGCCCGGTGCTTCGTGGCCCGCTGCCAGCAGCCGCTCGCCGGTCCAGTCGTAGATGGCGAGAGGCAGGCCCGGCGCCGCGGCGCAGAGGGTGAACGGCTGGTAGCGACCCAGGTCGTCGCCGGCGACGCGGCGCGCCAGCTCGTCGAGAGACGAGGAGGTGAGCAGGGCCTTCACCAGGAGGCCCCGACTCACCGTGCCCCCGGCGGGGTCCACCGGCGAATCCTCGTAGCGGTTGAGCAGCGAGACCGAGAGCCCGGCCTCGTTCACGCCGATCCAGGTACCGCCGAAGTCACCGTCGATCGGGGCCGCGAAGCGGAGCCCGTCGGCCTGGTAGAGCGAGGGCGGGGCGCCCGGAGCGCGAGTGCGCCGTTCGTCGCGATTGAAGCAGAGGAAGTACCCCGATGGCTGGGGAAGCCAGCTCAGGGTGCACACGCTATCGCTGGGCTCGGGCGTAGGAGAGGGTCGAGGGAGCCACGCCGAACTCCGCGCCGAGGTCCACCTGATCGCCGGCCACGAGCAGCTTCATCAGCGCGAAGTGGTGGACGGTGTGGGAGAGCAGGAACTGGAGCTCGCGGCCCACGGTCGAGCTGGTCCACTCGGGGTCGGCCGCGTCGGCGGAGGTCCTGAGCTGGACTCGCACCGGATAGTCGGCCTCGGCGTCGATCACGGCGATCGCGTCCCGGACGGCGCGGGTGGCGGCGGCCGCGGCGTCGCGCGAGCTCTCGAGCCGCGGATCGCGGGCGCGCTGGTCGTAGTCGATCTCGCGGGTCGGGAGGCCTTCGAGGAAGCAGTGATAGTGATCGAGCACGTGGCGGTACTGCGCCCCGACCGGGGCCCAGGCGCCGCGGCGATCGGCGTACTGCGCGTCGGAGAGCCGGTCGAGCGCGGCCAGGGCCTGCTCCAGAAGCTGCCGGTTGGCGTCGACGCTCGTTGACAAGTCCGCTCGGCGATCCGTCATCCGGCTCCCCACGTTTGGTGCCTCTGTCTGAGTCCCGCGATCCGGGCGCGAGCCTGGCCGGCGAGCCAGCCGCGGTCGTCGCCGACGAGCGGCTCGGTGCCGAAGACCACGTCGGCGTCGAAGCCCGGCATCCGGCAGAGCGCGATCACGTGGGGGAGGAAGGCCATGTCCCCCCACCAGCAGAGCGCTTCTCGCGCGCTCGGCCCGCCATCGGGCGCCCGATACTCGATCGAAGCCACGTGGACGGGGTAGCCCCGCCGCGCGGCCCACTCGAAGAGCGCCGGCTTCATGGGGTAAACGTCGTCGCCGCTGGAGCTGGTTCCTTCCGGGAAGACGATCACCCCATCACCCTCGGCGATCCGGGCCCCGATCGCCTCCATGGCCCGGAGGGTGTCGCGCGAGCTGCTGCGATTCAAGAAGATAGTGCCGGTCAGTCGGGTCAGGTAACCGAGGATCGGCCATCTGCCGAGCTCGTGCTTGGCGACGAAGACGCCCTCCACGTGGCCGAGCAGCAGCAGGATGTCGAGGTAGCTCAAGTGATTGGCCACCAGGAAGAAGGGCGCCCGGGGGAGGGGGCCCTCGATCCGGGCCTTCATCCCGACGATCCGACCCAGCCCGCGCGCCCACCGCTGGATCGCGCCATGCCGCCACCGCCGCCGGAGCCCCGGGGTCACCACCAGCACCCCCATGCCGGTCAGCAAGCCGACCAGGCACGCGCCGGTCCAGACGAAGGCCGCGCCGATTCGGAGCGTCGGCCGGATTCCACCGGCCCGGAGCAGGGCCCCGAAGCCGGCCCCGTCGCCGTAGATCTCCCGTTGGACGTCCGCCGCCGGATCGGTCACCGGAAAAAGGTGCGGTGGGTTGCCGGGTCGATCCGGCCAACGTCGAGCATCACCAGCCAGTCGATGGTCTTGAAGGCCCGATCGATGGCCGGCGGCCCGCAGGCTTTGGCGCCGAGGGCGAGATAGGTCTGGAAGAGGGCGGGCACGTGCGGCGCGGGCGGCGACGCCGCGGGCGGCCCGACCCGACGGCACTCGTATCCCGGTCGGGGCAGGACCTGGACGTCGCGATGCACCGCGTCGATCGTCTCGAGATGGGCGTGCACCGAGAGGCCGACCTCGGGATCCTGACTGTTCACCGAGCAGCAGCCGAAGAGGTAGCGCTTCCGATTCCAGGTGAGATAGGCCGCAAGACCCCGCCACAGCAGATGGAGCACCCGCCCGTTCCGATGCTCGCGCGCGACGCAGGCCCGGCCGATCTCGACCGCGTCGGCCACGACGGCGTCGGGCAGGAGAGAGAGGTCGAACTCCTGGTCGGAGTAGAAGCCCGAGCCGGCCCGCGCCATCTCGCCGGTCTGCATCCGGTAGGTGCCCACCACCTCGTCGGTCTTTCGGCTCACGATCAGGAGGTGGTGGAACCGCTCGTCCAGCTCGTCCTCGTCCCGGCCGCTCAGGTGGGAGCTGTCGAGGCCCTCGCCCAGCTCGAGGTTGAAGACCTCGTAGCGGAGCCGGAGCAGCGCGTCGAGGTCGCTCGACTCGCGGGCGAAGCGGACCAGATAGCTGCCGGCCTCGATCTCGTCGCCCGGCAGGGATGCTTGGGCGATGGGGTAGGTGGCGGTGCTGCTGGCGGCCCGGCGGCGCTTGGGGCTCGCGGGAACCTCGTCGGCCGTCATTTCAGTCTCCGGAGCGAGGCTGGGTCGGCATACAGATAGTATACGTCTCCCGCCCGAAGCACTCGTCCCCGGACCGCCAGGGGGAGCGCGGCCAGCCGCTCGAGGCCCGGGATCGGCTCGCCCGAAGAGTCGACCAGCAGCAGGCCGAGCTGGGTATCGGCCTGGTCACGAATCAGGAACAAGGGCGGGAGCCCGCCGGCCAGACAGCGCGCGGCGCAGCCCGCGTGGGTGGGGCCACGGCCCGGATTCATCACCCCCGCATAGCACTTCCCGTCGACGATCTCTCCCTCGAGGTCGAAGGTGCCGAGATCGACGGCGCCCTGGGCCGCGGGGGCCCGGGCGTCGGTCGCCGCGACGCTCGCCATCTCGATCAGCGACAGCCGATCCCGATAGGCCAGGGTGCCCTCCAGCACGACCGAGCGCCCGTCGTACTCGGCCACGTCCGGGCCCGCGCCGTGCTTGCCGACCCCAGCGAGCAGGTAGCGCTGGACCCGGCGGGGGTCGCCGGGGGTGGGCACTTCGAGGAGCGGGATCGGTCCGGCGCGGAGCACGCCCTCGAAGGTTTCACGTTGCCGAACTCGAAGGTCGCGTCATCGAACTCCCGCTGGCTCGCGCCCAGAGCCACGGCGATCGCAAAGGCTCCCGGCGACGGTGCCAGCGCCCACCGCCCGCCCGGTGAAGCGGCCGAGCCCGTCGGGGGCCTCGGGCAGGTATCCGACGTAGAACTCCGGTGCCCCCCTCCTCGCGCGCCGGCGGCACCTGAACG
Source organism: Gemmatimonadales bacterium (assembly GCA_041390205.1). GTDB lineage: Bacteria > Gemmatimonadota > Gemmatimonadetes > Gemmatimonadales > GWC2-71-9 > SHZU01. Next base: position 79,842 of record JAWKQJ010000011.1, read on the forward strand.
GGCTCTACCCTGGTGCCTGCCGGGTTCGGAGTCGCGTGGACCAGACCGACCCGCCTCGATCCGGAGGTCGAAGGTGGGGATCGTGTCGCGCGAACGGCGGGGGCGGAGGTGCCGCTCTCGGGGCGGTACTGATAGCCGTGCCACGGACAGGTGATGCAGCCGTCGACGATCCGACCCTCGCCGAGGGGGCCGTTCTGGTGCTTGCAGACGTTGGACACCGCCGAGAGCCGGCCCTGGTGGCGGAAGACGGCGACCCGCTCGCCGGCCACCAACCCGATGATGGCACGGCCCTCCTCGATCCGGTCGGCCGGCCCGAGGTCGGCCCAGCCGGCGGGGTCGGGGAGCGGCCGGTCGAGCGGCCGCTCGCGCCGGGCGGCGGCGAGGTGGAGCCCGCCAGCGCCAGGGCCCCGGTGCCTAACGCAATCCTGCGGGAGTGGCGCCCGCCCAGCTGCAGCGCGCCGAGCGCGACGTGGCGAGCAGCGCGAGGTAGGCCAGGTAGACCAGCATGTGGAGCCGCTTCCAGACCGGCGGTTAGCGCCGAGAGCCAGAAGTCGTGGCTGGTGGTGGCCATCAGGAGGATGACCAGCAGCGCCAGGATGCCGAAGAGCTCGAACCGGAGCCCGGGTTGCTCACCAGCACGCTCACCAGGGGATGAGGTCGCCGAGCGCGTGATACTGGAAGATCAGAACCCTGCGCCTGGTCGCGAGGATCGCCATCGTGACGCCGGCGTGCCGCCGGTTGTAAAGGAGCGGCAGGATGCCGGTCGAGCCGCGCCAACGGGCCGATCGCGAGGACCAGGTGGAGCAGGAGCAGCGCCGTCAGGCCGAGCCCGCGGATCAACGCGGTTTCCCCAGAGACGCCGTCGAGTGGGCGACGAAGGTGGCCCTGACGAAGCCGCCGAGCGCCAGCAGCACCGCGCCCGCCGAGTGAGGTCGTAGATCCGCTTCGGCGGTTCCAGTTGACCGCGACGAATCGAACGCTCACTGGGCGCCTTCCGCCACCAGCTCCGCGACCTTTGCCTCGACCGGCAGTGGCGGCCGGAGGAGCAGGCCGGCCACCAGGATCGCCAGGCTCCCGAGCGCGATGGCCAGGGCCCAGCGTCCGTGCTGCCGGCGGAGCGAGCGGATCACCGGCCCGCCCGGGCGCGGATCCGGATGGGGGGTGCGCTCGACCGGCGGCTTGGGGCCGGGCTGGGTCAGCCGGAAGATCAGGAGCGGCCAGAGCAGGGTGGCGCCCGGCAGCACCAGCAGGCGGAAGCCCCAGCTGCCGGCGGCGGCCACGGGGTCGATCGGCCCCCGCCACAGGCGAACCAGAGCGCGAAGAGCACCCCACCACCAGGTAGGTCTCGAGCCCCAGCACCAGGGCCGTCGCGAGAGATCGGTATCACGGTCGGTCAATAATCGGGGACGGAGACGGGCGTCGCCAGTCACCGAGCGGAACGCCGCGCGGACGCGGGCGGTTCCACTCGCGTTGGCAACTGGCAGGCCCGAAACCAGATTGCGTGGCCTCGACAACCCTGGTGACGCCCATGATTCCGGCCCCGAACTCGCTCGTCCGGGACCTCGCCGCGCTTCGCGCTCCTCGCTGGTCTCGCTCGTCGCGCAGCAGCCGCTGCCGTCGATCGGAGAGAAGACCAGGGCTGGCGCAAGATCGACGGCTTCGTCCCGGCCTACTGGGACTCGACCTCCGGCAAGCTCTGGTCGAGCTCGACCAGCTCGGCCAGGAGCTGCTCTACGTCGTCTCGTTGCCACGCGGGATCGGCTCGAACGACATCGGGCTCGATCGCGGCCAGCTCGGCGGCGAGCGGATCGTCCGCTTCGACCGGGTCGGCCCCCGCGTGCTGCTCACTCAGCCGAACTACCGGTTCCGCGCCAGCAGCGACAATCCCGCCGAGCGCGCGGCGGTGGAGCAGTCGTTCGCGACCTCCGTGCTCTGGGGCTTCAAGGTCGAAGCCGAATCCGACGGCGCGGTGCTGGTGGACGCCACCGAGTTCGTGCTCCGGGACGGGCACGACGTGGTGGGCGGCCTGGCGGAGCCGGCAGGGCAGCTACCGTCTCGATCCGGGCCGAGCGCGGTCTATCTGCCCAACAAGGGCTTTCCCCGCAACACCGACCGCAGGCGATCCTTCACCTTCGCCGGCGATCAGCCGGGCGGCTGGGTGCGCGACGTGACGCTGACCCCCGAGGCGATCACCGTGCACGAGCGGCACCCGTTCGTGGCGCTGCCCTGCCCGGCTACCAGCCCCGCGCGAGCCGACCTGGGCGGGGCGTCCGATCAGCTACGACTACGCCACCCCGATCAGCGAGCCGATCGAGCGGCGCTTCATCGCCCGGCACCGCCGGCGAAGAAAGACCCCCGCGCCCGGGTCAGCGAAGCCGTCGAGCCGATCGTGTACTACCTGGACCGCGGCGCGCCCGAGCCGATCCGAGCGCGCTGCTCGGACGGCGCCCAAGCTGGTGAATCAGGCGTTCGAGGCGGCCGGATACCGCAACGCCTTCCGGGTGGAGCTGATGCCCGAGGGCGCCGACCCGCTGGACGTGCGCTACAACGTGATCCAGTGGGTGCATCGCTTCACCCGGGGATGGAGCTACGGGAGCACCGTCACCGACCCGCGCACCGGCGAGATCATCAAGGGCCACGTCAGTCTGGGCTCGCTCCGGGTGCGCCAGGACTTCCTGATCGCGCAGGACTGCTGGCGCCCTTCGTCGAGGGAACGAGTCGACCGCGCCGCTCGAGGCGATGGCCCTGGCCAGGATCCGACAGCTCTCCGCGCACGAGGTCGGCCATACCCTGGGCATCCAGCACAACTACATCTCGAGCGCCGAGGAGCGGGCCTCGGTGATGGACTACCCGCATCCGCTGGTGCGGCTGATGTCCGACGGGACCCTCGACCTCTCCGACGCCTACGCCGTCGGGATCGGCGAGTGGGACAAGGAGGCGGTCAAGTTCGGCTACCAGATTTCCCGCTGGCACCGACGAGCGCGCGGCGCTCGACGGCCTGATCCGGGCGGCCTGGCGCCCGCGGGCTCACCTTCCTGACCGACCAGGACGGCAGCCGACCGGCAGCGCCCACCCTCGCACTCATCTGTGGGACAACGGCACTGACGCCGGTCTCGAGCTCGACCGGGTGATGGCCGTCCGCCGGACCGCGCTGGCTCCGCTTCGGCGATCGGGCGCTGCCGGCGGCCGCCGCCCGGGTGACCTTGGAGGAAGTGCTGGTCCCGCTCTATCTCCACCACCGCTATCAGGTCGAAGCGGCGGTGAAGGCGGTGGGCGGTCGTTCTACGACTACGCCTTTCGCGGCGACGGCGTCACGCCGCTCGAGTGGGCCTCCGCCGACCTGCAGGAGCGGGCCCTCGGCGCGCTACTCAGGACCTGAACCCGAAGGAGCTCGCGCTGCCGCCCGGCGCCCTGCAGCGGATCCCGCCCCGGCCCGTCACCTTCTCCCGGCATCGCGAGCTCTTTCCGCGGACGACCGGGCTCGTATTCGACGCGGTGAGCCCGGCGACGGTCGCGGCGGACCTCACGGTCGGCCTGCTGCTGGACGAGCAGCGCGCCTCACGACTGGTGATCCAGCACGATCTCGATCAGTCGCTGCCCAGTCTCGATTCAGTGATCGACCGGCTCTTCGCGGCCACCTTCGAGGCCCGGGACGGACTCGCCCTACGAGGCCGAGCTGGCTCCGGGCGGCGCAGCGGGTGGTGGTGGACCGGTTGATGCGCCTGGATTCGGCGCCGACATGGCGCAGGTTCGGGCCGTCGCGGTCGGGAAACTTTCGTCTCTGGCGGACCGTCTCGTGAGTGTGGCCGCGAGCGCCGAGGCCGATCGGGCCGCGCGGCAGCTGCTGGCGCAGGACATTCGACGATTCCCTGGAGCGACCCCCGACCCGACCCGACCTGCCCGGCGCCCTCGAGGCGCCTCCGGCAGCCTTATCGGCGATTTCGAAGAGCTGCTCGACATCCCTGAACTGACGGAGCGAGTGACGATGCGGATCTGGATGAGCGCGGTGGTGCTGGCGACGGTCGCGGGCTTCGCGCCCCCGCAATGCAGCCCAGGCAAAGGCGGCCGACCCGAAGGACGTGGGCTCGATCGACGGGATCATGGCTGCCGTCTACGACGTGATCTCGGGCCCGAAGGGGGAGAAGCGGAACTGATCGCTGGCGCTCGCTCTTCGCCGAGGGCGCGCGACTGATTCCGACCGGCAAGGACCAGCAGGGCCAGAGCTGGCTCCGGGTGATGACCCCCGAGGACTTCGTCACTCACCTCCGGCGCGTTCATGGAGGAGAACGGCTTCTTCGAGGTGGAGATCGGTCGGGTCACCGAGCGCTACGGCAACGTGGTCCAGGCGTTCAGCTCGCATGAGTCCCGGCGCACGCTCCAGGACGAGAAGCCCTACGCGCGCGGGGTCACCAGCTTCCAGCTGTTCTACGACGGGTCCTGCTGGTGGGTCGTGAGCATCTTCTGGGAGGGCGAGACCCCGGCAACCCGATTCCGGCCAAGTACATCAACAAGAAGCCAGCGGGGCGGGACCACCTGTCCGCCGGCGCGCCCGACCAGACCCGGTCGGGCGCCCGGCGTCTCCGGGCCTTGACTCGGGGGCCCACCTTCCGACCGTCCTACCCATGCGCAACTGGCCGCTCCTGCTCGCCGCCCTGGCGGCGCTCGTCCCGACCGGCGGGGTCCCCGCCGAGCCCGTCGAGCCGCTCTGCGCCCCCGGCGCCGGGGCTCCGCCCGAGCACCGACATCTACTGCATGGAGCTGGTGGCCCGTCCCGAAGTCCCGGCCTTCGCCGGGATGGTGGAGCTGGGCCGGGCGGCGAGCCCGCTCGACATCGCCGTGAGCGTGGCCGGCAACCAGCGCTACCAGGCCACGCTGGTCCTCGATCAGCTGCCCGATCCGTCCGCCCTCGGTATTTCACCACCTTCGTCGCCTGGGTGGCCCCGCCGTCGCTCGAGCTGCTCACCTACCTCGGCCCCTGGAAGGTCAACCCGCTCGGCGAGATCGGCTTCGACAGTTCCTGGTCTGCCTCCGCCGAGCCCGACGCGCGGCCGCGGAGCGAGCGGACCAAGCTGGTGGCCCGCGGGATGTCGCCCAGCATCCGATGCAGCAGCACTCGATGCTGATGGTGGCCGGCACCCAGCCCGAAGCCGAGCACGACCACGCGGCGATGGAGGAGACCTCGGGCATCGGCTGGTCCCCCCGGCGAAGTGGTTCATGCCGCCGATGCGTCCCAATACGCCGATCATGCCGATGCCGGCGATGATGGAGATGGAGCCGCCGGCGGTGCCCTTCCTGCCCGGCGTCGGGCTCGATCCCGCCACGCTGCCCGAGGCCGTGCCGCAGAAGCTGGTGCGGGTCCGGAACGGCGACACGCTGGAGCTGACCGCGGGCCTGGTGCGGCGGACGCTGCTCGGACGCCCGGTGGTGATGTATGCCTACAACCGGCAGTACCCCGGTCCGCTGATCCAGGCCGACCAGGGCGACATCCTCTACGTCCGCTTCAAGAACGAGATCGACCTGCCCAGCGCCGTGCACTGGCACGGGATCCGGCTCGAGAACTGGAGCGACGGGGTTCCCGGCGTCACCCAGGCGCCGGTCGAGCCGGGTGGGGAGCGCTCCTACAAGGTCACCTTCAAGGACGCCGGGATCTACTGGTATCACCCCCATCTCCGGGAGGACATCCAGCAGGACCTGGGGCTCTACGGCAACATCCTGGTCAAGTCGAAGCGGCCGGACGCGTTCGGTCCGGCCAACCGGGAAGAGACCCTGATCCTCGACGACCTGGTGCTCGGCGAGCGCGGCCTGCTCCCCTATGGCAAGGAGCACGCGACCCACGCCCTGATGGGACGCTTCGGCAACGTGATGCTGGTGAACGGCTCGCCCGACTACTCGCTCGAGGTCAAGCGCGGCGAGGTGGTCCGCTTCTACGTCACCGACGTCTCCAACGTCCGCTCGTTCAACCTGGCCTTTCCCGGAGCCAGGATGAAGCTGGTCGGCGCGGACGTCGGCCGCTACGAGCGGGAAGAGTGGGTCGAGAGCGTGCCGATCGCGCCGGCGCAGCGCTACATCGTCGACGTCCGCTTCCCGACGGCCGGCACGGTGCCGCTGATGAACCAGGTCCAGGCGATCGACCACAACATCGGCACCTTCTTCGCGGACTTCGACACCCTGGGCCGGGTCGCGGTCGCCGCGGAGCGCGCCCGGCCCGACCACCGCGCCGCATTCGAGACCCTGCGCTGGAGAACCGCGACGGTCACCGAGATCGACGCCTATCGCCAGTGGTTCACCAAGCCGGCCGAGAAGGAGCTGCCGCTGACCCTGCGCCCGGGGAGATCGCTCGGGGGTCCGCCAGATGATGCTGCGCGGACACTCCCATCCGGTCGAGTGGAGCGGGACCATGCCGATGATGGACTGGCTGACCACCACGGCCCAGGCCGAGTGGGTGATGCGCGACCCGGCCACGGGTCACGAGAACATGGCGATCGACTGGAAGTTCAAGCTCGGCGACATCGTCAAGATCCGGCTGGCCAACGATCGGGCCACGCTCCACCCGATGCCGCACCCGATCCACATGCACGGCCAGCGGTTCCTGGTCCTGGCCCACAACGACGTCCCGGCGACCAACCTGGTCTGGAAGGACACGATCCTGGTCCCGGTCGGCGGGACGGTCGACCTGCTGGTGGAGATGTCGAATCCGGGCAAGTGGATGATGCACTGCCACATCGCGGAGCACCTCGAGGCCGGGATGATGGGAGTGTTCGAGGTCACGCGCTGAGGCCGTCTCGACCTGAAACAACCCGGGACAGGGGGCTCGTAGGTCGGCACGGCTCAACGCCTTCCCCTCATGATCCTACTCGCCCCCCTCGTCCTCGCCTTCGCCGTCCAAGACACCGTCCGAATCCCCGCCGACTCGTATGCCGACTCGGCGACGGCGGAGTTGGTGCGGAGCGCGCGCGGCCTGCGACCGGAACGAGCGCCTGGTCACGGCCTACACCGCCACCGCCACCCAGCGGCTCGGCGTCGGCATTCGGGCCCTCTCAGCGACCGGATGCTCTACCGCCAGGAGATGGTGGCCCGGATCACCTGGAAGCGGGACGAGCCCAGCACCATCGAGGTGGTCGGCGCCCTCGCGAGGGGATCCCGATCGCGATCCGCGGCGACCAGGTCCCCGAGGACCTCGACGACCAGCTGCGCGGTCTGGTGCTCAATCCGGCCGAGGACTACCTGAGCCTGATCGGCGGGTACGTGACAGCGACGACGACGGCTTCGTTTACCCGCTCAAGGTGGGCGCCGAGCTCGACTACAAGTTCGCGATCGGCGGGACCACCACGATCTCGTTGCCGACCGGCAAGCAGATCCGGCTGGTCGAGCTCAAGGTGATACCGCGGCGCTCCGAGTGGCGTCTGATCACCGGGACCCTCTGGTTCGACGCCGACACCTACGGCCTGGTGCGCCTGGTCTTCGGCCGGCGCGGCCGTTCGAGTTCCGCGCGATACCCGAGGAGGACCGCGAAGACGTCGTGCCCGGCTGGGTCAACCCGACGGCCGAGGTGAAGTACGTCACGCTGGAGTACGGGCTGTACGAGAACCGCTGGTGGATGCCGCGCTACGTGGCGATCGACGCGACCGGCGGGATGGGCTCCTGGCTCAACGTGCCGCTCAGGATCGAGCGCCGCTACGACTACGAGGTCGAGGGCGGCACGCCCAAGCCGGAGGAGTGGCAGCACCTTCCGGCCGGCCGGCACGGTGCGACGCCGGGAGCTGGACTCGATTCCCGATCCGGTCCGCAGGAAGGCCGTGGCCGACAGCATCGAGAAGGTCACGGACGAGTGTATCGACGAGGCCACCGACCGCGATCGGCCTGACGTGCGAGCCGCGGCGAGCATCGTCGCCAAGTGCGCTCCGGAGATCCGGCGCTGTCTGCGCCGCGATCGCGACGACTCGAATCTGATCGTCATGATCCCTCGAGGACAGCGCGGCCCTCCTCACCAACCCAACCCGGAGCTGGGCGAGCCGATCCTCGCGATGGGCGATCTGATCGACGAGACCGAGCCCGCAGCCTGGGCGACGCCCTCGGCGCGCTCCCAAGACGCCCTGGACAGCCCAGGTGCAGCTGCCGCGCGGGGTGAGCTCGGTGCTCCAGCACGCCCGCTACAATCGGGTGGAGGCGCTCTCCTCAGCCAGCGGCCGGCTCGATCTCGGCCGCCTCCAGGTGGACGGGCTCGCGCGGATCGGGCTCGCGGACGGCGTGCCCAACGCCGAGCTGTCGGTCTCCCGGCGCACGCCGAACGCCACGATGGCGCTGACCGGCTATCGTCGTCTCGCCACGGCGAATCCCGAGACCCGGCCGTTCGGTCTGGTCAACAGCTCGACGGCGCTCTTCTCGCAGCGGGACGACGGGGAGTATTTCCGGACGCTCGGCGTGGAGTGGAGCGCGGCCAACACCAACTCGGGCTGGTGGGCGCTCCGGCTCTACTACGAGCGGCAGCGGCCCGCTCAGGTCGAGACCAGCGCCAGCCTGCCGCACCTGTTCGACGGCTCCAAGCTCTTCCGGCCGAATTTCCAGGCCGACAGCGCCACCCAGGCCGGCGCCTCGCTCACCCTCCGCGGCACGAGAGCGGTCTCCCGGACGCTCACCCTGGGCGCCGAGGCGAACGTCCAGGGCGGCACGGGAGACTTCGACTTCGGCCGGAGCTCCGTCACCCTGCGGGCCTTCCTGGCCCCGCCCGGACCGCTCGCGGGGGCCATGACCGTGAGCGCCGGCACCAGCGCCGGCGACGTGCCGCTCCAGTCGCGCTTCTATCTGGGCGGACCGGCGACGTTGCGAGGCTACGACGGCGGCGTGATGGCGGGCTCGGCGTACTGGACCGGGCGGATCGAGGTGGGCAACGCGTTTCCCGCCGCGCGGATCACCGCGTTCAGCGACATCGGCTGGGCAGGGGACCGGGAGCGCTTCGGCGACGGCAAGCCTCTGCTTGCCGTCGGGATCGGGGCCAGCTTCCTCGACGGTCTGGTGCGGGTCGACCTGGCCCGCGCGCTGCGCGCCCCGACCGGCCTCCGGCTCGATTTCTACTTCGACGGGATTCTCTGATAAGTTAGGCGGGCCGGCGACGGTGTCGGCCCACCTCATCGACCACGAGACGCCCATGGGTTCAGTCGTCCGCGGCTTCGGCTTCGGAGCCTTCGTCCTGCTCGGACCGCTCGCCCTCGCCGCGCAGCGTCCGACCCTCGCCGACTCGCTGGCCCGGTACGTCGCGGTCGACGCGCCGGTCGTCGCGCTCACCCACGTCACCCTGATCGACGGATCCGGCGGCGCGCCCCGGCCCGACCAGACGGTGGTGATTGCCGATGGCCGGATTCGCGCCGTCGGTCCGGCGGCTCAGGTGACGGCGCCGGCCGGCGCCCGGGTACTCGAGCTCCGGGGCCACACCGTGGTTCCCGGGTTCGCCGGACTCCACGACCACACCTTCTACACCACGGCCGCCGGGCGCCGGGCGCAGCTGACCGTGAGCGCGCCGCGACTCTACTTCGCGAGCGGCGTCACCACCATCCGCACCACCGGCAGCATCTCGCCCTACGCCGAGATCACCCTCAAGCAGCAGATCGATCGGGGCGACCTGGTCGGGCCCCGGATGCACATCAGCGGGCCCTACATCACCGGCCCGGACAACGTGGTCGAGCGGAAGCACGTGACCACGCCGGAGGAAGCCCGGCGGGTGGTGAGCTACTGGGCCGACGAGGGCGCGACCTGGTTCAAGGTGTACACCCAGATCAGCCGCGAGAACCTGAAGGCGATCACCGAGGCCGCGCATGCGCGCGGGGTCAAGGTCACCGGCCACCTCTGCTCGGTCGGATACCGCGAAGCGGTCGCGGCTGGCATCGACGCGCTCGAGCACGGGCTGCTCGCCAACCTCGAGTACGACCCCGCGAAGCGGCCGGATCACTGCCCGTCGCTCGACCTCGACACCTATACCCGGCTCGACGTGAACGGCCCCGACGCCCAGGCCACCTACCGCGCGCTGATCGAGGCGGGGGTCGCGATGACCTCGACCCTCGCGGTGTTCGAGGCCTCGGTGCCGAACCGGCCTCCGCTCGAGCAGCGGACGCTCGACATGATGAGCCCCGAAGTCCGCGGGGAGTACCTCACGGCGCGGAACCAGCTGGCCGAGCGGGCTCGAGCGGGGCGGGGACGACCCGAGGCGCTGCTCCACCACGCGATGGAGTACGAGCGGGCGTTCGTGCGCGCCGGCGGCCTGCTGGCGGCCGGCGTCGACCCGACCGGCAACGGAGGCGCGCTTCCCGGCTTCGGCGATCAGCGCAACTTCGAGCTGCTGGTCGAAGCCGGATTCTCGCCCGCCGAGGCGATCCAGATCATGAGCGCGAACGGCGCCAAGGTGCTCGGCACGGATCGGGACCTGGGCACGGTCGAAGCCGGCAAGCTGGCCGACCTGGTGGTGATCCGGGGCGACCTGGGCGCCGATCCCAGCACGATCCGCAACGTCACCCTGGTCTTCAAGGACGGCGTCGGCTTCGACTCGCCCAAGATTCTGGAGACGGTCCGTGGCATCGTCGGGGTGAAGTAGCCGTGCGGCCGCTCGAGATCGTCCTGGTCGGCGGCCTGGCCGTCGCCATGCTGGCGCGGCTGATCGGCAAGCGCTGGCCCTGGGACCTCGGACGCTGGCCGGCTGCCGCCCTGGCGGCCGTGCTGGCGCTCCACCTGCTGATCGAAGGTCCGCGGCGCCCGCTGTCCGTCGCCTACCTCGTGGTCGCGATCGGCGCGCTGCTCGCCTTGAGGAGCCTGCGCCTGTGCCGGAGCGCCGCTCCGTCGTGGCGGCGTTCGGTCGCTGGGCCGTCGGGTTGCTGCTGCTGCTCCCGCCGCGGCGCTGCCCTGGCTGCTGCCCGTGTCGAGCTGCCGGCGCCGACCGGGCGGTTCGGGGTCGGGACCACCCGTTTCCGCTGCTCGACCCGGCCCGAGCGAAACGCTGGGCGCGCGGCCGGGCACGGCTCCCCGGGAGTTCATGGTGCGGGTCTGGCATCCGGCGCCATGATCGCGACGGCCCTCAGCAATACGCGGAAAGGAGCCGGCGGAGGTGAACGGCGGCATCCTCGGGTTGATCCGGATCGGCGCGCTGATGGGCGATCAGCTGGCCTACGTGAAGACCCATTCTCTGGTGGACGCGCCGATCGCGGAGCAGGCCAAGCCGCTCCCGGTGCTGGTCTTCTCCCACGGCTACACCGGCTTCACCGCGCAGAACACGCCGCAGATGGAGGAGCTCGCGAGTCGGGGCTACGTCGTCTTCTCGATCAGCCACACCCACGACGCCGGCGCGACCATCTTCCCCGATGGACGAGTGGTTCCGCTCGATCCGGGCATCGTGAGCATGTTCCAGCGGTCGGCGGCGGGGATGGACTCCGTGACCGCGGCCATCGCCAAGCTCGAGAACGCGGCGACCCCGGAGGACCGCCAGGCCGCGTTCCTCGCCTTCGCCAGCCACAATCCGCCGCGGATCGCGTCGTCGGTGTCGGTCTGGTCGGCCGAGGCCCGGTACCTCCTCGACCATCTCGAGCGGCTCCGGCCGGACGGCGTGGCGGGCCGGTTCGCGGGCGCTCGACCTCGACGAGGTCGGGATCTTCGGAATGTCCTTCGGCGGCTCGAACGCCGGCGAGGTCTGTCGGTTGGACCCCCGATGCAAGGCCGGCGTCAACATGGACGGCCAGCAATTCGGGCCGCTGATCGAGAGCGACAGCATCACCGTGCCGTTCATGATCATGGCGAGCGAGACCGCGATGCCGGTACATCGCGCCGCGTTCGATCGGCTGGTCGGCCCCGCGTTCCTGGTCGAGCTCAAGGGCACCGAGCACCTGGCGTTGACCGACACGCCCCTGATGGCGCCCCTCCTGCTGCGCTGGATGGGAATCACCGGGACGATGGCCTGGAGCGGACCGAGGCGCTGATGACCGCTCATCTGGCCGCGTTCTTCGATCGCCAGCCTCGCGGGGCCGGCCGGCCCAGCTGTTGACCCTGACCGCGCCGGATCCGGACGTCTCCTTCGCATTCAAGAACCCGACCCAGACCGGGAGAGGGCGCCGGGTCGGGAGGGCGTCGAAGCAGGGAGCCGTCAAGCGGGCGTCCTCCGCACCAACTGTATAGCGGCATGAAACGCCCTCTCCGCTCCGCTGGCCTCGCGGCCGCGATCCTGCCGCCGCCCCGGCCGCCGTCGGTCAGGTGCGCGGCAGCGCCGACGCCATCGAGGAGATCCGCTCTCTCTCCGTCCGGGTCGACATTCTGGGCGGTGGGCCCGAGGACGGGCGGCTCTCGGGGATCCTCGAGGCCGAGATCCGCCAGGAGCTCCAGCGGGCGGACATCCTCGCCGAGCTGGGCGAGCCCCGCAGCGGCGACTGCTGCGTGCTCCGGCTCGACGTCCGGCTCGCCCGGGGGGCGGGACGGGCGCGGTTCGGCGTGGCGTACACGGCCCGACTCGAGCTGGCCTACCCGGACCGGTTCGGCGCCCTGCCGAGCTGGACCCTGCTCTGGACCGGCAGGATGCTGGGCAACATCGTCGAGCGGCAGGACCTGGCCGAGACCCTCCGGTTCGCGGCCCACGATCTGGCCGCGGACTTCGTCGACCGCTACCGGGAGCGCTTCCCGATCCGCTGACCCGCCCGGGCCCCGGCCCGATTCGCGCCTTCCGAGCCCTCTTTGGATTCGGTATTGTATACAGAGTCCGCCGGAGCGCGGCGCCGGGTCTGGGGCCGGCCGCCAGCGGCTCCGTCCTGCGACACAACCGCATCCACACGAGGCGCCCGATGACAGGTCGGCAGGGTCTCCGCATCGGCTTCTCCCTCGTGCTGTCGTCCCTCATCGGGGCGGCGGCGATGCCGGCTCAAGAGCTCGCCAAGCCCTCTCGGGCACGAGTCGACTCCATCTTCGCCCGCTACGACAAGACCAGCGTGCCGGGCTGCGCGCTCGGGGTCTTCCGGGCGGGGGAGATCAGCTACGCCCGCGGCTACGGGATGGCGGACCTCAATCAGGACCTCGCGATCGATCCTCAGACGGTCTTCTACATCGCGTCCACGTCGAAGCAGTTCACCGCCATGGCGGTGGCCCTCGCTGCCGAGGAAGGACTGCTGGGCCTCGACGACTCGATCCGGAAATGGGTCCCGGAGCTGCCCGCCTACGCCGACGCGATCACGGTGCGACATCTGGTCCACCACACCAGCGGGATTCGGGACTATCTCGGGCTCTGGGGGATGTCGGGGCGCTCCTTCGCCAACGAGATCCCGCTGGAGCAGGGTCTCGATCTGATCGCCCGACAGCTGGCGGCGGACTTCGCGCCGGGCGCGCAGTGGTCCTACAGCAACTCCGGCTACCTGCTGCTCACCGAGATCGTCGCCCGGGCCAGCAAGGTCTCGTTCCGGCAGTTCGCCGAGTCCCGGATGTTCGGACCGCTCGGGATGAGCCACACCCACTTCCACGACGACAACACCGAGATCGTTTCCCGACGGGCCGAGGGGTACCAGCCGGCGGGCCCGGGACGGTACCGGATCTTCCGCACCAGCTTTGCCCTGGTGGGTGACGGTGGGCTGCTCACCACCATCGAAGACCTGGCCAAGTGGGACGCCAACTTCTACCACAACCGGCTGGGGAAGGGACACCAGGGGCTGATCGACCAGGTGGTCACACCGGGGAAGTACGCCGACGGCACCGATCTGACCTACGCGTTCGGGCTGATGCCCGGCAAGTACCGGGGGCTGCGCGCGGTCCGGCACGGTGGCTCCTTCATCGGCTTCCGGGCCGAGCTGGTTCGCTTTCCCGAGCAGCGATTCTCGGTCGGCGTGCTCTGTAACGATTACACAGCCGACCCCTCCGCGCTCGCGAACCAGGTGGCCGATCTCTATCTGGCCGATCGGTTTCCACCCGAGCCGGCCAAGGCGGCCGCGGCCAGTGCCCGCGCCGTGCGAAGCAGTCTGCTGGACAGCTTGAGCGGCCGCTACGAGGTGCTGCCCGGCCTCGTCGCGACGGTGTCGAAGCAGGGCGCCGGGCTCGAGCTCCTGGCCTTCGGGCAGCGAAACGCGCTCGAGCCGGGAGCGGCGGACACCGCCTGGGTCGGCCCGGGCGGGCAGGAGCTGCTCTTCGCGCGAATGGCCGATGGTCGTTATGGCCTGCTGGCCAGCGCCTTCGGCGCCCGGCAGCCCGTTCCCGAGCTCGGGCCGGTGCCGAGCTACGACGCCAAGGCGCTCGCGGCGTTCGTCGGGCGCTACACCAGCCAGGAGCTGGACACCTGGTTCACCGTCGAGGTCTCCGAGGGCCAGCTACGCTACCGGGCTCGCTGGTCGGCGCCGGTCGTCGCCCAACCGATTCGACAGGACGTCTTCAGCGTGGGCGGGACCCGGCTTGCGTTCGATCGCGACCGGCGGGGCAACGTCGTGGGATTCAAGCTGGCGGCGGGACGGGCGCACGGGATCATCGCCGAGCGGGTCGGGCGTTGATCGTGATGACGAAACGGAGGAAGACGGTGGCTCTGGCGAAGGCGGTTGGGCGGTTCTCCATCGCGGCGGCGCTGGTTACCCTCGGCGCCGGCGAGGCCCTCGGGCAGGACGTCACCATCGACAAGCTGCTCTCGGCGCCGTTTCCGTCGGGCCTGGTCGCCTCGGCCGACGGGCGGGTGATCGCCTGGGTGCAGAACGCCCGTGGCGTGCGGAACGTCTGGGTGGCGGACGCGCCCGCGTGGCAGGGCCGCCAGCTCACGGCCTACGCCGGTGACGACGGCCAGGAGCTCGGCTCGCTCCGGCTCAGCCCGGACGGCGCCACCTTGCTCTTCGTGCGCGGCGGCGCGCCCAACCGCCGCGGCGAGATTCCCAATCCCACCAGCCTGCCCGACATGCCGGAGCAGGCGGTCTGGCGGGTTTCGACCAAGGGGCGCGCCGCACCGGTCAAGGTGGGGCCGGGCGTCGCTCCCTTGATCTCACCGAAGGGCGACCTCGCGATCTTTTCGCGCCGGGGGCAAGTCCTCTCGTTTTCGTTGAGCCGCGCCGGTGATCCTGCGCCGCTCTTTCAGGTGCGGGGCGGCGCCGGCGACCTCGCGTTCTCTCCGGACGGCAGCGCCCTGGTCTTCAGCAGCAGCCGCGGCGATCACGCCTTCGTCGGGGTCTTCACGATCGCGTCGCGCACCATCCGCTGGCTCGATCCGAGCTTCGACCGGGACGCCTCGCCGGTCTGGTCGCCGGACGGGAAGCGGGTGGCATTCGTCCGGATCCCGGCCGGGTTCGATCCGCCGCTCTTCGCGCCGATGCGCGAGTTCAGCCCCTGGTCGATCCGGGTGGCCGACGTGGCCTCGGGCGGGAGCCGCGAGGTTTGGCGCGCGGCCGAAGGGCGGGGCAGCGTGCCGAGCGGAGTCACCGGCGACGGCCTGTGGTGGAGCGCCGACGATCGGCTGGTCTTCCCGTGGGAGCGGGATGGCTGGAAGCACCTCTACTCGATTCCGGCGAGCGGCGGCCAGGCCGTCCTGCTCACGCCGGGCGAGGGAGAGGTCGAGTACGTCGACCTCGCGCCCGACGGTCGCGCGATGCTCTACAACTCGAACATCGGCGACATCGATCGGCGGCATCTGTGGCGGGTGGCGACCGCGGGCGGCCAGCCGACCGCGCTCACCAGCGGCACGGGCATCGAATGGCAGCCCCGCGCGGTGGTGGACTGGGCGGCGGATCGCCATGCTCCGGCCCGACGCGCGAACTCCGGCCCACGCGGCGATTCAGGCCGGCGGCTCGGCGCGGCCGCTCGCGCCGGCCTCGATGCCGGCGGACTTCCCTCGGCCGCGCTGGTCGAGCCCACGGCGATCCGGTTCCCCGCCGCCGACGGGCTCTCGATTCCGGCCCAGCTCTTCCGGCCCCAGGGCGTGAGGGCCGGCGAGCGCCGCCCCGCCGTGCTGTTCTTCCACGGCGGATCCCGGCGCCAGATGCTGCTGGGCTGGCATTACATGGACTACTACCACACCACCTACGCCATCAATCAGTATCTGGCGTCGCTGGGCTACGTGGTGCTCTCGGTCAACTACCGGAGCGGCGTCGGCTACGGGCTCGAGTTCCGGGAAGCGCTCCGCTACGGGGCGACCGGCGCGTCGGAGTTCTTCGACGTGCAGGGCGCCGGCCTCTATCTCAGGAGTCGGCCGGACGTCGACTCGACCCGGATCGGCCTCTATGGCGGCTCCTACGGCGGCTACTTGACCGCGATGGGCTTGTCCCGCGCCTCCGATCTCTTCGCCGCCGGGGTCGACATCCACGGGGTGCACGATTGGAACCGCGGGATCCAGACCTTCCGGCCGGACTACGACACGCTCGACCATCCCGAGTTCGCCCGGATGGCGTTCGAGTCGTCGCCGATGGCCTGGGTCGAGGAGTGGCGCTCGCCGGTGCTGCTGATCCACGCGGACGACGACCGCAACGTCGACTTCACCCAGAGCGTCGAGCTGATCGCCGCGCTGCGGGCCCGCGGCGTGGAGGTCGAGTCGCTGGTCTTTCCGGACGACGTGCACGGCTTCCTGACCCACGCGAACTGGTCCGCCGCGGCGAGGGCCACGGCGGAGTTCTTCGAGCGGCGGTTGCGGGGTCGCTGACGGGGAGCACATGGTGCGGGCGTTTCCTAGGACCAACCCGGGGGCCTGATCATGACGACGGTCATCGTGGGAGCCGGAGCGATCGGACTGTCCTGCGGCTACGAGCTGGCGCGACGGGGCGAGTCGGTCGTCGTGGTGGACAAGGGGCGGCTCGGACGGGCCTGCTCCGAGGGCAACGCGGGCTGGATCACGCCGTCGATCTCCGAGCCGGTGCCCGCGCCCGGGCTGGTGAGCACCTCGCTCAAATGGATGCTCTCCAAGGACAGCCCGCTCTACATCGCGCCGAGCGCCGTGCCCGGGCTGGCGCGCTGGCTGTTCCGCTTCTGGCGTCACTGCAACCGGGCCGACTTCCTCGCCGGCTTCCACGCGACCTCTGAGCTCAACCGCCTGACGCTGCCCCTGTTCGACGAGCTGGCCGCCGACGGGTTCCCGATCGAGCTGCACCGCCGCGGGCTCCTGTTCACCTTCCTCGACCGGAAGAAGAGCGAGGGCGTCAGAGCCAATTTCTCCGTGCTGGCCGAGTACGGATACCGGATGCCCGAGCCGCTCGACGGCGACGCGCTGCGGGCGCTCGAGCCGGTGCTCTCCGACGCGGTCGCGGCTGGCTTCCTGGTGGAGCAGGAGTACCACGTCCGACCCGAGACGCTGAGCCAGGCCTACGCCGAGCGGATTCGGGCGCTGGGCGGCGAAGTGCGGGAAGAGGTCGAGGTCCTGGGCCCGGCGCGCGACAATGGCCGGGTGGCCGGGATCGAGACCTCGGCCGGCTCGATTCCGGCCAAGCGAATCCTGATCGCGGCCGGCGCCTGGTCCGGTCGGGTGGCGGAGCGCTTCGGCGTTCGGCTCCCGGTCACGGCCGGCAAGGGCTACAGCTTCACCGTCAGCGCGCCGCCCAGCTTCTCCCGGCCGCTCTATCTCGGCGAGGTCAAGGTCGGCAGCACGCCGTTCGAAGGCGCCTACCGGTTCGCGGGGACGATGGAGCTTTCGGGCGTGAACGAGCGGATGGACCGCCGCCGGATCGACGGCATCCGACGGGTGATCGGCCGGTACTTCAGGGAGCCGGTGGCCGACGGGGCGTCGCGCGAGTGGGTCGGGATGCGACCGATGACGCCGGACGGGCTCCCGATGCTGGGGCAGGTCGCCGGGCGGGAAAACCTGTTCGTGGCGACCGGCCACGCGATGCTCGGGATCACCCTGGCGCCGGCGACGGGGCGGGTGATGAGCGAGCTGATGACCGGCAAGGCCCCGAGCGCGCCGATCGCGCCGTTCGCGCCGGGCCGGTTCAACTGGTGACGAGGCAGCCCACCCGACGCTTTCACGACGCCCACCGGGCGAGGTATCCTGTGGGGGCGTCGAGATCCGGACGCCAGACGACTTCGAGGAGAAGCGGATGTTGGGCAAGCGAGCGCTGATCACGGCGGCCGCCTCGGGTATCGGCCGGGCCATCGCGGAGCGGTTCGCCACAGACGGGTATCGGGTCCACGTCTGCGACGTCGACGCGACCCGGCTCGAGGAGACCTGCGCCGCGCTCGACGGCGTGACGGGCACGGTGTGCGACGTCGGCGACCCGCGCCAGGTCGAGGCGATGTGCCGGGAGGCGCTCGACACGCTCGGCGGGGTCGACGTGCTGATCAACAATCACGGCATCGCCGGTCCGCGGGGCTATCTCGAGGACCTCGACGTCGACGAGTGGGATCAGTGCATGCGGGTCAACCTGAGCGGGATGTTCTACACGATGCGCCAGGTGATCCCGCCGATGAAGCGCCAGCGCGGCGGCACGATCCTCAACCTGATCACGACCTCGGTGCGCACTTTCCTGCCCAAGCGGGCCGCGTACGTCGCGAGCAAGGCGGGCGCGCTCGGGCTCACCAAGAACGCGGCCCGCGAGCTCGGGCCGTGGAACATCAGGGTCAACGCGGTGTTCCCGGGCTTCATGAACAACGATCGCGGCCGGGGGGTGCTGGCCAAGGTCGCGAAGGACAAGGGCCTGCCCGTCGACGTGATGGAGGCGGAGGCGCTCCGGTACGTCTCGATGCGGAGCTGGATCGAGATGAGCGAAGTGGCCTCGGCGTGCGCCTTCCTGGCGAGCGACGAGGCCCGACACATCAGCGGCCAGGAGCTGGCCGTCTGCGGCAACGTCGAATGGGAGGAGTAGGCATGCGCGTGAGAAGGCTGCTGCTGGCGACGGTCGCCCTGCTGGTCTCGGCCACCGGCCTGGCGGCCCAGGAATACGACATCGTGATCCGCAACGGGCGGGTCTTCGACGGGGCCGGAAGCCCGTGGATCCGGGCCGACGTGGCCATCAAGGACGGGCGGATCGCCCGGGTGGGCCACGTCACCGGACGGGGCACCCGGGAGATCGACGCCACCGGCCGCTATCTGTCGCCGGGGTGGATCGACATGATGGATCAGTCGGCGAGGATCCTGCCCCAGAACGGGCTCGCCGAGAACAAGGTGCTCCAGGGCGTCACCACCGCGCTCTCGGGCGAAGGCGGCACGCCGGTGCCGGCCTCGCAGATGCCGGCCTGGTACGCCAACCTGGAGCGGTCGGGCATCAGTCTCAACTTCGGCACCTACTACAGCGCAACCCAGACCCGCCGCGCGATCCTCGGCAGAGGATCGCGCCCCGACGCCGAGCGAGCTCGACCGATGCGCGCGATGGTGGATACCGCGATGTGGGCCGGTGTGTTCGCATTCACGGCGCTGATCTATCCGCCGAGCAGCTTTCGACCACCGACGAGCTGGTCGAGCCTCGCGAAGGTGGCGTCGAGGTACGGTGGGATCTACGCCAGTCACATCCGGGGCGAGGGCGAGCCGTTTCGACGCCGTCGGGGAGGCGATCGCGATCGGCGAGCGGGGCGGCGTGCCGGTCGAGATCTACCACCTCAAGGCGGCGTACGAGCCGGGCTGGGGCACCCTGATGAAGGCGGCCGGCGCGCTGGTCGACTCGGCCAGGGCCCGTGGGGTCGACGTCGCCGCGGATCTCTATCCCTACACGGCGGGCGGCACGGGTCTCGAGGCCACCATTCCCTCGTGGGCGTTCGACGGCGGGATCGACTCGCTCCGCGCCCGGCTCACCGATCCGGCCACCCGCGCGCGACTGAAGCGCGAGGTGGAGACCGGGTCGCCGGGGTGGTGGAACATCATCGAGGCGTCCGGCGGCTGGGACGCGGTCGTGCTGGCGAACGCCCGCAACCCCGACAACGAGCGGTTCACCGGGAAGACGATCGCGGCCATCGCCGCGGAGCTTGGCAAGGACCCGCGCGACACCGCCTGGGACCTGGTGCTGCAGGGCTCCGGTCGGGTGACGGCGATCTACCACATGATGAGCGAGCCCGACGTCCGGACCGCGCTCAACTTCCCTGGACCTCAGCATCGGGAGCGACGCGGGCGCCGTGCTCGGAGCTGGCAAGGCCGACCTGCTGGTCTCCGCACCGCAGGAGCTACGGTACCTTCCCAGGGTGATCGCCAAGTACGTCCGGGAGGATGGCGCGATCACGCTCTCGGAGGCGATTCGGAAGATGAGCGGTTGGGTCGGCCACCTTCGGATGCGGCTCGCCGAGCGGGTTTTCCGGGCGGGCTTCTGGCCGACATCGTCTTCGACTACGAGACGATCCAGGATCGTGCGACCTATCAGTCGCCGGTCGAGTTCCCGGCGGGGATCGACTACGTGATCGTGAACGGGACGATCGTGGCCGACCACGGCAAGCACACCGGCGCCAGACCGGGCAAGGTCCTCTACGGACCGGGCAAGGCCGCCTCGGTAGCTCACCCGGCGCGGAAGCCGGCTAGGAGGGAAGGATGCGCCTGACGAAGACGACGGCTGCCGTCGCCGCCGCGCTCTTCGCGTGCTCGTGCGCGGAGCCGGCAGCGGAGATCGATCCCAGCGTCACCCCGATGCCTGCAACACCGGGGTGATCGACTTCACCACCGACGAAGGCACCCTGGATGTCGGTGTCGGTCGCGCCGGACGGCGAGTGGCTGGTGTTCGATCTCCTCGCCCAGCTCTATCGCCTGCCGATCGCGGGCGGCGAGGCGACCCCGCTCACCGCGAACAGCGGGACGGCGCTCAACTTCCATCCGGCCGTCTCGCCCGACGGCAGGCGGATCGCCTTCATCTCCGACCGCCAGGGGCAGAACAACGTCTGGACTGTCGCGCTGACGGTTTCGGATCCGCGGCCGGTACCCATCGATCTCGAGACCCGGTTCATGGCGCCGACCTGGGCGCCGGACATGAGCCGGATCGCCGCGGTGCGGGTCTATCCGACACCGGGGCGGGGCTGGCACCGGCAGATCGCCGAGCTCTGGGAGCTGCCGCTCGACGGCGGCACGCCGAAGCGGCTCCTGGGCGACAAGCTGACCCAGTACGATTCGCCGCGCTACTCGCGTGACGGCAAGTACCTCTACTTCCAGGTTTCCTATTCGACCGGCGAGGGGCTCGGAATGCTCTTCGCCGGGCACCGGATCCAGCGGCTCGAGCTCGCCACGGGCAAGGTCGAGAACGTGCGCTCGTCCGAGCCGGCGGAGCTGAGCCCCGAATACGTCGAGGCGCTCCGCCGGACCGGCTGGGCCGCCGACAACGCGATCGATCCGCCCGCCGCGCTCGCGCCGGAGCCGTCGCCGGACGGCAGCGTCGTGGCGTTCGCGCTCGAGCGGCGCGACACCGCGTTCAGCTATCGCGGCCACGAGTACGCGCCGAGCACGGGCATCGTGACCCGCAACCTCGCCACCGGCGAGGAGAAGACCCTGCTCGCGCCGGCCACCAAGGACCTCACGATGGTCAACGCCCAGTACGGCTACGGGGCGTTCCCACGGTTCGCCTGGATGCCGGACGGCCAGTCGGTGGTCGCGGCCGAGGGGGGCAAGCTCCGGCGGATCTCGCTCGCCACGGGCGAGGTCGCGACGATTCCGTTCTCGGCCAAGGTGCATCGGGTGATCTCCGAGGCGACCCGGAGCCGGGTGACGATCGTCGACTCGAGCTTCCGGGCCCGCGCGATCCAGTGGCCGAGCGCCTCGCCGGACGGGAGCAAGCTGACCTTCGTCGCCGCCGGACGGGTCTGGGTGATGCCGCTCCCGTCCGGGAAGCCGACGCCGCTCACCGAGCCGACACCGGGCGCGGTGCAGCTGACGCCCGCCTGGTCTCCGGCGGGCGACTCGATCGCCTACGCGGTCTGGAGCACCGAGGACCGCGGCGAGATCCGAGTCGCCGCGACCGACGGCGGCGGCTCACGCCGGCTCACAACCCCGCCGGGCGAGTACCTCTATCCGCACTGGTCGCCGGACGGCGAGTGGGTCTACGCGAGCCGCGGCCCGACCCAGCCCAACGACGGCTGGGGCGGGGTCTGGGACCGGCGTGAAGGTTGGAGCGCGGTGCGGGTCGGCCGGTCCGGAGGCGCGCCGTCGTTCGTCGCGACGATCAACGCGCCGGTGCCGACCTACTTCGGCCCGGGCGGCCGCCTCTACTACCAGTACCAGGACCGGACCGACCGGACCCGGGCGATTCTCTACTACCCGTTCCCGACGGACTCGGGGCTGGCGCTCACGGTCACGGTGCGCTCGGTGGAGCCGGCGGGGGGCACGCCGCAGGTTCACGCGGTCTTTCCGGCGCGCTGGTCGCTCGGCAACGAGCCGATGCTCTCCCCCAAGGGCGATTGGGTCGCGTTCCAGGCCGGTCGCTTCCTCTACCTGAATCCGATCGCTACCCAGGGCGGGGTGCCCGAGATCGATCCCGACCAGAATCACGAGGTCCCGGGGCGACGGTTCGTCGATCCGCGCGGCGGGATCTATCAGAGCTGGCGCGACAGCGTCACGCTCCAGTACTCGTCGGGGCCGCGGTACGTCACCTACAACGTCGCCACCGGTGCGCTCTCCACGGTCGACGTCGAGCTCGAGATCCCACGCCCCCACCCGACGGGCGCCATCGCGCTCACCAACGCGAAGATCGTCACGATCGACAGCGGGCGGGTGATCGATCGAGGGACCGTGGTGGTGCGCGGCAGTCGGATCGCGTGCGTCGGAAGCTGTGACACCACCGGCGTGGATCGGGTCGTCGATCTCTCCGGCAAGACCATCATTCCCGGTCTCTTCGACCTCCACGCCCATCACACGGGCGAGGAGAGCGGGGTGATCCCGGCCGATCGCTGGCGCTCGCGGATCGACCTCGCCTACGGCGTCACCACGATCCTCGACCCCGCGGCCGACTCGCGATCGGCCTTTCCACTGGCCGAGCTGATCGCGGCGGGCGGCCTGCTCGGCCCGCGGACCTACAGCGTGGCCGAGCTGCTGATCCACCCGGGCGTGGCCTGGGGCGACGAGCGGATCGTCCGCACCCAGGAGCAGGCCGACTGGGAGATCGATCGGCGGGCCGACTGGGGAGCGATCAGCCTCAAGAACTACCGTCAGACGGGACGCTGGCAGCATCAGATGCTGCTGACGGCCGCTCGGCGCCGCCCGATCACGATGACCAGCGAGGGAGGCCCGCTCTACTTCGACGTCGGCCTGATCATGGACGGGCAGACGGGCTGGGAGCACCTGATCGCCAACCTGCCGATCTACTCGGATGCCGCCCGCTTCTTCGGGCAGGCGGGCGCGGTCTACTCACCCACGGTGATCGTCGCGGGGCACGTGCTCGGCTCGATGCACTGGTATCGCCCCCGCCACGACTTGATGGGCGACGCGAAGTATCGGCGCTACATGCCCGAGTGGCAGATCCGGGGGCGCACCGCCGGCGACGCGATGGTGCCCAAGTCGAGTCTGTCGTACCCGATCCTCGCCGAGGGACTGGCGGACATCGTCCGCGCGGGCGGACGGGGCGCGCTGGGTGAGCACGGCGAGCAGCAGGGCATCGGGACCCATTGGGAGCTCTGGAGCTACGGCGAAGCGCTCACGCCGCTCGAGGCGCTGAAGGTGGGAACGCTGGACGGCGCCTACTTCATCGGTCTCGACCACGAGCTGGGGTCGATCACGGCAGGCAAGCTGGCCGACCTGGTGGTCCTGAACGCCGACCCGCTCGAGCGGCTCGAGAACACCGCCGACATCGCCTACGTGATGAAGGGCGGCATCCTCTACGACGACGACACGCTGACGGAGGTGTGGCCCGGGCGCCGCTAGCTCAACGCGCGGCGGCGGGGCTCGGCGCGGCGTCTCGGGCGTCCGACTCGCAGCTCTGGAGCGGCGCCAGCCGCGGCTCGGCGCCGAGCCAGAAGAGCCCGTTGGCCATGATGCAGAAGCCGGTGGCCGCGAACCAGACCATCGCCCCCCCGACGAACCCCGTGAAGGCGAGCCACCAGGGGCTGTGCACCAGGGAGAGCACCGAGGCGACGGAGATGTTGATCCCGACGGCCAGATAGATCCGCCGCTCGAGATACCAGCGATCGGTCTGCATCCGATACCAGCGGCTCTCGGGCTCGTCGCGGCCGAGCGCGGCACGGAAGCCGAGCCGATGGAGCAGGTTGCCGACCAGGCAGAAGCCGGTGAGCGACACCACCACCGAGGCCACCCCGGTGGCGATCACCAGGAGCACCCACCGAGGGTCGGCCCAGAGTGCGAGGCCCGTGCCGGCCAGCAGCACGATGCCCGCGATCAGCCAGACCGTTCGCTCGATGTACCATCGTTCGGTCGGTACGATGTAGATGCCCCGCCGCCGTGCCATGACGTCCTCCCGAGAAGCCGGCGCTCGACGCCGCGTCGAGCGAAGCTCAAAGGACTGTGCCGGCGGGTGAAGTGGCGCTGAAAGCTCTGTGAAATTCCCGCGTCAGCCGTTCGCGTCGGGCGCCGCCGCGGCCGACTTGCGACCCGCGCCGGCTCCTTTCGCCCCGGCCACGACCTTCCTGGTGTAGGTGAGCCAGCCGCGGGTGTCGGGAACCCGGCCCTGCACCACGTCGAGGAAGCGGCGCTGCAGATCGAGCGTCACGGGGCCCGGCTTGCCGGCTCCGACGGGCATCTTGTCGATGCTCCGCACCGGGGTCACCTCCGAGGCGGTCCCGCAGAAGAAGACCTCGTCGGCCAGGTAGAGCATCTCGCGCGGCAGCGCTTCGATCCGCACCTCGAGGCCGGCCTCGCGGGCCAGCGCGATGATCGCGTCGCGCGTGATGCCCTGCAGGATCGAGGCGCTCACCGGCGTGGTGTAGAGCACGCCGCCCCGAACCAGGAAGACGTTCTGGCCCGACCCCTCGCTCAGCATCCCGTCGGGCCCGAGCGCGATGCCCTCGGCGAAGCCGTTGGCCATCGCTTCCATCTTGATCAGCATGCCGCTCAGGTAGTTGCCGGCGATCTTCGCCATCGTGGGCAGCGTGTTGGGCGCGACCCGGTTCCAGGTGGACACGCAGACGTCCACGCCCTGCTCGATCGCCCCGTCGCCGAGATAGGCCCCCCACGGCCAGCAGGGCAGGTACACCTCCACCGGGCTCGGAAACGGCACCATGCTCGCCGCGCCGTATCCTCGGATCACCATCGGGCGGAGGTAGGCGGAGGTGAGGCCGTTCTTCTCGATCAGCTCGGAGCAGGCTCTGACCAGATCCTCCACCGAGTAGGGGACCTCCATCCGATAGATCTTGCAGGAGCCGAGCAAGCGCTGGAGATGGTGGTCGAGCCTGAAGATGGCCGGTCCGTCGGGGGTCTCGTAGCAGCGGATTCCCTCGAAGATCGCCGAGCCGTACTGCATCGAGTGCGCGAGCAGGTGGACCCGGGTGTCGTCCCACGGGATGAAGGAGCCGTTCTTCCAGATCCACTCGGTGGGGGTCAGGGTGTGCATGGGGATGCCTCGGTACCGCGGTTGGATTCGAGAACTCGGTCGCCCAAGTCTCGCCGCGGTCGGGCCGATTCGCCAGGCCCCCCAGGGGCTCACGGCAGCTCGATCCGAAGCTCCCCGCTCGACCTCGAGATCCTCGCGGCGGCGAAGCGGAGCGTCGCCAGAGGCGAGGAAAGCTCGACTCGCTCGAGCCGGACCGGCTCGACGCCGGGCCGCACCCGCTCGCCGGCCGAGCGGACGGTCACCGCCGACTCCGGGCCGATCACCGCGGTCCAGGTGCCCGCCTGGCGGTCCTCGACCGACCCGGTCGTGAGCTCGCCCTCGATCCGGTCGCCCGAGCAGAGGTGGACCCATCGGGTATGGAGGAAGCGCCCCTCGCCGGCCGGGAGCAGGTTCTGGGGGTCGATTCCGCAGAGGCCCGTCCAGCGATCGCCGAACGCGAGCACCAGCCGAAGACCGGGCTGTGCCAGAAGGCTGTCGGTGACGGCCCGCCGGCTGGATCGCAGCCGGTCGATTCCCTCGCGGGCCCGCTCCGCGAGCTCCTCGGGGCGATGGCGGCTCCCCGCCCGAGCGAGCAGCTCCTGCTCGGCCGAGCGAAAGTCCGTGGCCTCGGCCAGCGCGTCCTGGAGCGTCCGGTTCTCCCGGACCAGAGCGACCTTCCACTCGGGGCCGGCGAGCCGGTCGAGCAGGAAGGCGCTCGCCGCCCCGGTCACGTAGTAGCGGAGTCGGATCGAGCGCTCGATCTGGCTGGGCAGCTCGACCAGTCGCTCGGCCAACCGCTTGGCTCCGTCGGCCGGGTCGGCGTATCGCGCGCGCACCAGCGCGTACTCGGCAAGCCCCTCGTTGAGCTCCGCCTGCTGCTCGAACTCCGCCAGCCGCGCCTCGAGCCTTCGATGCCGGCGCTCGCGCGCCGCGACGTACTCGCGCGCAAAGCGAGCGGCTCCTTCCCGGCCCGGCGCGAGCAGGGCGTCGCGCAGCAGGGCGAGCTCGAGGAAGAACCCCGCGTCGTTGTCGGGGTCGAAGACGGGGTACTGGGTGACCAGGAAGGCGTTCTCCCCCTGCCCGAAGCGGCGTCCGTCCCGGGCGGCGGTCCGCTGGAACGCGTGGAAGGCCTCGTGGGCGGCGAGCCCACGGAGGGCGGCCGAGTCGAGCGAGCCGGCGGCGAATTGGGCGACCGCGCGATAGTCGAGCTCGATGCTCGTGTTGGCGGCGCTCGGATCGCGGCCCGCGCGATGGAGCGCGCCCGGGATCGCCGAGGCCTCGAAGCCGGCCGGCGGGGTGCCCAGCCAGCCGAAGAGCAGGGCGCCGTCTTCGCCGAACCGGACCAGCATGGGGATGCTGTCGGGCCGGTAGCCGGGCCAGATCGCCGGCCCGAGCGTGGGGCCGTCGCTCACCAGCGCCGCGATCACGCGCGCCACCTCGCGGGCGCGGGGGCTGGTCGCGGGATCCTGGGCCGCGAGCGGAGCGGCGAAGCCGACGGCATACGAAATGCTTCGTACTACGAGGCGGAGGAGGACGTTCCGAGGGACATGGAGAGCCTGCGAGGTTATCGAGGGCTTCGGGAGGCGACCGCCGCGCGCGGCTGCCAGGAGATGCCGTCGGGTTGGACCCGCACGGTGAAGGGGAGGTCCGCGTCGGTGGCGTGCACCACCACCACCGGGCCGCGCTGGGACCAGCGCTCCGGCGCGAGCGGTAGGTCGCCGACCCTCGCCCGGACGAGGCGTCCGTCGAGGAATTGCATAGTGAAGCTCCCGGCCGGGTCGGTGGCGGTGATCGTCATCGACCGGCCGGTGAGGACGGCGAGGCTGAGCGGGACGGCGCCGACAGAGCCGAGGGTGGCCAACGCCAGGGCCAGCAGCCCGGCGCGCGTCGTGGCCCGCCGATCGGGTGGGGGCGTGCCGAGAGTGATCCGCCGCACCCGCTCGAGCAGATTGCCCCCGCGGGCGGCGAGCGCGATCCGCGGGCGCCGAACCCCGCGGCGGATTTCCTCCAGTCGGGAGAGGGCCCGCGCGTAGGCCAGGGGGTCGATCCGTTGTCGGAGGGCCAGGTCGTCGGTCGCCCGCTCGCGCTCCGCCTCTACCGCGCGAGCCAGCCAACGTGCCGCCGGCTGGAAGAAGAGGAGGCACCCGGCCGCCGCGAGCAGCGGGGTGGCCAGTTGATCGCGCCGCGCGACGTGAGCCAGCTCGTGGGCGAGCACCGCCTCGATCTCGCC
The DNA here is from genome assembly GCA_041390205.1 of Gemmatimonadales bacterium. Lineage (GTDB taxonomy): Bacteria > Gemmatimonadota > Gemmatimonadetes > Gemmatimonadales > GWC2-71-9 > SHZU01. The sequence goes on from JAWKQJ010000011.1 coordinate 107,412, forward strand.
CGGCGCGAGCCGGCGCTCGACTTCGCCCGGCAGCAGCACGACCGGGCGGAGGATCCCGCTCACGACCGGGTCGGTCACGCCGGAGGCGACCAGCACCGGGACCGGGCGCCGGAGGCCGTAGCCACGGGTCAACCGGTCGGCGATCGGCTGCCACGATCCGCGAGCGGGGCGAGCGGTGCGCCGCCGCCGCCAGCCGACCAGCGCGCCACCCAGCAGGCTGGCGGCGACCGCCGCGCTGCCAATCAGCCAGGCGGTCACGATCCAGGCGGAGATCGAGGAGAAGTCGAGCGCGAGCCGGCGTGCCGTGATCGCCGCGGTCGTGGCGGGGCCGATCCGGTCGATCGCCTGAATTGGGAGCGCGCCGCTGGCCGCGGCTGCGGAGGAGAGACCCGTCAGCCCGAGCCAGGTGAGCGGCGGCAGCAGCAGCAGCGCCGCGAGACCGGCGAGCGCCGCCCGATGACGGCGATCCGCTCGTGCGGCGGGGATCGTCGAGCGGGCCAGCGCAACCAGGGCCGCGATCGCGGCGCCCTGCCAGAGGACGTGAACCAGGGTCCAGACGAGCGCCAGCCTCATCCGCGCCGCTCCCGCTCGAGTCGGTCGAGCAGGGCTCGGATCTCGGCCAGCTCCTCCTGGGAGGCGGGGGCCGACTCGAGCGCGTGGAGCGCGAGCTTGTGGGCCGAGCCGCCGAAGGCCCGCTCGGCCAGGTCGTCGACCAGCCGGCGCTCGGTCCGCTCCCGCGGAATCGCGGCTCGATAGGTGTGGCTCCGCTCCGCGGTGGAGCGGGTCACCAGACCCTTCTGCAACATGATCTGGAGCAGCTTGAGGACCGTCGTGTAGCCGGTCTTCCGACTCTCGAGCGCCTCGTGGACTTCCCGGACGGTCGACGGCCCACGCTCCCAGAGCGCGCCCAGGATGGCGAGCTCGGCGTCGGTGGGAAGGGGCCGCGGCGACATGCTACGAAGATGTTCGTACTCACCGAAAGGTCGCAAGGCCTTGACTTCGGCGGGGGCCGGCGGTGAAACATGACGTTCCCAGGCTTCGTCGGGTGGGCGTTTCGCGCCACCCCCACTTCCGCAATCCGAGCGTGCCCATGCGCAGATCCGCCAACCGGGTGCTCCTCTGGCTCCTGGTCCCGATCGCGACGATCCAGGCCCAGGCGCCCAAGCCCAGCCGGTCCGACGTCAGAGCGTGGGAGCGGCAGGCCGCCAACGTCACCGTCTATCGGGACACCTGGGGCGTGCCGCACGTCCACGGGAAGACCGACGCGGACGCGATGTTCGGGATGGCCTACGCCCGGGCGGAGGATCGCTTTCAGGAGACCGAGCCGGCCTACGTCCAGGCCCTGGGCCGGACCGCCGAGCTCGAGGGCGAGTCGGGGATCGGTTGGGACACCTTCGTCCGGGCGTTCGAGCTGGAGCGGCGGGGACGAGAGGAGTACGCTGCGGCCTCGCCGGCGATCAAGGCGCTGTTGGACGGCTGGGCGGCCGGGACGAACTACTTCCTCTACCGCCATCCCGAGGTCGTTCCGAAGCTCCCGATCCGCTACGAGGGTTGGATGGCGCTGATGATGTACCGGGGCTTCGCCCTCGACCCCAACGCGGGCGGCGTGGATCTCCGGAGCCTCGCCAAGATCGCGACCGCCGGCCCGCACCCGGAGCAGGGGTCCAACATGTGGGCCGTGAGCGCCGCGAAGAGCGCTTCCGGCCACGCGATGCTCTTCACCAATCCCCACACGCCGATGCTGCCGGTGTACGAGAGTCACTGGATCAGCGACGAGGGCTGGAACATGTCCGGCCTGACCGCGTACTCGCAGACCCTGGTCCCGGTCAAAGGCTTCAACCAGCACCTCGGCTGGGCGTTGACGGTCAACAGCTCCGACATGGTCGACGTCTGGGAGGAGGTCTTCGACGATCCGGCCCGACCGCTCGCCTATCGTTACGGGACCGGGCATCGGACGGCCACGGCCTGGACCGATTCGATCCGGGTCAAGACCGACGCCGGCGTCGAATCGCGGAAGATCCGGCTGATGAAGACCCACCACGGCCCGATCGTCGCGGAGCGCGACGGGAAGAAGCTCGCGGTGATGTATGGCAACGTCGACCGGGGCGGCCTGCTACAGCAGTTCTATGCGATGGGGAAGGCCCGCAACCTGACCGAGTTCAAGGCCGCCCTCGCGATCAACGGCCTGGTCTATCACAACGTGATGTATGCCGACACCGCCGGCAACATCTACTTCGTTCACACCGGCGCCGTGCCGCGGCGCGACCGCCCCATCGACTGGTCGGCGGCCGTCGACGGAACCGACCCGCGCACCGACTGGCAGGGCTACCACACACCCGACGAGATGCCCGCCGTCCTGAATCCGCCGTCGGGTTGGATGCAGAACACCAACTCGACGCCGTTCCTGACCACCACCGACGACGCCAATCCGAAGCGTGCCGACTTCCCGAAGTACATCGGGCTCCATCCCGACAACTGGCGCTCCCGCGCCTCGCGCGCGATCCTCTCGGCGCCGGGCAAGCTCTCGTTCGACGACTGGGCGCGGCTCGCGTTCGATACTCGTTTCTACGCCGCCGATCGCGAAGTGCCGATGCTGGCGTGGGAGTGGCAACAGCTGGCGATGATCGACCCCGGCCGCGCGGAGAAGCTCCGGCCGATGGTGGACGGGTTGCTGGCCTGGGACCGGAAGGGCGCGGTCGATTCGAAGCCGGCGCTCTGGTTCGGCCTCTACGCGAGCTTCGCCGGCCGGGTGATCAACGGCGTGGACAGCACCACCTGGGGCCGGGTCGCGGGGCTCGAGCGGGCCCGGGCCACCCTGATCGAGCGGCACGGGAGCGTGGACGTGCCGCTCGGAGAGTTCCTCCGACTGCAGCGGCCCCGGGAGCGGAACGGCGAGTCCTACCGCGATGACCGGCCGAGCCTGCCCCTCCCGAGTCTGGAGGGAACGGCCGTCGGCACCATCTTCTCCGTCTGGAGCCAGCGCCCCGAGGGGGCCAAGCACAACTATGCGGTCGGCGGCTCGGCCTACGTCAACGTGATCGAGTTCGGGCCCCGGATCCGCGCGCTCTCGATCGTGCCCTTCGGCCAGAGCGGCGACCCCGACTCGCCGCACTTCTTCGACCAGGCGCCGCTCTTCGCGCAAGGCAAGTTCAAGCAGGCGTTCTTCACGATGGACGAGATCAAGGCCAACCTGGAGCGGAGCTACCGGCCCGGGCGGGAGAAGTAGCCCGCGGTCGGGTGGCGGGTCCGGCCCTCTCCGGCCAGATTTCCCGACGTCACCCGACCAGAGGATGCCATGCATCGCCGCGATGCCATCCACGCGCTCGGGGCGGCGCTGCTCGCGCCGCGCCTGCCGCTGCGCCGCCGCCCCGCGCCCCCCGCGGACTGGAATGCGTGGCGGGTCGACGGTGCCCGAGTCAATCGCTGGCTGAGCGAGCTCTCCCGCTTCGGCAGGAACGCCGATGGCGGCGTGTCGCGGGTCGGCTTCACCGACGCGGACATCGAGGGTCGCGGCTACACCATGGAGCGGATGCGGGCCGCGGGTCTCGAGGTCGAGATCGATCCGGCGGGGAACATCCTCGGCCGGCGCGAGGGGACGGCTCCTGGCCTTCGGCCGATCATCATCGGCTCCCACGTCGATTCCGTCCTGCACGGGGGCAACTACGACGGCGACGTCGGGTCGCTGGGCGCCGTCGAGGTGGCCCTCACCCTGGCCGAGCGGGGCTATCGGAATCGCCATCCGCTCTGGGTGGCGGTCTGGTGCGACGAGGAGAGCGGGCTCACCGGCAGCCGCGGCTTCATCGGGCAGGTCTCGGCCGAGCAGCTCGCGGCGCCCTACCGCGAGGGCCGGACGCTCGCCGAGTGCATCGCCCGGATCGGGGGCGATCCGGCGCGGATGTCGAGCTACCGCACCGATCCGGGGAGCGTCGCTTCGTACGTCGAGCTCCACATCGAGCAGGGGGGCAACCTCGACCGCGACGGACAGGACATCGCCGTGGTCGAGGGCATCGTCGGGATCCGGTCCTGGAACGTCACCATCGACGGCTTCGCCAACCACGCGGGGACCACCCCGATGGCGGAGCGGAAGAACGCCCTCCTGGCGGCGGCGGAGCTGATCCTCGCGGTCGACTCCATCGTGAAGGCCGAGCCGGGGCGGCAGGTCGGGACGGTGGGGCGCCTGAGCGTCGAGCCCGGCGCGCAGAACGTGGTGCCGGGCCGGGTGCTCCACTCGATCGAGCTGCGCGACCTCGAGATGGCCAAGCTCGAGCGGCTGTGGTCGAGGATCCGGGCCGAGGGCGACCGGATCATGGAGCGGCACGGCACCAGCTGGGAGCACGTCGAGAAGGCCGTGAACACCGGCGCCCGCTCGAGCGCAGGCGTCCGGAGCGCGATCGGCGAAGCGACGGATGGGCTCCGCCTCAGCCGGGTGGCGTTGCCGAGCATGGCGGGCCACGACGCCCAGAGCCTCGCGTCGGTCGCGCCGATGGGGATGATCTTCGTGCCGTCGGTGGGCGGGATCAGTCACTCGCCGAAGGAGTACACCGCGCCGGAGGACGTGACCAACGGCGTCAACGTCCTCCTCCAAACGACTCTCCGACTCGATCAGGCCGGCCTGACGGACTAGGTCGGCTTCACCGCGGTGACGACGTGAGCGGGCGAGTCGAAGCGGACTTCGCCCTCCGGCGTCCGAAACTCGGCCAGGGCCCGTTCCGCCTCCGCCAGCACCGTGGCGATCGTGGTCTCGTCGAGGTGCTGGCCCATCAGCGGAAGCCAGCCGCGCACGTCGGTCTCCACCATTGCCCTGATGCTCGGAAAGCGCGCGGTGCCGACGATGGTCGCGACCGCCGGCGGGGGACCCGGCCGCCTCGAAGGCGCGGGCAGCTTGCTCGCGTCGCCGAGCACGAACGGGGCGCGGAGGGCGTCGGCCGCTCTTGGGCCCGCCACCCGCTGCAGCACGTGGATCTCCGCGGCATAGGCCGGTGTGTCGTCGAGCGAGGCCCAGACCGCCACCGCGAGCCGGCCACCCGGCTTGAGCACCCGCCACAGCTCGGCGATGGCCTTGGCGCGGTCGGGAAAGAACATCAGCGCGAACTGGCTCAGCACGGCGTCGAAGCTGCCGTCTGGGAAGGGTAGCGCGTCCGCGGCACCCTCACGCCACTCGATCGAGGGTGCGATCCGCCGGGCCACGGCGAGCATGCCCGGGTTCGGGTCGATGCCGATCACCAGACCCGTGGGACCGACCACCTGTGCGGCCGCCCGCGCCGCCACCCCGGTGCCGGAGCCGACGTCGAGCACGGAATCGCCGGGGGCCAGTCGGGCGGCCTCGGCCAGGCGCGGTCCCCACTCGGCGAAGAGGGCGGGGACGAAGAACTCCTCGTAGGCCGTGGCGGCCGCGATCTGAGCCTCCAGTTCCGGGTTGGCCATTTTCCAACTTGCGGCTCGACTCCGGAGTTGACAAGCGAGCAGGTCCTGGCAGATGCGGCACGCCTAGACATGCTGCCTATCGATAGGTAGTATGTCTTGGTATGGGACGCTCGAAGACCGACATCCTCCAGGGCATGCTCGACATGCTGGTCCTCAAGACGCTCGCGGACGAGCCGCTGCACGGCTACGGCATCGCGCAGCGGCTCCGCTCGCTGTCCGACGATCGGCTCCAGGTGCCCCAGGGCTCGCTCTATCCGGCCGTCCATCGACTGGAGAACCGCGGCTTCGTCCGGGGCGAATGGGCGGCCTCGCCGACGGGCCGCGAAGCGAAGTACTACCGGCTGACGGCGAAAGGCCGGCGGGAGCTCGAGAGTCAGGTGGAGGCCTGGCGCGACCTCTCCCTGGTGATCGGCGCGGTGCTCGGCCCGAGCTAGGCTCGGAGTAAGGAGAGGGTCCGGTGCTGGGTTGGCTCAGGCGACTGTTCGGCCGGCCGCGGCTGGAGCGCGAGCTGGACCGCGAGCTGGCGTTCCACCTCGACGAGGAGGTGAGCCGGCTGATCGCGGAGGGGGTGGCGCCGCGGGAGGCCAGACGGCGAGCGCGGATCGCGCTGGGCGGCGTGGAGCAGGTCAAGGAGGAGGCCCGCGACGCTCGCGGCACCCGTTGGGTCGAGGAGTGGCTGGCGGACACTCGCTACGCGCTCCGCGGCCTTCGCCGCTCGCCCGGGTTCGCGGCCGCCGCCGTCCTCACCCTCGCCGTCGGGATCGGCGCCAACACGGCGGTCTTCAGCGTGGTCGACCTGTTGCTGCTCCGCTCGGCTCCGGTCGAGCGGCCCGAGGAGCTCTATCTGCTCCGGCGAGCGGGGCTCGAAGAGGGCTCCCGCAACCTGCGTTTCTCGGTCGCCTTGCTCGACGCGTTCTCCGAGGCCCAGCCGGCCGATCAGCCGCTCACGGCCTTCACGCCACGGTTCCGCGCCTACCTC
>JAWKQJ010000012.1:0-106170 GCA_041390205.1 Gemmatimonadales bacterium
GCTTCGCCGCGCCCTCGAGCCGGGCCATCGTCGGGCCGCCCTGCCTGAGCTGGGGCGGGAGCCCGTTGGTCTTCAAGCCCGCCAAGGCCAGGAAGGGCGCCGACCTCAATCCCGACGGCGGCAACGGACGCCGCGGCCGGACCGCCACGGCGCGCTGCCGCGGCGACATCCAGCTGAACGGCGCCCTGATCGTGGGCCAGGACGGCGGCGACGGCGGCAACGGGACCCGCTCGAGCAGCGCCGGACCGACCGCCACGGGCGGGGACGGCGGCGAGGGCGGCAAGGTGATCCTCAAGTCCGCCGGCGCGGTGATCGGGAGCGGCACCATCCGGGGCGGCCGGGGCGGTAATGGCGGCAACGGCACGGCCAGCGGGATCATGACGAGGAACGGCCCCAAGGCGTCGAGCGCCACCGCGATCGGCGGCAACGGCGCGATGTCCGGGCTGGTGGAGGTGCGCGGCAAGACGGGCATCTCGGCCGACCTGGTGATCGACGTGCAGCAGGGCGGCGACGGCGGCAATGGGACCGCGACCGGGGCCGACGGCGAGGACAGCGACGACACCGACGCCGCGCAGGAAGGCGGCAACGCGACCGCCACCGGCGGCCGAGGTGGCGACGCGCCCGACAAGACGCTGAACCAGAGCGACCAGGGCGTGACCGGCGCCGTCACCGTCACCGGCGGGAACGGTGGCCAGGGCGGGGTGGCCGAAGCCATCGCCGGCAAGGGAGGCGACGGCACGACCCGACAGAACAAGGCCGGCGCCGCGGGCGGCAACTTGAGCGCGACCGGCGGCAACGGCGGCGACGCCAACCTGAAGGCGTTAGGCGGAGCCCCGGTCGGGACCGGCGGCGACGGCGGCAACGCGCTGGTCAAGCGGGGCTTCGGCGGGAACGGGTGGAGCGACTGCAAGGTCCAGCTCACGTCGGGCGGCGCCGCGGGCAACGGCGGGTCCGCGTCGGGGATGCCGGGGAGCGGCGGCAGCGGCACCCCCGCCGGGAGCGCCGGTGAGACCATCGCCAGCAACGCGGCCGGCAACGGTGGCGCCGGCGGCGACGGCTACGGCCCGGCCACCGGCGGCACGGCCGGCGCCGACACCCGCACCGGCACCAAGAACGACGCGCCGCCTGTGTTCCAGGACGGAGCCGACGGCGCCGGCTGCCCGGTGCCGACCACCTGGACGGTCAAGACCGACGTGCCGGACCACGAATCGGTGCTGCAGCTCACCGTCGAGCCGCACACGATCCTGGCGACCCTCGAGGACGATCAGCTCACCCTCGAGATCGGTGAGAGCGCCTTCACGCTCCAGGTAGTCACGACCCTCGTGGGCACCAGCTTCAGCGGCTCGGGTGGGAGCTTCGTCAAGCTGACCACCTTCGGGCCGCGGTCGGGGACGGTGGACGTGATGGGGGATCTCGATCCGACCACCGGGATGTTCACGGCGATGATCACCCTGACGGTGTTCGGTCAGCCGGTCACCTACGACGTGTCGGGGACCTACCCCGCGGAGTCTCCGTAGGCAAGGACGCGGAAGCGCAATCGAGCGGCCCGCCGGAGGATCGGCGGGCCGCTCGGCTTTGGTCCCGGCGACGGTCAGCTACCGAGCCGTCGCTTGGCCTCTTCGATCTGCCGGATGATTCCCTTCCAGCGGCCCGGCCGCTCGATCTCGAGCGCCTCGGCGATCTCGAGCGCCTCCCACCCGGTGCGCAGGTAGGGCAAGCGCGGATCGGCCCCGGCGGAGAGCAGCTCGGCCACCCGCTGGTCGTTGCCGCGGTAGATGGCGTCGTGGAGCTGGTCCGCCAGCTCCCGCGGACTCGGTCGCTCGCTTGGCGGCATCGCGGACACCTTGCCGTGGAAGTGCCTCAATCTACGCTGGGGGAGGCCAGGGCTCGAGGCTCGCCCGACGGTCCTGCCGTTACGGCGTCGTCTTCACCACGTAGCTCGCCGATCCGAACTGGCTTTGGATGGAGATCCTCCCGAGCCTGGATCGCGCTCGGGATCGTGTTGCAGCCCCCGGGCCGTCGAACCGGGCCGGCGTGCCGCCGACGCGCTCCTTCATCCGGCCGAAGACGTTGCGCATCGAGGTGTACGCCGTGTGGTAGCCGATGTAGAAGTCCACGGTGACCCGATCGATCCAGGCGGGAGTCGACGTTGCCCCGAGCGATCACCTGCAACGCGTCGAGGTCGCCGGGGCTGCAGCATCGGCTGGGTCATGGCGTACTGCGCGTCGGCGCTGGGACCTTCTAGGCATCGTGACTACCCGAGGCGCGCAAGACCGGCCGAATGGGGCTCATTCGACCGGTCTGCGCTGGCCCGTACCAGCCGATGGCAGGACGGCCGGACGCTACCGCCCGAGGGCGATGCTGATCCCCGCGAAGATCGGGATGAACCTGGTGTCGCCGCGGTTCATGTAGCGGGCCTCGACCCAGAAGGTCGAGCCGCCGGTCCCCACCGGGACGTCGACCCCCGCGCCACCGCTCCAGGCGAGCTCGAAGTTTCCGCCCTGCTCGTCGGGGAAGGCCTCGGATCGGTAGTCGTGCTTGAGCACGCCGACCGAGCCGAGGAGATAGACGCCGGGCTTCTCCGGGTCGCCGAAGCGGTAGCTGGCCCAGCCGGAGGCACCGTAGAGGTTGGTCTTGTCGCCCTCGGGTGGGGCCTCGTGACTGTTGCTCCCGTACATCGCCTCGCCCCCCAGCGTGAGGCCGTTGTCGCCGATCGGCACGCCCACGCCGGCCAGGCCCATCCAGCCCGTCTTCGCGCCGTCTTCGTTCTTGTACACGCTCACCGGGATGGTGACGCCGCCGCCGAGATAGACGAAGGGGCGTTGCGCGTGCGCCGTTCCGGTCACCGCGGCCGCCAGCGCCATTGCCAGCGCCGCGCTGAGCTTCGTACCTGCCATGTTGCCTCCATGAGGGGGTGGGGACCACGAAGTCACAATGGCGTCACGTCCGGACGGTGGCCGCTGGCCGCCCCGAGCGCGAGCGCCGATGCTCGTTCCCCAAGGTTGGCTCTCGCCGTCCTCGTGCTATACCTTCGAGCGTCATTGAATCGTCGGAGTGCCGCTGGTGAGCTCGCGGACCAGACTGGAGGTCCTCGGAACCGTTCGGGTCTCTGGTAGAGATCCCACTGCCGGGACGACGGTTCCGACTCACGAGCGCGCCCTCGGTCTGTTGACCTACCTCGCCCTGGCCGAGCCACCCGGCTTCCACCGCCGCGACAAGCTGTTGGCCGTCTTCTGGCCCGAGCTCGACACCACGCGGGCCCGTCACGCGTTGCGGCAGACCGTCCATCTCCTGCGCCGGTGGCTGGGCCCCGTGATCGCGCGACGGGGCGATCGCGAGCTCGGGATCGACTGGGCGGCGTTCGAGTGCGACGGCGGCGAGTTCCGCGACGCCTGCCGCGCCGGCGAGTCGGACCGCGCCGTGCGCCTCTATGGCGGTGATCTGCTCGACGGCTTCGGCATCGCCAACGCGCCCGAGTTCGAGCGCTGGCTGGAGGACGCGAGAGCCGAGCTCCGCCGGCAGGCCGTGGGTGCCGGCCTCGCGGCCGCGCGCGGGCACGCCGCGCGGGGCGAGGCGGGCGAGACCAAGCGGCTGGCGAGCTGGGTCGCGCGGCTGGCGCCGCTCGACGAGGAAGTGGCACGGTCGGCGATGGGCCTGCTCGAGTCGGCCGGCGACCGCGCCGGGGCGATCGATGTATATCGCCGTCTGGAGGCCAGTCTCGAGGCCGAGCTCGAGGTGGAGCCCTCGCCCGAGACCCGGGCCCTGGTCGACGAGCTCCGGCGATCGGATCCTCCGCCGCCGCGAGCGGAGCCCCGGACGGAGCGCCTTCCTTCGAGCGACGCGCCCTCGCCTTCAGTCGGGCCGGACCGCCGCCGGTCGACGACCGCGATCGGTGCGCTGGCCCTGGCTGGCGGGTTGATCGCCATTCTCGCGTTTGCGCCGCGGCTCTCGGGGCGCGGTGGCGCGTCGGCGTCGGTGCCGCCGCCGGGGCGGGTGCTCTGGGTCGACGACAACCCCGAGAACAACGAAGCCGTGATCGGCGTGCTCCGGGCCCGCGGAGTCGCCGTCACCACCGTGCGCACGACCGCCGAGGCGCTCGTCCAACTGGAGGCGGACAGCTTCCACGCCGTGATCACGGACATCGGGCGCTACGAGGGCGGCGACTACGTGCCGGAGGCGGGGATGGATCTGCTCCGGCGGGTTCGCGCGCTCCGCCCGCGGCTACCCGCGATGGTCTGCACCAGCGCCCGCTCGGCCGACGCGCACCGGGCGGAGGCGGTGTCGATCGGCGCCAGGGAGGTGTTCGACGACTGCGCCGCGGTCGTCGCGGCGGTCGCCGGGATCCTGGTCGAGCCGGCGGCGGAGCGCGACTGAGCTCCGATCCGGCGGCCTATCTGATCCAGTTGAGGAGTCGGACCAACCCCCGGCCGGTGACCTCGAAGTGCATCTCGGCCAGGGGCACGTTGGGCCAGACGCCGGGGCCGCAGCTCTTGAACGGGTCGGCGTCGTCGTCCACCTCGAGCAGCACTTCGACCAGCCCCTTCTTCACCAGGCGCATCAGCGACGCCAGCACCTCGCCGCGCTGCAGGGCGCGCTCGTAGTTCATGAACCACCACGAGTCCTCGGCGTTCACCTGTGCCACGATCTCGTCGAGCCGCTCGACGTCGAGCATGGCCTCCATGACGTGATAGTCGATCGGCTCGCCGGGGTTCATCGGGCGCCTCCCGTCCGAAAGCTAAGCGGTGGGCCGGCCGGCCGACATCGACTAGTATCCGCCAGGCTCCAGGGGCGGCCCGACCGGAACGCGGTGGGCGGTCTCGACCTCGGCGGGAGCCGTCTCGACTGGGTGGCGCGGGAGGTCGATCGCGATGCGACGTCTGCTGTGGGGCCTGATGACCGTGCTCGCGGTGGCGATCGCCGCCTACGCGCTCGCCGCGGTGTTCCTGCCGTCGTTCGGCGCGCCGTTCATCGCGGAGCGCCGCGCCACCATGCCGCTCGCGCTCTACGCCCATCTGGTGGGCGGAGGGGTCGCGCTCGGGCTCGGACCCTGGCAGTTCGCCCGGGGGCTGCGGGCCCGGGCGCTCGGCGTCCACCGCTGGCTCGGGCGCGGCTACGTCGCGGCGGTGCTGGCCGGCGGGCTCGGCGGCCTGGTGATGGCGACGCGCTCGGAGGAGGGCCTGGTCACGCACGTCGGGTTCGGGTTGCTGGCGGTGGTCTGGCTGGCGTCGACCACGATGGCCTTCGTGAAGATCCGGCGCCGCGATCGCGCGGCGCACCAGATCTGGATGATCCGGAGCTTCGCGCTCACCCTGGCGGCGGTGACGCTCAGGATCTACATCCCGCTCAGCCAGGCCGCCGGGATCCCGTTCCCCGAGGCGTATCAGGTGATCTCCTGGCTCTGCTGGGTGCCGAACCTCGTGGTGGCCGAGTGGCTCGTGGTGCCCCGGGCGGCGCCGGCCTGACGGATTGCGGCGCGCGAGCCAGCGGTCCGCTACCCTCGTCCCGCTCACCCTCACCGATGGCGGTGCCGATGCCGACAGCGTCTCGATCGTCTGCCCGCCGCGCGACGTTAGGCGCCCTCGCCCTCCTCGTCGGAGCGAGCGCGGTCGGCTGCGGCCCCGAGCGGGTCCCGGCCGACCTCCTGATCGAGGGAGTCACCCTGATCGACGGCACGGGTGCCGATCCCGTTCCCGATCGCGCGGTGGCGATCGAGGGCGATCGGATCGTGGCCGTCGGCCCGTCGGGCAGCATCGTCGTCGGAGACGAAACGGCGAGGATCGACGGCACCGGCCAGTGGCTGATGCCCGGACTCTGGGACATGCACGTCCACCTGGGTGGGTATGGCGAAGGCGCCTTCCCGCTCTTCCTGGCGAACGGCGTCACCACCATCCGGGAGCTGGGCGACGATCTCGCGACCGTGGTCCGGCTCCGCGACGAGGTGCGCTCGGGGAGGCTGCTCGGGCCCGAGATGCTGATCGCCGGGCCGATCCTCGATGCGCCGTTCCTGGTGCGCGCCGTCGCCGGCACGCGGTACGAGGCTGGCCGCCGCGCGGTCGCCGACTCGGCCAGCGCGGTCTTCTGGGTGGACAGCCTGAGCCGGGCGGGTGTGGACCAGCTCAAGGTCCACAGCATGACGCCGCGCGCCGCCTACTTCGCGATCCTCGGTCGCGCCAGGCAGCTCGGCCTTCCGGTGGTCGGCCACCTGCCGGACAGTGTGATGCCTCGCGAGGCGATCGAAGCCGGCCAGCGGACCATCGAGCACACGTGGCGGCTCGACCTGGCGACCTCGAGTCGGCGCGACGAGCTGGCCCGCTGGGAGCTCGAGGCGCTCCAGCACGCGATCGACATCGCCGGAGATCCGCCGGCCTACATGCCGCTGGCGCGGATCCGGCTGGCGGCGGGCGACTCCGCCCTCGCGTCGTTCGATCCGGTCCGCGCGGCCGAGTTCGCCGGTTGGGCCGCGGAGCGGGAGGTGTGGTTCGACCCGACCCTCGTCGTGATCCAGGCCTTCCTCGGGCTGCCGGAGGTCGCTGATTCCGCCGAGCTCCGCTACCTGCCGGCCGAGGCCCGGAGCGTCGAGACCCTGGGGACGGCCTCGCCGTCGCCCGCGGCGATCGCCGCGATGCGGAGGAGGTACCTCTCGATCCGAGCGTCGATCGACGCCCTGATCGAGGGCGGCGCGCGGTTCGTCGCCGGGACCGACGTGCCCGTGATGCCCCTGGTTCCGGGGTTCGCCCTCCACCACGAGCTCGGCGCGCTGGTCGACGCCGGGCTCACGCCGATGCAGGCGCTCGAGGCCGCCACCGCCAACGCCGCCCGGGCGGCGGGGCGGATCGACCGCGTGGGCACCGTCGCCGCCGGCATGCGCGCCGACCTGGTGCTGCTCGACGCCGACCCGTTGGCCGCGATCGGCAACACCCGCCGTATCCGAGCGGTGGTGCGCGGCGGTCGGCTGCTCGATCGGGCGGCGCTCGACGGATTGCTGCGGGAGGCCGAGGCCCGCGCGAGCGGAGGGGAGCGTTAGGGAGAGGGGCCCCGCGCGCCGGCCGATGTCGCCCCATCGAGCGGCTCTCGACCTGGACCCCCTGGATATCTTCCGAAATGTCGACGGTCGTCCGGATCCTGCTCCTCGCCGACACCCACCTCGGGTTCGATCTCCCGGTCCGCCCCCGGGTGCGCCGCCGGCGACGGGGCCAGGACTTCCTCGACAACTACCACCGGGCGCTCGGACCCGCGCTCCGGGGCGAGGTCGACCTCGTGGTCCATGGCGGCGACGTCTTCAACCGATCCAGGCCCCACTCCACCGTCGCGTACCAGGCATTCGAGCCGCTGACCCGGGTCGCCGATCGCGGAGTGCCGGTCTTCGTGGTGCCCGGCAACCACGAGCGAGGGCGGCTGCCGCACCTTCGCTTCGCGAGACATCCCGGTGTCCATGTGTTCGACGAGCCCCGGACCTTTCGGGTCGAGGTCCGCGGTGTGTCGGTGGCTCTCTCCGGGTTCCCCTCCGAGCGTGACGAGGTGCGCGCTCGCTTCGGCGATCTGACCGAGCGCACCGGTTGGCGGGAGCGGGAGGCCGGGCTCAGGCTGCTCTGTCTCCACCAGTGCGTCGAAGGCGCGACCGTGGGCCCCGCCGACTACACTTTCACCACGGCGGCCGACGTGATCCGGGGCCGGGATCTCCCCCGAGGCTTCCACGCCGTGCTGGCCGGCCACATCCACCGGCACCAGGTGCTGCACGCGGACCCGAGGGGGCGTTCCCTGGCCGCCCCGGTGCTCTATCCGGGCTCGATCGAGCGCACCTCGATCGCCGAGGCGAGCGAGACGAAGGGGTTCATGATCGTGACCGCCACCGTGAGCGATCGGGGCGTCGGGCTCCGCTGGTCGTTCGAGGCGCTGCCGGCACGGCCGCTCCTGGTGCGGGAGCTCTCCCTCGGGGACAAGAGCGCCACCGCGCTCCGGGCGGAGCTGGCGGCGACGATCGACAGTGTGCCGTCCGACGCGGTGCTCACCATTCGGGTGAGCGGTGACTGGACCGACGCCGCCCGCCGGGCGCTCGCCTCGGGCCGCCTTCGCGAGCTTGCACCGGAGACCATGAACGTCGAGCTTCGCCTGCCGGGATCGGAACGCCGGCCGCGCGCGGCGCGGTCCGCGGGACCGGCCCCGCTGGAGCTTCCCTTGTGACGGGCGCCGGAATGCGCCCGCTGATCCCGCGTCACTGAACAGGAATCCCCCATGAAGCGTCCCGTGCTCGCCTTGCTGGGCGTCGCCGCCCTCGTGCTCCTCGCCGTCGTGCTGGTCCGGACGGTGCAGGTGCCACCCCCGCCGCCGCCGCTCGCGAGCGTCGACGACATCGCGGTCGACGAGACCGGTGCTCCCAGCCGGCTCGCCGGGGCGATCCGCTTCCCGACCATCTCCTACGCCACCGGCGCGCCGATCGACACCGCCGCGTTCCTCGGCCTGCACGACTACCTGGCGAGCACGTTCCCGCGAGTCGCCGGCGCGCTCAGCCGTGAGGTCGTCGGCGGCCTGAGCCTGGTCTACCGCTGGCCCGGTGCGGATCCCTCGCTGCCGCCGGTGGTCCTGATGGGGCACATGGACGTCGTCCCGGTGCCCCAGCCGACCCTGGCGCAGTGGTCCCACGGGCCGTTCTCCGGCGACGTGACCGACGGCTTCGTGTGGGGCAGGGGCACGCTCGACGACAAGACCACCGTGCTCTCGATCCTGGAAGCCGTGGAGACGCTGCTGGCTCAGGGTTCCAGCCGCCGCGCGACGTCTATCTGACGTTCGGCCACGACGAGGAGGTCGGCGGGCGGTTCGGCGCGCGGGTGATCGTCGACACGCTGGTGGCCCGCGGGGTGGCGCCGGCGCTGGTCCTCGACGAAGGCGGCTTTCTCGCCTCGGACCTGATTCCCGGGCTCCGCGGGCGGACCGCGATCATCGGCATCGCGGAGAAGGGCTACCTCACCCTCCGGCTCACGGCCCGCGCGGCGGGCGGTCACTCCTCGATGCCCGCGGGCCGAACGGCCGTCGGCGCGCTCAGCCGGGCGATCGCGGCGCTCGAGGCCAATCCGTTTCCGGACAAGCTGGAGGGCGCCACCCGCACGATGCTGACGGAGTCGGCGCCGTACGCGAGCTTCGGACAACGGATGCTGCTCGCGAATCTCTGGCTCACCAACCACATGATGCGCACTCGGCTGCGCGAGAATCCGCTGGGCGCGGCCCTGCTCCACACCACCACCTCGCCCACGATCCTCTCCGCCGGCATCAAGGACAACGTGCTCCCGCCCGAAGCGATGGCCGCGGTCAACTTCCGGATCATCCCGGGTGAGACCACGGCCTCGGTGATCGAGCGGGTCCGTTCGATCATCGCGGACACCCTGATCACGGTCGAGCCCGCGGACAGCGCGTTCGTCGATCCCTCGCCGGTCTCCGACATCACGGGGCCGGAGTACGGGCTGGTGGCCGAGACGGTACGGGGACTCGCGCCGGGCGAGGCGCTTCCGGTCGTTCCGTACCTCGTGATGGGGGGGACCGACGCCAAGTACTGGGGAGCTCACTCCGACCGCGTCTACCGTTTCCTGGCCATCCCGCTCGGCGACGGAGACCGGGAGCGGGTGCACGGGCTCGACGAGCGGGTGTCGGTCGACGCCTACCTGAGTACGGTCAGGTTCTTCGGGCGCTTGCTTCGCGGGCTCGACGCGCTCGCGCGTTAGGGAACGCTCCGGATCAGCAGGATCGTGGCGGGCCCGTCGTTGCCGGAGACCTGCAGCAGGTGACGGCCGGCCCGAAGCGCGAAGATCACGGTCTTGTGCACTTCCGAGCAGGCGGCGCCACGGGCGTGGCCCGCCGACCCGAGCAGGCGGCCGTCCTCGATCACGTCGACCCATGCCGCCGACCCCACGGCCACCCCGTAGCGCCCCGCGGTCGCGACGTCGAACGCGAAGAGACCGCCGTGGCCGTTCTCCGCCGGCCGCTCGGGAGCGACCGCATACTCGACCGCCGCCGTTGGGTGGAGCGTGGCGTCGACGGCGCGGCCGAGAGCGATGACGGCGCCATCGAGACCGCGCTCGGTTGCCGCCGCGGTGAGCGGCGTCCGGTCGGCCCACCCGGCGAGGTCGGATGGAGCCGTCCGGGTCGGGCAATCGGCTTCTCGGCCTCGATCGGTCTGCGCTCCGAGATCGGACGCGAGGAGCAGCGCGGCGAGCGCGGCGAGCGGAAAGGCGTGGCGCATCGGGACGCTCAACGCGGGGTCGCCACGCGGCCGTCGGGTTGCCGAGACGCGGGCGCCGCGAGTCGGTGCTCGGCGACGCCCTTGATCAGCCGCTCCATCAATCCCTCGAGCTCGGCCTCCCGCTCGGCCCGGGCTTTGCCGAAGCCGAACCGTGCGGCCAGCGCGCACCCGGCGAGCCAGACGATCGGACCCACGATGGCGAGGGCCACGTTGCCCAGCTTCTTCCCGGCGATGGCCGCGATCACCATCGCGCCGACCGTGCCGGCGCCGCCCATGGCCCCGAAGTACCAGGCCGTTCGAAGGTCCTTGTTCTTCTCCTCGATGGTGATCGTGGTGTCACCCTGTCCCGGACTGATCGTCACGGTCAGGTCGCGGCCGCCCGGGGTCACCATGTGCCAGCGGAGATCGCGCCCGAGGGTGCTCACCAACCCCGCGTGCCCGACCGTGGCGGCCATCTCGCTCACCAGCGCCGGATAGCCCGCCGGGTCGACCAGCTGCGGCAGGCGGCGCACCATCACCGACGCGGCCGGGCGGCGCGGGTCCGGGCTCGTCGTGTTCGCTTCGAGCTCGGCGGCGGCCGCCTGCACGTACGGCGCGGGGATGCCCACGTCCGCGGCGAGGCGCTCGACGCCGCCGATCGTCACCGGCGGGTCTTCGGTCACGTGGCTGGCCTCGAGCTCCGCGGCGCGGTCGACGATCCGTCGAGCCTGGTCGGCCGAGAAGGAGGGCCGGTCGCCGAAGGCCGCCTCGAGCGTCCGTGCCAGCTCGAGCGGCCCGGGAAAGCGCACCCCCTCGCTCACGGCCAGGGCGCGGGCCAGCGCGCGCTCCGCCGCGCCCGGCAGGCGATCGAGACGGGCGCGATGCGCGGGACTCGCGTCCACGAACTTGCCGACCCGCACCGCCTCCTCGGTCAGCCAACGGCCGGGCGGCTCGCCCACCACCAGCTCGTAGGCGACCACGCCGAGGCTGAAGACGTCGCTGGTCGGACCGAGATCGGTGAGACCCGCCGCCTGTTCGGGGCTCATGTAGCCGGGCGTTCCGATCGGCACGCCGGTTCGGGTGAGCCGCGTTTCGCTCGAGCTGGTGATCGCGCCGGCGATCCCGAAGTCGGCGACGACCGCGTGTCCTTCGGAGAGCAGGATGTTCTCGGGCTTGATGTCGCGGTGGAGGAGCCCCCGGCGGTGTGCGTAGTCGAGCGCGCTCGCCACCTCGCGCACCAGGGCGACGATCCGGGCGGGGTCGGGGGGGCCGTTCCGCTCGAGCAGCGCCCGGAGGCTGTCGCCCGCGACGTAAGGCATCACGTAGTAGAGGAAGCCGTCGCGCTCCCCGGAGTCGATCAGGGTGAGGATGTGCGGGTGCTGCAGCCGGGCGGCGATCTCGATCTCGCGGAGGAAGCGGTCGCTCCCGATCGCCCTGGCGACCCCCGGCTCGAACACCTTGACCGCCACCTCGCGGCGGTGCCTCGTGTCCTCGGCCAGGTACACGGTGGCCATCCCGCCCCGACCCAGCTCGCGCTCGAGTCGGTAGCGGTCGGCGAGCGCCTTGCCGAGCTGCTCCGGGATCTCCGTCATCGACCCAACATAGGGCGATCGGGCGTCGCCGTCACCGGCGGAGCCCGGCGCCCGAGTGGGACTAGTCGCGGGCGAAGACCCGCGGGGTGTAGCCGATCCCGTCGGGCGTCTCACCGGCCTGCAGATACCCGACCACCGCCCGCTTCGCCACGTCGATGATCGCGACCCGCGCCTGCTTGCTCATCGACTCGAGCGCGTAGCGCCCGTCGGGCGTGATCGTGATGCCCTGCGGGCCGCCGCCGGGAAAGGCGATCCGGCCCAGCTCCCGGCGGGTGGCCCGGTCGAGAAAGCGGAGCTCCTCGTTTCTGAGGTCGGGCAGGAGCACCAGCTTGCCGTCGGGCGAGAAGAGCACCCGGTAGGGCCAGCCGAATCCCTCCGCCGCGGTCTCGACCTGCCCGGTGGCGGGTCGCACGACGCTCACCTTGCCGGTCGCGTTGCTCCCGACCCAGACCTCCGAGGCGTCGGGCGTCACGTTGATGGCTTCGGGCTGGGCCGGGACCTCCCAGGTCTTCTTGAGCTCACCCGTGATGAGATCGAGAGCCGACACCGTGTTGCTCCCGATGTTGCCGGTGTAGGCCCGGATCCCGTCGGCCGCGACGCCCACCATGTGCGAGCCCTGCTGCGTGGTCGGCACCGCGCGCCGCACCACCCCCGCCGAGACGCTCACCACCACCACCTGTCCTGACGCCTCCGAGGTGACCGCCACCAGGCTGTCGCCGGGGAGGTAGACGATGCCGTGCGGCCGCCGGTACTGGCCGAGATCGATGGTGCGCACCACCCGCCGGGTCGCCATGTCGATCACGGTGAGCGTGTTGCCCGGCGCCCCGGCGTAGTCGGTCACCACCGCGGTGGCGCCGTCGCTCGAGAGGACCACCTCGTGCGGACCCTGGCCGGTGGGCAGCGTCGCGAGCGTCTTGCCCGTCTCCACGTCGATGATGGTCGCGGTCGACGGCGACTTGTTGGTCACGATCAGGGTGCCCGTGAGTCCGGCCACCTGGGCTCGGGCCGCGGGGGCGAGCGCCAGAAGCAGGACCGCGATGGCGGCGGCGGATCGGGCGCGGAGATGGGACGGCATGGAGATCCTCAGGGCGTCGGGTCGGGCGGAACGAGGCTCGGCGTCAGGCAGACAACCTAGCTCGGCGGGGCGCCGGCCGGCCAGGAGAAGGACCCCCGGCATCCGGCCCTCTTGACATCCGCACCCTGGAGGCGAAGTTTTTCGCACATGATGGCGAAAAACTTCGCAGTGGCGCTGCTCGCGTCCGCCGCCTCGCTCGCCGGGCGGCCCGCCCACTCCCAGGACCTGCCCGAGATCGTCGACGGGCTGCGAGCCCGCCGGATCGACGAGCTGATGACCCGGGCCGCCGGCTTCGGCTTCGCCGGCCAGCTGGTGGTCGAGATCGACGGCCGTCTCGCGCTCCATCGCGCCTACGGCGTGGCCGACCGGGCCACCGGCCGCCCGATGACGCTCGACACCCCGCTTGGCATAGCCTCGATGAGCAAGATGATCGCCGCCACCGCGATCCTGAGGCTCCAGGACGCCGGGCGGCTCTCGGTGCGCGACCGGCTCGGCGATCTCCTCCCCGACGTGCCCGCCGACAAGGCCGGCATCACCGTCCATCAGCTGCTCACCCACACCAGCGGCATCGCGGGCGGCGACATCGCCGGCGACTTCGAGCTGGCGAGCCGGCGGGAGCTGCTCGACCGGATTCTGGCGCAACCGCTCGCGGCGCCACCGGGTACGCGCTGGAGCTACGCCAACTCGGGTTACTCGCTGCTCGCCGCCATCGTCGAAGCCGTGTCGGGACGCCCGTACCACGAGTTCCTGAGAGACGAGGTCTTCCGGACGGCGGGGATGACGCGGTCCGGGCTCTGGGACCATCCCGCGAACGGGAGCGACCGGCCCGCGACGGCCTATCAGGGCCTGCGCGCTCACGGAGCGCCCCCCGACTGGCCGGCCAACTGGCGGGTCTACGGCGCGGGCGACGTGCTCTCTACGGCCGGCGATCTCTATCGCTTCGACCGGGCCCTCCGCGAGCATCGCCTGCTCCGCGAGCGGACCGTTCGCGCGATGACCTCGAAGCAGGCGGAGGTCGACGACCAGGTCGGCTTCGGCTATGCCACGTTCGTCTACGGCGAGCCCGGCCGCCGGGTCAACGAGCACGGAGGCGACTGGCAGCAGGGATACAACGGCGTCTTCTTCCGCTATCCGGACGAGAAGATGCTGATCGTGCTCACCTCCAACGCCCGCGACCAGAGCGGGATGTGGCTGAGACACTCGGTCCAGGCCACGATCGAGAAGCTCGCCCGCGGCGAGGCGGTGGCCGAGCAGGCCTTGCCACCGCCGAGCCAGCCCGTCGAAGTCGGGGACCGGGCCGCGTTGCCGGGGACCTGGTGGCTCTCCGATGGCTCGCGGGTCGAGATCGTGGACGACGGCAGCTCGCTCTGGGCCGCGGCGGCGGGGCAGGGCGCGGTCGATGCGCTCGCGAGTCGGCCGGCGGACGACCGGAGCGCCAGCGCGCTCGCGGCCTCCTCCGTCACGAGGCTCCTGGCCGGACTGCTGCTCGGCGAGGCGGAGCGGAGCTATCGCGAGGCGCTCCGCGAGGAGGGCGCCCGCTTCCTCGACGACTACCTGGCCGAGTGGCGCGGCGTGGTCGATCGACATGGCGCCCTGCTCGGCTTCGATCTGCTCGGGTCGACTCGGAGGCGGGAGGTCGTGACGGTGGTGGCGAGACTCCGGCTCGAGCGGGGCACCGTGGACTTCCAGCTCTCCTTCGCCGAGCGGGGCGGCGGGCGGTTGGCGGGCTCGTTCGTGAGACCCTGGTTCTTCCAGCCGGGCTACCCGGTCGCCGTCCCGATCCGGCGGAGCGGCTCGGGGCTGGTCGCGCACGATCTCTTCGGCGGATGGACCACTTCGATCCTGGTGGAACGGGAAGACTCGGGTCGGATCGCGCGGTTGCTGATCGGACCGGACCGGGTCCCGGCCACTCGAGGCGGCGAGCCGCGCGACCTGGCCGCGGCGGTGCCCGGCCAGGTGGCTCCGCGTTGACCACCCGCCGTTCCGCGGTGAGCTTCCGGCGATGACCGCCAGCCAGCCACCGGCCTTGAGTCGCCGAGAGCGCGAGATCATGGACGCGCTCTACCGGCGGGGCTCCGCGACCGCCGCCGAAGTGCGCGACGAGCTGGCCGACCCGCCCGGCTACTCCACCGTGCGCAAGCTGCTCGAGATCCTCGAGACCAAGGGGCACGTGGTCCACAGCCGGGACGGCAACCGCTACGTCTACCAACCCAGGGTCTCGCGCACCCGGGCGAGCCGGTCGGCGCTCCGCCGGGTGGTCGGGACCTTCTTCGAGGGGCGACCGGAGCGCGCCCTGGAAGCCCTGCTCGACATGGAGGAGACCGAGGTCTCCGACGAGACCCTGGCCCGCCTGGAGGAGCTCACCCGCAAGGCTCGGGGGAAGAAGCGATGAGCGTAGGCGGCGCGCTGCTCCTCGCCGGTCTTCGCGCGGCGGTCGCCGGCGTCGCGGCGCTCTGGCTGGCGGAGCGGACCCGGATCGCCCCTTCCGTGCGGCATGGACTCGTCGTGGCGGGCCTCGCCCTGCACCTCGCGCTCTTCGCGTCGGCTCCGCTCATTCCCGCCGCGCGGCTCGAGGTGCTGCCGGGTTGGGCGCGGCCGCCCGCCGTCGCGCCGATTCCGGTCGGCGGGCCGACCCTCGCCGCGGTCATCGCCGAGACCAGTGCAGGGTCGGTGAGCGCCGCGCTTCCGACAGCGAGCCCGTCACCGGCTCCGCGGCGTCCGGTGGGTCCGGCGGGCCTGGCGCTGCTCGGCTGGATGGTCGTGGTGCTGGCCATCCTGGTGTCACGGACCCGCGATCTGCTCGCCGCGGCCAGACTCGTCCGGCAGGCGCCGCGCTCTGCGGATCGGCGGGTGGGCGACCTCGTCGATCGCGCCGCCCGTCCGATGGGACTTCCGGCGGTGACCGTCCGGCTGCTGCCGAGGGGACGGCCACCGGCAGTCTGGGGCTTCCGCCGGCCGACGCTCCTGCTCCCCGTCGACGCGATCCACTGGTCTCACGACCGACTCGACGCGGTGACGCGTCACGAGCTGGCGCACCTCCGGCGCGGCGACCTGCTGGTGCAGCACGCGGCCGCGCTGGTGACGGCCCTCTTCTGGTGGTCGCCGGTCGCCTGGATGCTGGAGCGCCGTCGGGCGGAGCTGGCCGAGGCGTGTTGCGACGCCCGGGTGATCGCCGGGGGCACCGCGCCCGCCGACTACGCGGCGCTGTTGCTCGGCACGGTTCGCGAGCTGCGCGGGCGGGCGCTGGTCGGGAGCATCGGCTTCGCGCGGGGCGGCTCCGATCGTCGATTGGAGCGCCGGGTTCGGGCGATTCTCGCTCCGCCCGGCGCGGCGGCGCTCTGGCGGACGGGTGCGGCGATCGCGATCGTCGGCCTGGTCGTCGTCGGCACCGCGGCCTTCGAGCCGGTGGCGCGGCGGTCGATCGGTCTCTCGCCGCTCGACGTCGGCGCCTCGGCGTCGGCCACGGGGTGCCGCTACCAGGGGGGCCGGCATCTCAACCGGCTGACCGACGTGAGCGGGCCGTTCGAATGGCAGGTGAGCTGGGATGGCGCCGGGGGTTGCCGCGTGGAGTTCGTCGCCGATCAGGAGGCGACCCTCGCGATCGAGCGTGGCGAGGTCGACGCGCTGCCGAGCGGCGCGAGCTTCACGGTGCGGCTGACCAGTCCGGAGGCGAGCCGGGTCGTGACCGTGCACCCAACTCCGGGCGGCCTCCAGGTCGAGGTGCGTGGCGGGAGCGCCGAGGTCCCCGAGGACTGGGTAGCCCGCTTCGTCGGCGAGCTCGACCTGCACACGGGCTACGCGGCATATCGAACGGTGCCGGCGCTGCTCGCCGAGGGTGGAGTCGACGCGGTGCTCGACCGGGTCGCCGCCGCAACGGGCGACCATGCCGGGCTCCGCTATCTCTCCACGCTGGTCGACGCGACCACACTCGATCGGCGGCAGTTGGCGTCGGTGCTGGAGCGCGCGCGGGTGACCGGGGACAACGAGGCGGAGCTGGTCGCCCTGCTCGAGCGGATCGCGCGTCGCTACCCACTCGACGACGGAGCGCTGCGCGAGGCGTTCGCGCGCGTGGCCGCGCGGCTCCGGACGGAGGCGGGACGGGTGGCCATCGCCGCGCTGGCCCCGTTCTGAGGCAAGCCTACTCGGAGCGAATCACCGTCATTGCCGGCGTCCGCGCCGCTCGCCGCGCCGGGACCCAGCTGGCCGCCAGCGCCGAGCCTGCCAGCACCAGCGCCGTTCCCACGATCACCACAGGATCCGCCGGGCTGGTGTCGTAGAGGAGACCTCGCATCGCCCTCCCGGCGAGCGCCGATGCCGCGCCGCCGATCACCAGGCCGAGCCCGGCGAGCCCGAGCCCCGACTTGACCACCAGCCAGGTGACCGACGCCGGTCGCGCGCCGAGCGCGAGCCGGATCCCGAGCGCGCGACGCTCGAGGGTCACGCCGTAGGCGAGGACGCCGTAGAGACCGAGCCCGGCGACGATCAGCGCCAGCAGCGCGAAGGCGCCGAGCAGCACCGCGGGCGAGCGCCGGTCGGCGAGCGTCGCCGCCATCTTGCGCTCGAGCGGCTCGGGACGGATCACCGGCACGGTCGGGTCGAGCTCGCGCACCAGCGACTGGAGGGTCGCGATGGCGGCGGCGGGCCGCGGCGAGCGGACCACCACGTACATCCCGTTGTCCGGGCTCAGCTCGGGCGAGTAATAGATCATGCCTCGGACGTCCTGGTCGAAGGCGTAGGCGCGGACGTCGCCCACTACCCCGACGATGGTCATCGGCGGCGGGTCGTCGGCCAGCCAGCCTACCATCAACGAGCGTCCGATTGCCTCTTGTGGCGTCCAGTAGTCGCGAATCGCCGCCGCGCTCACCACCACGACGGGGTTGTCCCCGTCGGACTCGGCGTAGAGGCGACCGGCGAGGAGCGGGATCCGCAGGGTCGAGAAGTAGGCCTGGTCGGCGATCCGCACGTCGGCCACCGGTGTCTGGCTCGCGTCCTGGGGCGGCCGATCCGCCGGATAGTAGGAGGTCGCGGGCGCGAGACCGCTCATCGGCACCGCGCTCACCACCCCCGCAGCCTCGATGCCCGGGCTCGACCGGAGTCGCGAGGCCAGGGAGCGGAAGAACGCGGTCGCGTTCGCACGGTCGCGGTATTGCTCGCCGCGAACGCTGACCTGCGCCACCGCGATGCCGGTCGGGTCGAAGCCCGGGTCGACGCGCACCAGCCGGTCGAGCGTTCGGAGCAGGAGCCCCGCGCCGGAGAGCAGCGTGATCGCGAGCGCGACCTGTGTCACCACCAGACCGTGCCGGACCCGCCGCGCGCTCCGTCCGCCGCCCGGCGCCGATCCGCCGCGGAGGGCCTCGATCGCCCGCGCCCTGCCGCTCAGGCCGCCACCGAGACCGAGGGCCAGCGCCACCAGCGTCGTGATCGCGGCGCCGAAGCCGATCACCCTCGCGTCGAACTGGACCTGGTCCAGTCGGGGAATGTCGGGCGGCGCGAGCGCGACGATGCCCCGCACGGTGCCCCAGGCCACGGCCAGCCCGAGTCCCAGGCCGAGCGCCGAGAGCAGCGCGGCCTCGGTGACCCAGAGTCGGGCGACCCGCGCGCGCGACGCGCCGATCGCGGCGCGAACGGCCATCTCGCGGCGGCGGGCCTGCGCTCGAACGAGGAGCAGGTTGCCGACGTTGGCGCACGCGATCACCAGCACCAGCGCCACCGCGCCCAGCGCCACCAGCAGGCGGAGCCGCGCATTGCCGACCACGTCGTCCTGGAGGGACACCGGATTGACCGTCCAGCCGCCGTTGAAGTCGGGATGCTCCTTCGCCAGATCGTCGCCGATCGAGTGGAGCTCGGAACGGGCCGCCTCGAGCGACACGCCGCCAGCCAACCGACCGACCGCGAGCATGAAGCGGCCCCGGCGGACCGGATTCGCGGGCAGGCTGCCGACCGCCCAATAAGCTTCCTCGTCGAACGGACGGAACGACCGGGGCATCACGCCGATCACCTGGATCGACCCGCCCACCCGCGCCACCGTCCGACCGACCACGCCCGAGTCTCCGCCGAAGCGGCCGACCCAGAGGGCGTGACTGAGCACCACCGGGAGCGTGCCGGTCGAATCGGAATCGCCGGGGCGGAAGGTGCGACCCAGCGCCGGTGCCGAGCCGAGGACGTCGAAGAAATTGCTCTCGACCGACATGCCGGAGATCCGCTCGGCACGGTCGCCGTCGGTCAACGTCATCCCGGTCCAGGTGAACCCGGCGATGGCGGAGATGGTCCTGGAGCGGTTGCGCCAGTCGACCAGGTTGGCGGGATTGACGACGTTGCGCGGTCGGTCCCGGGGCACGTTGTGCTCCCAGAGCACCACCAGCCGGCCGGGCTCGCCGTAGGGCAGCGGACGGAGCAGGACCGCGTCGACCACCGCGAAGATCGCGGCGTTGGCGCCGATGCCGAGCGCCAGCGTGAGCGCCGCGACGAGGGTGAAGACGGGCGCTCGTCCGAGACCCCTGGCCGCGACCTTGAGGTCCTGCCAGACGCCGGCCAGGCGGCGGCGGCGATCGGTGTGGCGCTCCAGGCGCTCGGCGATGGTCACGCATTCCTCCCGAATCGGATCGAGGGGCCCAAGGCGCCGGGCGGCGCGACGGGTGGCTTCGGCCCGGTCCACCCCCCGGGCGACCTGGTCTTCGATCAGTCGCTCGCGATGGAAGGCGAGCTCGTCGTCCACGTCCCGCCCGTGGTTGGAGCGGACCAGATGGCGATAGCGCCGCCAGAGCGGCTCGCGCTCGGTCACCGGCTCAGCTCCGCCCGGCGTTCGCGTCGGCGGGGGCTTCGAGGGCGGCGAAGATCGCGCGGGCGTAGCGGGTCCAGCTCGCGGTCTCTTCCTGGAGCCGGCGCTTGCCGTCCGCCGTCAGGCGGTAGTACTTCGCCCGCCGGTTGTTCTCCGACACGCCCCACTGGGCGGTCACCAGCTTCCGCTCCTGGAGCCGGTAGAGGGCGGGGTAGAGGGTGCCCTCTTCGAGGGCGAGGAGGTCGTCGGTGGCCCCCTCGATCCAGCGCCCGATGGCGTAGCCGTGGGCCGGGCCGAAGGAGAGGGCCCGGAGGATCAGGAGGTCGAGGGTGCCGCGGAGGATGTCCTGGGAGCCGGCCAAGGCGCTCACTCACTTAGAGTCTCTAAGGGAAGGTCGGCCCGCTCCCTTAGAAAGTCAAGGGGAGCGGGCGCCGGCGGGAGCCGCGCCCGGCCTTCATGCTCGCTTCAGGTGGCGCCTCGTAGCTTGCGCCGCATCCCCCCGAAGCGAGCCCGTCATGCGCCTTCTCCGAGTGCTGGTCCCGACCGCCGTGCTCACCGTCCTCCCGTTGACGTTGTCCGCTCAGCGTCCCGGCCAGGCCGACCTGAGCGAGCTCCGCGCCCGCCGCCAGGCGGTCGAGCGGGAGCTGGCCGAGGTCGCCGTGATCGAGCGGAAGTGGATGGTGCCGATGCGGGACGGGGCGAGGATGGCGGCGGACGTCTACTACCCGAAGACGGGCGGCACCCGCTTCCCGACGATCTTCGTGCGGACACCCTACAACTTCAATTTCTGGGACGTCCGGGTCGGCGCGCCGCGGGACATGAGCACCATCCTGGGCGCGATCAAGCGGGGCTACGCCTGGGTCGACATGAACGAGCGGGGCCATTTCTTCTCCGAGGGCAACTACGACATCCTGGGCGCGCCGGTGAGCGACGGCACCGACGCGATCGCCTGGATCTCCTCCCGGCCCTGGTCGAACGGCAAGGTCGGCACGCTGGGCTGCTCCTCGACGGCCGAGTGGCAGATGGCGGTGGCGGCGCAGGGCTCGCCCGGCTACGCCGCGATGATCCCGCAGGGCTTCGGCGCCGGCGTCGGCCGGGTCGGTCCGTACTACGAGCAGGGCAACTGGTATCGGGGCGGCGCGGTGCAGATGCTCTTCATCGCCTGGCTCTACGGTCAGCAGAACCAGGTCCGTCCGATGTTCCCGCCGGACACCCCGCGGGAGGACCTGATCAAGGCCTCGATGCTCTTCGACCTCGCGCCCCAGATGCCGCCGGTCGACTGGTCGGAGGCGCTCGCCCATCTGCCCTCGATGGACATCATCGACGCGGTGAACGGGCCCCGCGGGATCTTCGCCGACTCGATGCCGGTGCCGACCGGCGGCGCGATGATGCAGCGGACCCCGAACGACTCCGCCTGGTACCGCGGCGGGCTCTTCCACGACGACATGACCATCAACGTGCCCGGCCTCTGGTTCATGTCCTGGTACGACGTCTCCGTCGGGCCGAACCTGGCCACCTACAACCACGTCCGGAAGACGGCCCGGCCCGAGATCGCCGACCAGCAGTACGCCGTGATCGCGCCGGTGCTCCATTGCTCCTACAAGCGGGCCACCGAGAACACCATCGTGGGCGAGCGGAGCATGGGCGACGCCCGGCTCGACTACGACGCGCTCACCTACGGCTGGTTCGACCAGTTTCTGAAGGGCGAGAACACCGGGCTGCTCGATACCCTGCCCAAGGTCCGCTATTTCACGATGGGCTCGAACCAGTGGCAGAGCTCCGACACCTGGCCGCCGCGTGGCGCCGAGCCGGTCACCTACTACCTCTCGAGCGGCGGGAACGCGAACAGTCTCTTCGGCGACGGGGTCCTCACCACCAAGCCGCCGTCGAGCGACAAGCCCGACCAGTTCAGCTACGATCCGATGAAGCCGGTGCCCTCCCACGGCGGTAACGTCTGCTGCACCGGCAACGCGGTGGTGGGCGGATCGCTCGACCAGCAGGAGATGGAGAAGCGGCCGGACATCCTGGTCTACTCCACGGAGCCGCTGGCCGAGGGGATGGAGGTGAGCGGGCCGATCGAGGTGACCCTGTTCGTCTCCTCGGACGCGAAGGACACCGATTTCACGGTGAAGCTGGTGGACGTCTACCCGGACGGTCGGGCGTACAATCTGGACGAGACCATCCAGCGGGTCCGATATCGGGAGGGCTACGACCAGCCGGAGACCCGGATGGAGCCGGGCCAGGTCTACAAGGTGACGCTTCAACCGATGACGACCAGCAACTTCTTCGCTCCCGGGCATCGGCTCCGGATCGAGGTGTCGAGCAGCAACTTCCCGCGGTTCGACCGGAACCTGAACACGGGCGGCAACAACTACGACGAGGCGACCGGCGTGGTGGCCAGGAACTCGGTGCACCACTCGCGCCGCTATCCGTCGACGATCCGGGTCTCGGTGGTCCGCAAGCCGGCGACCTGAGCGCGGTTTCGCGGAGCGGGCCAGGGGAGCAGGGGGCTCCAGGCGCCGGAGCGGCCGCCCGTTATCTTGCACGGCGACTTGTCCCCAGAGAGCCGATCGCCGTGACTTCGACCAGCGCCCCGCAGCCATCCTTGCCCCTCCGGGTGGCGTTGCTCGGGTTCGGCACGGTGGGCTCCGCCGTCGCGAGGATTCTGGTCGAGCGGCCGGAGCTGGCCGATCGGCTGCGGCTCACTCACGTCTACAACCGCTCGGTCGCGCGGAAGCGGGTCGACTGGGTGCCAGACTCGGTCGTCTGGACCGAGGACCTGGAGACGGTCTTCGCGGCCCGGCCCGACGTCGTGGTCGAGGTCGTCGGCGGGCTCGATCCCGCCGGCGCCTGGGTGCGGCGGGCTCTGGGGCAGGGTGCCTCCGTGGTGACCGCGAACAAACAGCTGATGGCGACCGACGGGCCCGAGCTGCTCCATCTCGCGGTGGTGAACGGAGTGCAGCTCCGCTTCGAGCCCGCGGTCGGCGGCGGGGTGCCGCTGATCCACGGCATCAAGGAAGGCCTCGCCGGCGACCGGCTCTCCCGGGTGGCCGGGATCCTCAACGGCACCAGCAACTACGTGCTGACCCGGATGGCGGGCAGCGACGAGTCGCTCGACGCGGTGCTCGCCGACGCCCGGCGGCTCGGCTATGCCGAGGCCGATCCCAGCGCGGACATCGACGGGGACGACGCGGCCGCGAAGGTCGTGGTCCTGGCCGGGCTCAGCTTCCACCGCCACCTGCGTCTGGCCGAGGTGCCGCGCCGGTCGATCCGCCCGATCGCGAGCGTCGACTTCCGCTACGCCCGGCGGCTGGGCTGCACGATCCGCCAACTGGCACTGGTCGAGACGTTGGGTGGCGAGGGCCTCACGGCATTCGTCGGGCCGGCGCTGGTTCCGCTCGAATCGGGCTTCGGGCGCAACGACGGCGCCGACAACTTCGTCACGGTCGGCGGCCGGTTCCTCGGCGAGAGCAGCTTCAGCGGCCCCGGCGCCGGCGGCTCGGCCACCGCGGTGGCGGTCGTCTCCGACCTGCTGTCGCTCGCGGCCCGCCCCGGCCGGGACGTGCGGGAGGAGTGGCAACCGGCCGTGCTCGGCGCGCCACCGCCCCGGCCGTATTACCTGCGGTTCGTGGTTCGCGATCGCACCGGGATCCTGACGGCGATCTCGGGCGCCTTGGCCGAGCAGGGGATCAACCTGGACGTCGTGCTGCAGGAGCCCGGCTTCCCGAAGGACGCGTTGCCGTTCGTGATCACGGTCGAGCCCTGTGAGCAGGGCTCGCTCGTCGCGGCGATGGAGACGATCGCGGCCGAGGACTTCAACCTGGCCGAGCCGCTGGCGCTGCCGATGATCCTCGGCCCGAGCGCCTGAGACCTCGCCGGGTCTAGGGCCGCTTCTTGGTCAGCGACCCCAGCGGCCCGAAGCTCAGGGTGCCGTCGGACTCGATGCCCAGGGTCATCTGGTCGGCCGGGCCCCCGTTGGGATCCCTGAGCACCAGGCTGTCGCCCTTCACCTCGTAGCTCAGGGTGACGCCCTCGAGGCCCTGGACGTCGATGGCCTTGCCGTCCTTGAGCTCCATCGCGAACTCGCCGCTCTTGCTGTTGTAGTACTTGCCCTCGATCCCTCCGCCTCCGGCACAGGCGGTGAGGGCGGCGGCGAGCAGCAAGGCGCTGATGGTGCGGCGGTGGGCCATGACGAGCTCCGGTGCGGGGGATGGACCTGCCTGCTTCAGTTCCCCTTGCGGAATGGCATCGCGGCGACCGTCATGGGTTCACCATTCCAGCGCGAGGCCGGTGGTGAGGGTGGTGTCGAGCTCGGCGATGTCGTCGGGCGGACGGCTGTCGTAGCGGAGCTTGCCCGTCACGGTGAGCGAGACCCCGCCGATCAGCTGGACCGCGAGTCGGGTGTCGGCGAGGACCCGGATGTCGCCGGGCTCGTCGAGCTTCGGCTGGGCGTATCCGGTGCCGGCGATCGAGATCCGCTCCGAGCGCTGGAGCTGGAAGGTGAGATAGCTGGTGGAGCGGAGCGCGTCCGTCCGGCGGGCGTGCGCCGCGGTGTCGGGCAGCTCCAGGCGCTCGTGCTCGACCATGAGACCGGTGCCCGCGACGAAGCGCCCGCCGCTCCCGCTGGCGATCGCGAACCGGGCCCCGCCCCCGATCACCGAGCGGAAGTCGAGTCGCCGCGCCTTGTCGTAGTCGACCTGGCCGAACGCCTCGATCCCGACCGGGTGGGTCGTCAGCGCCGTGGCGCGGAGGTGGATCAGCGCCGTGTTGGAGAAGCGACGTCCGCCCTGCCACCCGACGTCGGAGCTGCCGATCAGGAAGGCGGTCCAGTCGCGCCGGACCAGATCGGCGCGTCCCTCGACGTTGAGCAGCACCAGCCGCACGTTCCCGGTCCGCGCGGTGAGATCGACGCGCGCGGTGCCGAGCAGGCCGGTGCGATCGGTGTTGCGGCGGAGCCGCTCGATGTTCACCTGGGCGAGCGCGGCGGTCGTCGCCGTCAGCGTCAGGACGGCGAGGGCCAGTCCCAAACGACGACGCGCGTCGCGGCGGCACGGAGACGGGTTGCTCATGGCGACGCAAAATCGGACCCTGCCGGCGAGGGAGCAACCCCGTTTGGTGCTCGGAGTTGCACCGCCGGCACGAATGCGGTCTCTGGCCCCGCTCGAACGTGAGAAGAAGTGCACGACAGGGAAAAATGGGGGCTTGTTCCCCGCGTTGGTTGGTGTCAGAGTTACGGTGACTCCCCTAGCGAGGCACTCATGCGAATCGCTTCCTCGGCGCGGCTCCGCGCCGGCCTGGCTCCGGTCTTGGCGTTTCTGGCGGCGTGCTCGTCGGAGAACCCGACCGCTCCGGAGCAGGTGGCTCCGAGCCAACGGCTCGTTCCCGCCGCGCCCGCGACCCAGGCGGCGGGCCGGTACGTGGCCCGGTTGGCCACCAGCGACCTGGCCACGGCGTCGGCCGTCGCCTCACGGCTCGGGGCGAAAGTGGAGCGGGTGCTCGGCAACACGGGCTACGTCGAGCTGTCCGGCGTCTCCGCGGGCGCGGTGGCGACGCTCCGGGCGGACGCCGCGATCCAGCGGATGGAGCCGGACGTGCGGCAGCAGTGGATTCGGCCTTTGAATCCGCGGCTGGCCAACACCACCCCGGTGACCGGGGTGCGAGCGCAGGGCAGCAATCAGAGCGGCGCGTTCTTCTACCCGATCCAGTGGAACATCGCCCGGGTCCACGCGCCGGACGGGTGGGCGGCCACGCCGGCGGGAGCCGGAGCGCTGGTCTGCGTGCTCGACACCGGCGTCGACGACGGCCAGCTCGATCTGGTCGGGAAGGTGGACCTGAGCAAGTCGGGCTCCACCTCGAGCACCGAGCCGTTTCTCGCGGACCTGAACGGGCACGGGACGTACGTTTCCTCGCTGATCAGCTCGAACGGGATCGGGATGGCGTCGGTCGCGCCCGACGCGATGCTCTGCGCCGTGAAGGTGCTCGACGCATCGGGCTCGGGCTCGTTCTTCGACGTGGCGGCCGGGATCGTCTTCGCGGCCGATCAGGGCGCGGACGTGATCAACCTGAGCCTCTCCGGCCTGGTGCCGGTGGACGATCCGGTCGGTCGCTTCTTCATGGCGCTGCTCGAGGCCGCCGCGCACTACGCCAACGACCAGGGCGCCCTGGTGGTCGCCGCCGCCGGCAACGACGGCGCCAACCTGGATCTCTTTCCCCAGTTCAAGATCGCGCCCGCGCACCTCAGGCGGGTGGTCGGGGTGAGCGCGCTGGCCCCGTTCGCGCAGACGAAGTTCGACGGCTTCGCGCCCTACTCGAACTCGGGCCTCAAGCTGGTGAGCGTCGCGGCCCCGGGTGGCGACCTCCAGCCCGGCGGGGTGGTCGAGGATCTGGTCCTCGGCGCCTGCGCCCGGATCATCTGCGGCGGCGACGGCTTCTACTTCTTCGCCTCGGGCACGAGCGGCGCCGCGCCTCACGTGGCGGCGGTGGCCGCCGTCGTCGAGTCGCACAAGGCGGGCGATCAGGACGCGGCGGCGCTCCAGCAGTGCGTGCTCTCGGGCGCGGTGCGGGTGTCGGGCCTGACGGCGGCGCAGCAGGGGGCTGGTCGGGTGGACGTGATGGGCGCCGTGCGGCGTTGCTGACGGCGGCGCGTCAGCCGGCCACGGTCTGGCCGGCCGGCAGCCGACCGGTGTCGATCAGGCCCCGGTACATCCTGAGGTAGGCCTCCGCCATGGCGCGGTGGGAGAAGTGACGGGCGACCCGGTCGCGGCACGCGGCCGGGTCGATCGCGTCGAGTCGCGGCCGGAGCTCGACCAGCTCGTCGAGGGAGTCGCCTAACGCCCCGACCCCGGACGTCACGATCTCCGGCAGGCTGCCGCGGCGGGTGCCGAGGACCGGGGTGCCGCTGGTGAGCGCCTCGATCAGGGTGAGACCGAAGGGCTCGTCCCATTGGGCGGGCATCCAGAGGCACGCGGCTCCCGCGAGCAGGTCGAGCTTCTCGTCGCCGCTCACCTCGCCCTTGAACGACAGCCCGGGTCGGAGGGTCGGGCGCCAACCGCCGGCCACCACGAGGCTCCGGCCGGCTCGGCGGGCCCCGTCGACCGCGAGGCGCCATCCCTTCACGCCGTGCAGTCGCCCGAGGAAGAGGTCGTAGCCGCGCTTGACGGGATCGAAGCGGTAGTCGGCCGGGTCGAGGCCGTTGTAGACGAACGCCTCGGTGCCGTGGCGGCGAGCGTGATCGGCGCTCAGACAGACCAGATTCGGCGCGAGCGTCGCGCCGGACTTGGCGTTGCCGTGCAGGGTCCAGAGCGTGGGCACCTCGATCGGCGCCAGCGTCCGATGCGCGTGGAGGACGTCGACGCCGGCGGGCAGGAAGGGACGGACGTCGAAGTCGGCCCGCTCGGCCTTGCGAGGCTCGACCGGCACCAGCGTCGCTTCCGGCACCTTGGAGCCGCGCCCCGCGATCAGGCTGACCCGATGGCCGAGCTCGGCCAGACCGCGGGCGAGCCAGACCACCACGCGCTCCGTGCCGCCGTAGCCCTTGACCGGCAGGACCCCGTGGAAGAGCAGAGCGACGTGCATGCCAGCCGTTAGGCGGGGACGGGAGTCCGCATGGGCGGTCCGGACGAGGGTGAGGGCCGGGCTCGGACGGGCGAGACGTCAGCAGTCTAGGCCGGTGGCCCGGGGTGGGGCAACCACGGCGGCGGGACGACGGGCGAGCGAGGAGGAGACGTGCCGAAGCACAGCATCGCGGTGATCCCCGGCGACGGGATCGGCGGCGAGGTGGTCGACGAAGCGGTCAGGGTGGTCGAGGCGGCGGGCCGCCGCTTCGGCTTCGACCTCGCCTGGCGGCGGTATCCGTGGGGTTCGAGCCACTACCTGGCGAGCGGCCGAATGATGCCGGCCGACGGGATCGCGGTCCTCGCCGGGCACGACGCGATCCTCCTCGGCGCCGTCGGGGACCCCCGCGTCCCGGATCACGTTACCCTGGCCGGGCTGCTGCTCCCGATCCGACGCGAGTTCGACCAGTACGCCTGCGTCCGACCCGCCCGGAGCTTCGCGGGGGTGCCCTCGCCGCTCGCCGCGGCCCGGCCGGTCGACCTGGTCGTGGTCCGGGAGAACACCGAGGGCGAGTATGCCCCCGCCGGCGGACGCGAGCACCAGGGCACCGAGGACGAGGTCGCCACCCAGACGGCGATCTTCACCCGCCGCGGCACCGAGCGGATCATGCGCTTCGCCTTCGAGCTGGCCCGGACCCGGAGCCGGCGGCTGGCGTCGATCACCAAGTCGAACG
Source organism: Gemmatimonadales bacterium (assembly GCA_041390205.1). Classification (GTDB taxonomy): domain Bacteria; phylum Gemmatimonadota; class Gemmatimonadetes; order Gemmatimonadales; family GWC2-71-9; genus SHZU01. The sequence continues at coordinate 27,943 of JAWKQJ010000012.1, forward strand.
CGCAGGCTTACAGCATGGTCTTCTGGGACGACGTCTTCGACCTGGTCCGCCGCGACTATCCCGACGTCGGGACCGAGTCGATCCTGGTGGACGCGGCGTGCGTCCACCTGGTCCGGCGACCCGACACCTTCGACGTGCTGGTGGCCTCGAACCTGTTCGGCGACATCCTCTCCGACCTGGCGCCCGCGCTGACGGGCAGTCTGGGCCTTGCGCCCAGCGCCAATCTGAATCCGGAGCGGGTCCACCCCTCGATGTTCGAGCCGGTGCACGGCTCGGCGCCCGACATCGCCGGGCAGGGCGTGGCCAATCCCGTGGCGGCGATTCTCTCCGCCGGGATGATGCTCGACTTCCTGGGCGAGCGGGATGCCGCGCGAACCATCGAGCGCGCGGTGGTCGGGGTGCTCGGCGAAGGGGTGGTCCTCACGCCGGACCTCGGCGGGAGCGCCGGCACGACCGACGTCGGCGACGCGGTCGTGCGGCGGGTCGAGACGCTGCTCTAGGTCCTGGCCGACCCGGCGCGGCCGGGCACCGAGTCGAGCCGCACGACGGTTCCCGCGGGAATCGACGCCCAGCTCTCCGGCGGCGCGACGAGGATCGGGACGGGTCGGTAGCCCAGCTCCCGCGCCACCAGACTTCCCAGCGCGAGGATCGCGTCGCCCTTGGGCAGCACGATCCCGTGTGGCGCCACGCCGTGGCGGATCAGCTCGAGCAGCACGGCGCTCGACGAGCTCGATCCGACCGTGGCGGGAAAGGCCACGATCCGCCCCGCGAGCGACCGGCCGGCGTCGGGGTGCCGCGGGTCGGTGACCCGTCCGGTCTCGGGATCGACCCCGCCCCAGAGGCTGAGTGGCGCGCCGAGCGGCAAGAGCGGCCCTTCCGCGACGCCGGGCACCCATGCCGAGCCCTGGATCCCGATCATCGCCAGAGCGCCTCGTCGCGCACGACCCGGCCTTCGAGCGCCGAGCGGACGCAGTCCTCCAGACTGCCGAAGACCGTGTCGTACCCGGTCTGCGCGGGACCGTAGTGGGCGAACTTGCCGGAGTTGGTCATCAGGGCCCCGTCCGGCTCGGGCAGGATCGGGCTCACCACGACGCAGGTGTCGACCACGACCCGCACCCCGAGCCGCTCGAGCTCGTCGAGCCGACCCCGGGCGACGAGCTCGCGATGCACGTGACGACCCGTGCAGGCGTAGATGGGGATCCGGGTCGATCGTCCGCCGAGCGCCGACTCGAGCGCGGCGAACTCGTCGAGGGAAAAATGCGGGCTTCCGAGCGCGACGGCTCCGAGCGCGTCGCCTCGCGCCGTGGTCATGCGATCGGCCTCGGCCCGGAGGTCGGCTCCCGTGGGCCGGACCGTGCGCGCCGGAGGCTCGCCGCCGCCCGCGGCCGCGAGGCTCGGCGCCTCCGGCGTGACGCCCACCACGTGGAAGAGCCCGACCTCGCCCGTGGCCGCCGCGGCCGCGCCCAACGCCTTGAGCCGGTCTTCCGACGAGTCCTCCGGCAACCCCACGATCGCCGCCACATCGCCGCCGACCGCACGGCCGAGCCATGCGCCGAGCACGGGGTAGAGGATCTCGGTGCGCAGCAGACCCGGATCGAGCCGGTCGAGCTCGACCGCGACCGTGGCCCGGCGGCGCTCCGGAAGGTGGAGCCCGGTCTCGGGCGCCCGACCGGTGAGCGCGCAGCAGATGTCGAGAAAGTCGCCGTAGCGGTTGGTTCGAGCGCCCAACACCGAGTTGCAGAACACGACCGCGTTGCTCTCGCCCCAGGCCACGTCCGTCCCGGCTGCCGGGCGATGGCCGGCCTGATACGGAGCGCAGGTCCAGGTCGGGCGGCATCCCATCGCCTCGTAGGCCGCGACCATCCGGCGTCCCATCTCGCGCCGATGGGGATCGAGGCGGCCACGGTGGGGATGGAAGGGATCGAGGATGCCGACGTTCAGGGTGGTGGGGACCGCGACGGCGCCGCCCCCGAGGGAGAGCCGCTCGGCGAACTCCACGCCGCCGTCGCCGTGATAGAGGGCGCCGTCGATGTGCGCCGACGCGATCGGGATCAGGCGGCGGGCGCCGAGCAGCTCGGCCATCTCCGCCAGCAGCCGGAGGGCGAGCGCCAGGTCCGGACGGGCCGGATCGGCGGCGAGATGCCGTTCCTCGGGAGTGAGCTCGAGTGCCATGGATCGGCCCCAAGAAGGAGCCGCGACCCGAGCTCGCGCAAGGTCAGACGGTGCTGATGCTCGGCAGGTCGTCGAGCGGGACGGCCGACGCCTCCGCCTCGGCGAGGTACTTCCGGGCCAGGCGCACGAACGCCGCGCGCTGCACGATGTTGGCGAAGGCCCGGGCCCGCACCACCAGCAGCGCCGCCGGCCGCTCGGCCCGGAGCTCGACGCCGACCGGACGGTCGACCAGCTGGGAGATCCGCTCCCACTCGATCCGATGGGTGGAGCCGAGCTGCTCGATCACCAGACCTTCGGGCAGGAGGTCGACGCTGGTCGGGACGGGGGCGTCCTCGCCGAGCTGCTCGACCACGGCGCGCGCCGCCCGGCGGCGCACGACCCGCTCGAACTCCCGCCGGTATTGCCAGAAGCCGAACCCCCCGGCGAGCAGCGCCACCGGCGCCGAGACGATCGGGTGGAAGCCGCTCAGCAGGAAGAAGAGCAGGGTGGCGATGAAGCCGCCCGTCAGGAGTGCCGCGACTCGCCGGTCGCGGTCCGCGCCCGGGGTGGCCAGAAAGAGCCGCACGTGCGCTTCCGCGATCTCGTCCACGGTGGCGTCGAAGGTCACTCGCATGGCCGGTGACAAAGCAATCCACGTGCCCGGGTGGCGATCGGCAGGGTCGTGCACCGGGCTCGCAAGGACCTGCACCCCGCCGGCCCCTCCCTTTAGCTTGTCCGGCGTGTCGAGCCCCTTCGCAGGCCTTCGGGTGGTCCTGGTCGCCAAGTTCAATCGCCGCTATCACCAGCCGGGGCTCGGGATCGCGGCGGGCCGGGCCCAGCTGGGTTGCGAAGTGCGTCGGGTGGAAGTGAGGGAGCGGGGACTGGCGCGGCTGCTCGGCGCCTCGTTGCCGGGCCGGTTGGCCGGGGCGGTGCGCGGTCACCGCGCGGACGTGGTGCTGAGCTACAAGGCCGCGGAGCTGATGCCCGCGGGGATCGCGGCGGCACGGGCCGGGTCCCGGGCCCGCTGGTTCAACTGGTTTCCCGACAGCCCCCACCATCTCGATCTCTCGCTCGAGATCGGCGCGGGGTACGATCGGAGCTTTCTCTTCGACCGCTACATGGTCGACCGGCATCGCGCCCTGGGGCGGGCCGCCGATTTCCTCCCGCTCGGCGTCGACCCCGAGTTCTGGGCCCCGATGCCTGCGAGCGGACCCGCGCTCCCGATCGTGTTCGTCGGCTCGCCCGAGGAGCATCGCGACGCCATGCTCGCGGCGCTCGCCGATCTCGGGGTGGAGATCTGGGGCCCGCGGCGTCCGCGGGGTCCGCTGTTCGGGGCCGCCCTCCGCCGGGCCTACGGGCGGGCCACGGTGGCGCTCAACGTCCATCAGTTCTTCGGCGAGCCGGCCGAGCGCGGCTGGTATGGGACCGGCGCCAACCAGCGGGTCTTCGAGCTGGCCGCGCTGGGCGCGCCGCAGCTGGTCGACGCCAAGGCCGACATCCCCGTCTCCTACGAACCCGATCGGGAGATCGCGCTCTTCGCGAGCGTGCCCGAGCTTCGCGCCCGGGCCGAGGCCATGCTGGCGGACCCGGCCGGCTCGCGGGCGATGGGCGCGCGGGCCCGGACCCGTACCCTCGCCGAGCACACCTGGCGGCATCGGCTCGAGGAGCTGCTCACGCGGGGCCTCGCGTGAGCCCGAAGATCTCCGGGTTCACGCTCGTGCGGGACGCGATTCGGCTCGACTTTCCGATCGTGCCCGCGATCCGCTCGCTCTTGCCCCTGGTCGACGAGATGGTGGTGAACCTGGGCCGGTCGGACGACGGGACCGAGGCGCTGGTCCGCTCGATCGACGACCCCAAGCTCCGGATTCTCGAGACCGAGTGGGACCTCAACCGGGGAGCCTCGCTGCTCCGGGAGGAGACGGACCGTGCGATGGCGGCCTGCCGGCATCCCTGGGGGGTGTACATCCAGGCGGACGAGGTGCTCCACGAGGCCGGCATCGAGCCGATCCGGCGGGCGATCGCGGAGCTGGATCGGCGGAGCGAGGTGGAGGGCCTGGTGGTCCGCTACCGGCACATCTTCGCCTCGCCCGAGGTGGAGGCCGTCAACCGCCGCTGGTATCGCCGCGAGGTGCGCGTGGTCCGGACCGACCAGTCCTCAGGCATCCACTCCTTCCGGGACGCCCAGGGCTTCCGGGTCGGCGCGCGGGATCGCCGGGTCCGCGCCCGGCTGGTCGACGCCGAGATCTTCCACTACGGCTATCTCCGATCGGCGCGCGCGATGCGGGGCCGGGTGACGGTCGATCGGGCGCTCTACGATCGCGCCGCGAGCCCGGCCGGCGATCCGGCGCTGCTCCGCTGGTTTCCGGGGCTCCGGCCGTTTCGCGGCCGGCATCCCGAGGTCGCGGCGGCCTGGGTGGCCGAGCACGCCGAGGATCCGGAGCGCCGGGTGACCGCGCCGCGCTTCGAGCTGGAGCACCTCCGCTTCTACGCCTCGGACCTGATCGAGCGGATCACCGGCGCCAGGCTCTTCGAGTACCGGAACTATGAGCTCGTCTGACCGTCCCGACCTGCTGCTCACCTACGACTTCCCGCCGATGGGCGGTGGAATTGCCCGGATGATGGCGGAGGTCGCCGGACGCTATCCGCCGCCGGGCCTCGTGGTCTCGACCGGCATTCCCAAGGAGGCGCGCGATCGGGCGCAGGAGGAGCGGGTGCGGGTCCATCGGGTCCGGGTGCCGGCGGAGCGGCTCCGCACGCTCGGTGGGCTGCGGCGCTGGACCGACGAGGGACTCTCGCTGGTGAAGCGTTACCGCCCGGGCTTCGTCTGGGCCGGCAACATCCGTCCGGCGGCGACCGTCGCGGTGCGTCTCTCCCGGGCCACCAAGGTTCCGTACGGTCTGATCGCCTACGGCGGGGACCTCGTCGCGCTCGGCCGGAAGGCGGAGTCGAGCCGCTGGCAGCGCTGGCGGGTCCGGCGGGCGCTCGGCGGCGCGGCCGCGCTCGTGGCCATCAGCGACTGGACGGCGGAGCGCCTCGTCGAGCTGGGGCGGGCGGTCGGTCTCGAGGACCTGACGCCCCGGGTCCACGTGGTACCGTTAGGCAGCGATCCCCGGACCTTCCGACCCGATCGGGCCCCCGCGGGTCTCAGACGGCGGCTCGGGTTGCCGGAGGGCCGGTGGCTGCTGACCGTGGGCCGCCTGGTGCCGCACAAGGGCGTCGACGTCGCGCTCGAGGCGCTGCTGCTCCTCGGTGCGGAGGTGCCCGAGCTTCGCTACGCGGTGGTCGGGGGTGGTCCCGAGCGCGAGCGCCTCGAGGCGAAGGCCCGAGCCCTCGGCATCGCGGAGCGGGTCCACTGGCTCGGGGAGGTGCCGGACGACGATCTGCCGCCGCTCTACGCGATGGCGGAGGTGTACGTCGGTCTCTCGCGCGAGGAGGGGATCGGGGTCGAGGGCTTCGGGATCGCGCTGGTAGACGCGTCGGCGAGCGGCCGCCCGGTGGTGGCCGGACGGAGCGGCGGCACCGCCGCGGCCGTGCACGACGGGATCACCGGTCTGCTGGTGGATCCGACCTCGCCGGGCGCCGCCGCCCGCGCGATCGGGACCCTGCTCGCCGAGCCCGAGCGGGCCCGCGCGATGGGCGCCGCGGGCCGCCATCTGGTGGAGCGGGATCTCAACTGGAAGCGGGTGGCGCGCGACCTGGCCCGGATCAGTCGAGCGGCGCAGTCCGCCTGAGGACCCGTCCCGGCCTCGCGGCGGTGAACGAGCCGCCGTCGACGACCGGCACCCCGTTCACCGTCACCAGGCTGATGCCCACCGGGTACTGGTGCGGCTCCTCGAAGGTCGCCCGATCGGCCACCGTGGCCGGATCGAATACCACCAGGTCGGCCCAGGCGCCGACCGCCACCCGGCCCCGGGTCGCGAGGCCCAGCCGGTCGGCCGGAAGCGAGGTCATCTTCCGGATGGCGTCTTCGAGGGTGAGGGTGCCGCGCTCTCTGACGTAACGCGCGAGCACCCGGGGGAAGGTGCCGTACCACCTCGGGTGCGGGTGCCCGTCGCCGGGGCGCACCAGGCGGCCGTCGGAGGCGATGGCGGTGTGCGGGTCGCGCATGATCCGCTCGACGTCGTCTTCGTCCATCACGTGGTAGATCGCGCTGGCGCCGCCTCTCGCCATCGCCCGGAGAACCAGCTGCGCGCCGGTCGCCGGGGTCGGGGGCAAGCCTTCGCGCTCGGCCCAGTCGGCGAGCGTCCTGCCCTCGAGGGTCCGATCCCAGGGAACCAGCGCGAGCTGGACCCGCGCGATGTCGCCGCCGCCGCGATCGTTCTCGATGTTCCAGACGATCCCGGCGACCACGCTGTCGCGGAGCGCCGGATCGCGGAGCCTCGCCGCCAGCCCGGAGTCTCCGCCGGCCAGCGCCCAGGTCGGGACCAGCACGCTGATCCCGGTGTACGACGCCGTGTACGGGTACTGATCGGCCATCACTTCGATGCCCTCGGCTCGGGCGCTGTCCGCCATCGCGAGGGTCAGCGCGCTCGAGCCCCACATCGGCTTGCCGATCACCTTGTGGTGGGTCAGCACAATCGGGATTCGGGCCTCGCGGCCGATCCGGATCGCCTCGCGCACGCCCGCGGCGAGCTCCATGCCCTCGTCGCGCAGGTGCGAGGTGTAGATCCCGCCCGCCGCCGCGGCGATGGCGGCGAGCGCGATCACCTCCTCGGTCTCGGCGAAGGTCCCCGGGAGGTACCGGAGCCCGGTCGAGAGCCCGAACGCGCCCGCGTCCATGCCCTGGCCCACCATCGTCTCCATCCGGCCCAGCTCCGCCGCCGTCGGGGCCCGGTTCGCGAGCCCCATCACCGCCTGGCGGATCGTGTTGTGCCCGACCAGGTAGGCCACGTTCATCCCGAGCCCGGCCGCGGCCGCGGAGTCGAGATAGGGGCCGAGCGGCCACGGCGACGAGCCGTCGGGGCCGCCTAACGCCGTCGTCACCCCCTGCCGCAGGTGGCTCTCGGCGGCCGGGAGGCGGAGCAGGGGCTCGAGGTGGGCGTGGAGGTCGATGAACCCCGGCGCGACCGTCTGCCCCGCGACGTCGATCACCCGAGCGGCCGCCTCGGCCGGGAGATCCGCCGCGACCGCGACGATCCGACCGTCGCGGACGCCGACGTCCGCGCGCGTGGCCGGCGCGCCGGTGCCGTCGATCACGCTACCGCCCTCGAGCAGCAGGTCGTAGGGACCCTGGTCGGCGGTCTGGCCGCAGGCCACGGCGAGGAGCAGCAGGGGGAGCCTGGCTCTCATCGGGCTCACTCCGGACACTTGGGGTCGGTGAGGATCGGCCAGCGCTGCTCGAACGAGATGGCCCGCGCGTGGCACCAGGCCGCCATCCGATCGCCGAGCGGGCTCCACCACTGGCTCGGCGATCGGACGATGGCCTTGCCGTCGTCGCCCTTGGCGAAGATCCGGGGGTCGCGGGTGTAGCAGACCCCGCAGCCCGTGCAGCGCTCGCGATCCACCCGGACCTCCACCTCGCGCTGCGGGTGGATGCCGGCCGGCAGGCGGGTCAGGTCGGTGGGCAGGCAATCGAGCGTGGCGTTGGTCGCCCGGAAGCCCTCGGCGATCAGGTAGGGCGTCCGGTTGAAGGCGAACATCGAGATCCGCTCGACGTGGGGCCGGACCAGCGCCACCGGCGGCTCGCTCCACTCGTCGAGCAGCTCCTCGGCCATGGTGTGCATCACGATCTCGAGCCCGCGGGCGTAGGTCGCGGCGAAGCCCTGCCGCTCGATCGCGTGCCGCTCGGGCGCCGCGCCGCCCACGTAGACGGCGATGATCGGCCCGCGGCAGACCGCCGTGGCGGCCCGCACCGGGAGGTTCTCGATCACCGCGCCGTCCACGCAGACGTGGCCCCGGATCGGCCGGGGCGCGAGGATCCCGGGGAGCGCGCAGGAGGCGAAGACCGCGTCCGCCACCGAGACGTCGGTGAGCCCGGGGAGGCCCCAGAGCATCTGCCGCCCGGTGTTGATGTCCACCGTGTTCACCACCAGCCGGCGGGGCAGGTCGTCGAAGGTCCGGTCGCCGACCAGCGAGGCCAGGAGCTGCTCCAGCGGGTCGCGCCGGTAGACCGCCGGGGAGAGCATCCGCCTGAGCGCCATGTCCAGGTGGGCGACCCGGAAGACGTCCTTGCGCTTGAGGGCCAGGGCCCGGTCCTCCATCTCGTGGAGCGGCATCCCCGTGGCCCAGGCGGCCCCGATCAGGGCGCCGATGCTGCAGCCCACGACGGTGTCGGGGATCATCCCACGCTCTTCCAGAGCCCGCAGCACCCCGATGTGGGCGAGCCCCTTCAAGCCCCCGCCTCCGAGGACCAGGCTGAATTGAGTTGGCGCCGGCATGATAGGATATTATCGGCGCACCCCGGCCAACGGCATCCGTGAACGCTCCTTACGACGTCGCCGCGCTCAGACGGGAGGAATTCCCCTGGGCCGACGAGACGATCTACCTGAACCACGCCGGCATCGGCCCGCTGCCCGAGCGGGCCCGCCGCGCGGTGAACGACTTCACCGACCGGCGGGCGGCCGCCCACCGGCTGACCGAGGACGAGCTGATGGCGATCCTCGCTCGAGCCCGGTCCCTCGCGGCCCGGCTGATCGGGGCTCGAGCCGAGGACATCGCCCTCACCACCAACACCAGCTGGGGGGTGATCCTGGGCGCCATGGGCCTCCCGCTCGGCGAGGGGGACGTGGTCCTGGCGAGCCGGGGGGAGTTTCCCGCCAACGTCTTTCCCTGGCGGGCCCAGCGACGCCGCGGGGCGTCGCTCGAGCTGATTCCGGTCACCGGTCAGGGCTATCCCGACGAGGACCGGATGGTGGAGCGCATGGCCGATCCGGCGGTCAAGGTGCTCGCCGTCTCGAGCGTCCAGTTCGGCAACGGCTTCGCGGCCGATCTCGAGCGGCTCTCCAGAGCGGCGCGAGAGACCGGCACCTTCCTGGCCGTGGACGCGATCCAGAGCCTGGGCCAGCTGCCGCTCGACGTCTCGAAGACTCCGGTGGACGTCCTGGCGGCGGGGGGCCAGAAGTGGCTGCTCTCGCCCTGGGGCGCCGGCTTCGCCTACGTGCGGCCCGGGCTCCGCGAGGTGGTCGACGCGCCGTTCGGCGGCTGGATGGCGTTCGAGGGCACCGACGACCTCACCCGGCTCACCGACTATCCCGAAGCGCCGCGCGCCGACGCCCGCCGCTACGAGGTGGCGACCCTGCCGTTCCAGGACATGCTCGGGATGGCCGAGGCGCTCTCGCTCCTGCTCGAGCTGGGCATCGACGCCATCGCGGCGCATCTCGCGGCGATCGAGGCGCCGGTGCTGGAATGGGCGGAGCGCCGCGGGGTGCCCCTCCGGTCGCCGGTCGGTCCGCGCGGATCGGCCTTTCTCTGCCTGACGCCGCCCGACGGCCGGGCGGTCTTCGAGCAGTTGCGCGGCGCGGGGGTGGTGGCGAGCTATCGGGAAGGCGCGATCCGGCTCTCGCCCCATTGCTATAATACGATCGACGAGATGGTCCGGGTCACGGCGCTGCTCGACCGCGCCGTCCCGTAAGCGCCGACCCCCGCCGAGCCAGGAAGGGACATGCCGAGTCTTGCCGAGACGCTTCGCGAGGGATACCGGTTCGATCCGCCGGTGGTGACGTTAGGCGCCGCGCTCGAGGGCGACGCCATCGTGGCCGAGCCCAAGATCGCGCTGCCGCTCTCGATGTTCAATCGCCACGGCCTGATCGCCGGCGCCACCGGCACCGGCAAGACCAAGACCCTCCAGCTGATCACCGAGCAGCTCTCGGCCCAGGGCGTGCCGGTCTTCGTGGCCGACCTGAAGGGCGACCTCTCGGGTCTCGCCGCCGCGGCCGAGAGCTCGCCGGCCATCGAGAAGCGACTGGCCCAGGTGGGCACCCCGTGGGAGCCCCGGGCCTGCCCCGTCGACTTCGTCAGCCTGACCGGCAGGCTGGGTGCGCAGCTCCGCGCCACGGTCAGCTCCTTCGGCCCGCTGCTGCTCGCCAAGGTGCTCGGGCTCAACGAGACCCAGACCAGCGTGCTGAGCCTGGTGTTCAAGGTGTGCGACGATCAGGGGCTGCCCCTGCTCGACTTCGACGATCTGCGCGCGATCCTGAAGTACCTCTCGAGCGACGAGGGCAAGCCGCTGCTCGAGGAGTACGGCGGGATGTCGAGCGCCACGGTGGGTGTCCTGCTCCGGAAGATGGTGGAGCTCGAGGCGCAGGGTGCCGAGGCGTTCTTCGGCGAGCCCGAGTTCGACGTCCACGATCTGCTCCACACCACCCGGGACGGGCGGGGGCTGGTCACCTGTCTGGCGCTCGCCGACGTGCAGGACAAGCCGGCGCTCTTCTCCACCTTCATGATGTGGATGCTGGCGGAGCTCTATCAGAATCTTCCCGAAGCAGGCGACCTGCCCCAGCCGAAGCTGGTGTTCTTCTTCGACGAGGCCCACCTGCTCTTTCGCGACGCCTCGAAGGCGTTCCTCCAGCAGATCGAGCTGGTGGTCCGGCTGATCCGCTCGAAGGGCGTCGGCGTCTTCTTCGTGACCCAGACGCCGAAGGACCTGCCGGACGAGGTGCTGGCGCAGCTCGGGAACCGGGTCCAGCATGCGCTCCGCGCGCATACGCCCGACGATGACGCCGCCCTCAAGGCGACGGTCCGGACCTATCCGAAGACCGACTACTACGACCTGGAGGAGACCCTCACCTCGCTGGGCATCGGCGAGGCGGTGGTGACCGGGCTCGACCGGAAGGGGCGGCCGACCCCGGTGGTGGCCGCGCGACTGGTGCCGCCGCTCTCGCGGATGGCGCCGCTCACGGCCGACGAGATGAAAGCCGAGCTGGCGGAGTCCGACTACCTCCGGGAGTACGGCAAGGCGGTCAACCGGGAGAGCGCGCACGAGATGCTGGCCAAGCGGCTCGAGCGGACCGCGCCGCCGCCGGAGCCCGAGCGCGAGCCGTTTCGCAACCGGGAGCGCGAGAGTCGAGAGGGGCCGTTCCGCGAGTCGGCCCCGAGCCGCTCGCGCTCGTCCCGGGCCGGGAAGACGGCCGCGGGGGCGCTGGTCGGGGCGCTGACCGGAACGATGGCGAGAACGGTGGGGCGCGAGCTGGTGCGCGGGCTCTTCGGCCTGCTCGGGGCGAAGCCGGCCCGGCGCACCAAGCGCTCGCGGTGGTAGGCGCTACTTCTTCGCGACCTTGTCCTCTCTGGAGGACCTTCTTCGCGAACCAGAAGACCAGCCAGGTGACGATCAGAGTCGAGCAGCGCCGAGGATGCCGCCGACGCCGAACGGGCCGACGGTCCAGGCGCGCCAGTCGCCCCCCGGCACGACCATCCCGACGATCGGCATGATCAGGCCCTCGACCACGGCGGTGACCAGCGCGTTGAGCTTGCCGCCCATGATCACGGCGATGGCCAGGCCGATGACGCCGTACTCCTTCAGAAACGTCATGAACTCTTTGTTCATGCTCACTCTCCCGACTCGCTCGATGGATTGCCGAGCGTCGCCGCCGTGACGCGCGGTGACTCGCTCGGACCTGCTCCTGGGATGACAACGGCTGGAAGCGCGAACATATCCGCTGCGCCCGGCGGCGGCAAGACCGGCCGGATTCCGTTCAGCGCACCGCCAGAAAGGCGTAGTTGCGCCGCCCCTTCTGGAGCGCGACGAAGCGCCCCGCGAGGAGGTCGTCGGGGCCGAGGCTCCGATCGCTCGTGTCGACCTTGGCGCCGTTCACCGAGAAGCCGCCCCCCTGGAGACCCCGCCGGGCGTCGGCCTTCGAGCTCGCGAGCCCCGACTTCCACCAGCGCGTCGACGATCCCGACGCCGGAGGTGAGCCGGTCGCGGTCGATCTGACGGTGCGGACTTCGCTGGCGACGACCGCCAGCGTCTCCCCGTCGAGCTCCGCGAGCTGTCCGTCTCCGAAGAGGGCACGACTCGCCGCGATGGCGCGGTTGGCGACCTCGGGTCCGTGGACCCGGCCGGTCACGTCCTTCGCCAGGAGGCGCTGCGGGATCCGCTCCGACGGACGAGCCTGATGCGCGGCCATCGCCTCGCCGATCTCCTCGAGCGGCAGCACGGTGAACAGCTTGAGCAGCCGCTCGACCTCACGATCGTCGCTGTTGAGCCAGTACTCAGAAGCGATACGGGAGGTGCGCGCCGGGCTCAGCCAGACGTTGCCTTCCTCGGTCTTGCCGAACTTGGCTCCGCTCGCGGTGGTCAGCAGGAAGACCAGCCCGTGCGCCTGTCGTCCCGTGCGCCGCCCGATCAGCTCGATGCCCGCCGTGATGTTGCCCCACTGATCGCTGCCGCCCATCTGGAGCTCGCAGTCGCTCGCCTGGTGGAGATGGGCGAAGTCGTACGCCTGGACCAGCATGTAGGCGAACTCGGTGAACGATCCGGACTCATCCGGTTCTTCACCGAGTCCTTCTGCAGCATGTAGTTCACGGTGAAGTGCTTGCCGGTGTCGCGCAGGAAGTCGAGCAGCTTGAGGGCACCAGCCACTCGGCGTTGTTCACCACCCGGCGCCGCTCGGCCCGTCGAAGTCGAGGAAGCGCTCCAGCTGGGCGCGGATCCCGGCCGCGTTGGCCTCGATCTCCTCGAGCGAGAGCATCGGGCGCTCGGATCGCTTGCCGCTCGGGTCGCCGACCAGCCCGGTGCCGCCGCCGACGAGAATGATCGGGCGACCGCCCGATCGCTGGAGCCAGAGCAGACCCATCACGGGACCAGGCTCCGGACGTGGAGCGAGTCCGCCGCCTGATCGAAGCCCACGTAGCCCGAGATCGTCCATGAGCCGTGGGCCGCGAGGCCCGGGGTGCATTCCTGAAAGAGGCCGCGGGCGGTGAGCGCGTCGATGAGGTCTGGCATGGGCCAAAAGTAACGTCCGACCTCGGCGCTGCGGCAGGCTGGTCGGGGCCGGATCGACGGGCTACCTTCGCCGGGACGTCACCCTGGAACCGCCCGATGCAGAGCCGCGCGACCCCGCTCGCCTTCTCGATGGCCCTGGCGCCCGCCCTCGCCGCCGCCCAGTCGCCGAGCCCGATGGCGATGAGCGAGGCCTGGGAGCACCACCACCGCCACATCCTCGCCGTGATCGACGCCGCCCTGACAGCATGCTCGCCTTTCGGACGACGCCGGGAGTCAGGACCTTCGCTGAGCAGATCGATCACGTCGGCAACGTCGCCGCGCGGATCACTGCCGGGGCAGGTGTTGGGTTGGAGGCTGCCGGCCGGCCTCCTCCCGGACCCGGCCGGCTATCTGGGCGACAAGCACAAGCTCCGCGCCCAGACCGATCGGGTCTTTCGCTACGTGGTCGACGCCCTGGCCTCGCTCAGCGACGCCGAGCTCCCGGAGGAGCGGCGGGTCTTCGGTGGGCGATGACCCGGTTTCGCTGGAACCTGACCGCGCTCCAGCACTCGGCCTGGACGCTGGGGCAGACCGTGCCCTATCTCCGCATGAACGGGGTCGCTCCGCCGCAGTTCACGCCCTTCTGAGTCGGCCGGCGCTCCGCGGGGCCCCGCGAGTGCGGCGCCGCGGGCCTCCTACTACCTTCCTCCCATGGCTCCGCGCTTGTTCGGCTGGTGGCGCCGCCCCGGCGTCCGCTTCTGGGTGCTCCTGATTCCCGCCGCGGTGATGACGTTCGGCGCCGCCCTCGTGGTGGGGGCGTGGTTCAACGTCTGCGCTCCGGTGGACGCGTGCCCGTCGATCGCCAGCCTGGAGAGCTACGATCCGGACCAGGCCTCGAAGGTCTATGCGGCCGACGGCCGGCTGGTGACCGATCTGGGGCTCGAGCGCCGTACCGTGGTGCCGCTCCGGGAGATCTCGCCGGCGGCGATCGCCGCGTTCCTCACGGTCGAGGACCACCGCTTCTACCGCCACCCCGGCGTCGATCCGATCGGCATCATCGCCGCCATGAAGCCCTTGCTCCGTCTCAAGCGGCCGCGCGGCTTCTCCACGATCACCATGCAGCTGGCCGGCAACCTCTGGCCCGGGCAGATCGACCGCCGCCAGCGGATGGGCTTCGCCGGGGTGACCCGGAAGCTCCGCGAGATGCGGATGGCGCTGGAGATCGAGCGGAACTACAGCAAGGACCGGATCCTCGAGCTCTACCTCAACCAGATCGACTTGGGCAATCGAGCCTTCGGCGTCGAGGCCGCCGCCCAGCGCTACTTCGGCAAGTCGGCCCGCCAGCTCAACGTCGCCGAAGCGGCGCTGCTCGCGGGCCTGCCGCAGGCCCCGTCGCGCTACAACCCGCGGCGCAACCCGGATCTCGCCGTCTGGCGGCGGAACGTGATCATCTCGCTGCTCCGGGAGTCGGGCAAGCTCGCGCCCGAATCGGCCGAGGCCTGGAAGTCCTATCCGCTCGCGCTCTCGTCGCGCTCCGACTACTCGGGCGTGGCGGAGTACTACGTCGAGTTCGTCCGGCAACAGCTCGAGGCCCGCTTCGGGATGGACCTCTACCGCGCCGGCTACCGGGTCTACACCCACCTCGACCTCGACATGCAGACCGCCGCCGAGCGGGCGCTCCAGGAGCAGCTCGACCGGATCGAGGAAGGGAAGCTCGGCGCCTACCGTCATCCGACCTACCGCGATCATCTCGAGAAGCGGGCCGAGGACGACGCCGACAACGGCTCGCCCTTCTCGCCCTACCTCCAGGGCGCCATCGTCAGCATCGAGCCGGCCACCGGCTACATCCGGGCGCTGGTCGGCGGCCGCGACTTCGCGGATTCGAAGTTCAACCGGGTGATCCAGGCCAATCGGCAGGCCGGCTCGACCTTCAAGCCGTTCGTCTACGCGGCCGCGCTCCGCAACGGGATTCCGCTCAGCAAGATCTACGTCGACTCGATGATCTCCATGGAGATCCCGGACCAGCCGCTCTGGGAGCCGAACAACTACGATCTCAAGTTCGACGGCCCGATGTCGATGCGACGCGGGCTCTTCATGTCGCGCAACACGATCGCGATCCTGGTCGGCCTCGACGTCGGGATCGACGCGGTAGCGAGCTATGAACCGAAGGGATCCACGAATGGCCCGCATCCTCGGTCTTCACCGGATTCATGAGGCACGCCACCGAGCCTCGCGGTCGCCGCACCCTTGCAGGCTAACCTCGGGGTGCGGGTCGCGAGCGCGATCCTCCGGGTCATACCGCCAGGGCAACATCGTCTGGAGCCGGAGATCCGCTCGACCCGGGTGATCAACAGGAGCACGCCTGGCTGATCCTCGACGGGCTGCGCGACGTGGTACGCGCACGGCCCACTCGAAGCGTCGTGGCCCAGGGCTTCACCCTGCCCGCGGCCGGCAAGACGGGCACCACCAATGACGGATGGACGTCTACCTGTCGGCTTCACGCCCTCGATCTGGTCACCGGCGTCTGGATGGCCTTCGACAGAGCGAAGCCGATCGGCGGCAACGCCCAGGGCGGCCTGGCTGGCCGCGCCGGCGTGGACGGCGATGATGAAGGAGGTCTATCAGCGCCGGCGGGTGCCTGAGGCGTGGCGGATGCCGCCGGGTCTGATCGCGGTCGAGATCGATCGGGCCTCGGGCCATCTGCCCAGTCCGGACTGCCCGCGGGCCGAGATCGGCGTCGAGTACTCTATCCGGGCACCGAGCCCACGGAGCGGTGTCCGGGATCCACCGGCGGGGCTCCCTCTTCATT
This sequence comes from Gemmatimonadales bacterium, assembly GCA_041390205.1. Lineage (GTDB taxonomy): Bacteria > Gemmatimonadota > Gemmatimonadetes > Gemmatimonadales > GWC2-71-9 > SHZU01. Next base: position 43,761 of record JAWKQJ010000012.1, read on the forward strand.
CCCCGACGGACGCCAGAGCCCGGTCCCGCCGCTCCGACTCACGTGATCCGACTGACGGCTGACTGGCTGCTCACCATGGACGGCCTGCCGGTCGCCCGGGGAGGGTGCTGCTCGACGGCCTGACCCTCGCGGCCGTGGGCCTGGCTGACCGCTTGCCCTCGCCCTCCCGCCGTACGGGATGGAGCAATGTTCCGGGCGTCCTGATGCCCGGTTTGATCAACACCCACACCTACCTCGAGCTCACCGGCCTCTCCGTCGGAGCGCCGCCGGCCGACTTCCCGGGATGATCCGGTCTGCGTGCCGCCAAGGAGGCCAGACCGGCGGAGTGGTTCCAGCGAGGCGGCCGCCGCCGGGGCCAGCCGGCCGGCGGGGTCACTTCCTTCGTCGACACCGGAGACTTCGGGCGCCGCGCCGACGCGCTGGTGGCGGCGGGCGTCGGGGCCGCCTACCAGGAGGTCTTCGGCCCGGATCCGCAGCGCGCCGCCAGCCTCGACGGCTCGCCGTCCGGCTCGGCTTGCGGAGCCGGGCCACCGATCGGGTCCGAGTCGGGGTTTCGCCCCACGCGCCGTACACCGTGAGCGGCCCCCTCTACCGAGCGGTGGCCGTGCCTCGCGGCGCGGGAGTCGGTGCCGATCGCCGTCCAGATCTGGCGGAGTCTGGCGGCCGAGTCCGATCTCGTGATCCGGGGGACCGGTCCCTTGCCGAGGCCTGGCGCGCGCCTGGGCGGCATTCCTTCGCTCGATCCGGCACTCGAGGCTCTCCTGCCTGCGAGTCGCCGCTTCACCCGTGGCCTGGCTCGACGCCCACGGCGTGATCGGCCCCGACACGCCTGCATCCACTGCGTCCGGGTCGATGACGAGGACGTCGCCCTGCCCAGTCCCGGGGCGCGAGCGTCGCCCATTGTCCGATCTCGAACGCGGAGCACGGCCAGCCGGGTCGGCGCCCTCCGCGCGGCTGCTGCGGGCCGGATTCGGTCGGGGTGGGGACCGATCTCCGAGCCTGGCGCTCGGCACCGTGGACCTCTTCCGTGAAGCCCGCGCGGCCCGCGACCTGGCGGGTCTCGACGCCCGGGTGGCGCTCGGCCTCGTCACCGCCGACGCGGCCCGCGCGGCGGGCCTCGGAGGACGGGTCGGGCGGCTCGAGCCCGGGCTCGACGCCGATCTGGTGGCGCTGGCGGTCGTTCCCGGGCCGGCAGGAGACCCCGAGGCGGCGGTCCTCGAGGCGGGCGCCGGGGACGTGCTCCTGACCGTGGCCGCCGGGCGGGTCGTGTACCGGCGGGGTCACCCGGCTTGATTCCGACGGGGCGGCCTTTCTACAATCAAGGCGACCATTCGACCCGATGGAGTGAGGTCGTGCGTTGTCTCGCGCTCAACGCGTCGTTCGAGCCGCTTACCATGGTCCCGCTCAGGCGGGCCCTTCGCCTCGTGATCGACGGCAAAGCCGAGATCGTCGAGGCGGAGCGCGGCGAGCACGTCCGGAGCGCGAGTCTCGCCCTTCCCAAACCGGCGATCATCCGGCTGGTGCGCTTCGTCCACGTCCCGCGCAAGTTCCGTCGTCAGGTCACCAACACCTTCCTGTTCGCCCGCGACGACTACACCTGTCAGTTCTGCAGCCGGACCCAGGCCGAGCTCCGGCCGCGGGAGTGTCTCACGCGCGACCATCTGGTGCCGATCTCGCGCGGGGGCGGGAATCAGTGGACCAACGTGGTCACCGCCTGCAGCACCTGCAACACCAGGAAGGGCAACCGGCTGCCGTCGGAGTGTGGAATGCACCCGACGCACCCGCCGGTCGAGCCGCACTTCGTCCATCTGGCGTGGGCGGTGCGCCGGCTCACGGCCATCCAGGCGAAGTACATCAGGCTCTTCTACGGTGAGGCCGCCCTCCGGGCGATCGGCGGCTAGCTACTCCCTCGATACTTCGAAGGTCTCCGACTTGCCGTCGAGCTCCACGCTCGGCCGGCCCGCGATGCTCAGCAGGATCCGCCGGAAGGTCCGTCCGATCAGGGTGCCACGATCGCCGGTGATCAGCTCGGGGTCGCCGGCCAGGAACCGCTCCAGCTGGTCCATGTCGGCCTCGGACAGCGTGGTGATCTTGGTGGTCAGACTGTAGTAGTAGGTCCCCCGCCGGTTCGGCTGGAAGTCGATCAGGTTCGGCTTGGCCAGGTAGCGCGCCGCGGAGTCCCGCACGGCGAAGCGCTCGGGTCGCCCCGGGCGGTCCTGGGTCACCTGGGTCACCGCGTACTCCTCGAGCAGCGGCTCCTTGGTGATGATCAGCCGCCACTCGACGAATCCCTGGAGCTGATCGATCAGCCCGCGCGAGCGCCAGAGCTCCAGCCGATGGCTGACGATCACCGGGAGCGAGTTGTCGAGCTGCTCGTTCCAGCGCGGATCCGCCAGCAGGTCGTGCAGGTAGACCAGCGCCCTGCGCGGCCGCCCGGGCGGGTCCTCTCCCCAGAGCGCGACCGAAACGCTCACCCGGGGCTGCGCGGCCGCCGGCCCGGCGAGACCGCCGAGCGCGAGCAGCAGGAGGAGAGGGGAGAGCCGGCGCATCAGAACCGTCGCTGGAGCCGCACGACGAAGCGGAACGGCTGGTGGCCGGTCAGTCCCTTGGCCAGGTAGAGGCCGAGGCCGCGGGCGTCGATCCCGCGGCCGACGTCGACGTCCCACTCGCTGAAGTTGGGGATCCGGTCGTTGGGGACCCGACTCGGGCCGTCGCCGGTGAGCCAGGCCTTGCCGGCGTCCGCGAAGGCGACCAGGTCGGGCGGCCCGATGCCCAGGATCTGCTGGAGCGCGAGGAGCTCCGGGCTCCGGAACCGGAACGGCACCCCGATGTCGAGATCCCGCCGGACCTCGAGCTGCACGGCGAGCATCCGGTCGCAGAGCGACGCCTGGGCGGGATCGACGAAGCCGGCCGGGCCGCAGTTCATGTCGCGGAAGCCGAATCCCGGCAGCAGGTCGGGCCCGCCGAGCGAGAGCCGACGCTGGATCGGCAGCGGATCGCCGTCGATCCAGCCGCCGCCCACGACGCGGAGACTCGCCTCGGTGGACCGGTCGAAGCGCGCGTAACGCCGCGCGTCGAAGTAGAGCGTCGAGAAGGCGTACTTCCCGGGCGGCAGCGGCGGGCGCACGTCGGCCGGCAGCGCGATCGGCGCGGCGTCGTCGCTGGTGGTGTGCTCGATCCGGGCGTGCACCAGCCAGCCGGCCTGCGGGTGGACCGGATCGTTCCGGCTGTCGATGTCGATCCCGAGCGTCGTGGTGTGGTAGTGCCCGTCGTCGATCAGCGGATTGGCGCGCCAGCTCTCCGAGTTCCGGAGGATCGAGATCGGGTCGCTCGCGGGCACCGAGCGCTCGAGGTCCTCGCGGTAGGAGGCCCGCACCGTGAGCCCCGCGAACGGCGAGATCGAGACGTAGGCCTCGACCCCGCGCGCCTCGTAGTGGTCGCGATAGTCGCGCTGCAGCAGGAACGACGACCAGCCCGACTCGCCGATGGTGAGCGGCTGGTCCTCGAACGCCTTGATCTTCCGATAGCCGCTCCCGCCGAACCGGAGCCACTTCCGGGTGCCGCCGCCCCGCACCTCGCCGGTGGCGATGAAGCCCAGGTCGTCCCGCTGGGTGGTCCGGTCGGTGGCCGGGCGGAAGATGCCCCGGATGTCGAGCTGGCTCTCGACGCCCGACGGGCCGACCGCCATCAGAGTCGGGCCGAAGAGGATCGGGAGACCCTCGACCCGGTTGTAGGTGCGCCCGGTCTCGAGCCCGATGGTGGTGGTGAGCCGTCCGGTCGTGAGCCGGGTCCGCGCCGCCGCGATCTCGCCCAGCGGCCGCCGGCCGGGGCGGAGCTCCAGCAGCCCGCTCCCCGTCCTGCGTACCGAGGCGTAGCCCTCCGACGCCTCCTCGTTGCCCAGGATGGCCCCGTCCCGCACCACGATCCGGCCACCCACCACGAAGGCGTTGCCGGTCACCTCGCCGCCGGGACCGACGATCAGGTCGCCGTTGATGACGGTGACGTTGCCGTCGATCCGTCCGGAGACCCGGAGGTTGCCGCGGAAGAGCGCGATGGGGCCCCGGTGGTCGGAGCCCGCCGGCAGATGGAAGCTCCCCACCATCCGCGCCGCCGAGCTGTCGTTGTAGAGCGCGATCGCCCGCCGGACCAGCTCGATCGCGGTCTCGGGGATGGTGTCGGCGGCCGGCACGGTGGGTCGGATCACCACCACGGAGTCCTGGGCCCGGGCCTGCCCCGGCAGGGCGAGCCCGGCCGCCAGACCGAGGCAGGCGGCGATCGATGCGGGCCGGAGCCGCACTACGAGATGCCCAACCGCTTCATGCGGCGATAGAGGTTGGCGCGGTCGGTCTGGAGAGCCCGGGCGGCCTCGGCCACGTTGCCCGCGGCTTTCGCGAGGGCTTCGCGCACCAGCGCCCGCTCGTAGTCGTCGAGCATGTTGGAGAGCGAGCGGCCGTCGAGCTCGCCGCTCAACGCCTGCTCGACGGTCGGCCCGTCGGCGCGGGCGCCGGAGCGGGGGAGCACGCTCCGGACCGCGGACGCGTCGACCTCGTCGCCGCCGATGATCGAGAGGCGCTCCACGATGTTCGCCAGCTCGCGCACGTTGCCGGGCCACTCGTAGGCCGAGATCAGACTCATGGCTTCCGTGGTGAACTCGGCCGGGCGATGGGGCCGCACCCGCACCGCGAGGTGCTTGACCAGCGCCGGGATGTCCTCCCGTCGCTTGCGGAGCGGCGAGATCTCGATCGGAAACACGTTGAGGCGGAAGTAGAGATCCTCCCGAAAGGTGCCGGCTGCCACCGCCTGATCGAGCCGCTGGTTGGTGGCCGCGAGCACCCTGACGTCCACCTGCTGCATCCGCTCCGCGCCCAGGCGCTGGATCTCACCCGACTCGAGCACCCGGAGCAGCTTCGCCTGCGCCTCCAGGTTGAGATCGCCGACCTCGTCGAGGAAGAGCGTGCCGCCGTTGGCCAGCTCGAAGCGGCCCATCCGGCGCTCCGTGGCGCCGGTGAAGGCGCCCCGCTCGTGGCCGAACATCTCGGACTCGACCAGGTCGCGGGGAATCGCGGCGCAGTTGACCGAGACGAACGGCTTGCCGGCCCGGCGGCTCGCCGCATGGATCGCGTGCGCGACCAGCTCCTTGCCGGTGCCCGACTCGCCGTAGATCAGCACCCGGGCCTCGGTCGGCGCGACCTGGTTGATCGCCTCGCGGACCCGGTCGATGTCCGGCGTGGCGCCCACCAGCTCGGTCTTCGTGCGGCCGAGCTGGGAGCGGAGCGCGCGATTCTCGGCGCGGGTGCGGGTCAGCTCGAGCGCCGACCGGAGCGTGACCAGGACCGCCTCGGGCGTGAGCGGCTTCTCGAGGAACTGGAAGGCGCCCAGCTTGATCGCCCGCACGGCGTCGTTGAGCTGCGCCTTGCCGCTCATCATGATCACCGGCACCGAGGGGTCCCGCTCCCGGATCTTGCCCAGGGTGTCGATCCCGTCGGGCCCCGGCGACATCGCCAGGTCGAGCATGATCCCGTCGGGGCGGTTCTCCTCGAGGGCGAGCAGGGCGGCGTTGCCGTTGGCCGCCTCCGCCACCTCGAACCCCTCGCTGGCGAGCAGTGCCCCCAGCATGCGACGAATGTTCGCTTCGTCGTCGACGATCAGGATCGTCGCCGTCATCGCCAGTCCCTTCTCCGATCCGCCACCCGCCGTTCGACGAACGGGCGATCCGGCGGTCTGGTCCGCGTTCTCGCGGGCGAGTGGGAGCCAGATGACGAACGTGGCCCCACCGCCCGGGGTCTCCACCACCTCGATGTCGCCCTGATGGAGGTCGACCGCCTGCTTGACGATCGACAGGCCGAGCCCGGTGCCCTCGGCCTTCTCCGTGAAATACGGCTCGAAGATCCGTTCCAGCTTCTCCTCCGGGATCCCGGGCCCCTGGTCGGCCACCGCCACCCGGACCCCGCCCTCGTACGGCCGCACCGTGATCTCCAGCCGCCCCCGCCCGCCCATCGCCTCGGCGGCGTTCCGGACCACGTTGGCCAGCGCCCGCCTGAGCGGATCGAAGTGGCCGGTGACGTGGGGCGTGCCCTCGGTCACGGTCACGTGGGCCTCGATCTCCGGCGGGAGCGAGGTCCGCACCAGCTCGTTCACCAGCTCGCCCAGATCCACGTCGGCGGGCGGCCCCTCGGGCAGCCGGCCGAGATTGGAGAACTCCCTCGCCAGCAGCTCGAGCCGGGCCGACTCGGTCCGGAGCACGTCGAGCGCGTCTTCCTGCCCCTTGGTGGCGCTCCGCCCGAGCGCCGCGACGGCGAACCGGATCGGGGTGAGCGGGTTCTTCATCTCGTGCGCGACCCGCCGGGCGATCTCCCGGAAGGCCCGGAGCCGCTCCCGCTCCAGCTCGGCCCGCCGGGCGCGCTGAAGCTCGCCCGCGAGGTCGCGCAGCGCGTGGCGCAGCGAGGCGAATTCGGGCGCCCCGGGCCGAGCCGGATCCGGCGGCAGGGCTTCGTTCCGACGGATGTTGCCGGTCCAGCCGATCAGCTCCTCGATCGGCTGGGCCAGCTGGCGGGTCAAGCTCCTTCCCAGAAGGAACGACACGGCAAGGAGAAGACCCCCCAACCCGGTCAGAAGTATCGCCGCTCCGTAGGTTCGCCAGCGATTGTACTGCACCGCCCGTTGCGCCAAGGTGACCTGGAGGCTCAGCACGTCCCGATGGTCCCGAAGCGCCTCGTGGGCCTCGGGGGAGAGCGCCGCGGTGTCGACCACGGCCAGCAGCTCGCGAGCGGAGTTCCGGACCGGGAGGAGCGCCTGGTCCACCGTCTTTGCCGGATTGGTGGTGAGGACGGAGTAGGCCCAGCCGAAGACCGCGACCGCCGCGGGGGCGCCCAGGAGCAGCAGCGCGATCGAGATGCGGTGGCGGAAGGAGAGCGGGGCCATGGAAGGGAAAAGCTACCACCGAGGGCGGCGACTGGGGCACTTCGCGGCCGGCCGTCCGCGGTAATCCCGTATGTTGCGTTGACGCAACTGCATGTTGCGTCAACGCTGCATTCCGTCAGGTCGCTGTGGCTCCGGCGTTGCGCCCCGCCGCCCGAGCCCTTCCTGTCCGGCTCAGTGACCGCCGGCCACGATGGCCCCTGCGGCGCTCGCGGACAGGTCGTCGAGCTTGGCGTTCAGCTTGGCGACCAGGCTGGTCGCCTGGCCGGCGAGGTCGGCGCTCTCACGCGGATCGGCCCGGTGGTCGTAGAGCTCGACCTTGCCGTTCGCCTGCCGGATGAAGTGATACCGGTCGATGACCAGAGCCTGGTTGGCTTCGAGCTCGGCCAGGATGGTATCGGGTGCTGGCGGGTCGCCCTCGCGCCAGAAGCGCGAGAGACTGGCTCCGGGAAAGCGTCCTGGCGCGCGCCCTCCCGTCGCGAGCTCCAGCACCGTGGCCGGGATGTCGCGCGGGCTCACCGGCGCGGCCACCCGGAGTCCGCGGGGCGCGCCGGAGGGGAAGCGGATCAGGAGCGGAACCCAGAGGGTCGGCAGATAGAGGTTCGCGCCGTGACCCATCCGCCCGTGCTCGCCGAACTCCTCTCCGTGGTCGCCCGCGACGATCAGGATCGTGTTCTCCAGCAGGCCGCGGCGCTCGAGCTCGCTCACCAGGGCGCCGAACTCGTGGTCGACGTAGGTGGTGGCTCCGTCGTAGTTGTCGCGCAGCTCCTGGAGCTCCTCCGGCGGGTACTCGGACGACTTGTCGGATCGGAGCCAGTAGCGGCTCTCGCGGGCGGCGTACGTGAGGCCGAGCGGCTCGGGCGCGCGGTACGGGCCGTGGCTGTCGAAGTAGTTCAGGAAGGCGAAGAAGGGCCGGTCGTCCGCCGACTGGTCGAGCCACCCGAAGAGCTCCGCGTTGATTCGCTCGGCGCGGCGCCGGTCGAGCACGCTGTGGTCGCCGAGTCGCAGCCGGATCCACTGCACGAAGTTCCGTCCGATCCAGGTGCTCCGGACGGCCCCGCCCGGCGTGATCGACTCGTCGCGGTAGCGGGCGAAGCCCTGGTCGAGCCCGTAGAGGTCGTTGCAGAAGGTCGTGTTGGCCACGAACCCGGCGGTGCGGTAACCCCGCTCCCGGAGCGCCTCGGCGAGGGTGTCGAAGCGATCGTCGAGCGCGTCGGTCCAGCCGGTCTGGAGCTCGACGTTGTAGCGTCCCGTCATCATCGTCGCGTGGGAGGGCAGGGTCCACGAGGCCGACGCGATCGCGTGCTCGAAGACGACGGCGTCCGCGGCCATCCGCTCGAGCGACGGCGTGGTGGGGCGGGCGTACCCGTAGAGACTCATGTTCTCGGCGCGCTGCGTGTCCATCACCACCAGCAGCACGTTGGGACCACCGGCCGAGGGACCGAGGCTTCGGAGCATCCGACGCTCGCGATACGACTCGCCGAGGCGGACCGCGACGAACAGCACCAGGGTGACCAGCGCGAGCCGGGCGACGCGCCCCGGCAGCGCGGCGCGGCGGGCCTCGATGCGGAGCGCCGCGGACCGGGAGAGCTGCACGGCGAGGCCCGTCGCGAGCAGCGCGGCCGACCAGAGCTCAAGGCGCTTCGGGAGCATCATCAGCGCGATGAGCGCCAGCAGGACGAAGAGCCCGATCAGGACCCGTCCCGCGAGACCCGGCCGGGAGAGGCGTCGCAGCAGCAGCAACAGCGGCAACGCCAGCAGGCCCAGCGCGAGAAAGGCGGCGATGTCGCCCAGCGGCGCCATCCAGAGCGAGTTGGGGCCGGCGGGTCGGAACTGTGGGATCGTCTCGCGGAGGATCAGGGCCTTGCCGGTGACGTAGTAGGCCTCGCCGAGCCCGACCACGAGACCGAACCAGAGCGCGTTCCAGACCACGTCGCGGATGCCAGGATCGGGGCTTCCCTGGCTCGGCGGACCCGGTCGTCGCGCGAAGATCACCCGGCCGGCTCCCACGATGACGACGGCGCTGGCCAGCACGAACGCGACCGAGCGCGCCAGCGCCGCCCAGGCGTCGAGGTAGCGCTCGACGGGAACCGAGTCCCGGCCGGCCATGAAGCGGTCCAGCAGCCCGAAGCGTCCGTCGTGGGCGGCCCGGATCGCCTCGGGCATGAGCCACCACGCGACGATCGCGTAGCCGGCGACCAGCACCGCCAGCGTAGGCAACCAGATTCGTCTCGACGGCCAGCGCATGGGCGACTCTTTCTATCGGGATCCGGGTTCAGCCAACCTAACGTCCTGTCCGCGCTCGACCAACGACGAGCCGGCGCCTCGTTACGATCCGGGCCGGCCGCCGCGCGCGTCTGCTGCAAACGGCCGCGCTCGGCGACGTCCGGGCAGTCATGGTGCCGCCGCGCGCTCCCCGCGGGGTGCATCGATCTGCACCCGATCGAGCATCGAGCCCAGCGCCTCCGCGACGGTCGTCCGCTCGGCCGCGAGGTTGGCTCGCTCGCCCGGGTCGATCGAGAGGTCGTAGAGCTCCTCGGCGTCACCAGAGCGCAGCAGGTGATAGTGGCCGACGACGACCGAGACCTCGTCCCGGTGTCCCGCGAAGACCGGGTCGGGTCCGCCGTTCGCGGGGCCGTCTCGCCAATGGCGAGCCAGGCTCGAGCCGGGAAAGACCCCCGACCCGCCGAGCCCGGCGAGATCCATCACCGTCGCCGGCAGGTCCCGCGGGCTGACCGGCGCGGTGACCCGCACCCCGCCAGGGACCCGTTCCGGATACCGAATCACCAGGGGAACCCGGAGGCTCGTCAGATAGAGGTTGTTGTCGTGGCCCATCGCGCCGTGCTCGGCGAACTCCTCACCGTGGTCGCCGACGACGATCACCAGGGTCCGATCGAGGAGCCCGCGATCGGCGAGACCGTCGAGCAGCGCCCCGATCTGCGCGTCCTGATACCGCACGGCGTCGTCGTACGCGTCGCGGAGCTGGTCGACCTCGGTCGCCGAGTAGTTGGCCGCGTCGCCGGTGCGGAGCCAGTAGCGGCCGCCTTCCTCGGCGAAGGAGGGCCCCGGCAGGGCCGGGACCCGGTACGGGCCGTGGGTGTCGAAGAAGTTGAGAAAGGCGAAGAAGGGCGCCGGGGCGGGCTCCGCTTCGTCGAGCCAGGCAAAGAACTCGCGATTGATGGTCTCGCCGTGTCGTCGCCGCAGGTCGCGGTTGTCGCCGAAGCGTCGTCGTAGGCTGGTCAGGGCGGCGCGGCCGAGCCAGGCGCTCATCACGATCGCGCCGGGACTGGTGGCCTCGTCGCGGTACCGCGAGAAGCCCTGAGCCAGGCCGTGCGCACGATTGCCGAACCCGATGTTGCCGACGAAGCCGCCGGTGCGGTAGCCTCGGGCGAGCAGGGCCTCGGCCAGGGTCTCGAAGCGCTCGTCGAGCGGCGTGAAGTAGTCGGTGCCCAGGTGCCAGTTGTAGCGGCCGGTGAACATCGTGGCGTGGGAGGGCAGGGTCCACGGAGCCGGCGCGATCGCCCGGTCGAAGACGACCGCCTCCGCCGCGACGGCGGCGAGTCGGGGGGTGGTCTCGCGACCGTACCCGTAGAGACCCATGCTCGCCGCGCGCTGGGTGTCGAGCACCCGGAGCAGCACGTTGGGGTTGGAGGCGGTCGCGCCGGCGCCGGCCTCCGGCTGGAGCCGGAGCTCGCGGAGGCGGTCACCGCCCTTGACGGCGACCAGGAGCGCGAGCCTGACCAGCGACAGGCGCGCGATCCGACCCGGCAACGCAGGGCGGAGCGCCGGCAGCGCGAGGGCCGGTAGCGCCGACAGCCTCGCGGCCGCTCCCAGCGCGATCAGCGCGGCCGACCACCACCAGAGGGTGCCGGATTGCGACAGCAGGACCAGGAGCGCGAGCGCGAGCAGGCCGCCCACCAGCAGCCGCGCCGCGGCGGCCGGGCCCCGACGGCCCCGGACGAGCGCCGCGGCCGGCAGCAACAGCCCGGCGGCCAGCAGGAAGTAGCCGACGTCGCCGATCGGTGCCATCCAGATCGCGTTCGGGCCGGCCGGCCGGTAGCCCGGCACCGGCTCGTGCAGGTAGAGGAGCTTCGCGCCGAGGTAGAGCGCTTCGCCGATGCCGGCCAGCAGCCCGAGCCAGATGGCGAGCAGCCCCGCGTCGCGGTACCCGATCGTGGGGGCGCCCGACCCCGCCGCTCCGACCGGCCGTCTGAGCGTCCGACGGACTACCGCGATCGTCAGGAGCAGGGCCGCGAGCGCGAACCACCCGTCCTGGACCAGCCCGGCCCAGTCGGCGAGGTAGGTCTCCAGGGGCACGCGATCGCGCCCGGCCAGGAGCCTCCCGAGGGCCGGGATCCGGCCGGCGTGGATCGCGCCGATCAGCCAGGGCACGACGACGGCGGACGCGCTCCACCAGGCCAGCGCCAGGGCGACGGCCACAGAGGGACCGATGAGGGACCGCTTCCAGGGCACGTTAGGCTCCGTTGCTCGTGGCTCGAGCCTGTGGGGGGAACTTTACGGTGACGTCCGGCGGCGGCCCCGGTCGCACAGCGCGGCGCGCATCGGGGGGCTCCGCGAGCGGCCCCCTGGCGATCCGGGCGAGCGATGGCCTAAGTTCGCTCCCGTCAACACCGTCCCTTCCCCGGCGCCGCGATCGGGGGGCCCCCGTGGCAGGAATATTGCCTCCGCCCGATGGCGGCCGGTCCGAGCATCGACCTCGGTTCGCGGCCCCTTCGCCCCAACCGGAGTGAGCGTGACCAAGCTGAGCGTCCTGGTCCCGGTCTTCAACGAAGTCCGGACCATTTCCCCGCTGGTGAGCCGTGTCCTCGCGGCCAGGATTCCGATCGCCAAGGAAGTCCTGGTCTGCGACGACGGCTCGACCGATGGGACCCGGGACATCCTCCGCGCGATGGAGCCCCACCCCGATCTGCAGATCCACTTCATGGAGGAAAACGTGGGGCGGGGCGGCGTTCTCAAGCATCTGCTCCCGATCGCCACCGGCGACATCGTGGTCCACCAGGATGCCGATCTCGAGTACAACCCCGAGGAGTACGATCGGCTGCTCGCCCCGATTCTCGCCGGCACCGCCGACGTGGTGTACGGCAGCCGCTTCAAGGGCGAGATCCAGCAGATGCGCGCGGTGAACAACCTCGGCAACCGGGTGATGTCGGCGATGGCCCGGCTGCTCTACGGGATCCGGATCACCGACTTGATGACCTGTTACAAGATGTACCGCCGGGAGCTGATCGACGGGCTCACCATCCACGCGAACGGCTTCCACTTCGAGGCGGAGTTCACCGCGAAGCTCGCGCGGCGGGGGGCCCGCTTCACCGAGGTCCCGATCAGCTTCGTGGGCCGCACCCACGCCGAGGGCAAGAAGATCAAGGCGCGCGACGCCGTCTACGTGATCCAGAAGCTGCTGGCCTGCCGCTGGGGTGACGCCTAGATGACGCCGAAGAAGCCGCGCCTGGTCGGCGTGATCCTCGCCGCCGGCAAGGGCACCCGGATCTACCCGTTCTCGGAGACCCTCCCCAAGCCGATCCTCCCGGTCTGCAACCAGCCGCTGCTCGCCTGTCAGCTCGAGTACCTGCGGGATCTGGGCGCCGAGGAGGTGCTGATCGTGATCGGGCATCTCGGCTACACCATCGTCGACGCGCTCGGCGACGGCAGCCGCTGGGGCGTCTCGATCCGCTACGTCGAGCAGCGGGAGACGCTCGGGCTGGCTCACGCGGTCGGGAAGCTGGAGCGCTTCATCGATTCGCCCTTCATCCTGATGCTCGGCGACATCTACCTCACGACCAGCGACCTGCACCCGATGATCGAGCGGGTGCTCTCGGGCGAGATCAACGGCTGTCTGGCGAGCAAGGTCGAGCCGGATCCCGAGATGATCAAGCGGAACTTCGCGATCATCTACGAGCAGGACGGACGGGTTCGGCGCGTCATCGAGAAGCCGCGCTACATCCGGAGCACGATCAAGGGCTGCGGGCTCTACGTGTTCGACCAGCACGTGTTCGACGCGATCCGGCGGACGCCCCGCACGGCGATGCGCGACGAGTACGAGATCACCGACAGCATCCAGATCATGATCGACGACGGCCACCGGGTGTTCCACAGCCCGGTGGTCGAGGAAGACATGAACATCACCTTTCCGGAGGACCTCCTCCAGGTCAACCTGATGGAGCTCGCGAAGCGGGGGCTCGGCGGTCTGGTGGCCGACGACGTCGAGGTGCCGGCCGGCTCCGATCTGACCGGCAGCGTGGTGGGGCCCGGCGTGCGTCTGGCCCATCCGGTCCGGCTCACCAACAGTCTGGTCTTCGCCGGCACCACGCTCACCCTCGCCGGCGAGCACGACCGGATCATCGCGCACGGCGACAGCGTGATCCAGTGCCAGCAGGTCGAGGTCGAGTGAGCGGCCCCGGGCAGGGTCGGGTCCTGGTCACCGGTGGGGCCGGATTCATCGGCGCCCACGTGGTTCGGGATCTCCTCGCCCGAGGGTCGGAGGTCGTCGTGCTGGACGATCTCTCCACCGGCACCCGCGAGGCGGTGCCGGCCGGAGCGACCCTCCGGGTCGGGGACGTGCGCGACCCCGCCGCGGTTCGCGAGGCGCTCCGCGGGGTCGACGCGGTGATCCACCTCGCGGCCAAGGTCTCCGTCCGCGGCAGCTTCGAGCAGTTCTACCAGGACGTCGACACCAACGTGATGGGGACCGCCAACCTGGCTCGGTGCCTCGACCCGGCCACGGTGCGGCGGGTGGTGCTCGCCTCGAGCATGGCGGTGTACGCCGAGTCCGAGCCGGGGCGGACGGTGGCGGAGACCCATCTCTGCCAGCCGCTTTCGCCTTACGGGGTCGGCAAGCTGGCCGCGGAGCGGATGAGCGCTCAGGTCCTGGCGCAGGCCGGGGTCGACTTCACGGCGCTCCGCTACTTCAACACCTTCGGACCCGGTCAGCGATTCACCCCCTACGTCGGGGTGATCACCATCTTCGTGACCCGGCTCCTGCGCGGGGAGTCGCCGGTGGTGTTCGGCGACGGCCAGCAGCGGCGCGACTTCGTGCACGTCGACGACATCGCCGCCGGCACGGTCGCCGCGCTCGACGGTCCGCCGGGCACCTACAACCTGGGCACCGGCGTCGGCACGACGGTCGCCGAGCTGGCCGAGCTGCTCCGGGAGCGGGTCGCCCCGGGGGTGCCCATCGAATACGCCCCCGCCCAGGAGGGCGAGCTGCGTCACTCCGTGGCCGACATCAGCCGCGCGACCGCGGCCCTCGGCTACACGCCGAGCCGAAGCCTCGCCAAGGACATCGACGCCGTGATCGACTTCATCCGCGCCCGAGGCGTGGCGTGAGCGAGACGCCGGAAGGCGCCGCCCCGGCCGCGCCCGGCCTCGGTGGCTGGCTCAAGCGCCGGCTGCCGCTTCCGCTCCTGCTCACGGCGCTGGTCGCCGCGTCGCTCCACATGGCCCCCTTCTGGGCGGCGGAAGTGCAGACCCCCGAGGGCTGGAAGTTCACGGGGCATCTCAACGGCTCGCCCGACGAGATGCAGTATCGGATGCTCACCGAGCGGACGCTCGAGGTCGGGCCGGTCGTCGACAACCGGCTCACCACCGAGCCGAACCAGCCCCACATCGCGATGTTCTTCTATTGGGGCGTCGCGAAGCTCTCGTCCTGGCTCGGCGCCAGCGAAGGGTACGTCTATTCGTACCTGGGCGCGGTGATCGCGTTCCTGCTCGCGCTGGTGCTGTTCTGGATCATCGATCACTTCGTGCGCTCGCGGTACCAGACCTGGTGGGTCTTCCTGACGCTGCTCTTCGGCGGCGGACTCGGGGCGCACCTGATGCTGCTGAACGACGTCGACCGCCTCCGCGGCATCATGCCGTTCCAGCGGATCGTCACCGAAGGCCTCCGGGATTCGATCGTCTTCGAGAACTACCGGAGTCACTACATCTTCACCACGCTGTTCGATACCCACTTCCTGTTCTTCCTGCTGATGGCGCTCCTGGCCGTCGTGGCGTTCTATCGGGCGATCGTCCGCTTCTCGGCCGGCCGGGTGGCGCTGGCGGGGCTGGCGTTCGGTCTCGCCACGGTGCTCCACATCTACGACGGCGTCACCTTGCTGTTCGTCGCCGCGAGCGTGGTGGCGCTCCTCTGGCTCCGGAAGCTCCCGGTCCGGCCCGCCCTTATCACCCTGATCGTGTGTGGGGTCGCCGTCGCCGCCGCGACGCTCTGGCAGATGCTGCTCTATCGCGGGTCGGGGCTCGGCATCCCGCCCTGGCGGGCGCAGGCGATCTACTTCTCGGAGCTGGCGCTCGCCTATCCGCTCGCCTGGGGTCTGATCGCCTGGGGCCTCGGGCGCTACTGGCGCGACGCCGGGCTCGACCAGTGCTTCCTGCTGGGCTGGGCGTTGGGCTGCACCGCGCTCACCCTGTCGGGGCCGTTCTATCCCTACTCGGACCGGGGCACCCTGACTCTCCAGGTGCCCCTGATGATCGTGGCCGGCGCGATCTACTTCTCCTGGCGGCAGCGGGTCTCCTGGCGACACGCGGCGTTCGCGGTGGTTCTGTTGGGCGCCACCCCGATCTGGCAGCTCCAGCGGCTCTGGATCAACCGGGCCTTCGACGACCACCCGAGCGGTGGCCCGCCGCCCTACACCTGGATGAACCCGGACCACCAGGCCCTGGTCGCCGCGCTCGACGAGAAGGCGACGGCCGACGACGTGCTGATCGTCGACAAGACCAGGGTCCCGTGGCGCACCGACGATCTCTGGCTCACGATGGGATTCCCGGGTCGGCTCTACGCCGGGCACTACGCGCTCACCCCGGGCTACGAGCGCCGTCGTGACGCGGTGAACGCCTTTTTCGCCGCTCCGGTCGACAGCGTCGACTTCCTTCGCCGCGAGCGAATCCGTTTCGTGTTCGTCGGGGCGGAGCGCGACCCCGCCCCCTTCGAGCAGGTGCCCGGCCTGGTGTCCGTCAAGCGGACGGCGGTCGGGACGCTCTTCGAGTTCGGCCCCGCCGCCGCTCGGTAGCCACTCTCAGCCCGAAACGCAGCGCCGCCCGGTCCTGGTGGACCGGGCGGCGCTGGTCATGGGACCGCGTGTGCCCGACTCAGGGCAGCGCGGTGAAGGTGAAGCTCTTGACCGTCGAGGCCCCGTCGTCGTCGGTGACGGTCAGGGTCCAGGTTCGGGTCTTGGCCGTGTAGGTCTTGCTCCACAGCGGCAGCGTCGAGGCCACGTTCGGGCCGCCGGTGTGCCACGCGTAGCTGACGATGTTGCCGTCAGGGTCGGATGACCCTCTCCCGTCGAAGGTGCAGAGACCACCCGCCACACAGGTGACGACGACGTCGGCTACCGGCGGCTGGTTGCCAGGCGGCGGCGGCGGCGGTGGCGGCGGCGGTGGTGGCGGCGGTGGTGGCGGCGGTGGCGGTGGTGGCGGCGGCGGCGGTGGCGGCGTCGACGACGGCACCGTGAAGGTGAACGACTGGGTGTCCTGCAGGCCCTGGGCGTCGAACACCGTCAGGGTCCAGGTCCGGGTCCGCGCGGTCTGGAAGTTGATCGTGAAGGTCGGCGTGGACCTCAGCAGATTGCCATTCGACCGCCACTCGTACGAGACGACGCCCTGGTCGTCGGTCGAGCCGGTGCCATCGAAGTCGCAGTCGTAGCCATTGCAGCTGTAGGCCGGGATCGAGATCGGGGGCTGGTTGCCCGGTGGTGGCGGCGGCGGTGGCGGTGGCGGAGGAGGCGGCGGTGGCGGCGGCGCCGAGTTGAGCCACGCCATGTTGAGCAGCCGGTTGGGCGATCCCGTGCCGGGATTGCCGACCTTGTTGGTGAGCGCGTTGGAAATGAGCGCGTTGGCCACCTGCGACGGGGTCGCCGACGGGTTCTGCTGGAGGTACTGCCCGACCACGCCGGCCACGTGAGGCGCCGCCATCGAGGTGCCGCTCAGCACCGCGCTCCCCGACGGGATGTAGGCGGCCCGGATGTTCGAGCCGGGCGCGAAGAGGTCGAGGCAGGTCCCGAAGTTCGAGAAGCTCGAGCGCGCGTCGGTCTGGGTGGTCGAGCCGACCGTGAGCGCGGAGGGCTCGGAGGCCGGCGACTGGAGACACGCGTTGGTGGTCGAGTTGCCGGCGGAGACGGTGTAGACGACGCCCGAGTTGACGCTGTTTGCCACGGCCGAGTTGAGCGCGCTGGACAGACCGCCGCCCAAGCTCATGTTGGCCACGGCCGGAAGGACCGCGTTCTGGGTGACCCAGTCGACACCGGCGATCACCTGGGAATAGGTGCCCGAGCCGGTGCAGTCCAGGACCCGGACCCCGACGATGGTCATGCCTTTCGCCACGCCGTAGGTGGCGCCCGCCGCGGTCGAGGCGGTGTGCGTGCCGTGGCCGTCGCAGTCGACCGCGCCGCCGCCCGAGGTGATCGCGTCGAATCCCGGCGAGGCCCGCCCGCCGAAGTCGGAGTGCGAGTAGAGGATGCCGGTGTCGATCCCGTAGAAATGCACTCCCGACCCGTCCAGAGAGTAGGTGTAGGAGTTGTCGAGCGGCAGGTTGGTCTGGTCGATCCGGTCGAGGCCCCACGATGGCGCCGGAGACTGCGTCGGGTTGGCGTGGGCGAGCTGGTCCCGCTCCACGAACTTCACCCGCGGGTCCCGGCGCAGCTCGCGCACCTGCGCATCCGTCAGGTCCGCGGCGAAGCCCTGGATGGCCCGCTCGTAGGTATAACGCTCCCTCGCTCCGACCTGGCGGGCCAGCGAGCCGGAGAGCGCCCTGGCGTTGACGGTGTTGTCCTGGAATACCACGATGTGACCCTGCGTCTGCTCGCCGCTCAGCTGCAGCTCCGGCTGCGTGCCGGGCTCGACCGGGCCGCTGGCGTCCCCGCAGGCGGCGATGAGCCCGGCCAGGCCGGCTGTCCAAAGACAACGCCTCATCGATTCTCCCCTTGTTTGTGCTCGGCTCGAAAGGGCGGAGCAGGAGGCCCCCATGCCTCGTGTCCGCGCGACGGGACGGGTCCCTGGACCCGACGTTCCCAACCTAACGATCGGCGAGAGCGCGATCAAACGTTCCGATTTCGGTGACCTGGCCTTTGACGGTCGCTCCGAAGCGCCCTAATGGCACGGCTTTCGGCCACTTCGTTGCGTCGCGACGACAGGTGTAGGTTTCTTACGGCAGGTCGAGCGCTCGGTTGTAGGATGGGGGCCTCGATCGGACCGCTCTCGGCCGATCTGTGGCCCCGGTTCTGCAGTATTCGAGACGTTCGATCCTGGCCTTCCGGGATTCTCGGGCCCGCCGGTCTGCCGGCTTTGCCCCGAAGGGAGCTTATGCGAAACCGCTACGCGTCGGGCTGGTATCTCGTGGCTCTGGCCGGATTCGCCCTCGCCGTTCCCGGCGTGGCGTCCGCGCAGAGCCTCACCTCGGGATCGCTGCGCGGCGTCGTCCGGGATACGGACGGCACCGTGCTGCGGCGGGTCGATCTCACGCTCGAAGGACGGCTCGGCGGCACGATCAGTCGGTTCCAGACCGATCTGGACGGCACCTTCCGGCTGGGCCTGATGCGTCCGGGCGAGTACCAGATGCTGGTCGAGCAGCAGGGCTTCCAGCCCGTTCGGCTCACCGGCATCATGGTCTCCGCGGGCGAGCAGACCCGACTCGACATCACCCTCGAGCGCCGGCCTCCGCCGATCGAGCGGGTCGAAGTGGTGCCGGCCACGGCCGCGCGGGTCGGGACGGTCGCGGGACGGCTGCTCAGCGAGCGGGAGCTCTCGCTGCTCGACTATCGACGGGGTGCCGCCGACGTCTTCCGCGGCGTGTCCGAGGTCGTGTGGCCGGCCGACGGCCGCAACGGCAACGGCGTGGCGGCCGCGGGCCTTCCGATCGGCTTCAGCCGGCTGATGGTCGACGGGGTCTTCGAGGCCTCGCTCGGGCACCTCGGGCTCAAGTCCGAGCCGGCGCCGCTGTCGGCCCTCTCGCGGGACGGTCTCGCGCAGGTGCGGATGATGAACGCCCCGCTCGACACCGAGTGGCGCGGCGCCCTCGGCCCGGTGTACGCGACCCAGACGGCGAGCGGCACCGACCGCCTGACGGTGGTGCCGTTCGCGAAGGTCTCGAGCGCGACGCTCGGCGGTCGGGCGATCGACAATCCGCTCGAGCAGAGCGCGACCTCGGTCCAGGCCGGCGCCCTGATCGCGGGCGCGATCGTTCCCGACACGACCCACTTCCTCCTTCGGTTCGACTATCAGGCGCTGGAGCA
Source organism: Gemmatimonadales bacterium (assembly GCA_041390205.1). Lineage (GTDB taxonomy): Bacteria > Gemmatimonadota > Gemmatimonadetes > Gemmatimonadales > GWC2-71-9 > SHZU01. The sequence continues at coordinate 62,918 of JAWKQJ010000012.1, forward strand.
GCCCACCGCGTGGCCCTTCGAGCGCGACACCGCGAGCTTCGGCGGCGCCACGGTTTCCCTGCGGGAGGCGCTGCCCGTCCTGGCCCAGGACAGCTTCGGCATCGGGATCGGGCCGCACGCCCTGCCCGCCGTGCGGAGCTGGAAGGGCGCGAGCGGGATGGGCAAGCTCGACTGGATGCTCTCCGGGTCGAGCATGCTCGCGGCCCGGTTCTCCGCCTCGACCTGGAAGGAAGAGACGCCCCAGGTCGGTGACGCGCTCAGCATGGCCACCGGCTCGACCCTGGACGGCCGCGACCTCGGCGCCGCGATCGGGATCACCACCTCGACGCCGGGCTTCGACAACGAGCTCCGGGCCGGGTTCTCCACGGCGCGGCGGAAGTACCTCGCCCCGTCCCTGCCCGAGACCAGGCTCCTGGCCGAGGGCGCGGCCTTCGGGGGCAGCAGCGTGCTGCCGGCTTTCTTCGACGTCCGCACCATCGACATCGCCAACACGATCCATCTCCGCACCGGCGCCCATCAGATCAAGGCCGGCGCCGCCTTCACCTCCTCGGCCTACCAGTACGACTACCTGTACGGCTCGGCGGGGATCTACCGCTTCGCGGATCTCGACCACTACGGGGACGGGATCGGCGCCTACTATCGCGCCGAGGGGTCGGGTGCCGCTCGCTTCACCGGCAACGACGTCGGGCTCTTCGTCCAGGACGCCTGGAACGCCGCGCCCGATCTGCAGCTGGTGGTGGGGCTGCGTTGGGACTTCAGCGCGCTTCCGAAGAACAAGATCGCCGTCAACACGCCGTGGCTCCAGGCGACCGGGATTCGCGGCGACTCGCTCGAGAACGACTATTCGGGGATCGCGCCGCGGGTCGGCTTCGTCTGGGACGTGCGCGGTGGCTGGGTCCTCCGGGGCGGGCTCGGCCTGCACTACGGGCGGATCGACCCGACCGTGTTCGGCGAGGCGATCACCAACTCCGGCACCCGGGTCGTGGTGCGCCGGGGAGTCGGGAGCTTCCCGAGCTGGCCCCTCGAGCCGGACGACGCGCTGGCGCCGGTCGTCGGGCCCGCGCTCACCATCGTCAACTCGACCTGGCGGGCGCCCCGCGCGGCCAAGGGCGAGATGAGCGTCAGCCGCGTCATGCGAGGCGGTCTGGCGTTCCACCTCGTCGCCAGCTACCAGCACACCGATTTCCTGATGCGGCGCGAGGACCTCAACCTCGCGCCGTCGAGCGGCACCACCCAGGAAGGGCGGCCGATCTTCGGAACGCTCGACCAGCAGGGCGGCTTCGTCTTCGCCGCGCCCGGGTCGAATCGGCGCTTCTCGGACTTCGACCGGGTGAGCGGCCTCTCGCCGCTCGGCTCGAGCGACCACTACGAGATCACCGGCGCCCTCGAGCGGGAAGTCGGCGCGCTCCGGGTCCATGCGTCGTACACGTACGCGAGCACCCGCGACAATCTGGTCGGCGCGAGATCGCTCGACCCGGCCGATCAGCTCTCGCCATTCCCCGACGGGGTGGACGGTGTCGATTGGGACGAGGGACGCTCCGACTTCGACGTGCCCCACCGGGTCGCGGCCACGGCCGAGTACCGGAGCCCCGGCAGCAGCCAGCTCGCGGTCGCCGCGCGCTACCGGGTCCGTTCGGGTCTGCCGTTCACCCCGGGCTTCCGGGCCGGGGTCGACATCAACGGCGACGGCGCGGGCGGCAACGATCCCGTCTTCCTGGGTGGAGGCCTGGTGGGGCTGCAGGAGGCGCTGATCGGCGCGGGCTGCTCGATCGGCCTGGGCAATCGGTTCGCGGAGCGCAACAGCTGCCGCGAGAAGATGCAGCAGGGACTCGACCTGCACGCCTCGATCGGGATCCCGGTCGGGGGCAACGGCCCGCGACTCCGGCTCGAGGTCGACGCCTTCAACGTGGTCGCCACCGAGACCGGGATCATCGATCGCGCCGCGGTGCTCGTCGATCCCAATGGCGCCGTGGTGCCGAGTGGCGGGGGCAACGTCAACGTCCCCCTGATGGTGAATCCCCGATTCGGTTCGATCCTCGCCCGCCGCGGAGAGCCGCGGGTGGTGCGGGTCGGCCTGAGGATGGAGTACTGATGCGATCGCCCGTCATCACCGCTCGGTTCGGGGCCGGCACGGCCCTGGTCGCCGCCTGCCTCCTCGCGGCGTGCGAGAACAGCGGACTCGATCTCGGCTTCCCGCCGGAAGAGACCGGCACGATCGAAGCGCTGGTCTATCTGGACCGGGACGGCTCCCGGACCCCGACCTTCCCGCTCGACACCCTGTACCCGGGGGCGCGGGTGGCCCTGCTCCAGCGCGGCTCCGGCGACACCGTCACCACGACCGTGACCGGTCAGACCGGCATCGCCCGCTTCACTTCGGTGCCGCTCGGCGAGTACCGGATCGGGATCGTGACCGGCAGCCTGGGCGACTCGATCGCCGTCGGCCGGATCGACTCCGCCGAGGTGCGGCTGGAGACGACGCCGGACACGCTGCAGGTGACCGTGGCCCGGTTGAGCTATCCCGAGGTCAGCCTGCGCGAGGCTCGCAATCTGCCGCAGGGCAAGCGGGTCTTCGTGCGCGGCGTGGTGCTGGTCGGCGTCCAGGCGTTCCGCGACACGACGTCGCACGTGTCGGACAGCTCGGGGGCCATGCGGCTCACCCGGGTCAGCCTGCGCGGCGGTCTGACCGGCAACAACCCTGGCGACAGCGTGAGCGTCCTGGGCATCACCTCGACCCGGGCGGGTCAGGTGGTGCTCGACCAGGCGGTGGTCTCGCGCTTCGGGACCCGGCCGCCGCCGATTCCGAATCAGACCACGACGGGCGTCGCGGCCACCGCCGCCAACGGCACGCTCGACGCGAACCTGGTGCAGATCACCGGCGCCACGATCAGCGACTCGGCGACCGACGCGCCGGACTTCCGGGTGACCATCAGCGACGGGAGCGGCTCGCTGGTGGTGGTGCTCGACGGGAATCTCAACTTCGTGCGGAGCGCCTTCCGTCCGGGCCGGGTGCTCGACGTGCGGGGCGTGCTGGTGCCGAACGGGGTGGGCGGCTGGTCGCTCAAGCCGCGCGACCCCGTCGACGCGATCCTGTTCTAGCCGGGCTGGCCCCCGACCACGAGCTCCGAGGGGCGCGACGTCGTCGCGCCCCGCAGCCGGCGGGCCTGCCGCAAGCCCGCGATCCCGACCCACGCCACCGCAACCAGCGTCAGCACGAGCTTGATCACCGCCCGGGCCGAGTTGGCGTTGGTGAAGTCCCGAGCGTCCGGTTGGGTCTGCCGCTGGATCTGCAGGGCGTCGAGTCCGAACGCTCCGATCACCGCCAGCACCAGGATGGCGGCCAGCAGGTGGAGCAAGCCGATCAGGCGGAGGACCCCCTGGTGGCCGGCGAGCGCCGCCACGGACGCGAGCAGGAATCCCCCGAGCAGCGGCGTCAGCGTGTAGCCGGCCAGGAAGCCGGCGGCGCCGTAACGCCAGCTCACATCGCCGGGCGCGAAGGGCCAGATCGTGGACAGGAAGTCGAACGCCGAGATCAGGATCAGCAGCGAGCCGACACAGTAGCCGGCGCTGGTCAGCAGTCCGATCGAGGTCTTTGGGCTCGAGTTCATCGGTAGCTCTCGCGAAGGTTCCGGCCACCTGTCCGCAAGAACCATGAACGAGCGCGGGCGAGACCGCTAAGTCTCGCCCGCGCATGATGTTGCCTCGCTGTCGGTCGGCCGGAGTCGGATCCCGGCCCTGCCGCCTTTTCAGCCGTTTCGCTTCCGACGCCGGAAGAAGGAGACCCCGCCCAGGCCAACCAGGCCCGTGGCCAGGAGGCCGACGGTCGCCGGTTCCGGCGTGACGGTCAGCGCTCCGCCGTCGATCACGATGTGCTCCTGCTTCCCGCACCCGATCCACGGGGCGTTGGCCGGGCCGTTGGCCGCGCAGTTGGCGATGGCGACGTCGGAGAGCACGTAGACGTTGTTGTAGTAGTACTTCTGGTAGTTGGCGGCCGCCTGGTTGAGCCAGTAGTTCATCTGGGTGTTCACGCTGCCGGTCACGGAAATCGCGCCGGGGGTGAGCAGGTTCCAGATGGCGGCGTGGAGTGGGCCCCAGTTCGTCGAGGTCTTCGACAGCGTGGTGAACTGGGTGGCCAGCCAGGCGGCCTGGCGGTACCGGGCCGGCTGGTTGTTGAAGGTCCCGAACCTGGTCTTCGAGAGATCCGGGTTGAGGCCGCCCAGTCCGGTGATGTTCACCTGGTACTGGTTGCCGACCTGGACGTGGTTCAGGAAGTCGACGCACCAGACGTCGACGTTCTGCCCGTCCAGCTGGCCCTTGTAGGTGCCGACCTGCACGCCGAAGGCGTTGATGCCGCTGCCGGCGAGGAACTTGAAGTTCCCGACCTGGGCCGCGGCGGTTTGCGGTCCGACCACGAGCAAAGCGATCGTGGCCAACAGGCGGACGGGCTTCATGGCGCTTCCTTTCGATGATGGCTTGGCGGTCCGACTCCTCGCCTGGAGCATTGGGCAAGGGGTGGACCGGACCGTATCGAGCCTCGCCAGTACGAATGCTCGACACTGTCCCAGTCAACCCTTTTCTCGACAATGACTTGAAGCGACGTGCAGCGGCTCGTCTCAGGCTGCAGGCCGGTGCACTGATGCGGCGCCGCCACGACGGCTGCGGTGGAGCGCCCACCATCCGAGGCCCCAGCTCGTGATGGTGGCAACCCAGCTCGCGAGTGGCGCGGCCGGGAGGCCCAAGGGGGTTGGAACCAGAGCGATCGCGGCGGGAAGCGCCGCTGCCGAGGCGGCCACCCAGCCGAGGGGGCCGGTCCGTCCAGTGACCGAGCCGGCGGCGAGCCAGCCGAGGGGCAGGAAGCAGAGCAGGAGGACGGCGGCCGCGCCCAGCGAGGCGGCGCCGGCCGAGAGAGCGAGCGAACGGGGGCTCACGAGCCGCCACCAGTCGGCGGGGCCGAGGGACTGAACCTCGGCCGCCGAGCCACTGGACAGCTCGGTGGCCGAGATCCGTCCCGCCGCGCTGGTCACCTCGAGGGTGGCCTCTCCAGCGCCGAGCGGGCTCAGGGACGGAAAGCGAGCCCGAATCGACTGGAGGCCCCAGTCCTCCGACCTGAGCCGGGGCGACGCCACGAGCGAGGCGCCGAGCTGGCCGACCACGACGATCTTCCGTTGCCGCTGGTCGAAGACGGACACGATCGGCGCCAGCCGCCTGGTTCGCTCCGGCGAGCGGCCCAGACGGATCTCGAGGGTGGTCTGGGCCCGATGGGTCGCTCTCCGGACCAGCTCGGGAGCGATCCGTCCCGACGGCAGCGGCTCGCCGTCGAGCGTCGCCTCCAGCAGGACTCCGGCGAAGCGATCGAAGCCCCCGAGCTCGGCCCGGTGCTGGCCATACCACTCGCTCGCGGGCAACGAGGGCTGGAGCAGGAGCCCCGCGGCGAGCAGCCAGGCGGCGAGGCCGCCGCCCGCGAGGAACGAGAGCCGCCTCGCCTCGGCGGGCGTCGGGTCGGCCAGCGTCGGCCACGCCGCCGCGACCACGGCGCCGGCGGCGGCGCCGGCGGTGTTGGCCAGCAGGTCTCGAAGGGCCGGATCCCGGCCGGGAATCAGGGCGGCCTGGAGTGTCTCGATCAGGAGGGACAGGAGCAGCCCGAGAAGCGCGATTCGGGGCAACCGGTGCCCATTCAGGAACGCCGCTACGCCCAGCGGCAGGAAGAGCGCCAGGTTGAGGGCGAGGTCGACCCCCCAGGTGTCCCCGCAGGCCACCGTCAGGGGGCCGCAGGGGCGCGGCCCGGTCGAGGTCGAGCCCGGCGTGAGGGTTGCAGCGAGCACCAGGCCGATGGCTGACCACAGCACCCATTTGGCCCGGCGGGTCGGTCGAATGGTCATCGGGTCGGTCTGGCCCGCTCCGGGTTCGGATGGTACCTTAATTCCCCTTGACCAAGATGAGCACTGACAAGGGAAAAGACGTAGGTCGGCGGTCGCCGAACGAGTGGCGGGCCCTGAGTTGGGTCGGCCTGTGCCTGGTGGTTGTCGGCACGGTCGACCTGACGATGGGCCTTTACCCGTTCGACGTCGGCGTTCCCGAGTGGGAGTACGCCGCCATCGCCGACTTCCTCAACCGGGTCCCGCTGTTGGGGCTCGGGCTGGCCTTCGCGTTGGCCGCCGCGCTCCGGCGAGGGCTCCGGCGGAGGGCCCTAGGCTGGTCGACGGCGCTGCTGGCGCTCGGCGTGGCGATTCTGGTGTTCGGACTGCTCCACGCGACCAACCTTCCGCTGGTGATGGTGACGCACGGCGGCGGCGTGCTCAAGATGCCGCTCTATAAAGCTATGGCTAAGACTGGCGCGCAGTTACTGGTCTACGTGCCGGCTTTCATCGGGGTTGGCCTGTACGCCGGCCGGAGCGCCAGTCGGATGCGTGCTGCATGACTGAGACTAATTCGTTGACACCGGGCCACAACTGTAGTGTGATCGGGGTCACAGGAGGCGGGTCGATCGGCCCTAAGTCGTTGTTTTATAGTGACATGGGTGTGTGTCAAAAAACCAGTGACTATGGCCCGAACAATGCTATATCCTGGGCGACTCGGGTCGCCGCCCGTGATCGGAGCGTAAGACTTTGAGTCGGATCGTTGGGGTCGAGGGTTCCGGCGGGGCCGAAGGCGGTGTGGCTCGGTTTCAGACCGGATACGAGTGGACGGTTCTGGCGGTTCTGGGACTCGCCTTCACCCTCGTTTCGCTGGTCGATGTCGGGCTGACGTTCTACCCGGTCTCCTTCGGGTCGCCCGAGTGGGAGTTCCTGACGGCAACGGCCGTGATGAACAACCTGCCGCTGGCGGTGGTCGGAATCGGGTTAATGGCGGGTGCGGGGATGGCGCGGCAGTCGAAGCCGCTGGCCGGAGCCGCTTCCTTGCTGGCAGGATTGCTCGGCATCGTCGTCCTGTTGCTCGCAGTGCTGTTCGTGAAGAACCTTGGCGTGGCCCGCAGCAGCGTGACCGATCCCGTGGCCGGCCAGGGCATGAACGAAGTGATCGTGCGCACGTCGGTGGAGCTGGTGGCTTACCTGGCGGCGCTGGGTTGGATGGCAGTACGAGGTCGGGGCGGTTGAGACGCCACGACTGGCTCTTTTCGAGAGAGGAAGTGGGTATGGGCAAGCGCATCGGCAGGACCCTGCTCGTCGCCGGGCTGGCGGCGTTCGGGATCGCGGAGGCGGCCTCCGCGACGCTGTACGTCAGCCGCCGCTATTGCGGTGGCGACAAGTTCGCCACCTGCGCCGCAGTGCAGGTCGACGTCACCGGTAACTTCGTGACGATCCGGCTCTGGAATCTGTCCGGAAACACCGCCGGCTCCTGGGGCACCCAGACCAACGCCCTGACGGCGTTCAACGGCATCGGTCTGTACAACGTGCCGCCGTCGGTCGACGCGGTCACCAACACGCTGACCACCACCGGCCCCGCGAAGCCAGGCAACAGCGCGCCCGCTCCGTGGGTGCTCAGCAACAACGGCTCGGTCGGCTTCCTGATCGACTTCGCCGCGATCCCGCCGACCCAGGGCACCACTGGCTTCCGGAACACCATCGCGAGCGGCTGCGCTCCGATCAACCAGCTGCCCAACGACCGGATGTTCATGAATCCCTGCATCGATCCGAGCGCCGGCACCCAGGCCGACTGGATGACCTTCCCGGTACCAGGTCACTCAGACGTTCGACGCGTCGAACGTCGGCATCGTGTTCCGCGGGAAAGGCGTGCAGACCGGTCAGACCACCGGTACTGGAGCGAGCACCTCGCCCACCGGCCTGGCCGCGACCTGTCACACGGTCACGCCGGAGCCGCTGACCATGACGCTGCTCGCCACCGGGCTGGTGGCGATGGTGGCGTCGGCTGTATCCGCCGCCGGAAGAAGCGCGACGCCTAGCCTCTAAGCGCATTCCTCTCTCTCGGCCGACGCCGCCGGACCTTTCCGGCGGCGTCGGCCTGACTATGCTAACGAACCCGCCAAAACGGCCCCGTCATCGCTTACCCGCTCAAGGACCGCCTCGCCCGAGGTGGCGATCGAGTGCCGGTGGCGGACTCAGCCGCCGGCACTTTCACGGTCGACGTCGAAGAGCACTTCCACGTCAACGCCTTCGAGCACACGTCGTGCCCCGGGAGAGCTGGTCCAACCAGGTCAGCCGGGTCGTGGCCAACACCGAGACCCTGCTCTCGCTGCTCGCCGAGCATGACGCGCTCGGCACCTTCTTCGTGCTCGGCTGGGTGGCCGATCGCCATCCTGATCTCGTCCGGCGGATCGCCTCCCTCGGTCACGAAGTCGCCTCGCACAGCTGGTGGCACCAGCGGGTCCACACGCTCGACCAGGCGGCGTTTCGCGAGGAGGCTCGTCGCTCCAAGGGCACCCTCGAAGACCTGGTGGGCGAGCCGGTGATCGGCTTTCGGGCGCCGAGCTTCTCGATCGTGCCCGGATTCGAGTGGGCCTTCGACGTGCTCGCGGCGGAAGGCTACCGCTACGACTCCAGCGTCTTTCCGATTCGCCGTCCCGGCTATGGCTACCCGGGCGCGCCGCTCGGCCACCACCGGCTCACCACCGGGAGCGGCCCGCTGATCGAGCTGCCGATGGCGACCTATCGATTGGGACCGGTCGTCCTGCCCGCGGCGGGTGGCGGTTATCTGCGTCAGCTGCCAGCAGCGCCGATCCCGAGCCACCCTCCGCCAGGCCGAAGCACGAGCCGAGCCGGGCATGTTCTACATCCATCCGTGGGAGATCGACGTCGGCCAGCCGCGCGCATCCGAGTCGGGCCGCTGACCCGGCACGGCACTATCGCGGAATCGAGAGAGCGGACCCTGCCGCGGCTTCGGAAGCTCTGCGCGGGTTCCGTTCCTCGGTGCGAGCATGGCTCTGACGCGCAGGCGACGTGACAACTCGCCAATCAGGAAGCGGACGAAGGCAACGCCCTCAGTGGGACGACTGGTCGCCCGGTCAATCAGGTCGACCTTCTGCAATGTTTGCAGCTGGCGCTCGGTGATGGGACGCGCTCGGCCGCGAAGTACTCTGGCTGGCGGCGCGCCGTGTCGGATGGCCATCTCGAGGAGCGTGCTCCCGCTGGTGAGGGTGAGAGCCTGCTCTTCGGCCGCTATCGTCTCCTTGCCGTTTCACCTGGCGCTACGGCGGGCCGCTCGGCTCCGAGGCGGCGACCCGCGCCTTGCCGCGCACGCGACCGCGCTGGCCGAGCGTGATCGAGTCAAGCTGCTCGAGCTCCGCAGTCAGGGTCGAGCTGCCGCTCGAAGGCTGGCGGTCTCCCATCGAAAGATCACCGTGGTGCTCGACCTGCCGGGGTTCACGGACGCGCTATTGAAGCAGTTTCCGAGCAAGCTCCGCAGTCAGGTGCGGCGGCCGTTCAAGGAGGGCTTCGCGGTCCGTCACGGCCGTGACCAGGTCGAGCCGTTCTACCAGGTGTTCTCGCGTCACATGCGGGATCTCGGCACCCCGGTCATGCCTCGCGGCTTCTTCGAGCGGATCGCCGACGGGTTCGGCGACGACGCGCCTGGTTCGGTTGCGGCTATCTCCGGCGACTGACCGGTCGCCGCCAGCGCCAGCTTCCTCTGGCAAGGGGAGTTCGAGATGACCTGGGCTTCTTCGCTCGCCGCGCACAACCGGATCTCGGCCAACATGGGCCTCTACTGGTCGTTCATGGAACGGTGCGTCGACACCGGATCGCCCGCTTCAACTTCGGCCGCTGCACGCCGGGCGGCGGGACCCATCGCTTCGGCAGCAGTGGGTGCGGCGGACGAGACGCTCTGGTAGTACCAGCGCTCCGCAACGGCGGACGCCGCCGCCTCCGTCTCCCGACTCCGGTGCGCTCGCCTGGGGCCCCAGGATCTGGAAGCGACTGCCTCTCGGTCTCGCCAACTGGCTCGGTCCCCGGATCGTTCGCGGCATCCCCTGATGCTCCGGCACCAGCTGCCAGCGTGGTCGCCCGTCTCACTCGGCTCGGTCAGGGCCGGGCTCGCCGCCCGTGGGGACACGGGGGCCCCGGATCGACTGGCCGCCCTGCTGCGCGACCAGCTTGGCGCCTCGGCGGTGGCGCTCACCGGCTCGGGCACGCTCGCGCTGGGCCTCACGATGCGCGCAGCCGGCCGGGCGGCTCGACCGAGGGTCTGCCTGCCGGCCTACGGCTGCTTCGACCTGGCAACGGCGGCCGACTTCGCGGACGCCGAGGTTCGGCTCTACGATCTGGAGCCCCGGACCCTGAGCCCCGTCCCCGGAGAGCCTGGAGCGTGCCCTGGAGGAGGCTGCCGACGCGGTGGTCGTCGCCCACCTCTTCGGGGTCAGTGGCCACGGCGGCGGTCCGGAGGCTGGCGGCCGCGACCGGGGCAATCCTGATCGACGACGCGGCGCAGGGCGTCGGCTCGACGGTCGACGGCCGCCCGGCGGGCGCGGGGGGCCAGCTGGGAGTGCTCAGCTTCGGGCGGGGCAAGGGCAGGACCGGGGGCCACGGCGGGGCGCTGCTGGCGTTCGAGTCTGGAATCCGGAGCCAGGTCGCAGCACTCGTCGCGGGAGCTGGCGGGTCGCCCCCAGGGCTCACGCAGAGGCGCTCAAGCTCCGGGGCCCAGTGGCTGCTCGGGCGGCCCGCCGTCTACTCCATTCCACTCGATTCCCTGGCTCCGCCTGGAGACGATCTACCACCCACCGCCCTCGATAGGGCCGCTGAGCAGGTTCGCGGCGGGTGTCCTGCTGCACGGAGTCGGGGCGGTCGAAGAAGAAGAATCGGGGCCGGGCAGCCGCGGCCGAGCGTTTGACGGAGGCGCTGGCGGGGCTCGCGGGCATCGAGCGGGTCGAGCCGCCCGCCGGCTCTCGCCCGGGTTGGCTCCGGTACCCGGTGCTCGTGGCGTCCGAGCTGGTGGCCGTGCTCTCGTCGCCCGCGTTTCGGCGCCTGGGCGTGATGCCGGGCTACCCGAGGACGCTCGCCGCGCTGGAAGGCTTCGAGGGTCGTCTCGGCGCCGTCGACCGCGCCGCCTTTCCGGGCGCCGGAGCTCCTCGCCGCGCGGCTCTTCACGCTGCCGACCCACAGCCGGGTCCGCCAGCGCGATCGAGAAAGCGCTGTTCGAGGCGGTCGTCGGTCGCCCGTTGAGCGGCGAGGTCGCCCGCCGGCCCAGGACGGATGGATCAGGCCCGCTCCAGGGCCGTGCCCCGGGCGGAGTACCACAGCCCGCCGAGCGCCCGCCACCACCATCCAACTGGCGAAGTAGGTCAGGCTCAGGGCCAGGGCGTCCGCGGCCAGGATGCCGAACAGCGAGCAGCAGCACCAAAGCGCCTTCGCGGACGCCGACGCCGGAGATGGTGATCGGCGCCATGGTGCTGAGACTCACGATCGGCACGGTGAGCAGGAAGGAGCCGAGCGGGAGCGGCCCGAGGGCTTCGGCCAGGACCACCCAGGCGCTCACGTAAACCAGCTGCACCAGGAGCCCCAGCGCGACGGCGGCCGCCAGCCGGCGCGGCTCCCGGGCCAGCTCCACGAACGCGGCGGCCACCCCGCGGGCAAAGGCGACCGGCTTGGTGAGGAAGCGCCTGAGCAGCCAGCCAAGCGCCACCAGAACCGCGATCGCCGCCAGCGCTCCCAGGACCAGCCCGCGGCTCGGCCGCCAGTCGAGCGCCAACCCCTCGAGGCCGCCCGCCACGGTCAGCCCGATCAGGAAGAAGATCCCCAGGGCGAGCACGCCCAGCATGCGGTCCGCCAGCACGGTCCCGACCATCAGGCTGGTTCGGCCGAGGCTCCGACTCGCCGCGGTGGCTCGGACGGCGTCCCCTCCGACGGCGGTTGGGAGGAAGAGACTGAAGAACGCGGCCGTGAGGTAGAGTCGGAAGAGGTAGCCCCACGGAGGCGCTCCGGCTCCGATCAGCACCCGCCACCGGGCCGCGCTCAGGGCCTGGGCGGCGGCGAGCAGCAGGACCGCGGCGATCGCGCCGACCACGAGGAGCCCGCTCCACCTGACGCTGAGCTGGCCGAGATCGATCCGGGCCAGGAGAAAGGCCAGGAGCGAGACTCCGACGGCGATCCGGATCCACTTGGTCCAGGCGCGGGGCCGCCGCTCAGCCGTCATCGTCCACCAGACGATAGGTCTCCCGGCGGGTGGCCAGGAGATGGACGATGATCTCGCCGATCAGGCCGAGGGCGATGGCCTGGATGCCAAGCACGACGAGCAGCACCGCGAGGAGCAGGGCGGGCCGGTTGGCGATTCCCTGGCCGCCGAGCTTCTGGGCCGCGAGCACCGCCAGCAGCACGCCCCCGCCGAGCGCCACGCTGCCGCCGATCAGGCCGAAGAAGCGGAGCGGCCGCTCCGTGAACCGCAGCACGAAGAAGACCCCGAGGATGTCGATCAGCCGGCGGAGGTAGACGCCGGGTCGGTGGATCCTGGCGTGGGCGTCCTCCGCGTGCTGGGGACAGGGCAGCTCGCGCACCCGGTATCCCGCCCGATGGGCGAGGAGGGGGAGGAAACGAGCGAAGTCGCCGTAGAGGGGCAGGTCGCGGAGCACGCTCCGCGGCATCGCGGCGACGCCCGAGGCGATGTCGTGAAGGCGCTGCCGGTCCAACCGGCCGAGCAGGCGGTTGAAGACGGCGCTCTGGAGCCGGTTTGCCGGCCCGTCCTGCCGTGGCCAGCGCCGAGCGACGGCGACGTCCGTGCCGTCGGTCAGGGCGTCGAGCAGCGCCGGGATGGCCGTGGCCTCGACCCGCGGATACGGGGGCAGGGTCAGCACCGCCCGGCCGCGGGCCGCGTCGACGCCCACCTTGAGCATCGTGGCTTCTCCGAACGGCTGGGCCAATTGGAGGACCCGGATCGGCTCCCGGTCGTCGGATCGGCCTCGGAGCGCGGCCGCCCGGTCGGCGTGGCGCGGGTCGAGGACGAAGAGGAACTCGAACCGGACGCCGGCGGCGCGGAGCGGGGCGGCGTACTCGTCGAAGAGCTGGTCGAGGGGCGCCGGGCGCTCCTTGACCGGCACCACGACGCTCAGATCGAGCTCGCCGCTGGCCGCCGGCGCCTCCACCCGCTCGAGGGACCCCGCCGTCACGGTCGCAGCTCCCGGGCGAGCGGGGGGCGGCCCTCTTCAGGGTCTTGGAACTCCCGGAGGGCGCCCTCGCCGACCAGGCCCAGGAGGAGCAGGTAGGCCGCGAGGCCGAACCAGAGCAGCGACACGCTGGGCAGCACCAGGGCCTCCGCCTTCTCCGGGCGAAAATCGGTCGCGATCACCGAGGCGACCGCGAAGGCAAGCCCGAGCAGGGTCGACGCGAGGGCGGCCAGGCCGAAGAGGGAGAGCGGGCGATCCCGAAAGGAGCGGATCGCCGCGATCGTCACCAGGTCGGCCAGCACCTTGAAGGTCCGGGAGATCCCATACTTGCTCGCCCCGAAGCGACGGGCGTGGTGGGTGACCGGCACCTCGGCGATGCGGGCGCCGGCCGTCGCCGCGGCCACGGCCGGAATGAAGCGGTGCATGTCGGAGTAGAGTCGCATCCGCTCCAGCACCTCCCGCCGGTATGCCTTGAGTGAGCAGCCGTTGTCTCGAATCGGCACCCCGGTGGCCCGCCGGATCAGCCGGTTGGCGACCCAGGAGGGGACCTTCCGGGAGATCATCTTGTCCTGCCGCCGGACCCGGTAGCCGGCGACCAGATCGTAGCCCTCGTCCAACTTCGCCACCAGCCGGAGGATGTCGCCCGGGTCGTTCTGCAAGTCCCCGTCCATGCTGACGATCACCTTGCCGCGGGCCTGGTCGAAGCCGGCCTGCATGGCCGCGGTCTGGCCGTAGTTCCGGGCCAGGCGGACCAGCCTGACCCTGGAGCCCGGCCCGGCGAGCCCGGCCACGACGGCGGTGGTTCGGTCGGTGCTCCCGTCGTCGACCAGCACCAGCTCCCAGTCGGCGCCCTCGAGGGCCGCGCCGACCGACGCGATCAGGCGCGGCACGCTCTCCTCCTCGTTGTAGAGAGGGACGACCACGGAGAGCTGGGGGTGAGCGGAATCGGTCATCCGTTGCAGTGGCTGGGTTCGGTTGGCCGGCCTCGGTGAGGCAAGTTGCATTCCCGGCCGACCCCCAGGAAGACGGCCGGACGAACTCATTCCGCAATTGGGGCTGATGCGCCTTCGCGACTCCCCGGTTGCGGCAAACTTCGGTCCTCTGGGCTCCCAACTCGTGAATCGATGCAGACTTCGCCCGTTCTGCCCGGCCTACCCGGCGGCTGCGTTTGCTCAGCCTACTGTCAATCTTGGGTACAACGTTGGAGTGTTACGTTCCCGCCGCACCGGTCGCAAGCGGTTGCTCCCGCTTGGCTTGTGCAAGCCCGCCGAAGTGGTTCGTCACCTGTCATCAATCAATACAGCGGTTGTGCCCGGGACTTGCGTTTCTGAGAGCCGAAACCAGGTCGAATATCGGCCGACTCGGCTTTCACGCTCAGCTTGCTCGTGCGGAGATCATGGCTCACACCGTTTACCCCCGCAGCTTCCTGCAGTCGGCGCCCTGGCGCGGGCTGGTCGCAGCCTCACTCCTGTCCGCCGCCTGTTCCCGGGGCGAGGAACGGGAGTTCCTCGGCCCACCGGACACGACCCCGGTGGACAACACCATCTCCCAGGTCGTGGTCGTTCCCCGACTCGGCACGGTGGCGCAGGGCGAGCAGCTCGATTTCGCGGCCTTCGCCCGGAACGGTAAGGGCGACAGCGTCTCCGCCGACGTGCTCGGGCTCGTCGGGCGGACAGGTCTCGAAGCGTCCGCTGGTGAGCGTCAGCGTCACTCCTGGAAGCATCGGCGCCCGGGTGGGCGTGCCGAAGCAGTTCATCGCGAAGGTCTACCACGAGGACGGCAGCCTGGCGTCGGTGCCGGTGTTCTGGACCGCCTCGGGCGGGTCGATCGGACAGGACGGCGTCTACCTGCCGGATTCGCCTGGTGACCAGATCGTGATCGCCGTGATCGGCGCCGGGCTGGTCGACACGGCCGAAGTCCGGGTCTCCGAGCGACCCTTCCTGACCTCGATTCTCCTGAGCCCGGGCGAGGACACGGTCGACCAGGGCTCGTCGCTCCAGTACGTCGTGGCGGCGGAGTGGAGCGATGGCGGCAGCGACCTCCCGACGGTCGACTTCAGCACCACGGGTGGCGTGATCGACTCCACCGGCGTCTTCAATGCCCTGGCCCTTCCTGGCGACTACATCGTCGTGGCCAAGGAGCGCGGTGGGCAACGGACCGGGACGGCCAAAGTCCGGGTCCAGGCCAAGCGGGTCACCGGGATCGACCTGACCCCCGCGACGGTCATCCTCACCCCGGGGGCGACGCAGCGCTTCCAGGCGAGCGGCCACGACGAGTTGGGGGTGCCGACTCAGGTGCAGGTGAACTGGTCCGCCACGGGCGGCACCATCACCAACAATGGCTCCTACAAGGCGGGCCTGACTCCGGGCACCTATCGGGTCATCGCCACCCAGTCCGGTGGCGAGCTGGTCGACACCTCGGTGGTCACCATCGCGACCCCGGCGGCCACGCTCACCCAGCTGGTGCTCAATCCCAGCGCGGTGACGGTGGCGGCCGGCGCCGTGACCCAGTTCTCGGTGGCCGGCTCGTGGAGCGACGGCAGCAGCGCCGCGCCCGAGGTGACCTGGTCGACGACGGGTGGCTCGATCTCCGACGAAGGCGACTACACCGCGCCGAACACGCCGGGCAACTACCGGGTGATCGCGCGGCACACCGGCGGGACCAAGGCGGACACCAGCACCGTGACCGTGGTGGCCCCGAAGCTGGTGAGTCTCTCCATCGCGCCCGGCACGGTGTCGATCGAGACCTACCAGACCAAGCAGTTCAACGCCGCGGCGCTCTGGAGCGACGGGGGCACCACGCCGCCCGCGCTCACCTGGACCGCGACGGGCGGGACGGTCTCCGGCACCGGCTTGTTCACGGCCGGGGCGTCGCCGGGCACCTACCGGGTCATCGTGCGTGACCAGGCCGCCACCAAGGCCGACACGGCCTTCGTGACGATTTCTTCACCCGAGCCGGTCCTCCAGGACATCGTGATCAACCCCGGCTCGGTGTCGCTCAACTCCGGGGCCTCGCAGCAGTTCTACGTGCAGGGGGTCTGGACCAACAGCGGGTCGGCCATTCCCGACGTGAGCTGGTCGGCCACGGGCGGCTCGGTGAGCGCGAGCGGGCGTTTCACGGCGGGGAACACCGCGGGGACCTTCCGGGTGATCGCGGTCGCCACCGGCACGGGAATCGCGGATACGGCGCTGGTGACGGTGCTGCCTCCGGCGCCCGTCCTGACGGGGATCGTGGTGACCCCCGGGCAGGCGACGGTCCAGCCGGGCAACGTCCAGTTCTTCGACGTCAACGGGCTGTGGACCAACGGCGGCAGCGGCGCCCCCGCCGTGACATGGTCTGCCACGGGCGGTACAATCAACTCGGGTGGGGCCTTCACGGCCGGGTCGCAGTCCGGGACCTACCGGGTGATCGCCAGACAGGTCGGTGGTGGCTTCGCCGACACGGCCAGCGTCACGATCGCGGCGGCGCCGCCGGCGCTGGTGGGCCTGGTGGTGAGCCCCGACAGCAACACGGTTTCGACCGGCGCGAGCCTCCAGTTCGGCGTGGCCGGGGTCTGGACCAACGGTGGCGCCGGGACCCCGGCGGTTACTTGGAGCGCGACCGGCGGGGCGATCACCTCGACGGGTCAGTACACGGCGGGCAGCCAGGCCGGCACGTACCGGGTGATCGCGACCCAGTCCGGGGGCAGCCTCGCGGATACCGCGACGGTGTTCGTCTCGTCGTCGGTGGTGGGACTGACGGCGCTCGACATCAACCCGGACGCGATCACGCTGCAGACGGGGATGTCGCGCGAGTTCATCGTCGACGCCCACTGGAGCAATGGGACGACGACTCGCCCCAATCTCGACTGGACGGCGAACGGCGGCACCGTGACGGTGCACGGCCGGTACACGGCGGGCAACATCGGCGGGACCTACAAGGTCGTCGCCCGGCACACGAACGGCACGTTGGCGGACACCTCGAGCGTCCAGATCCTGGCGCCGGCGGTCACCAAGCTCACGCTCACGCCGGGCACGGTGAGCATGTCCGTCAACGGAACCCAGCAGTTCTCGACGTCCGCCAACTGGTCGGACGGCGTGAGTCGGCCGGTTGCCGTGACCTACTCGGCGACGGGAGGCACCATCAGTGTGAACGGGTTGTACCGGGCAGGCAACGCGGCCGGAGCGTTCATGGTGATCGCGACCTGCAGCTGCGGGAAGGCGGACACCTCGGCGGTGACCCTGATCGGGGCGTCGACGGCCAGTCTGGTCTCCCTGTCGATCACACCGTCGAGCGCCACACTCCAGCCGGGCGGCAACCAGCAGTTCGCGGTGATCGGTCAGTGGAGCGACGGCAGCTCGTCGCCGCCGCAGGTGGTCTATTCGGCGACCGGCGGGTCGATCAACTCCTCGGGCCGCTACACGGCGCCGCAGACGACCGGGTCGTACCTGGTCGTGGCGAGGCACGCCACCGGGATCAGGGCCGACACGGCCGTGGTCACGGTGCAGGGCGGGTCGGGCAGCGGCTCCGGCGCCCCCTGGTTCGAAGAGGACTTCTCGTACTCGTCGACCTCGGCCCTCCTCGCCTACCCGAACGCCAACTGGAGCGGGGTGAACGAGGACGTCAACAAGAACCGGATCTCGCTCGACGCGTCCGGTCCGCCGGTGGGCGGCAAGTCGATGAAGTACTCGTTCCCGGATCGGACCGGCGACCCCAACCTGTGCCACGACTACACGATCGGGCGGAACCTGAAGTTCCCGTCGACGGAGCGCGAGGTCTGGTTCGAGGTCTGGTTCAAGTTCCAGCCCGGCTTCGAGACGCACGTCCCGGCCTGTAATGGCGTCTCGATCAACGCCTACAAGTTCGTCTTCGGTCGGGTGCAGTCGGGACGCTTCGGCGCCACCGTCGGCGTCTATCCGAACAGCCACTCGTACACGATCGAGGCCCCCTCGGGTCAGGTCTTCCAGGGCAAGGGCCCGAGCTCGATCGACTACGCCTCCATCACGGACGGCCAGTGGCACCTGATCCAGTGGCACATCCGGACCTCGTCGTCGAACGGCGTCGCGAACGGATACATGGAGACGCGGATCGACGGTGTCGTCCTGCAGGCGGCGTCCAACATCGTGGTGAACGAGCCCGGCATCTACGGGATCGCCCTCGGGCGCAACATGAACCAGGGCCCGATTCAGGCGCAGGCGCTCTGGTGGGGACGGGCCCGGGCGTGGCGGTCGAGTCCGGGTTGGGGCTGGTAGGGCGCGACCCGATCGGGGCGCTTCGCTCCCGGACGGAACGACCGAGGGGCCGCCGCGAATGCGACGGCCCCTCGGCCGTTTCGGGGTCCGTCGGCGGCGTGGCCTGCCGCCGATCCGGAGGGTCAGCGCCCGTTG
Organism: Gemmatimonadales bacterium; assembly: GCA_041390205.1. GTDB lineage: Bacteria > Gemmatimonadota > Gemmatimonadetes > Gemmatimonadales > GWC2-71-9 > SHZU01. The sequence continues at coordinate 81,326 of JAWKQJ010000012.1, forward strand.
CCGCCCAGGATCCGCCGGAGACGTCCCTGGACCCGGGACGTGAAGCGCTCGGCCTTCATCTTGGCGTCGAACGCGGAGCGGATCGCCCGCTGGAAGCCCTCGTGTCCAGGGGAGCGCTCGAACCCGGCGATGTAGTTGGTCTTGTTGCCGAACCCGAGGACCCGGCGGTCTTCCTCGGACAGTCCGCCGAGAAAGGCGGCGTTGAGCAGCAGGGGGTGATACCGGTAGTAGTCGAGATCCTCCTTCTGCAGTGGGACGCTCGGCTCGTGGTAGTTGTAGAAGACCGCCAGCCGCTCCTGGAGGATCGGCGTTCCCTGCCGGTGAATGCCGGAGGTGTCGAAGAAGATCGCGGTGCCGGCCTTTCCCGTCACCTCGACGATGTCCTGCTTGGGCACCCCGTCGAGCTCGCCGTCCTGGACGCTTCGGGGGTGCTGCTTGCGGTGGCTTCCCAACACGTACGTGAACGGGCCGGAGGTCACGTCGGAGAGGTACATGGCGACCTTGACCTCACGGGGGATCCGATCCTGGACCAGCTCCTGGTCGTACCAGGCGTCTCCATGCCAGCCATGGAAGTCGCTCGTCGTGGGGAGCGATTTCCACCCCTTGGCCTCGACCAGCTCGTAGGTCGGACCGACGTAGCGCCCGATCGTGTCCTTGACGACGGGGTGGACCGCCAGGTCGACGAACCCCTGATCCAGCACGAGCACGTCCTGCACCATGTGACGGAAGGGCTCGGTCTTCTCGTAGCCGTCGAAGTCGTTCCATCGCATCCGCTTGAGGCGCGACTGGAAGGCGACCCGCATCCCGGCCACGACCTCCGGGGCCAGCAGGTCGGGAACGACGGCGATGCCGTGCCGCTCGAGCTCTTCAAGGGGCTTACTCATCGAGCAATCTCCTCGCCTGGGAACGTCGCATAGAACGCAAGATAGCCATCGATCTGCGCCTCGATCGAGAAGCGCTCGACGGCAGACCGGCGGGCGTTCGCCGCCATCTCGGCGCGGAGCGCGGAGTCGCCCTGCAGTCGAGCGACGCAGTCGGCGAGCGCCACGTCGTCGCCCGCGGGCACCAGAAAGCCGTTGTGTCCGTCTTCGATGAACTCGGGGATCCCGCCGACGGCGCTCGCGACGACGGCGAGTCCGGACGCCAGAGCCTCGAGATTGACCAGGCCGACCGCTTCTTCCCACAAGGAGGGGCAGACGAGGCAGTCCGCCGCCTGCATGAGCGGCTCCACCCGCGACTGCATCCCGAGGAAGCGCACCCGCTCCGTGACGGACAGGCTCTCGGCCAGCGCCCGCAGCTGGTCGGCGACGGCGCCGTCCCCCGCGACGAGAAGGGTGCACCCGTCGGGCAGCCGGCGGCAGGCGCGGATCGCCACGTCGACGCCCTTCTCCTCGATCAAGTGCGCCACGACCAGCGCCACGAAGTCGTTGCCGACGCCCAACTCGGCTCGGGTCGCCGCCCGAAGCTGCTCGTTCGGCGCGAAGCGCTCCGTGTTGACGAAGTAGTGGCAGCGGTCGAGGTTCGACCAGACCCGCGCCTGCTCGAGGCTGCTCACGACGTAGTCGCTGATGCCGAGGACCTTGGTGTAGCGCTTGAGTAACAGCTTCTTGATTGCGGAGACGACCAGTCGACCGTTCTGCGGCTGGAAGGAAGCGGGCCGGGAGTTGTGATCGGTCAGGACGTGGATCAGCGAAGGGCGCGCGGCCGACAACCCCCAGAGAAAGCCGTTGGTGAGCGGGGGATAGAAGTTCCAGTGGACCACCCGGATCCGGTGTCGTCGGACGATGCCCGACAGCGCGCGGAATCCGGCAAGGCTGAAACGCCGCAGGTCGAGGAATTCGCAGGGCAGCCCGGCGGCCGTGTGCGCGATGGACGGGCGCGGACCGCCGGCATGCAGATACAGGGGGACGAACGCGCTCCCGAGTTGCCGGAACCGCTCCGCCAGGATCAGCGCCTGCTCCTCGAGCGACCCGAACTTGTCCGTCGGGTCGAGGGCGATGGCGTACAGCACGTTGGGAAGCCGTCGATTGGCAGTCGTCATCGTCGCGCGCCCCGGCTGATGCTCTTGCCGGGCTCCGGGCCCGACGATCGACCTCTGGCTTGGTGTTCCCACGGCGCTGGCGCTGGCCGTCAGCCTCCTGGCCGCTGGAGCCCGAGGCAATGCCCCGGCTCCCATGGGAGACCGGACCAGCGTCTCCTGGGAGCACACTCGGCCCCGCCTCGCGGCGGGCCTGGCAGCCGGGGTTCGTCGATGCCGCTCCGCAAGATTGGGGCTATCCGTCGGATCGGCAACGACCATCGCGTTGCCTTCTGCAACGTCGTGCATAGGGGCCGACAGGGGGCTCTGGGCGTGGCTCGGCGGGGTTGGTCCCGCTCTTGCGACCTCCGAGGCGCCGCCCACCCCTCGGAGAGGCTGTTGGCCGCCACGGGGGCCCGTTCCGCGCGTCCGGCGCGGGGACGGAGGCGCCTCCGTCTTGGCGCCGGTCCATCGGCGGGTTATCTAGCAGCCCTCCGCCGACCCGGGCATTGGGGAGGCCGGGATCCAGGAGAACCAGCGAGAGACATGCGGATAGTCTACGTGTACGACGGCGACTGGCCTCGGGGGGCGACCCGCGTCGCGAAGGAGACCCGGAGTCTCGCTCGCGCCGGTCACGAGGTCCATCTGGTCGCGCGGAACTCCGACCGGGAGGCCCGCGAGGAAGCCGGCGAGTGGATGACCATCCACCGCCTGCCGTCGGTCGGTCCCGAGTGGGCGAACCGCCTCCTCAACTTTCCGTATTTCTTCAATCCCGTCTGGATTCGAACGATCGACCGGGTCGTCCGCAGAGTCGGCGCCGACTGTCTGGTCGCCGGCGATCTGCCGATCGCGCCGACGACCTATTGGGTGGCCCGTCGCCACGGCCTGCCGGTTCACTACGACATGGCCGAGGTCTATCCGGTGTTTCTCGAGTCCCTGTGGCAGTTCGAGAAGATGGGGCTGACCGATCACCTGGTGCGAACCCCCTCGCTCGCCGCGATGCTCGAGCGCTACGTGCTCCGCCGGATGGACACGATCTTCGTCGTGACCGAAGAGTCGCGCGACCGCTGCCTGGCGCTCGGCGTGCCGGCGGAAAAGCTGGTCGTCGTGGGCAACACTCCCGAAGACGTGGAGCGTCTCCAGGCCACCCACGAGTTGCCGGCGGACCTCGAGCCTTGGGCCGATCGCTTGCGGGTGTTGTTCGTGGGCATCCTGCTGGGCGACCGCGGTGTCGCCGAAGCCGTCGAGGCGATGCGCCACGTCGTCGAACAGGTTCCGGAAGCCGCTTTGATCGTGGTCGGGGATGGCCGCGACGCGCCGCGCATCCGAGAGACCGTCGAGCGGCTCGGCCTGGAAGACCACGTCGGGCTCCTCGGATGGCACGAACACAGCACGTTGGCCGCCTACTACGCCCACTGTCACGTCGGCCTGCTTCCGTTCCGGGACGGAAAGCACGTCCGAATCACGCTGGCCAACAAGCTCTTCGACTACATGGCGGCGGGACTGCCGGTGGTGGCGACCGACCTGCCGCCGATGCGACGGGTCCTGGAAGAAACCGGCGCCGGAGTGACCTTCGCGCCCGGCGATCCCCAGGCGCTCGGGCAGCGGATCGTCGAGCTGCTCAAGGACGAGTCCGCGCGCCGGCGCTTCGGGGCCAACGGCGCCCGAGCGGTGACGGAGAAGTACCGCTGGAGCGTCGACGAGCGGCGGTTCGTCGAGGCGCTGGTCCGGCGGACTCCGCTACGACACGGCCACGGGGACGGCGAGCGGACCGCTTCCTAGAATCCCCACGCGGGATCTTCGTTCCAGACCCGGATTCGACCCCACCAGAGCGACTGCTCCCGCAGCGGTCCCTGATTGAGATTGCGGCCGAGGGCGATCCCGACGATGCCCTCGACCGGCACGACGATGTTCGAGAGCGTGTTGAGTCGAACCCCGTCGATCCGGGTCTCCATGTAGCCGTCGGCGAGCAGCGGATTCGACGATACCCGCAGATGCTGCTGAATGAGGTGCCAGCGTCCGTCCGTGATGGCCGACCACTGGATCGGTCCCGGGCCGCGCCCCTGAAACGCGGGCCCCTTGCCGGGGTACTCGATCGTGTAGAGTCTGGCTCCCATGACGCCCGCGGTGACGGCGAAGCGTCCCCGGCCGCGGACCCGGGCGAACAGCAGCTTGTAGGCGTTGGCGGACTGACCGCGACACTGCGGCACCATCGTCTCCCAGCCCGGTGAGAACTTGAACCAGGCTTCCAGCCACACCTCCTTCGTCGCTCGCGGGAACCGGACGTTGCGCCCGATCGTGTAGTCGCGGCACAGGTTCGGGTGGCCGGCTCGGCTGACGAAGGTGTAGCGCATCGACTGCCCGCCGACGGGCGGCGCATCCTGGTCGAGCGAGATGGCCTGACGATTGACGTCCTCGTTGCGGCCACTCCAGATCGGATTGGGGTAGCGCAGCAGGTCCTCGGTCGAGGCGTACCCGCTGAAGTCCTCGACCAGCCAGGGCTCGGTCGTCGACTCGGTCGCCCGCGGAGGCGCTTGCGAGGGGGTCGGGGTGGAGCCGCCGTGGGGGCACGGCGTCAGCGCGAGTGCGGCCAACAGGCCGGCGGTGTGTGTCGTTCGTCGCAGCAACGGTTCCTCCTTTCACTGCCCGGCCCGGATCGAGCCGGGCCGGCTTGCCTCAGCCGCTCTCTTTCGGCGAGGCGGCGGCCGGCTCCGGGGCCGGGTCCAGAAAGCGCCCGAGCTCGGTGCCCGCGAGCGCCTGCTCGAGCTCGTCGTAGTTGGCGATCCGATCGCGCAGTCGGGACGGATTCTGCTTGACGGTTCGCTCCTTGAGCGGCTGATCGGACGCGACCCCGAGAAAATCGAGGACTCGCCGCTCGGTTTCGGGCAGGCTGATGTCTTCGTAGTCCACGGTCTCGAAGCGTTGTCCGGTGAGCTTGAGCAGCAGCTTGGTCAATCGCAGGAACAGACTGCGCTTCCTGATGAACTGGCGCAGGCCCGCCAGCTCCATCCGCACCTTCTGCTTGGGTGACGGCCCGGCCTGCCGGTTCTTGGCGACGCTCCAGACCTGGGTCGCCTGGGCGATCAGCTCGGAGCTGTAGGCTTGCAGCCAGTTGCGGCGCTCCATCACGATCTTGCGCACCCGGCGCGACAGGAGGAGGCTCAGCAGGACCGCGTTGCTCTGACCCGGAGCCAGCTTGAAGCCGACGGCCTTCTGTCCGTCGGAGAAGCCGTAGACCCCGACGACGAAGCCATGGGGATCCCGGTCGCGCGACTCGGTCGTTCCGAAGCTCAGGGGGGAGTCCTTGTAGGACAGGGAGCGGTGGATGCCGTCCGGGTTGAACAGCTCGTGATGGCAGACGATGTCGGGGTGCGAGTCGAGCTTGGCCGCCAGGAGGTTCGATCCCGTTCGAGAGAGGAAGACGATCAGGAACGGGACCCGATCGGCCGGGGCGTAGGACCGGACGGTCAGGTACGGGACGGCCCTAACGAGCTCAGCGAAGGTACCCATGGGTCAGCGCTCCGTCGCCGGTCGCGCGCCCCGGACGATCGCGTGGATCGAAGGCGGCGGAACGGCGTGGTTCAGGGAGGCTCGCCAGTCGCGGTCTCGGTCGGCGCAGAGGCTCCAGGGGCGGGGGCGTCGTGGCATCGTCACTCTCTCCCTTGCGGGGTCGGGACGGGGTCGGTGCCGCACCAGTGGAGCTCGACCCGGTACACGCGGTAGTCGAGCCGCATCCGCTCCCAGGCCGACAACCGCCGGCAGTTGGTGTCGATCCACGCGGCGAGCCGGGGCCCTCCTTCGCGAAGACCATAGCGCTGGTACGAGGTGACGAACCAGAAGCCCGTCAGCGGCGGCTGCTTGCGCCGGACGGCGCCGAGGCTCCGGGTCTCCAGGCTCGGCTCGAAGGCGACCTGGAGCGTCTCGATGCCCCCGACGACGGGCCGGTTCGGCGCCAGGTCACGGATCATCGCGTACGCCGCCCGGTAGTCGTAGCGCGACCCGTCGACGAGGTGGGAGACGGTGCCCGGCGCGGCGGCGATGCCGAGCGCGGCGGCGGCGCACCCGGCGACCCACGGCGACATGGGCGTCGGCACCGCGTCGGCGACTCGCTGCACCGCCCCGCCGATCGCGAGGTAGACGAGCGGCAGCACCGCGATGCCGTAGTCGGCGTAGACGGCCGTGACGATGGAGCTGAAGTAAAGGATCACCACGCCCGACAGGATCCCGAGCGCGGACATGAGGGCGAAGCGGCGGTCGCCCGGCCTGCCGGCGAACAGCAAGAAGCCGAGCGACAGGGCGCTCGCGCCGGCGATGGGGAGCGGCGCCCATTGGATCATCGCCGGGATCAGCCGGAGCGAGGCGACGACGCCCCGGCCGTCCGAGTTCCGCAACGCGTTTCCGTGACCTCCCGACTTGATGAACAGGTAGTAGCCGAGCAGGATCACCACGAACGGGCCCCAGAGCAGCAGCCAGGATCGCAGGGTCGGCCAGCGGATGGTCCACTCGCCGTCGGGCTTCACCAGGGACAGTCCGATCACCGCGCCGATCATCGGAAACAGGAACGTCGGGTGCGACAGCGCGCCGAGCAGCATGATGGCGAGCGCCCCCAGGAGGCGGCGGGGCGTGCCCCGATCGAGGGCCCGGGGAAGCTCGGTGATGGCGATCGCGGCGAAGAGGAAGACCAGCGTCCAGTATCGGGCGAACTGGCTGGCCTGCAGGTGCCACGGGGAGACCGCGACCAGCAGGGCCGTGACCAGTCCGGCGACCCTGCCGAACGCCCGTCGTCCGAGCCACCACGCCGCGGCCACGCCCAGCACCCCGAACACGAACGCCGGCAGTCGGAGGAAGAGCGGGGTGGGGTCGCCTACGGCCAGCAACGCGTGCTGGAGGAGGTAGTACACCGGCCGGGCGCCGATCCCGGGCGAGCCGTCGCCGGATAGCACCAGGGAGATGGAGTCCCGGAGGGTGTAGAGCTCGTCCTCTTCCCACTGCCACGAGCCGAGCCCCCAAAGCCGGAGAGCGACCGCGAGGGCGAGCACGCCCAGGATCAGGAGCAGCTGAGTGCGGCGGCTCGACGACGCGGTCATGCGGTCCTTGCAGTCGGGCGGCCGGCCTTGCTGCTGCCTTCCCGGTAGATGGCTTCGTAGGCGGCGATCATGGCACGAAGGCTAAACCTCTCGACGACCCGGCGCCGACCTGCGGCGCCATCGTTGTGGCGGGCGTCAGGGCTCCCCAACGCGGCGAGCCAACCCTCGGCGATCGCGTCGGGCTGCTCCGAAGGCACCAGCCGGTGAGCAAGTCCTGGGCCGAGGACGTCGGCGTTGCCCCCGACGTCGGTCACCACCACGCAGAGACCGAAGCTCATCGCCTCCAGCAGACTGACGCTGGTGCCTTCGCTTCGGGAGGTGAGGACGAACAGGTCCATGCCGGCGAGCAGCCGCCCGAGATCCTGTTGCCAGCCCAGGAATCGGACCTGGTCCGCGACACCGCGGGCGCGGGCCAGCGCCTCCAACTCCTGCCGGTCGTCGCCATCGCCGGCGATCACCAACCGAACGGGGCGGTCGGGGGCCAGCCTCCGGAGGCTCGCCAGGGTCTCGATCATGACGTCGTAGCCCTTGATCCGCTCGAGGCGGCCGACGCTTCCGATCACGGTTGCGTCCTCGGGAATCCCCCACTCGGCCCGGATGCCGGCGTCGCGGCGAGGTCGCAGCCGATCGGTGTCCACTCCGTTCGCGACGACCCGCACTCGGCTCGGATCCGCCACGACCGTGGCCCGCATCGTCTTCGCGAGGGGCTCGGACACCGCCACGACGACGTCGGTCCGCCGCGAGGCAAGCCGGTCGACCACTCGGGCCGCCCATGGATCGGGCACCATCCGACCGTGGTCGGTGTGGACCAGCCAGGGGACGCCCGCTTGCCGCGCCGCCAGCGAGGCCTTGTACCAGACCCCGCTGTGGGTATGGACCACGTCGGGGCGAATCGCGGCCATCGCACCGGAGAGGAGCCGGGGCCAGATCATCGAGACTCGGGACTGGCCGTGGATCGGGTGCACCGTTGCCGAGTCGCCGATCGTGGCGGCCAGCGGACCGAGCTCACCCAGCACCAGGACGTGCGACTCGAACCGGGTCGGGTCGACGAGCTCGGTGAGCTGAACGGTGAGCCGCTGCAGGCCGCCGTAGAGGAGGTCCGGCACGACGTGCGCCACCACCAACCGCTCTCGCCCGCTCATCGACAGAGCCAACCCGCGAGCCGAAGTCGAAAGCCGGCCCGGGAAATCCCGGCGGGGACGTTCCAGCGGGGGAGATCGAACGGCTCGTCGAGCGCTCGTGGCCACCACCCCCCGTCCACTCTCAGGGCACCGGCGAAACCCTGCGCCGCGACGGCTCGAGCGACCTCCGGCGTCACCAGACCGTAGGGGTAGGCGAGCCAGGGCACGGTCGTCGGGAAGCGCGCGTCGAGCCATTCGGCTGGTCGGGCGAGCTCGTCACGGAGCTCGTCCGGGGCGAGCGCGCAGAGGTTCGGGTGGCCCCAGGAATGCGAGCCGACGGTCATGCCCGGCCGAGACGCGGCGCGAGCGAGCTCTTCCTCGTTGGCGATCCGGTGCCAGTCTCCCAGCGAGCCAGTCGCGATACCGGCCTCGGTCGCCCAGGCCGCCACCTCCCGGTCCCTGCCGGCCCGTTCGCGCAGCAGCCTCTCCCGCAGCTCGGCGCTCCACTCGCCGTCCTCCGGAGCGAAGCGGTCCCACCAGGGGGTGCCGCCCAGCAACTCCGGTGCGACGAAGTAGGTGGCGGGGAGTCCGGCATCGGCCAGGGCGGCGCTGCCGAGCAGCGTGGCGCCCCGATAGGCGTCGTCGAAGGTGATCACCGCGCGCGGCCGGGCGGAGTGGCTGGGGGTCAGCGCCTCCGTCAGCGGCACCACGTCGACCGTCCGGCGCAGGTGCTCGAGCTGCCATACGAAGCTGGAGAGCGGGAGATGGAGCGACCGATCCCCGCCCGCCGGGTCCTCGTCCGGAACCAGGTTGTGGTACGCCAGGACCAGCACGCGCCCGGCCACCGAGCGGCGTCCGAGCGCGCTCGAGGCGATGGGGACCGCAAGACGCTCGGCCGCGGACTTCCATCCGCCGGGAGCTGGGGCGGCCTTCATCGAGGTGAAGTCAGTTGCTTGCGACCGGACGCCCGGCTGGAAGCCTCGCGGGTCCCGGATGGATGCTGCCCACGGGACTGCTCCGACGTCCCCGGCGGCGTCCGGTCGACGGCGGGCGAGGCGCACTGGCTGCGCCATTGGCGGCGAGCGCGGGGGCGGCCACCGTCGCCCGCTCCCCGGCGAGCTTGATCATCCCGATCACGAGCGCGAAGATCGTGTAGAGGTAGGCGGAGTAGCCGGCCGAGACGAAGAAGCCCGCGACGCAATAGGCGATCAGGGTGCCGCCGATGGCGTGGCCGAACGCGCCGAGCGGTCCGGCCCGCGCGGCGTTCTGTGGAGCGCCTATCGCGCGAACGAAACGCCAGGCCGTCCACAAGGACGCGAGGAACAGGCCGAGCCCGATGAGGCCCAGCTCCGCGCCCACCTCGACGAAGGAGTTGTGCGCGGCCGACCATTTCAGGCCGATGCCGACGTCCTGCCGGGAGGCGATCTGCGAAATGGTGCCCTCGGCGATGCCGAACGCCCGCCCGCCGACGCCGGTGATCGGGTGGGTCACCATGTAGCCGATGCCGCGCTTCCAGATCTGCCGGCGCCCGACCTCACCGGACCAGTTCGCGTCCTCGGTGGGCTTGAGCAGGCTCGACATCATCTCCCAGTACGTCGGACCGCCGAAGGTCAGCAGGAAGGCGATGAGCGCGCCCACGGCGTAGATCCGGACCTTCTTCGTGATCGCGCTGAAGTTGAAGAGCAGATAGGCCCCGCACGCGAGAAACGCGAGGAAGGCCCCGCGCGATCCGGTCTGCACGATCGTGAACACGATCATCCCGAGCGACGCGCTCGAGACCAGGCGGGTGAGGGGCTTGGAGCTCGGCTGCAGGAAGTACACGCACATCGGGATCGTGCAGACCAGCAGGAGGCCGAGATCGTTCGAGTCGTAGTAGATCAGACTGCCCAGCCGGCCGTTCCGCAGCTTGAAGGTCGTGACGACGAAGTAGCTGTAGACGAGCGCCCCGACGATGTGCATGACCGCATAACGTCGCAGGTCGGTCATCGACCGGATGCTGGCGGCCATCAGCACCATCAGCAGCAGGGTCTTGGCGTGGTCGTTCATGAAGAAGCGGAACGAATAGCCGGGCCAGAGACTGGTCGGGATGCTCAGCATCACCATGAGGCCGACGCCCATGGTCTTCTTGAACAAGGGGTTTACAATTCGGTTGATCTTGCGGCGCGGATCCGACTCGACCATGAACGCCAGCAGCGCGAGGGCCGGCGCGATGTACTGGATCTTGATCGCGCCGAGGACGGTAAAGAGGTCCTGCAGGCGCCACACCGCGACCGACGTCATCAGCATCACGGCGAGCTGAAACAGGTCGAGCGGCGCCCGGCCCTCGGAGGGCGCCAACGTCCCTTGGGTCGCGCCGGGGGAGTGCATCGGGGCCGATGGGGCCAGGGTCAACTTGCTCTCTCCATGGATGCTGAAGGTATTGGCGCCTAACCGACCCGGGCAAGCCGGATGCCACCGGCACGCGTCGGGGTCCGGCGGCCGTGCCGAGTGCCCGCGAAATGGCCCCGCTGGCATGCGGCTTGCGCGGTGGCACGGTCGGAGGGCTCTGCCTAAGCTATTATGACAACGTCAGTTACAGCGCAGGAACCAACCTCGGTCGCTCCGGGCCGGCCAACCGTCAGCGTGGTGATCCCGGTCTTCAACGAGCGGGGCACCTTGGCGCAGCTGCACGCCGAGGTCACCGAGCAGCTCCGCCGGTTGGCATCGGCGCATCAGATCGTGTTCGTCGACGACGGGTCGACCGACGGGAGCTCCGAAGTCCTGGCGGCCCTCGAGGCGGCCGACCCCAGCACCGAGGTGCACCGTTTCCGGTCCAATCGCGGCAAGGCCGAAGCGCTGAACGCGGCCTTCGCCGTGGCCACCGGCGACGTGGTCGTGACCATGGACGCGGACCTGCAGGACAAGCCGTCCGAGCTGCCGAGGATGCTGGCGGCGTTGGATGGGTGCGACATGGTCTCGGGGTGGAAGCAGCACCGCCACGATCCGCTCGGGAAGACGATGCCGAGCCGGTTCTTCAACTGGGTCACCAGCAAAGTGTCCGGGCTCGAGCTCCACGATTTCAACTGCGGGTACAAGGCCTATCGGGCCGAAGTCGTGAAAGAGCTCGACCTCTACGGGGAGATGCACCGCTTCATCCCGGTGCTCGCCGCGAGTCGGGGCTTCCGGGTCAAGGAGATCGCCGTCGAGCACGCCCCCCGGACCTGGGGGAAGAGCAAGTACGGCTTCAGTCGCCTCTTCAAGGGCGCGTACGACCTCCTCACGGTGCTCCTGCTCACCCGGTTCGAGCATCGGCCGATGCACTTCTTCGGCAGCGTCGGACTGGTGCTCGGGTCGATCGGCTTCCTGCTGCTGACCTACATGAGCTATCTCCGCCTGATCCTCGATCAGTCGATCGGCACGCGCCCGCTCTTCTTCCTGGGGGTGGTGTTGCTCCTGGCGGGTCTGCAGCTGGTCACCGTGGGGCTGATCGGCGAGCTGATCGTCCGCCGCACCCGGGCGGGGCGGGGCTCCCGCTATCCGGCCATCCGCGTGACCGGGGGCGGTCCCGGCTAAGCCGACGGCGCCCGGCGCGACGCCGCGCCGACGTAGGCCCGCTCGAGGGCTCGACCCACGACCGGCCACGCATAACGCTCCTCGACCAGTTTCCTACCCGCCAGGCCCAGATCGCGGCGGAGCTCGGGGTCTCTCGAGAGCCGGTCGATCGCGGCCGCGAACTCCGACGGGCTCTCGGCCGGGATGAAGTGCTCGCCCTCGACCATCGCCAGGCCTTCGACCGCGACCCGGGTGGCGACGACCGGCTTCTCCATCGCGAGGGCGTCGAGGATCTTGAGCCTGGTGCCCCCGCCGCTTCGAATCGGACAGACGTAGATCTCGGCCGCCTCCAGATAGGGTCGGACGTCCGGAACGAAATCGGTGACCCGGACCCTGCGGTCCTCGATCGCCGCGACCGCCGGCGGCGGCTTCCGCCCCACGATGGTGAGGGTGCGGGAGGGCCTGGCGGCGGAGACGAGCGGCCAGATCTCGTCGACGAGATACTCGACCGCCTCGCGATTCGGATACCAGTACATCGCGCCGACGAAGATCAGACTGTCCGGCTCCGGCGCGGCGTCGGGGCTCGGCCGGAAGTACTCCACGTCGACGCCGTTGTCGACCACCTCGATCCGACTGCCCGGCGCGACCGCGCGGAGCCGCTCCGCGTCGAGGGGCGAGACCACGAGATTGACGGCGGCCCGGGTAGCGGCCCGCTCCTCGAGGCGTCGCAGCTTGGTCGCTTCCCGGCTGAGATAGTGACGCCGGAGGGGATGCTGCTCCTTGCCGGCGCGGCGGGACATCATCTGGGATTCGACGTTGTGGTGATTGAGGACCACCGGCGTGCCCGGGAACATCTCGGCGAAGGGCCACAGACCGACCGTGTCGAGGTGCAGCAGGTCGGTCGACCCGGAGCCGGCGATCTCCCGCAGCCGACCTTCCATCTCGCGACTCTCGAAGAGCGTGACGTCGTACGGGGCGGTGCGGAAGTAGGTCGTGGCCAGCAACGTCCACCAGCGCCAGCGTGCGGCGTCCGACGGGATCGGGACCACGGTGACCGACTGGACGAGCGCATCGAGGTGGTCGGTCGCTTCCCGCAGCGAGGCCGCTCCGTCGAACATCGACCGCTGATAGAAGGCGACGAGCGCCACCTCGTGCCGGGCGGATGCCTCCCGCAGCAGGTGATAGCCGCGCTGCAGGTGCCCGCCTTTCGGCGGGTAGGGAACGAAATGACTCAGCCAGAGGATCCGCATCGGTCAGTCGCGGCGGACGGCCAGGGTCGGCCCGCTCGCCTCGATCCCGGGCGGCGGGGGCTCCCGCCGATGGGTCAGTCGACCCAGTGCGACCACCAGGAGAGCAGCACGAGCAGGGCCCAGAGGGCCAAGCCGGAGTGGCCGCGACCGCGCTGGAAGCTCTGCCACGCGTTCCGGGCCGCGGCCGCGTCGAGCAGACCGGTCCGCTCGAGCAGGCCGCCACCCATCAGGTCGTCGCCCCAGGCGCGCATGGGTCCCCGGAGCCAGGCTTCGACGGGCACGGTGAAGCCCATCTTCGGTCGCTCCACCAGATGCTGCGGGACGTAGCCGTAGAGGACCTGTCGCAGGATCCACTTGCCGCGGTTGCCGCGGACCTTGAGGTTGGGCGCCAGCCGCCAGGCGAACTCGACCACGCGGTGGTCGAGGATCGGCACTCTGGCTTCGAGCGAGACCGCCATGCTGGCGCGGTCGACCTTGGCGAGCAGGTCGTCCGGCAGGTAGACCTGCTGATCGGCCATCTGCATCCGGCCGAGGAGGTCGCCCGGCTCGGGCGACGAGAGCGCGGCGACGAACGGCCCGGGCTCGTCCGAAGCCGTCGGGACCACCACGCCGGGATCCCGCCAGGCCTCGTGCAGGGCCCGGTACATCTCCGCTCTCGATCCCGCCGCGACGAGCCGACCCACCTTGCCGAGGCGGCCGCGCCAGGAGCGGATCGGCGCGGCGTCCGAGCCGATCGAATCGCAGATCGGCCGGAGCGCGCGTCTCACTCCGCTCGGGATCAGACCGACCGCGTTGAGCATCCGGGCGCCGTAGACGTAGCGGTTGTAGCCGGCGAACACCTCGTCGCCGCCGTCGCCGGTGAGCGCCACCGTCACGTCCCGCCGGGCGAGCTTGCAGACGAGATAGGTGGGCAGCAGCGACGGGTCGGCGACCGGCTCGTCGAAGGTCGTCGGCATGTCGGGCACGAGCGCCATCGCGTCGTTCGGTCCGACGCGAAGCTCGGTGTGGTCCGTGCCGAGCGCTCGGGCGACGGCGGCGGCGTGGACCGCTTCGTCGTAGTCGGCCGAGCCGTCGAATCCCACGGTGTAGGTCCGAACGGGTCGCGAGGACACCCGCTGCATCAGGGCCACGACGGTGGACGAGTCGATCCCGCCGGAGAGCAGCGCTCCGACCGGGACGTCGGCGACCATCCGGATCCCGACGGCCTCGCTCAGCAGCCGATCGACGGTCTGGATCGCCTCGCGCTCGTCGCCGGGGAACGGGTCGGCGGCTCCAAGGCGAGCGGCCTGCTCGACGGACCAATACGGCTCCGATGCCGGCAGCGGTCGCGACGGGTCGTCGATCTCGAGCAGATGACCGGGCGGCAGCTTGACGACGGACTCGAAGATGGTGCGCGGTCCCGGCACGTAGAGGTAGCGGAGGTAGTCGGCCACGGCGGCGACGTCGATCCGCTTCTCGAAGCCGGGCAGCGCGGCGATCGCCTTCAGCTCGGACGCGAAGGCGACGATCGAGCCTTGCCGCCAGACGTACAGCGGCTTGATGCCCAGGCGGTCGCGAACCAGGATCAAACGCCGGGTGGTGGTGTCCCAAATCGCGATGCCGAACATCCCGACGAACCGCTCGACCGCCGAGCGGACGCCCCACTCCTCGATGGCGGCCAGGATCACTTCGGTGTCGGAGTGGCCGCGGAAGCGATGCCCGCGCTCGAGCAGCTCCTGCCGGAGCGGCTGGTGATTGTAGACCTCGCCGTTGAACATCAGGACGTAGCGACCCGAGGCCGAGCGCATCGGTTGCCGGCCGGCTTCGGAGAGGTCGATGATGGCGAGACGCCGGAAGCCGAAGGCGACCCCAGCCTCCGCGTCGGTCCAGAGGGAGCTGTCGTCCGGGCCGCGGTGGGTCAGCGTGTCGCTCATGGTCTTGGCGAGGGACGCCGGCGTTCCGTTGTCGGCGCCGTTTCTGAGGAGCACCCCTGCCAGGCCGCACACGCGATGGGATCCTTTGCGAAGCGTCAGCGGGGGCCGGTCCGCGCGGCCCCCGGAAACCAAACCTAAGCTGCAAGCGGCGAGCCAGTCCCGGGCGCGGTCGCGCACCAGGGGAGCGATCGGCCCACCCGATCGAGAGCGGCGATCAGCGGGGCAGTCGCCCGACCCGTCCGATGGCGTCGACGAGCAGAGCCATCTGCCGATCTGTGGTCCAAGCCGACAGCTGATCCTCGTTGGGCTTCACGTGCCCGTTGCCGAAGATCGCCGCTTCCACCTGCTGCTCGACGTCGCCGGCCGCCGCCTGGGTCACCGTATGACCGCCGACCGCGTTCAGCATCCTCGCGGTCTCGCCATCCCGATCCGCGAAGGCCAGGATCCGGCGCCGCGCGCCGAGGTATTCGTAGACCTTGTTCGGGACCTGGAGCGGCTGGCGCTCGGCGAGCAGCAGCAGGACGTCGGCGCTCCGGGTGCGCTCCGCGGCCTGCTGGTGCGGGAGCCAGCGGGTGAACTCCACCATCGGTCCGATTCCGAGCTCGGCAGCCACCCCGCGGATCGAGGCCCCGGCGAACTCGTCGCAGCGACCGACCAGCTCGACCCTGACGTCGTCCGGACCGAGACCGCGCCGCTTGACGATCGAGGCGAAGGCTCGCAGGAATGGCCTCGGGTCGCGACCCAGGTAGCAGGTGCCGGCGTGGAGGATCCTCAGCGGACCTCCGCCGCGCGCGGGTGCGGGCTCGGCGAGGCCGTCGATCCCATTGCGAACCAGGACGGCTCGGCTGGGTGGCAGCTGGGCGCGACCGTTCACCAGCATCTCGCAGATGCCCTCGGATACCCCGACCACGAGGGACGCCGAGCGAAGACACTGGCGCTCGACCAGCCACTCGATCGCGTCGGTGGCCGCGCTGCGCGAGTACCAGGGCTTGCCGGGGTTCCCGGTCCACGGGTCGCGGAACTCCACCACCCAGGGCGCGCGGGTGGACAGGTGGGCGATCAGGCCCGCCACGTGAGTCGAGTGGGGTGGCGAGGTGCTGTAGAGCAGGGCGTCCGGGCCGTAGCGGCGGAGCTCCTCGATCGCCGCTTGCGCGCCTCTCCAGATGAACCCCTGCTTGTCGTCGGGCAGCCAGAAGAGAGAAAAGAGCCAGCGCCGCCAGGGCGCGAGCTCGCGAGGCGGTTGCCAGGTCTCCGCGGCGGCCGGTTGCTCGGTCGAGCCGGAGGTCCGAGCCGAGGAGACTCGCTCGCGCAATCTGGCGTAGAGCTCCCGGGGCGAGGCACCCGGCACCACGGTCACGATCCGGCTCCCGGCCTCGTCCCTGGTCGGCTCGGCCGGAGTCGGCGAGGCCCGAATCACGGTGACCTCGTGACCGGCGGCCCGAAGGGCGCCGGCGACCTTGGTCGCTCGCAGGCCGCCAACCTCCGCGTCCGGCGGATAGTGGTAGGCCAGCAGGACGACTGGCCGCCGCGGTCGCTCGGTCGCCATCAAGCGGACGTCGCCGGCGCCGCCGTAGGCGCCGGGCCAGGTCGGTTGCGGAGCAACCGGTAGAGGTCGCGGAGTCGGTGGCGCATCGGTAGGACTCCAAGGGCGAGGAAGACCAGAGCGCCGACGATCATCTGGACGACCAGGCGGAGCGCGGGGGCCAGGTCGGCGGGCAGGGCCGCGCGGATCGCCAGGAGCGCCGCCAGCATGGCCAGCACGCCGCGGGTCGCGGGCCAGACGGCGCGCAGGTAGGCGCCAGGCGAGAGCGCGACCGCCCGGAAGCAGCGCACGTACAACGGTACCACGAAGAGCGGGTAGACGACCACCCAGGCGGCGGCGATTCCGGTCCCACCCCAACGACTGCCGATCACGAATCCGACCGGCAGCACCAGCGCCGTCGCGATGCCGTTGAACATCAGGAAGCGGGTGTCGTCGAGCATCGTCAGGACCTGAGGCAGCAAGGTGACGATGGAGCGGAGCGTGGCGTACATCGCCAGGATCCGGAGCGGGCCGACCGCCTCGAGCCACTGCGGCCCGAGGTAGGCCACGACGAAGTCGTCCGCGACGACCGCCATCCCCACCGTCAGCGGCAAGGTCACGAAGACCAGACCCTCGGTGACGCTGAGGAGCATCCTGGCCAGGGCCGCCCGGTCGGACTGGAGCCGACTGAAGAACGCCGGTGTGACCCGCGTGACCAGCGCCGTGACCTTCTCGACCGGGACGCTGGCGATGTTCCAGGCGAAGGTGTAGGCGCCGAGGGCCGCGGTTCCGAGCATCCGGCCGGCCACGATGAAGTCGGCGTTGGTATAGACGTACCACGAGATCCGGCCGATCAGCACGTTGCGGGTGAAGTGGTAGTAGCGCCGCAAGGTGGCGATCCTGGGCGCGGAGAATCCGTGGGGCGAAAGCAGCCGGCTCACGCCGGCCGCGGCCAGCGTCCCGGCGAGGCCACCGACGACGAGCGACCAGTACCGCGCGCCGGCGAGAGCGAGC
The DNA here is from genome assembly GCA_041390205.1 of Gemmatimonadales bacterium. Taxonomy (GTDB): domain Bacteria; phylum Gemmatimonadota; class Gemmatimonadetes; order Gemmatimonadales; family GWC2-71-9; genus SHZU01. The sequence continues at coordinate 98,781 of JAWKQJ010000012.1, forward strand.
CCGAGGGTGACCACCGTGCTCGCCACGGCTTGAGCGCCCTCGACCAGGGCCAGGCCCCGAAAACGAAACTCGCGTTGCAGCGCGGCCACCGGCACCAGACGAAGGGCGCTCAGCACGGCGTTGACGCTCAGCGCCACCATGACCAGCGGCAGGGCGGGCGCCTTGAAGTACCACCCGAGCGGGATGGCGGCGGCGCAGGTGAGCAGGGCCCCCGTCAGGCCGAGGAGCACGGCCACGGTGTTGAGCTGCTTGATCTCGGCCTCGGTCATCTCACGCTTGGCGATGATCGACGTGCCGAGCCCACCTTCGGTCAGGATGCCGACGAAGCCGAGGTAGAGCGTGGCCAGGCCGACGAGGCCATAGTCCGCCGGCGTGAGGAGGCGCGCGAGCACCACGACGGCGCCCCAGCTGAGCGCCTGGCTGCCCCATTTCACCAGCGCCGTCCCAGGCGACGCCGCGCACCAGCGTTCGCTCGAGCGAGCCGGCGGAACTGACGTGGTCCGGCGCCGGGCGCGGCGGATCGGGCGCCGCGGGCGCGGGCGGGTCGTCCGGGGTCACTTGGAGAAGCGTTGGCGAATCGCGCGGCCGGCCCGCGCGAGGAGGAACTTGATCTCGGTTCCGTACCGGCCGCGCCAGGGCTCCTCCGAGGTCGGATAGCCGAGCTCCTTCAGCACGGAGCCAGCCCGCTTCTCGAAGCACACCTGTTCGGCCACCCCGATCGACTCCCGCCACCGGTCGGCGTTGTCGGCCTGCGGGCGCTCGCCGATCAGGGGCCAGAGGTGTCGCTTCTCGGCCGGGATCGAGCGATCCAGCGACTCGGGGTAGGTCAGCATCGCGTCCGAGTACCGGACTTCGAGGAAGGCACACACCTCCTGCAGGACCGCCGCGGGCTCCGCGACCAGGGCCTCGTATCGAACCTCGTGATACCGGGATGGACCGAGCAGGCGTCCCATGCGCCTGACCCACGATACTTCCTCGCGCCACTGGTCGGCGCACTCCATCAGATCGTCCGATCCGAAGCTCTGCTTGATCAGCGAGGCACAGGCGCCGCGCCCGTCGCGGATGATGTGGAGGATCCGTCCTTCCGGGAACCAGCGGTCCAGCACGTCGATCCTGGACATGTTGCCCGGATCCTTGTCGCCCCAGTGCGGCTTGCCGTGGTGCGAGGCGTACGCCTGGTAGAAGGCGGCGATCGCGCCGGGATAGCCGGGGGTCGTCCATCGCGCCAGCAGGTCGTCGACCGACAGCGGCACTTGCCACAGCGCGATCCGCTCTTCGGCGAGCAGGGCATCGAGGAGCGCCCGCCGGGCCGTGGGCTCGGTGAGGTCGCCGAATCGATCGAGCTGCCGCTCGAAGCGCCACCACAGTCCGGTGACGTCGAGCGGGATCGCGATGTCGGGGTGAGCGTCGAGCATCACCCGCAGCAGGGTGGTGCCGCTCCGTTGGAATCCTGTCACGAAGAAGGGCTGCATGGCGGCTCCCCGAGCACGAAACGTGCGAACCCGGACCGCTCGGATTGTGAGCGGCCGGCTCCTCAAGTCAAGCCCGTGAGGGTATTCTGCAAGCCATGGCAGCAAACCGCAGTGTCCTCGGGAAGGCCCGCTCGCTGGTGGATCTGGCCCGCGCCCACCCCGCGATGAACCGGCTGGCCAGGGTGGAGCTCGCGGTCGATCGGGCCGGCCGACATCCCGTGGACGCGGACCACATCCCGCACCTCTCCGAGGCCCTCGCCTGGCTCGGCCGCGCCCAGGACGCGACCGGAAGCGGCGGCGTCGCCCGGGGCTTCAGTCTCGCCTGGAACCCCTACTTCAGATCATTCGGTTGGCAGGCCGCCTATCCCGAGACGACGGGGTACATCATCCCGACCTGGCTCGAGGCTGCGGTCGAGCTGGAGCAGCCCGAATGGGCCGAGCGCGCGCGCCGCGCCGCCCACTGGGAGTGCGATCTCCAGCTGGAGACCGGCGCGGTGCAGGGTGGCGTGGTCGGAGAAGGTCGCTCTCCCGCCGTGTTCAACACCGGCCAGGTGATGTTCGGCTGGCTCGCCGCGTGGGAAGCGAGTGGTGAGCAGCGCTTCGCCGATGCGGCCGAACGGGCCGGGCGCTGGCTGGTCGAGGTCCAGGAATCGGACGGGCTCTGGCGGAAAGGGAACTCCAGGTTCGCGCTGGCGGCGCCTACGCTCTACAACGCTCGGGTCGCATGGGCCCTCGCCGAAGTCGGGGCGGCGCTCGGGCAACGGCCCTTCCTCGACGGAGCCCGGCGGAACCTCCGCGCGGTGGCGGCCGCGGTGGACGGAAACGGCTGGATTCCGAACTGCTGCCTGACCGACCCGGACGCACCCTTGCTCCACACCCTCGCGTACGCCGTCCGGGGTCTGTTGGAAGGCGGCAGAGTGCTCGAAGACGAGGCGATTCTCGCCGCCGGGGCCCGAACCGCTCGCGCCTTGGCCGCGACCGTCCGGCCGGATGGAAGGATGCCGGGCCGGTACCGGTCCGACTGGCAACCGGCCGTCGACTGGAGCTGCCTGACCGGCCAGGCCCAGTCGGTCAACAACTGGATCCGCCTCCATCTGATCACCGGGGAGCCGAGTTGGCTCGAGCCGGTCCCGAGCGTGCTGGCCTTCTTGAAGTCGACCCAGAATCGGGTCTCGGCGGAGGGGGGGCTGCGAGGCGGGATCAAGGGGTCCTGGCCGCTCGACGGCGACTACGGACGGTTCGAGCTCCTGAACTGGGCGGCGAAGTACTTCGTGGATGCCCTGATCCGCGCCCGCCAGCTCGATGGCGGCCGCGCCGCCGCCCGCGCGTCGGCTTTCCGCCTCGCCTGAGCCCTATCGCTCGTCCGTTTCCTCCAGCTGGAACAGGTCGATGTTGCGACCGGCTTCTTCGTGGATCGCTTCGGCCTGGGCGAGCAGCCGCTCCGTCAGATTGCAGACCCGCGCCGCGCGGGTCGAGTCGCTGGGCTGACTCCGCAGACCGAACATCACCGTCATCTCGCCGAAGTCCCCGAGCGTGTCGAGGCGCCCGCACAGCTCGACCAGCTGCGACGCCAGCGCGACGGGTCCGCCGCCGGCGACCCGGGTCAGAACGATGTGACTCACGCGACGACTCGCCAGGAAATCGGCGAGCTCCGCGCCGGTCTTGCCCTGCGCCTCGACCGAGTAGACGGCGAGGTGATGCGAGTGATAGGCGAACGCCGCTTCGCGATTGGTCATGACGACGGCCGAGTCCGGCAGCTGGCGCGCCGCCTCGGCGGCCCTGATGAACGACAGCTCGATCGGCGTGTAGCAGCGCTTGAGCTCCCCCTGCCGACACTGCATGCCGCGGCTCAGCACGTCCGCGGTCCGCCAGGAGGTGCCCGGCACCAGGAGCAGCAACACGAGCAGACTCGCGAGCGTCGAGCCGTGGCGGCCGAGCCGCCGCCCGATCACGTGGGCCCCGGTGAAGAGGAGCAGCCCGACGAGAGGGATCACCGGGTGCAGGAAGCGCCGGTCGGCCCAGGTCCAGGCCGACAACAGTCCGAACATGCATACGATCGCGAGCAGCGCGACCCGGAAGCGCTTCCACAGGGTCACCGCGCCCGCCAGGCCGGCGGTCAGCAACAGGCCGAGCCAGGCGAGGTTGTCCACCAGGGTGCCCTGGATCTGGGCGAAGCCCATCATCGCGTGCAGGTGGCCGAGCACGTAGCGTCTCAACCGCAGCACGGCGTTGATGGCGTGGACCACCAGCGGGTTGTGCTCCGAGAGCACCTGCTCTCCCGGCACCTCCAGCAGGTCGCCCGCGTAGGATCGGCCGATCAGCTGGCGCGGGCCGAACACGGACCAGGCGAGCCAGGGCCCGAACAGGAGTCCGGACGCCAGCGCGAAGCCGAACGCCCATCGCCAGCGCCGCGCGAAGACGAAGTGGAGCAGGACCGCCGCGATCACCGCGACGCCTGCGGTGCGCATGAAGGCGGCGGCGATGGCGGCCGCGGCCCCGAGCAGCAGGCGTCGATTGCTGGGAGCCGGCGATGCGAGCGCCCAGAGGGCGAGCATGGCGAAGAAGAAGAGAGCAGCCTCGGCCTTGAGCCGCCCGCCGTAGGTGATGATCAGGGGATTGAATACGCCCACCGCGAGCACGGCGAGGGACGGCACCGGAGGCAGCAGGCGACGGGTGGCGTCGAACAGGAGCAGGAGTCCGCCGGTGGTGAGCGCCAGCGGGACCATCAGCAGCAGATCGGGGTGGTCGCCCAGGAGCGCCACCGGCAGGGCCAGCAGCAGCGGCCATCCCGGCGGGTACTGCAGATGGAGCGGTGCGGTCGGCAGGAAGATGTCGCGGTACGTGCCCTGGAGCAGCGACTTGGCCAGGAAGAAATACATCGCGTCGTCGTTGCCCACCCCGATGCCCGGGAGTCGGCCGACCAACGCCATCACGACGTACCCCGCGAGGAGAGTGGCGGCGGCCCACCAGACCCAACGCGGCTGCACCTCTGGCTCACTCATGAACGCGGAGATCGCACGTTCCGTACCCCTGGCCGGAAATCGGCCACTCAGAAGGGCTTAGCCGGTCACGCGATCGTAGAGGTCGGCCAGGTGGGCGGCCGACTGTCGGATGTCGAAACAGCCGAGCATTCGGGCCCGCATCGCCTGGCCGTCGGCCGGGATCAGCTCCGGTTCCCGGGCGTAGGCCTCGAGGCGATCCGCCAGCGCTTCCGGGTCTCGCTCGGGGGCGAGCCGGTCGGCCAGGTCTCCGAAGAGGAAGGGGATGTCGCTGTGCCGGGTGGACACGACCGGCATCCCGCTCAGCATCATCTGCTGAATCACGAACGGGGTGCCTTCCGCGTCACCGTCGCGCGCCGTCACGCTCGGCGCCACGAACACGTGGCAGCGGAGGGCGAGGTCCATGAGCTGCTTGAACTCGAGCCACTTGTAGCGCTCGAGCCGGCTCTCGAGGTCGAGTCGGGCGATGGTCTGCACGATCTCCTCGCCCGTCTCCCGATCGCCGCTTCGCTGGCTGATCTCGCCCACCAGGTGGAGCCGGAAGTCCACCCCGCGGCGGCGGAGCAGGTCCGCGGCCTCGAGCAGATACACCACGCCCTTCTTCTCGCGGAAGGTCCCGGCGAAGAGCACTTCCAGCCGCTCGCCGCGAGCCAGCTGGCGCTCCCCGCTGGGCACGTCTTCGACGTCCACGCCGAGCGGATGGACCACCACCTTCTCGGCGGGGCACCCCAGCTCGACCAGCGCCTGCTCCATCGCAGGGCCGAGGGCGAGAGCCAGATCCAGCCGCTCGAAGAGCTCGGCGTACCGCTCCTGCCACTCGGGCTCGCGACCGTGGAGATAGACGTCGGCGCCATAGAAGCCGACCAGCCAGGGCAGGCCGAGCGCCCGATGCAGGGGGAGGTCGTCGACCCCCATGTAGCCGAAATGCGAATGCAGCACCACCGGACGGTAGCTCCGCACCCGGGCCAGATCCGGTGGGTAGGGGCGCTCCTTGGTCAGCCGCTTCCAGAGCCGTGACCCGAGCCGCTGCCAGGGAAGGTCGAACGCCTCGAGGTCCGGGTACTGGGTCCGGTTCTGGAGGGCGTTGGTCATCACCACCGGCCGATAGCGGGGCACCCGGCGGAGATGGTGGTACATCCAGTTCATCGCCCGTCCTACGAAGCGGTCCGTGCGCTGGAGCGCCACGGGCCGGTCCGCGTCCGGGGTCGACGGCTGGTCGGTCAAATCACCCTCGCAAGCTGAGTTGGGCAACGAGATTCGGTCGCCAGGCAAGGCAGTTTGCGTGCCTTCGATGGAGTCCGGCTGGTCCCGGTCCGCGTCCGTCCCGGCGCCGGCATTCCCCTTGCCCTTCGTGGCCGGGAAGCCCCAGAACCCCGACAAACGTGAATCTGACCCAACGCTATTCCAACCCCTGGCACTCCACCCCGCCCGAGGGGGCCCCAGTACAGAGCTGGGTCGTGGTGGCCATGGGACCCGACGCCGACGCCTTCCTGGGCGCCCTTTTCCGGCAGCCTGAGGCAGGAATGGGTCAACAGGTTGTAGTCGTTTGTTGCGCCGACTCGCCACATATTGCATCCATGCCACGATGGGTGACAGTGGTTTCCGTCTCCGATCCCGCGGCCACCAGCGCCGAGGAGGCCCGGCGGGTCGGGCTCGCCCAGGCGGTGGGTGACGTGGTCTACTTCGTCGACGCCGACGACCTCCGGACCGCCAATCGGGGCCCCGAGGGCCCGGATTGGAGCAAGGAGCTGCTCGCGGCCGGGATCGGACGTCCGGAAAGGCCGGCTGGGTCGCGGCCGTGACGGGGCGGGATCCCGACCTCTCCGTCGTCGTCCCCTTCGTCAACCAGCCGGCCGACCTGGCCGATTGCCTCGCCGCGCTCGACGCGGCCCGCTCGGAGCTCGAGCTCGAGGTCCTGGTCGTCGATCGGCGGGGCACCGCGGGGGCGGTCGTGGGCGCTGGCGCCCCGTGGGTTCGGGTCCTCCCGGCTTCCGGGGCCGACTCCATCCCGGAGATGCGGTTTCGTGCATTTCGCGAGGCGCGAGGGGCGATCGTCGCGGTGATCGAAGACCACGTCATCGTGCCGCCGACCTGGGCCCGGGCCATGATCGACGCCATCGAGGAGGGACGGGACGTGGTTGGCGGCGGGCTCTACAACCTGGCGACCTCGACCCTGGCGGATCGGGCCGCCTTCCTGGGCGAGTACGCCCCGTTCCTGCCGCCGGCGGACGGGGTGCGGCCCCCGGGCAACAACGTCGGCTATCGGCGGGCGGTGCTGGCCCGGTACCTGGAGGTCGCCGCCGAGGGGGGCTGGGAGAACCGGCTCCACGGGGCTCTGGAGCGGGACGGAATCACCCCGGTTTGCCTGGCGGAGCTCGCCGCCGGGCACAAGCTGCACCTGAGCCTGTGGGCCTACACGAGCCAGCGGTACCTGTTTTCCCGTTCCTGGGCTGGAATCCGGCATCGTGGTGCGCCCCTTGCTCAACGGATCGCCGCCGGCCTGGCCTCGATGGCCTTGCCGCCGGTCCTGCTGTGGCGCATGGTTTCGACGGTGTGGCGTAAGTCAGGCCACCGCCGTGAGTTACCGCGTTCGCTCCCGCTCCTGGCCTGGTTTGCGACGGTCGGAGCCGTTGGGGAGGTCGCGGGTTGCTGGTTCGGGCCGGGCGATGCCACCCGGCGGGTCCAGTAAGGCTCGCGGGTAACCGAATCGAGAGACGATGAGCGCTTCACCAAACGCGATTCCCCGAACCGTGGCCCGGCTCGAGCCAGGCGACCACGTGGTCGTGCTCGGGGCCGGGCCCGCCGGGCTCACCGCCGCCTACCTGCTGGCCAAGGAAGGCGTCTCGGTGACCGTGCTGGAGGGCGACGACATCGTCGGCGGGATCTCCCGCACCGCCCAGTACAACGGCTACCGCTTCG
>JAWKQJ010000013.1:0-105258 GCA_041390205.1 Gemmatimonadales bacterium
CCGATGCCGTAGAGCGACTGCAGGGTCCCGTCGTGGAGATCGGAGGCCAGCTGCTCGCGGGCTTCGATGGTGCGATGGAGCGCGTTGACCGTCATCCGGAGCTCGAGCGCCGTCTGCTTGGTCTCGGTGACGTCGATGGCGAGACCGAGCGCGCCGGTCACCACCTCGCCTTCGCGGATCGGCAACAGCTCCAGCTCGAGCCAGATCATCCGGCTGTCGCTCAAGCCCGCGGGGATCTCGACCCGCGCCGCCCGACCGGTCTCGATCACGCCGCGGAGCGCGGCCTCCGTATCGGGACCGTCACCGAGCGGGAAGAGCTCGGCGATCGAGCGGCCGATCAGCCCCTCACCCGAGGCGCCGCTCGGCGTGCGGTTGAGGGAGAGGAGACGGCCCTCGGTCGAGAAGGTGGCGATCAGGAACGGTCCCTGTTCGTTCAGGGACCGCCAACACCCCTCCGACGAGACGGCCTGGACCGGGCTGGTGGGCACCATGCTCGAATGGTACCCGGGGCACCCGAGACCGCAACGTGTCGGCTCAGGCCGGCGCCTTCACGAAGCGGGTGACCACCTCGTGCAGCTCGACCAGGCGGAGCGGCTTCGCGAGGTAGTCGTCCATGCCGGCGGCCAGGCAACGCTCACGGTCGCCGGGCATCGCGTTGGCGGTGAGGGCGACGATCGGGAGCCGTGGACGACCCTCGTCCCGCTCGCGCTGGCGGAGCTGCGCCGTCGCCTCGAATCCGTCCATCTCGGGCATCTGGCAATCCATGAACACGACCCGGTAGTCGGTCCTGGCCACCGCTTCGACCGCCTCCCGCCCGTCGGCGGCCACCTCGACCCGATAACCGAGCTTCTGGAGCAGCTTCGTCCCGACCTTCTGGTTGATCGGGTTGTCGTCCACCAGCAGCACCAGCGGCGCCGTCGCATCCGTACCCCGGCGCGGTGCCGCGCGGTCCGAGCCGGGGGCGTCGCCGCCCGGCGGTCGACCCTTGCTGCCTGCCGCCGCGAGCACCCTCTGCAGCCCGGGCGCGCGATACGGTCGGCAGATGGTGGCGGCCGCGCTCGTGCCGGGCGTCTCGCCGAGCGCGATCACCCGCGGCCGACCGCATCGCGGGTTGTCGAGAATCTCCGGCAAGGGCGTGACCAGGGTCGGACCCTCGACCAGGACGTACTGGAAGGGGTCGCTCGACGCGGCGGCCCGCTCGAGCGTCTCGCGCAGGGCGGAGAGATCGGTGAGCGACTCGGCGCGCATGCCCCACTGGCCGGCCAGCTCCGGAATCACCCGCTGGTCGATCGGGTCCCCGCCCGCGTAGAGCAGCCGCGCCCCCGCGAGCTCCGCCGGCCGGGGCTCCGGCCGGGCCTCGGGGTCGGGCTCCAGTCGGACCGTGGCCCAGAAGGTCGAGCCCCGGCCCTCGACGCTGGCGAGCCCCACCTCGCCGTCCATCATCTCGGCGAGCTGCTTGCAGATGGCCAGCCCGAGCCCGGTGCCCCCGTATTTCCGGTTGGTGGAGGCGTCGGCTTGGGTGAACTTGTTGAAGAGCCGCTGCTGCAGCGGCTCGGGGACCCTGATCCCGGTGTCGTGTGCACGGCCAGCTTGAGCAGTGGGCGGCTCGGGCTCGGATCCTCGCAGGTCACTTCGACCAGCACGTACCCGTGCTCGGTGAACTTGACCGCGTTGCCGGCGTAGTTCAGCAGGATCTGACGGATGCGCCCGGTGTCGCCGAGCAGCCGCGTCGGCGTGCCCAGCGCCACTCGCGCGCCGATCCGCAGTCCGTGCTCGGCGGCGCGCACCTGGAGCAGGTCGACCACGTCGTCGACCACGTCCCTGAGGTCGAACTCGATCCGCTCCAGCCGGAGCCGTCCCGCTTCCGCCTTGGAGAAGTCGAGGATGTCGTTGATCAGCTTGAGGAGGGAATCCGCCGACGAGCGCACTACCGCGGCGTAGTCGCGCTGCTCCGGGGTGAGCGGCGTGTCGAGCAGGAGCCCGATCATCCCGATCACGCCGTTCATCGGGGTTCGGATCTCGTGGCTCATCGCGGCGAGGAAATCGCTCTTCGCCCTCGCGGCCCGCTCGGCCTTCTCCCGCTCGCTCACCGCGACGTCCATGGCCTCGGCGATCTTACGGGCGGCCTGCTCCATCTCCTCGACGTGACGGCTCCGCTCGGCCTCGGCGCGGCGCCGCTCGCTGACCTCCCGAAAGCTCAGGATGTAGCCGGTCGCCCCGCCGGCCGTCATCGGGTTGACCGCCAGCTCGACCGGGACCATCGCCCGGTCGCTCCGGCGCGCCATCGTCTCGAGCGACCGGTCGGCCGTGAGCCCGGGCCAGCTGCCCGAGGCGAGCCGCGGCAGGACCTCGGACATCGACCCGTGGAAGGACGGGAGGATCGCCTTGAGCGGCCGGCCGAACATCTGATACGAGGATCGTCCGAGGATTCGGCCGGCGGCGGGGTTGATCGTCTCGATGACGCCGTCCTGATCGACCACCACGATCCCGTTGGTGGCGGCCTCGAAGATCGCCGTCATCCGGCAGGCGGTGGCCTCCATCAGCGCCAGCGACCCGTGGTGCTGGGTGACGTCCTCGATCACCACCGCGTAGCGCCCGCCACCCGATCCAGCGGGCCGGCCGCGAACCTCGACCAGCCGGCGCTCGCCGGCGGCGTCCTTCGACGCGAAGCCGACCAGGAGCGGCTGCCCGGAGGCGATGGCGGCCTCGTGCTCCTGCTCGAGCGCGCGGCGCTCTCCCGGCGAGGCGCTCGTCAGCCAATGGTCCCCGACCGCTTCGAGCCGCAACAGCTCGAGGGCCATCGGGTTGGCCGAGAGCACCCTCCCGTCGGCCTCGAGCAGGGCCAGCCCGGCGGGGGCCGACTCGACCAGGGCCGCCGTCTCGGGCAGGGTATCGGATGGCTGGAATCGCCCGGTCATCGCGTGCGCAGGGTCCCCAATCGGTTTGGGCGCTTCGTATTCCGGCTAGGATCGGCACCGACGGATCGGCCTTGAGACGGGCTCTGGCGGCGGGACCGGGACCGGCCCCGTCCGACCCTGGGACGCCGTGTCCCACTATCGGACAGTCTGGGGAGTTTCTCGCCCGTTTCTGATTGCTTATGTCGTTGTCGTTAAACGATTTACGCTGTCAGTTTCCGATGGCACGAAGGTTCCCTAAGGAGAGGGCGGAAAGAACGCACCGTCGATACCTGTAGGAGAGCACTTCGTGGACATCATTCGGGACAGACCCAAGAGCAGGCGGAAATACATCTTCTGGGGTGTCGGCGGGCTGGCGCTGATCCTGGTGACCACGAAGCTGATGAGTCTCGAGCCGGCCGCGCCGACGGTCGAGCGCGGCACGATCTACACCGACTCGGTGGTCCGGGGCGAGATGGTGCGCGAGGTTCGGGGCCCCGGCACGCTCACCCCGATCGACATCCGCTGGATCTCGGCCGTGACCGCGGGCCGGGTCGAGAAGCTCCACCATCTGCCGGGCGTCACCGTGGATCCCGAGACGGTCCTGATGGAGCTGGCCAATCCCGACGTGCAGATCCAGCGGCTCAACGCCGATCGCCAGCTGACCGACGCGGAAGCGCAGCTGGTCACGCTCAAGACCAACCTGGAGAACAACCGGCTCAATCAGGCGGCCATCGTGGCCCAGCGTCGTCAGGAAGCAGCCGACGCGCAGCGGCGGGCCGAGGCCGGCGCCGAGCTGCTCAAGAAGAACCTGATCGTGCCCCTCGATCAGAAGCAGGCCCAGGACCGCTCGGAGGCGCTGATCGAGCAGCTCGGGATCGAGGAGCAGCGGCTCGAGATCCTCTCCAGCACGATCGAAGATCAGATCAAGGTCCAGGAGAAGCAGGTCGAGCGCCTCCGCTCGATCGCCGACTTCCAGCGGGGTCTGGTCAACTCGATGGTGGTCCGGGCCGGGGCGACCGGGATCCTCCAGGAAGTGCCGCTCCAGGTCGGGCAGTACGCCCTTCCGGGGACGGTGCTCGCCAAGGTGGTGCCCACGCCGATCCGGCTCAAGGCGGTGCTCCGGATTCCGGAGACCCAGGCCAAGGACCTGGCCATCGGCCAGAAGGCCACGATCGACACTCGCAACGGATTGGCCCCGGGGAGCGTCGTACGTATCGACCCCGCGGCGATCAACGGCACCGTCACAGTCGACGTCGCCATCGACGGCGATCCGCCGGCCGGCTCGCGACCGGACCTGAGCATCGACGGCGTGATCGAGATCGAGCGGCTGGACGACGTCCTCCACGTGGGGCGGCCGCCGTTCGCGCAGCAGAACAGCCCGGGCACGATCTTCCGCCTGACCGCCAACGGCGACCACGCCGAGCGGGTGCAGGTGAAGTTCGGGCGGACCTCGGTGAGCCGGGTGGAGATCGTCGAAGGCCTGAACCCGGGCGACATCATCATCATGTCCGACATGTCGCGGTGGGACAACGTCGACCGCGTCCGCATCAAGTGACCACCAGTCCTCCGGAACCCTCAGCCCCCAAGCCCATGACCGCTCCCGGCGAAACTCTGATCAAGCTCGACGGCATCAAGAAGGTGTTCCTTACCGACGAGCTCGAGACCCACGCGCTCTCCGACATCCACCTCGAGATCATGAAGGGCGAGTTCGTCTCGATCTCGGGCCCCTCGGGCTGCGGCAAGACGACGCTGCTCTCGATTCTGGGGCTCCTCGACACGCCGACCGGCGGGACCTACACGCTGGCCGGCCACAGCGTCGAGAGCCTGACGCCGTCGGAGCGGGCCCGGGTCCGCAACCGGCAGATCGGCTTCATCTTCCAGGCGTTCAACCTGATCGGCGATCTCAACGTGTACGAGAACGTCGAGCTCCCGCTCACCTACCGGGGGATGCCCTCGGCCGAGCGGCAGCAGCGGGTGACCCAGGCGCTGGAGCGGGTCGGGATGGCGCACCGGATGAAGCACTATCCGTCGCAGCTCTCCGGCGGTCAGCAGCAGCGCGTCGCGGTGGCCCGCGCGGTGGCCGGCGACCCCGCGATCCTGCTCGCCGACGAGCCGACCGGTAACCTCGACTCGCAGAACGGCGAGGCGGTGATGGAGCTGCTCCGCGAGCTCCACCAGGGCGGGGCGACCATCTGCATGGTCACCCACGATCCGCGCTACGCGCAGTGGGCGGAGCGTGAGGTGCATCTCTTCGACGGCAAGGTGGTCGAAGAAGAGTCGGTGGCGCACTAGCCGTTCGTCGCCGATAACACGATGCGGGATCTGCGGTTCGCGCTGAGACAGCTGGTCAAGGCGCCCGGCTTCAGCGTGGTGGCCATCCTCACGCTGGGGCTGGGCCTGGGCGCCACGGCCACGCTCTTCAACGTCATCAACACGATCTATCTCAAGCCGCGCGGCTTCGTCGAGCCGGCGCGGCTGGTGAACGTCTACACCAAGTCCTCGACCTTCGCGGCCGGCTCGGTGTCGTTCCTCGACTACCGCGACCTGGCCGAGCAGGCGTCGAGTCTCTCTTCGGTGGCGGCGTATCGCTTCGACATCCTCGGCTACCGCCGTCCCGAGGGCGTTCGCCCGGTCTGGAACGAGACCGTGACCGGCAACTACTTCTCGACCCTCGGCGTGTCCGCGTCGCTCGGTCGGGTGTTCGGGCCGTCCGACGACGTGGAGGGCACCGGGCTGGGCGCGGTGGTGAGCGATCGCTTCTTCACCCGGGAGCTGGGCGGCGATCCGGCAGCGCTCGGGCAGCCGATCGTGCTGAACGGCCAGCCCTTCACGGTGATCGGGGTGGCGCCGGCGTCGTTCGCCGGCATGGTCCGCGGGATCACCACGGAGGTCTGGACGGCCACCTCGTCCACCAAGGCGCTCTATCCGCAGTCCACCGTGCTCACCGAGCGGGCGAATCATTCGTTCTTCTCGATCGCCCGCCTCGCCCCGGGGACGACCGTCGAGCGGGCCCAGGCGGAAGCCACCACGGTGACGGCGCGGCTGGCCGAGCTCTACCCCGAGAGCAACGAGGGCCTGAGCCTCGAGCTGGTCCGCACCGACGACGTGGTGCTGAATCCCGCGATCGACGGAGCGATCGGCGGCGTGGCGTTCATCCTGCTCGCGATTCCGACCCTGGTCCTGTTGATCGTCTGCGCCAACCTCGCCACGCTGCTGCTCACCCGCGGCGCCGGCCGGCAGCGCGAGTTCGCCGTCCGGCTCGCGCTCGGCGCGCGCCGGGCGGAGCTGGTGCGGCAGCTCCTGACCGAGAGTCTGGTGGTCGGGGTGCTGGGCGGCGTGGTCGGGGTGCTCGCGGCCGCGTGGGCGAGCCAGGCGATCGTGGCTCTCCGCCCGCCGATCCCGCTGCCGATTTCGCTCGACCTCGCGATCGACGGCCGGGTGATCGGCTTCACCTTCGTGATGGCGGTGGTCACCGGCATCGGGTTCGGGCTGATTCCGGCCATGCGGGCGGCCGACGCGAGCGTCGCGAGCGATCTCCACGAGAGTCGCGTGGGCGGCGGTCGCCGGCGCTCGCGGATCCGGGCCGCGTTGCTGGTCGGACAGCTGGCGACCTCGGTGTTGCTGCTGGTCGCGGCAGGTCTCCTGGTGCGCGGGCTGGCCGGCGCCACCCGGCTCGATCTCGGCTTCGTGCCCGGCGGAGCGGCCCTGGTCCAGTTCGACCTCGGGCACGCCGGCCTCGACGCCGCCGAAGGCCGCCGTTTCCTGCTCGAGCTGATCGACCGCGCCAGGACGCTTCCGGGGGTGGTCGAGGCGTCCGCGACCTATCGGCCACCGCTCGACCTCAACGTCTCCGCGACCGAGCTTACCGCCGAGGGCCACGAGTTCGCCGCGGGCGAGCGGGCTCCGCTGGTGCAGCACTCCATGATCGCGCCGCGCTACTTCGCCGCGATCGGCGCCACGCTCGAGAGCGGCCGTGAGTTCACGGTCGACGACGACGCGGACGCCCCCAAGGTGGTGATCCTGAATCGCGAAGCGGCCGAGCGTCTGTTTCCGGGTGGCGGCGCGCTCGGGCGGCGGGTGCGGCGCTACAGCGTCCAGGGAGACCAGGCGTGGGCCGAGGTCGTTGGGATCGCTCCCAACGTCAAGGTCAACACCCCGGGCGAGACGGCCACGCCGCAGGTCTTCTTCCCGGTGCTGCAGGCGTACGAGTCGTCCCAGTCGCTGGTGGTGCGCACCAGCGCCGATCCGACCACCCTGCTCGAGCCGCTGCGCGGGATGATCCGGGCGCTCGATCCCGACGTCGGGGTGATCAGCTCGGGGCTGCTCGCCGATCGGGTGAGCGCCGGCCTCTGGCCCGCCCGCTTCGCCGCCTGGCTCCTCGGGGCGCTGGGCCTCGCCGGTCTGGTGATCGCCTCGCTCGGTCTCTACGGCGCCGTGGCCCACGCGGTGGCGCAGCGGACCCGCGAGCTCGGGATCCGGGTGGCGCTCGGCGCGAGCGTCCGGGACGTGACCCGGCTCGTGGTGGGCGAAGGCATGGCGGTCGTGGGCGTCGGACTCGGCATCGGTCTCCTGCTCGCGGCCCTGGTGAGCCGGCTCTTCTCGACCTTCCTCTACGGTGTGAGCCCCTGGGACCCGGTGGCGTTCGTGGTGGGGCCGGCCGTGCTCGCCGCGGTCGGGCTCGCCGCCTGCCTGATCCCCGCGCGCCGCGCCACCCGGGTCGATCCGGTCGTGGCGCTCCGAACCGAATGAACCGGCCGCCGGCCTCTCACCCGAGGACGCACCTCCGATGCGACACCTGATTCAAGACCTTCGCGTCGCCCTTCGCGGTCTGGCCCGGAGTCCCGGCTTCGTCGCCGTGGCGATTCTCTCGCTCGGCTTCGGGATCGGCGCGGTCACCACGATCTACAACTGGACCGATCGCTTCCTGCTCCATCCCCTGCCCGAGGTCGCCGATTCGGACCGGATCGTGATGCTGCAGACCGTGGCGCCAGGCGGCGGCACCTGGGCGGTGTCCTACCCGACCTATCGCGACTGGACCGAGCGCGCGCAGGTGTACGACGGTATCACGGTCACCTCGCCCGAGCAGGTCGGGATCCGGTTCGACGAGGGCGTCGTGTCGAGCTTCGTGCTGCTCACCACCGACAACTACTTCGACGTCTTCGGGGTTCGCGCGCTCCACGGGAGGACCTTCCAGGCCGGCGAAGGCCGCCGGGCGGCGCAGGTCGTGGTGTTGGGCTACGACTATTGGGAGCGTCGCTTCGGCGCCGACCCGTCGGTGGTCGGCCGGCAGCTGGTGATGAACGGCAACGGTTACGAGATCGTGGGCGTGTTGCCGCGGCGCTTCGGCGGCAACTACGTGGGCCTCAACCTCGACCTCTACGCCCTGGTCGACACCTATCCGGCGCTGCTCGGCGATTCGCCGCTCGAGCGCCGCGGCAGCCAGTTCCTCGAGGCCTTCGCCCGGCTCAAGCCCGGCCTGACGATCGCCGACGCCGAGGCGGACGCGAAGCGGGTCGGTGCCGAGCTGGACGCGCTCTATCCCGACGACGCCAACCAGCCAAGGGTCCAGTCGATCCTCGACCAGGGTCCCCCGGCCACCATGCGTCCGATCTTCTACGCGCTCTTCGCGGTCACCGGCCTGGTGCTGCTGATCGCCTGCGCCAACGTGGCCAACCTGTTGCTCGCCCGCGCCACGGTGCGCGCGCGTGAGCTGGGTCTCCGCCGGGCGCTCGGCGCCGGCCGCGGCCGGGTCGTCCGCCAGCTGCTCACCGAGAGCGCGGTCCTGGCGGGCGGCGGCGGCGCGCTCGGGATCCTGCTCGCCTACCTGGGCCGGAACGCGATGCTCGCGATGGTGCCGCCCACCCCGTTTCCGATCGGGATGGAGTTCCCGGTCAACGGCCGGGTGGTCGCGGTCGCGGTGGGGCTCGCGGCGCTCACCGTGGTCGTCTTCGGCCTCTGGCCGGCGGTGCGGGCCTCACGGCCGGACCTGGTGACCGTCCTGAAGGACGTGACGACGGGCAGCAAGGGCCGCTCCTTCGCGCGGACCGGGCTCGTCGCCACGCAGGTGGCGCTGGCCGTCGTGTCGCTGGTCGCCGCCGGTCTCTTCCTCCGGGCGATCGGTCAGAGCCTCAAGGTCGACCTCGGCTTCCGGGATCCGAACCATCTCCTCCTGGTGGAGACCGACCTGCGGGTCGGTGGCCTCGACGAGAACACGGGCCCGGAGGCGGTCGACCAGCTGCTGGCCCGACTCTCGGCCGTCCCCGGGGTCGAGCGCGCCGCCGCCAACACCTTCGTGCCGCTGGGGTGGAGCTGCTGCCGGTCGTCGAACGCCCGCATCGACGGCTACGAGCCGGCCGAAGACGAGAACATGTCGGTGACCTACAACCTCGTCTCCGCGGGCTACTTCGAGACCATGGGGATCGAGCTGGTCTCCGGCCGCGGCTTCGATCCGCTCGACCGGACCGGCGACGACGTCGCCGTCGTCAACGAAGCCTTCGTCCGGCGTTACTGGCCCGAGCAGCAGGCGATCGGGAGGATCTTCCGGCAGAGCGGCCGCGACTTCACCGTCGTCGGGGTCGCGAAAGACGGTCTCTACCGAACCCTCACCGACGCGCCGTTCCCGCTGATCTATCGGCCTTTCGGGCAGGGCTACGTCTCCGGGCTCACGCTCACCTTCCGCACCAGCGTCGACCCCAAGTCGCTGGCCGAGACGCTGCGCCGTGAAGCCAGGGCCGAGCGTCCCGATCTCCCCTTTGCGGGGGTGCGGACGATGACCGAGAGCATGCAGCAGGCGACCATCGGCCAGCAGATCGGCTCGCGGAGCCTCGCGGTGTTCGGGTTGATCGCGCTGCTCCTCTCCGCGATCGGGGTGTACGGCGTGATGGCCTACACCGTGAGCCAGCGGACCCGCGAGATCGGGGTTCGGGTGGCGCTGGGCGCCGCGCGCCGCGACATCGCCCGGATGGTGCTCCGTCAGGGCCTCACCATCGCCGGAATCGGCGTGGTGATCGGGGTCGGGCTCGCCGCGCTGGCCGGCAAGGCGATGGAAGCCCTGCTCCTCGGCGTGAGCCCGGCGGATCCCTTCACCTTCGTGAGCGTGGTGGGGCTCCTGGTGGTGGTGGCCGTGGCGGCCTCGCTGGTGCCGGCGATTCGCGCGGCCGGCGTCGATCCGATGCGCGCCTTCCGGGCCGAGTAGCGACGTGGATCCGCTTGCCCGGCCGACCGGTTCCGATAGCTTCGTAACCCGACTCTTCACCAGGGAATCGGCAGGCTCATGATCCGGCTTCACGACGTCGAGAAGTACTTCCAAACGGGCCCGACCCGGACCTGGGTGCTCCGCCAGGTGAATCTCGAGATTCGCCCCGGCGAGTTCCTCACCATCATGGGTCCCTCGGGAGCCGGCAAGTCGACCTTGCTCGGGATCCTGGGCATGCTCGACGCATCGTGGGCCGGCGAGTACTGGCTGCTCGACCATCCGGTCCACGCCGTGAAGCCCAAGCAGCGCGCCGAGCTCAACAAGCAGTACATCGGCTTCGTCTTCCAGCAGTATCACCTGATCGACAGTCTCACGGTCTACGAGAACATCGAGACCCCGCTCACCTATCGCGACTACTCGCGCGGCGAGCGGCAGGCGATGGTGGCCGACATTCTCGATCGCTTTCAGATCGTGGGCAAGAAGGATCTCTTCCCCAACCAGCTCTCCGGCGGCCAGCAGCAGCTGGTCGGCGTGGCCCGGGCGGTCGTGGCCAAGCCCAAGCTGATCCTCGCCGACGAGCCCACGGGCAATCTCCACTCGGAGCAGGCCCGCGAGATCATGGAGCTCTTCCGCCGGCTCAACGAGGAAGGCACCACGATCATCCAGGTGACCCACTCGGAGGAGAACGCCCGCTTCAGCCAGCGGATCGTCCGACTCAAGGACGGCTGGGTCGTGGGCGAAGAGATCGTCTAGCGGAGGTCGCCTGGTGTCGAGTCAGCCCACCGTCCTGATCGCCGACGACCAGGCGGACGTCGTCGAGGCCCTGAAGCTCCTGCTCAAGGCCGAGGGCTTCCGCACGGTCACCGCGCACGTGCCGGAGGGCGTGATCTCGCTGGTCGAGCATCAGCCGCTCGACGCCGCGCTGATCGACCTCAACTACACCCGCGACACCACCTCGGGCCGCGAGGGGATGGATCTGATCACTCGGATCCGGGCCCTCGATCCGATCCTCCCGGTGATCGTGATGACCGCCTGGGGCAGCGTCGACAAAGCCGTGGCCGCGATGCGACTCGGCGCCCGAGACTTCATCGAGAAGCCCTGGGACAACACCCGGCTGCTCACCACCCTCCGCACCCAGGTCGAGCTGGCCCAGGCGCTCCGCTCGGCCGAGCGGCTCGAGCAGGAGAACCGGATCCTTCGGGACGACGGCCTGCCCGTGCTGATCGCCCAGTCGGCCGTGATGCGCCCGATCCTCCAGGTGATGGAGCGGGTCGCCCCGAGCGACGCCAACATCCTGATCACCGGCGAGCACGGCACCGGCAAGGAAGTGGTGGCCCGCTGGATCCACGCGGCCAGCAAGCGGCGCGACAAGCCGCTCGTGATCGTGAACGCCGGCGGGCTGCCGGAGGGCGTCTTCGAGAGCGAGCTCTTCGGCCACGTCAAAGGCGCTTTCACCGACGCCAAGGCCGACCGCGTGGGCCGCTTCGAGATGGCCGACGGCGGCACCCTCTTCCTCGACGAGATCGCCAACATCGGGCTCGCCCAGCAGGCCAGGCTGCTCCGCGTGCTCCAGACCGGCGAGCTGGAGCGGGTCGGATCGAGCCAGACCCGCAAGGCCGACGTCCGGGTGATCGCGGCCACCAACGCCGATCTCCGGGCCGAGGTGCAGGCCGGCCGCTTCCGCGAAGACCTGCTCTTCCGGCTCAACACGATCGAGCTCAAGCTCCCCCGGCTCAAGGAGCGGCGTGAGGATATCCTCCCGCTGGCTCAGCACTTCCTCTCCCACCACGCCTCGCGCTATTCCCGGACCCGCACCGGATTCTCCGAGGCGGCCGCGGCCGCCTTGCTGCGCTATGATTGGCCGGGTAACGTCCGCGAGCTCGGTCACGCCGTGGAGCGCGCGGTGCTCCTGTCCCGGGGCGAGGTGATCCAGGCGTCCGATCTCGCCCTGCCGTCCGGCGCGACCGGACTCGGCGAGGACGACGGCCGCCCGCGCAGTCTCGACGAGCTCGAGCGGGAGGCGATCCGCGACGCGCTCGCCCGCCAGGGCGGCAACGTCAGCCTCGCCGCCAAGGCGCTCGGCCTGAGCCGCTCCGCGCTCTATCGGCGGCTCCAGCGCTTCGGCCTCACCGCAACCGGAGACGATCGAGACACTCTGGAGGCCTGAGGGGGCCTGCCCTGTCACCATTGTCGCACGACCGCCGGGTTCTCGCGCTCGCCCTGCTCGCGGGCCTGCCCGCGGTGGCGCTGGCCAGCTGGCTCGTCACCAAGGTCCCGATGTCGGACCTCGGCCGCGGCACGCTCCTGGTGCTCGCCATCGGCGTCTGGCTCGGCGCCGCGCGCGCGGTCCAGACCCACGTCACCCGCCCGCTCCAGGTCGTCACCAACATCCTCGCCGGGCTCCGCGAGGGCCACTTCACGATCCGCGCGCGCGAGATCCCGGCCGCCGACGACGTCCTCAGC
The DNA here is from genome assembly GCA_041390205.1 of Gemmatimonadales bacterium. Classification (GTDB taxonomy): domain Bacteria; phylum Gemmatimonadota; class Gemmatimonadetes; order Gemmatimonadales; family GWC2-71-9; genus SHZU01. The sequence continues at coordinate 12,556 of JAWKQJ010000013.1, forward strand.
ACCCTCCATCACGAGCTCAACCTGCTGAGCGAAGTGCTCAAGGAGCAGCGCCTCGGCGCATTGGAGGCCGGCGCCCTCTTCCGGCGGCTGATGGAGGAGATCGACATCGCGGCCTTCGCCTTCGACGCGGGCGCCGAGCTCCGGGTGGCCAACCGCGCGGGGGAGCGGCTCCTCGGCCAACCGAGTGAGCGGCTGCTCGGCCGGACGGCCGGTTACCTCGGCCTTTCGGCCTGTCTCGAGGGCGAGACGCCCCGGATCGTCGAGCTGTCGCTGCCCGGCACCGGGGGCGGCCGCTGGGAGCTCCGTCGCCGCCGCTTCCGACAGGGCGGCCTCCCGCTCGATCTGGTGATGCTCACCGACATTTCCCGCGTGCTCCGGACCGAGGAGCGGCAGGTCTGGCAGCGACTGGTCCGGGTGCTGAGCCACGAGATCAACAACTCGCTCGCGCCGATCAAGTCCGTGTCGGGCACCTTGACGGGGTTGCTCCAGCGGGAGCCGCGGCCACCCGACTGGGAGGACGACCTCCGCTCGGGCCTCGCCCTGATCGGCGCCCGCGCGGATTCGCTGGCCCGCTTCATGGCGACCTACGCGCGGCTGGCGAAGCTCCCGCCCCCGACCCTCGCACCCACCAGCGTGGCCGCCTGGGTGGAGCGGGTCGCCGGCCTCGAGACCCGCCTGAGCGTTCGAGTCTCGCCGGGGCCCGAGGTGGTGATCATGGCCGACGCCGACCAGCTCGATCAGCTGCTCATCAACCTGGTCAAGAACGCCGTCGACGCCGCCCTGGAAACCGGGGGTGGGGTCGAGATCGTATGGGACGTCGCCGACGCGACAGTGGTCCTCCGGGTGATCGACGAGGGTCCCGGTCTCGGCTCGACCACCAACCTCTTCGTCCCGTTCTACTCCACCAAGCCCGGCGGGAGCGGCATCGGGCTGGTGTTCAGCCGGCAGGTCGCCGAGGCGCATGGCGGCCACCTCTCGCTCGCCAACCGGACCGACGGACGCGGCTGCGAGGCTCGGGTGGTCCTGCCGGTCGGTCCCGGGGCAAAGGGATAGCCGAGGCCGCGCGTCCGGGTTAGCTTGCCCCGGCGATCGTCCCCCGGGACTTCATCGTAAGTCTTTCTTCGTTAATGGTTTAGGCGCAGGCATTCCAGCCGGGATACGCGCGACGGCCGGCGGGAGGTGTGACGCTGATCCAGACCCCGGGTGACCGAAAGCCACTCCCTCCGGTGCCCCCAGAGCTCACCCTCGGCGGCTATCAGGAAGCGCACGACCGGCCACCGGCGTTCGGCGGCTCGGACCAGCACGCCTACAGCTGCGCCCCGCTGGTCGACGACCTCCCGGACGAGCGCGGTCTCTACGGCGCCGCCTTGCTCTTCGTGCGCTGGAGCGACGCCGGCGATCGGCCGGTCGGCCACGTCGAGACCGATTACCTGACCTGGGGCAAGACGCCCGAGGAAGCCGGCGAGCGGCTCGGGTCGCTCTCGCTCTTCGACGTGAAGGCCGCCCTCGACGAGGCGATCGAAGAGGCGGGAGACTCGTGATGCCGCGACGGGGACTGGTGCTTGCCCGGGAGGGATCGTCCTACCGGGTGGCGTCGAACATCGGCGAGATCAAGGCGGTGCTCCGTGGCACGGCCAAGCGCTCCGACCGAGACCGCGTGGTGGTCGGCGACGTGGTCACCCTCGAGCGGCCGAGCGCCTCGGGCCCGGCCCGGATCGTCGAGATCGAGCCGCGCCGGAACGTGCTCACCCGACGGACTCCCTCCGGACGGGGCACCCGGCCGATCGCGGCGAATCTCGACCGGGTCCTGGTGCTCGTCGCGGTGGCCGATCCCGATCCGGTCACCGAGCTGACCGACCGCCTGCTCGTCATCGCCGAGGCCAACCGGATTCCCGCCGGCGTGGTGATCAGCAAGATCGACCTCGCCAGCCATGCCGACCTGCAGCGCCGCTTCCGGCACGCTGGCTACCCGGTCTGGCCGGTGAGCATCCGGACCGGCGAAGGGGTCGACGAGCTCGCGGCCGAGCTGGCGGGTCACGTGTCGCTCCTGACCGGGCCGTCCGGGGTCGGGAAGTCGAGCCTGATGAACCGGATCCAGCCCGGCCTCGCGCTCCGCACGGCCGAAGTGTCGGCCAAGATCGGGCGGGGCAAGAACACCACGGTGAGCGCGGTGATGGTGCCGCTCGAGGGCGGCGGCTATCTGGTGGACACCCCGGGCTTCAGCGACGTCGGCATCTGGGGGCTCGATCTCCGGGGCCTGGCCCAATGCTTTCCCGAGATTCGCGCCGTGGCCGACGGCTGCAAGTTTCCCGACTGCCGTCACCTGGCCGAGCCGGATTGCGCCGTGCGGGCCCAGGTCGAGGCCGGGCAGATCGACGCCGATCGGTATCAGAGCTACCAGCGCCTCCTGACCGAGCTGGAAGAAGCGCCTCGCCACTGGGAATAGGGCGCGCCCTCGCGCCCCGACGAAGCGAACGCGGCCCGGGACCACCTTGGTCCCGGGCCGCGCACCTACCGCGCCTGCCTAACGTGCTGCGAGGCCGTTCGCGCCGTCCGGGAGACCGGCTGTCGAGCCGAGCGCCTCGAGGGAGCCGTCCGATCGGATCAGGAACCCGCTCAGGCTGTGCCCGCCCGCGTTGAGCGAGTAGAGGAAGCGGTTCCCCGAGATGGCCATGTCGATCGGGCCACCGTCGGTGGTGCCGGTGACGCCGTCGGCGTCGAGCAGCGCGAGCCGGCCGCGGACGATCCGATAGCCGGTGATCGAGTTGCTGCCGGTGTTGGTGGTGTAGGCGTAGCGCCCGTTGGTCGTGACGATCACCCAGCAGGCCGCCGTCTCCGTGGTGCCCACGGACGGGCTCACGACCTCGAGCTCGCCGCCCGGCGCCACCCAATAGGAGGAGGCGGCGCTCAAGTCCGTCGCCCCGCCGAAGGCCTCCGAGACGACCATCAGCCGGCGCCCGGCGAAGGCGAATCCGAACGGCGTCTGGCCCGACGAGGGGTGCGCGGTGGGCGCCGAGGCGAGCCCGTTCCGCCAGACTTGATAGGTGGTGATCCGGTTGGTCGCCTTCTCGGTGACCACCAGGACCCGCCCGTCGGGGCTGAACTGGATCTGCGCGGGACCGACCCCGGCGTCGCTCAGCGGCCGGGACGAGCCCTCGATCGGCGAGAGCCGCCCGTGCCGGAAGCGGAAGCCGGCGATGTTGCCGTCGTCACCGGCGTTCAGCACGTAGACCAGCTGGCCGTGCTGGGTGATCGAGATCGGCGTCGTGCCGCCGGACGCCTCGCGCTCCACCAGCTCGATGCCGTGCCCTCCGATCCGGAACACCGACACGTCGTGGCTGCCGGCGTTCACGACCAGGAGATAACTCCCGTCCTGGCTCACGATCATCCCGCCCTGATTGCCGAGCCCGGCGCCGGTGCCGAGCCCGCCGGTGGAGACGGCGCTGGGTCCGGAGAGCCGACCCTGCGGAGAGCGGGTGAAGACCAGCACCTCGTTGCCGCCGGCCGCGTTGCTGGCCGTGAACACCAGCCCCGCCGCTCCGCTCCGCTCGAATCGGGCCTCCGGCTCCGGGCCGGTCGGATCCGGCGCGAAGGTGTTGCCGTCGTCGTTCTCGGCGCACCCCGCCGCCACGAGCACGGTCAGGGCCGCCAGCACACTGGTGATTCGCATGAGATCGCTCCGTCGAGGGAATCCGAGAAACCGCTTCGCGAAGCGAATCATGAGGCGCCCGGCTGCCCGGGACGCCGAGAATTAGGGGAATCTCACGGGGATCTAATCGGAGGGCTTCAGGGTCCAGCGGGTCAGGTCGCGGCGCTCGATCTTCTCCATCATCCGGGCGAACGCCTGATCGAGGTCGATCCCCTCGCGGTTAGCCATGCAGATCAACACGAAGAGGATGTCGGCCATCTCCATCCCCAGGTCGGCGTCGGGCTCCTCGGCCTTCTTGGTCTTCTGGCCGAACCGGTGGTTGATCTCGCGCGCCAGCTCGCCCACCTCTTCCGCCAGCCGCGCCATGTTGGTGAGCGGGTGGAAATACCCCTCCTCGAAGCGGGAGATCCAGGCGTCGACCCGCCGCTGGAGGACGCCTAACGCCTCGGCGGGCACCGGGGTCGGGCCGTCGCTCACCGGCGGCGCGCGGCCAGCGCCGCGATCAGGGCCTTGCAGAACTGAGGAAGGTCCGCCGGCGTGCGCGAGGAGATCAGGTTGCCGTCCACCACCACCGGCTCGTCCACCCACTCCATCCCGGCGTTCACCAGGTCGTCCCGGATCGCCCCGACGCTGGTGCCGCGCCGGCCCCGCACGATCCCGGCCGAGATCGGGACCCACCCGGCATGACAGATGAACGCGATCGGCTTGCCGGCCTCGTGGATCTCCCGCGTCAGCGAGAGCACCGTGCCGGAGCGGCGCAGGATGTCCGGCGCGTAGCCGCCCGGGATCACCAGCCCGTCGAAGTCGGCGGCGCGAACCCGGTCGACCGTGGTGTCGGGTGTCAGTGGATAGCCGCGCTTGCCCTGGTACTGGGGCGCGTCGCCCAGACCGGCGACCACGGTGCGGACCCCCTCCTCCTCGAGCCGGATCTTCGGGTACCAGAGCTCGAGGTCCTCGTACCAGGGGGCGGCGAAGAACAACACGGATCGACCGGAAAGCGACATGAGCGACCTGGGATCGAGAGACCCCGAATCTACCCCGCCGTGCTAGATTTGGGGCCGCGCTCGACCGACCCTCTCTCCGCCTCCGCTCATGAGAACTCGCGAACAGATCCTCGCCAATCTGGAGACCATCTACCGGGAGTCCTACGACCGGGCCAAGACCGACGAGGACCCCCGGCGGATGGTGGAGCTCGACTGCTCCTTCGTGCGGGATCAGCTGACCCTCGAGATCCTGCTCGACATTCGCGATCTCTTCTCCGTGGCGCCCGCCGCGCAAAAGGCCGGCTCGAGCGCCGTCGAGAAGCTGGAAGCGCTCCGTCGGCTGACCAAGCTGCGATGAGCCGGTCGCTCCGCGGTCTCGGACTGGCCGTCGCGCTCGCCACCGCCGGCTGCGCGGGAGAGGGAGACCATCCCGACCTCGTGGTCTTCGCCCGGATCTGGACCGCCGACAGCGCCCGGCCGTTCGCCGGCGCGATGGCCGTCAAGGCCGACACCGTCTACGCCGTCGACGACAGCCTCGCCATCGAGGCGCTGATCGGCCCGCGCACCGAGCGCCTGGATTATCCCGGCCAGCTGGTGGTTCCCGGCCTCATCGACGATCACGTCCATCTCTTTGCGGGCGGATTCCAGCTCACCAGCGTCGACCTCAGGTCCGCCGCCTCGCCCGAGGAGTTCGCCCGCCGGATCGGCGAGTTTGCCCGGACGGTGCCCGCCGGCACCTGGATCCAGGGCGGCGACTGGGACCACGAGGGCTGGCCCGACACCCCGCTGCCGGACCGGTCCTGGATCGACTCGCTCACTCCCGACCATCCGGTCTTCGTCAATCGCCTCGACGGTCACATGGCGCTCGCCAATTCGGCCGCCCTGCGCGCCGCCGGCCTCGACCGCTCGGCCGAGAGCCCGCCCGGCGGCGAGATCGTGCGGAGGGCGGACGGGGAGCTGACCGGCGTCCTGAAGGACGCGGCGATGGACCGGGTCTACGCCGCGATTCCCGCGCCCTCGGCCGAGCAGCGCGACTCCGCGCTCGCCCGGGCGATGCGCCACGCGGCCTCGCTCGGCGTCACCGGGGTCGCCAGCGTCAGCTCCGCCTGGCCCGAGATCGCGGCCCTCCGCCGGGCCCGGGCGCGCGACGCGCTCACCCTGCGGGTCGCGAGCTACCTCCCGCTCGCCGACTGGCGCTCGGTGGCCGAGTCGCTGCGGGTCAACGGCCCGGGCGACGACTGGATCCGGGTGGCCGGCGTGAAGGGATTCGTCGACGGATCGCTGGGATCGACCACGGCGCTCTTCGACCGGCCCTACGACGACGCCCCCGCCACGAGCGGGCTCTTCGTCACGCCCGAGGACTCGCTCCGGGCCTGGATCGGCGCGGCCGACTCGGCCGGCCTCGACGTCGCGGTGCACGCCATCGGCGATCGAGCCAACGGCGTCCTGCTCGACATCTTCGACAGCGTCGCCACCGCCCACGGGGCCCGCGACCGGCGCTGGCGGATCGAGCACGCCCAGCACCTCCGGCCGGCGGACATCCCGCGCTTCGCGACCCTCGGCGTGGTGCCCTCGATGCAGCCCTACCACGCGGCCGACGACGGCCGCTGGGCCGAGAAGCGGATCGGCCCCGAGCGGATCCAGACCACCTACGCCTTCCGCTCCCTGCTCGACGCCGGCGCCAGGCTCACCTTCGGCTCCGACTGGACCGTGGCGCCGCTCGATCCGATCCTCGGGCTCGAGGCGGCCGTCACCCGCCAGACCCTCGACGGCCGGTACCCGGAGGGCTGGGTGCCGGCGCAGAAGATCACCATGGAGGAGGCGCTTCGCGCCTATACCGCCAACAACGCCTACGCGATGCACCTCGATCGCGCCGTGGGGCGGCTCACCCCGGGGCGCCAGGCCGACTTCGCGGTGCTGAGCCGCAACCTGCTCGCGATCCAGCCGGCCTGGATCGACAGCACCCGGGTCGTGCTCACCGCGGTGGGCGGGCGGGTGGTCTATCGGGCCCCCTGAGCCCCGCTCCCGTAGCAGATACTGCAAGATCAAGCAGTACATCGGGTTAGCCTGCCTCGCGCGACCCCGCCCGAGCCGCTAGATTCCGACCGTTCGACTGGCTCCAACCGACAACTCAGGACTGCTCATGGCAACTCGAAGCCAGCCGCGGGCGCGCGCTTCCGCCCGCCTCGAAAAGCCGGACCTTCTCGAGCTCTACCGGATCATGCTCCTCTCCCGGCGACTCGACGACAAGGAGATCCAGCTCAAGCGGCAGAACAAGATCTTCTTCCAGATTTCGGGCGCGGGGCACGAGGCCATCGGTGCCGCGGCCGGCCGGGTCCTTCGCGCCGGTCACGACTGGCTCTTCCCCTACTATCGCGATCGGGCGCTCTGCCTCGCCCTCGGGATGACCGCCACCGAGATGCTGCTCGGCGCCGTGGGTGCGGCCGACGATCCCAACTCCGGCGGGCGCCAGATGCCCTCGCACTGGGGCCACAAGGAGCTCAACATCGCCAGCTCCTCGAGCCCGACCGGCACCCAGTTCCTCCAGGCGGTCGGCGCCGCCGAGGCCTGGCTCCGCTACAGCGCCAATCCGGGGATTCCCGAGCACGCCCAGGTCGCCGAGAGCGACGAGGTCGTGATGGTGACCTGCGGCGACGGGACCACCAGCGAAGGCGAGTTCTGGGAGTCGCTCAACTCGGCCTGCAACCTCAACGTCCCGATCATCTATCTGGTCGAGGACAACGGCTACGCCATTTCGGTCCCGGTCTCCGTCAACACGGCCGGCGGCTCGATCTCGAAGCTGGTGGCGAGCTTCCCCAATCTCGCGATCCACGAGGTCGACGGCTGCGACGTGCTCGCGTCCTACGACACGATGCTCCGCGCCGTGGAGCACGTCCGGCAGCGGAAGGGGCCGGCGCTGGTTCACGCCCACGTGATTCGGCCCTACAGCCACTCGCTCTCGGACGACGAGGTCCACTACAAGACCTCCGAGGAGCGAGCCGAGGAGGCCGGCCGCGATCCCATCACCAAGTTCCCGGAGTATCTCCTCGCGCAGGGCATCGCGACCGAGGCGGAGATCGAGCGGATCAAGCAGGAGGTCGAGGACGAGGTGGCCGTCGCGACCGAGACCGCGCTGGCGTCGCCGCAGCCGCCCACCGACAGCATCTACCAGTACGTCTACTCGCCGGACGTCGACCCGACGTCCGAGCAGTTCGACACCGAGGACGATCCCAAGTTCGTCGGCGAGCCGACCACGATGGTCGACCTCCTGAACGTCTGCCACAAGGAGGAGATGGCCCGCGACCCGCGGATCGTCGTCTTCGGCGAGGACGTCGCCGACGTGAGCAACGATCAGAACCTGGGCTCGGTCAAGGGCAAGGGCGGCGTCTTCAAGGTGACCTGGGGCCTCCAGAAGGAGTTCGGCGGCAGCCGGGTCTACAACTCGCCGCTGGCGGAAGCCAACATCGTCGGACGCGCGATCGGTCTCGCCCTGCGGGGCTTGAAGCCCGTGGTCGAGATCCAGTTCTTCGACTACATCTGGCCGGCCTACATGCAGCTCCGGAACGAGCTGGCCACGATGCGCTGGCGCTCCAACAACGCGTTCGCGAGTCCGGTGGTGGTGCGGGTCACCTACGGCGGCTATCTCAAGGGCGGCGCGCCGTACCACTCGCAGACCGGCGCGGCCGTCTTCACCTCGGTGCCCGGGCTCCGGGTGGTCTGTCCCGCCACGGCGCTCGACGCGAACGGCCTGCTCCGGACCGCGATCCGCTCCGAGGACCCGGTGCTCTTCCTGGAGCACAAGCACCTCTATCGCCAGACCTACAACAAGGCGCCGAATCCCGGTCCCAACTTCATGATCCCCTTCGGCAAGGCCAAGGTGGTTCGGGAGGGGACCGACATGACGGTGGTGACCTACGGCGCCACGGTGCAGCGGTCGCTGGTCGCCGCCAAGCAGCTCGAGGAGGAGGGCGTCGGCTCGGTCGAGGTGATCGACCTCCGGACGCTCTCGCCGGTCGATTGGGAGACGATCCATCGGTCGGTCCAGAAGACCAACCGGGTCCTGGTCGTCTACGAGGACGGGCTCTCCTGGGGCTACGGCGCCGAGATCGCGGCCCGGATCTCCGACGAGCTCTTCCCGTACCTCGACGCGCCGGTCCGTCGGGTCGCGGCCACCGATACTTTCGTGGCCTACGCCCCCGAGCTCGAGGACGTGATTCTGCCCCAGGTGCCCGGCATCGCCCGCGCGATGACCGAGTTGCTCCACTTCTGATGCGCCTCCGATCGGGCGCGGTCCTGCTGCTGTTGGCCGCCGCGCTCGATCTCGGGCCGGTCGCGAGCCAGGCGCCCTACCAGTACGACTTCGTCCGCGAGGACTCGCTCTCGCGGACGCTCGATCTCGACGCGCCCGATCCCGCGGCGATCCATCAGATCCTCGCCCGACGTCGCACCCGGGTGCTGCGCGCCATCCCCGACGGCGCGATGCTGATCTATTCGGTCGAATGGGTCCAGCCCCGCCGCCTGGAGTTCCAGGTCCAGCACAGCGACAATCACGACTTCATCTACCTCACCGGCATCGAAGGCCTGGAGAGCGTCCGCTCGGCCCTGCTCCTCGTGCCCGGCGAGGAGCGCGACTGGGAGGTGCTCTACAGCTCCGCCGCCGACCTCGACGCGATCCGGCGCGCCTCGGGCATCGCCGACGTGCGCCCGTTCGCCAAGCTCGAGGAGGAGCTCTCGGTCGCGCTCACGGATTACCGCGACTGGCGGATCACCCAGATTCGGCGCTGGCCGCTGCCGGCGGCGCTCGCCCGGCGCTGGGGCAGCGAGCAGAAGACCCTCTATCTCAACTATCCCCGCTTCTATCGCCTGGGGATGCCGGAGCCCGAGCGGCTCGCCGAGTTCGACAAGCTGCGCCGCTTCTCGCCCGACGTCCGGCTCCGCGACGCCGCCGACCTGCTCGACCCGATCCGCATGTACCACGACGCCTTGGGGCTCGCCAGCCTCCGGCGCGCGGTCGCGATCACCGGCGAGGGGATCGTCGAGGCCTTCCGGGCCGCGCGTCCCGGGATGACCGAGACCGACGTGATGCAGATGATCGACTTCGTCTATCGGTACCGGGGCGCGGACCTGGGCTTCCCCACCGGGGTCGAGCGTCATCCGATGACGGGCCGCCCGCCGGAGCCCAGAATTCCGGAGGGCTTCATCCAGTACCGGGCCCGCTCGAGCCGCGCCGTGCTCGCCCCCGGCGACCTGCTCCACACCGATACCGGCGCGGAGTTCAACCACTACTCCGCCGACATCCAGCGCAACGTCGCGATCGACGGCACCCTGAATCCGAAGCAACGGGAGCTCTACGAGATCGCGCTCCGGGTCCAGAAGACCGTGATCGACTCGATTCGTCCCGGGGTCACCTGGTGGGAGCTCCATCGGCTCGCCGAGCGGATGCTCCGCGAGGCGGGCGGCTACGATCAGTACTATCGCTACGGCATCGGGCACTTCATCGGGATGGAAGTGCACGACGAAGGCGACTACACCAGACCCCTCGAGCCCGGCATGGCGCTCTCGATCGAGCAGGGCGTGGCCCCGCCGGGTCTGCCGCGGGTGGCCTTCGAGGACGACGTGATCGTCACCGCGACGGGGCGCGAGTGGGTCAGCCGCTCAATCCCGATCGAGATCGCCGAGATCGAAGCGCTCCGCCGCACGCCGTCGACTCTCGACGCGTTCGCCAGGAAGAGCCCGCCCCGGCCCTGAGGCGCCTCCCGTCCGGCGGCGTCACGTCTTGCGGCACACCATCAGTTCGGTGCTGGGGCTCTCCCGCACCGAGCGGACCAAGCGTCGCTCAAGCGGCGTGAGCAGCGCGCCGAGCAGACCGCCGGCCAGGTCGCTCAGCATCGCCGGCGCGACCATCGCGGTCCATGCCCACCGCGCCAGGGCGGAACGGGTGTCGGCCGGATAGTTCATCAGGACGAACATCGGGACCCGCTCCACCACGGTGAGCCCGGCCGCGCCGAGCGCCTCGGTGGTCTCGTCCAGCGAGCGGCTCGCCTGATGCGCCACCCGCAGCGTCGGCTGACGGATGAAGTTGTCCGACCAGAGAAAGAGGCCGCCCGGCTCGAGCAGCCGGGCGACGTTGACCAGCGCCGCGCGGTAGCGGGCGTCGTCCACGATGTGGAAGAGCACGTCGAACGCGGAGACCGCGGCCACCCGGCCGGTCAGCTCCGCCAGCCCTCCCTCGAGCTCGGCGCCGATGTCGGCCTGGAGGAATCGGGCGGCCGGAAACCGATCGCGGAGCGCGGCCACCGCGACGGCGGTGAGATCGACGCCGGTCACCGCGGCGCCGCGGTCCAGCCAGCGCTCCACGTAGAAGCCGGTTCCGGAGCCGATGTCCACCACGCTCGAGGGGCCACGCGGGCCGAAGTGCCGGGTCGCGACCGCGTCGAACACCTCGCCCCGGATCCGGTACATCGCCGCGTTGAACCGCTTGCCCAGCCGGGCGTAGCCGACCCCGGCGAGCGAGAACTCGCCCCGAAGTCGCTCCTCCCAATAACGCTGTGGATCGAAACGGGTTGGCGCGTCGGCCACCGGAATCAGCTCATCGCCTCTTTGATCTCGCTCGCGGCCGCGATCACGTGATCGACGTCGCGCGAGAGCGCCCGGGCCTGCTGAGTGGCCTGGGTCAGGTCGCCGATCACGTTGCTCACCCCGGCGGAGCGGAGGCGGATCAGGTCGAAGCGGACGTTCTGCATCGCGAGCACGCTCGACTCCAGCCGATCGGCGAGCGCCTGGCGGCGACTGCCCAAGTCGGCCGCGGTCTTGTGCTGCTGCTCGAGCAGCCGGACCTGGCGATCGCGCTCTTCGCTCGGCGGGGTCTCCCGCAGCTCCTCCAGCCGCCGCTCGATCCGCCTCGGGTCTTCGCCCCGGAAGCCCTGGTCGAGGTCGTTGAGCGTCTTGGCCAGCTCCTGCGCCCGGGTGTAGAGCGACTCGGTGGTCTCGACCACGTCGGGCAGGAGCTCGCGATCGGACGCCGGCAGCCTCTCGACGATGCCGAGGATCGCCTGCCGGTCGGTGTGGGCCTGCTTGACCTTCTCGAAGTAGCTGCCGTACTCGCCGACCGTCGGGGCGGAAAGCAGGCGGCGGCCCTTGCCGCCGCCGGACTTGGCTTCGATCGAGCCGGGCGCCGGCGGCCGATTGAGCACGTCGCGCCAGCTGTAGCCCGCCTGCCAGAGCTGCGCGTAGCTCCTGAGCAGCGGAATGCCCATGCCGCCCGCCACGAAGAGGAACCAGGGGCCGTCGAGTCCGGTCGCGATGTTGAGCATCAGACAGCCGCCCGACACCGCCGCCCACCGCGCGAACTGCGCCCGCACCGTCTGGACGATCTTCGGCTCGCCGGTGTCGGGAAGGGACGGCTCGGCCTTGGTCCGGACCCACTCGCCCCGCTCGTTCCGCACCCACTGGCCGCCCGCCAGCGAGGCCGGCCGGCCGGTCCGCTCCCGGCGCGCGGGCGGGCGGGCCCGCCGGTCCAGGGCCTGGCCCCGAGCCGGCCGCTGCCGCGGGGCGCCGGTCGCAGGCCGCGGCCGGGTGCCGCCGCTGGTCCGCGGCCGCGCCGCCGTGCCGCTCCTGGTCAACGACGGCCGGTACCCGGTCACGGTCCGGCTCGAGCGATCGCCTGGGCGCGTCCGCCGTTGCCCAGCGCTGCTCCGGATCCTTCTCCAGGCAGCGGGCCACCGCGAGCGAGAGGTCCTCGGGCACCTCGGGCCGGTTGAAGTGCAGCACCGGCGCCGGCTCGGTGATCTGCTTCATCAGGATCCCGGCGACCGTGGGCGCGTTGAACGGCAGGTCGCCGGTCAGCATCTGGTAGGTCACCACGCCCAGACTGTAGATGTCGCTCCGCCCGTCGATCTCCCGCTCGCCCGCGGCCGCTCCGGGCTCATGAACTGCGGGGTGCCGATCGCGACGCCGACGCCCGTCAGGGTCGCGCCCGACGATCCCGAGACCGCCTTGGCGATCCCGAAGTCCGTCACCATCACCCGGCCCCGGGTGCCTTCGAGCAGGATGTTGTCGGGCTTGATGTCCCGATGGATGATCGAGAGGCTGTGCGCGGCCGACAGCGCGTCGGCCGTCTCCTTCATGATCCGGCGGGCTTCCTCCGCCGGCAGCTTGCCCCGGCGCTTGATCCGCGCCGCGAGGACTCGCCTTCGACGTAGCCCATGACGAAGTAGACCAGGCCGGCGCCGTCGCCCACGTCGTGGATCGGCACGATGTGCGGGTGGGACAGGCGGGCCGCCGTCTGCGCCTCGCGGGTGAAGCGCTCGCGAATGTCTTTCTGAAAGGCCAGCTCGGGCGGGAGGACCTTGATCGCGACCCGCCGGTGGAGACGCTCGTCGCGAGCTCGGTACACGACGCCCATCCCACCGCGACCGATCTCACCCTCGATGGTATAGGCATCGCCCAACGCCTCGTTCAGACGCTGGGCTAGAGGGCGATCGTTGGCCTCACTGGGTTCGGTCATCCCTGCGTGACGCACTCGCGAAAAGGTTGGGCCGCAACAGCTTACCAATCTCGCTCACAGTGGACATCTGGGCAACCACGGAAAGCGCCCTTTCTGGAGCCTGACTCGTGCCGGCGATCCCCGCCATTCTGACACCCCGAGACACGCCGAAGGAGGCATCTGGGCAGGTCGAGGCCGGAGCCGGGTAGTGGCCGGACTACGAGCATGAGGTCTAAGTTGTTTCTTGTCATGGCGATGGGCCCAAGTCACCGGGACGTGGCATATCAGATGCCCTGTAGTGGGCGATCGGGCTCGGTTGAGCTCGCCACTGACCTTCCCGTCAGTCGGTAAGGTTGAATCAGCGCAGGAAACGAGGTTCGCATGGCTGAACGCCTGACCCTTCCAGTACTCCCACTCCGCGAGGTCGTCCTCTTTCCGGGCGTCACCTCCCCCCTCGGCGCGGGCCGACCCGGCACCGTCCGAGCCATCGAGGCGGCCCTCGCGTCACCCGAAAAGCAGATCTTCGCGCTCTGTCAGCGCGAGAACGTCGAACAGGTCTCGACCGAAGGTCTCTACACGATCGGCACCATCGCCAAGATCGCCCAGATCCAGCGGGGGATCTCCGGCCTGCAGCTGCTCCTCCAGGGCGAGAAGCGCGGGATCGCGATGCACGTCGGCGAGAAGGACGGCTATCTCGAGGCCATCGTCCGTGAGGCCGAGGAGCTGCCGCCGCTCAACCCCGAGGACACCGCCTTTCTGGCTCTCCACCGCGAGGTGCGCCAGCGAGCCGCGGAGCTCGGCCACAAATCGGGTCTCCCTGACGAGGTCGTCCAGCAGGTGCTCAACAGCACCGACGATCCTGGTCGCTTTGCCGATCTGGTGGCGGGCTACATCGACATCAGTGCCCACCAGCGGCAGGCGTTGCTCGAGACCTTGAGCGTCGAGGAGCGGCTCCGCCGGGTCCTGGTGCACGTGCAACGGCAGATCGCCGTGCTCGAGGCCCAGGAGGACATCAAGAGCCAGGTCCAGGAGGAGCTCGGCGAGCGGCAGCGCGAGATGTTCCTCCGCGAGCAGATGAAGCAGATCCGCAAGGAGCTCGGCGAGGAGGAGGAGGGCGGCGACCTCGGCGAGCTCCGGGCCAAGCTCGAGGAGCTCGAGCTGCCCGAGGAGGCCCGCAAGGAAGTCGACCGGGAGCTCGGTCGGCTCGAGCGGATCGGCCGCGAGTCGATGGAGACCCAGGTCATCCGCAACTTCCTCGAGACCGTCGCGGAGCTGCCCTGGAACGCCAGGACCGAGGAGCATCTCGATCTCACGGCGGCGGCCGAGATCCTCGACGCCGATCACTACGCCCTGGGCGACGTCAAGGACCGCGTGCTGGAGTTCCTCGCCGTCCGGCAGCGCTCAAGGAGGCCGAGCAGGAGGAATCCCGCGCGGCGGAGGAGAAGGCCGGAGCGCGCCCACGCCGCCCGACGACGTCAGACCCCACCATGACCGGCGAGTTCGAGCCGCCCCGCCCGGCCCCCACGGAGTCGAAGGGCAACGCGGACGACAAGGCCCGGGGGCCGATCCTGCTCTTCGTCGGCCCGCCCGGCGTCGGCAAGACCTCGGTCGCCAAGTCGATCGCGCGGGCGATGGGGCGGAAGTACGTCCGGATCTCGCTCGGCGGCGCCCGGGACGAAGCAGACATCCGCGGCCACCGGCGCACCTACGTCGGCGCCATGCCCGGCCGGATCGTCCAGGGGCTGAAGCAGGTCGCCACCAAGAACCCGGTCTTCCTGCTCGACGAGGTCGACAAGCTCGGCGTGTCCTTCCAGGGAGACCCGGCGGCGGCGCTGCTCGAGGTGCTCGATCCGGCGCAGAACGACTCCTTCGTCGACCACTACCTCGGGGTGCCGTTCGACCTGAGCGAGGTCCTCTTCATCTGCACCGCGAACGTGATGCAGAACATTCCCGGACCGCTGCTCGACCGGATGGAGCTGGTCGAGTTCTCCGGCTACACCGCGGGCGAGAAGAAGGTCATCGCGCAGAAGTATCTGATCCCGCGGCAGTACGACGAGAACGGCGTGGCCGGTCGTGGCATCGAGATCACGGACGACGCGCTCGCCGAGGTGATCACCGCCTACACCCGCGAGGCGGGCGTGCGTCAGCTGGAGCGGGAGATCGGCAAGCTCGCGCGGAAGGTGGCTCGGCGGATCGCCACCGGCGAGGTGCAGACCGGGCTCACCGTCGACAAGGAGATGGTGGACGACTTCCTCGGTCGGCCCAAGATCCATCCCGAGAAGGCCGCCGGCGAGGACGCCGTGGGCGTGGCGACCGGGATGTACTACACACCGACCGGCGGCGACATCATGTTCGTCGAGGCGTCGACCATGCGCGGCAAGGGTGAGCTGGTGCTCACCGGCCAGCTGGGCGACGTGATGAAGGAGTCCGCTCGCGCGGCGTGGACGTACGCCCGGTCCCACGCCGCCGGTCTCCGAATCCCCGACGAGATGTTCGACCGCGACGTCCACATCCACGTCCCCGCGGGCGCCATCCCCAAGGACGGTCCCTCTGCCGGCGTCACCATGGCGACGGCGCTGGTCTCGGCCCTCTCGGGTCGCTCCGCGCGGCACGACATCGCCATGACGGGCGAGATCACCCTGCGCGGACGGGTGCTTCCGATCGGCGGCGTGAAGGAGAAGGTCCTGGGCGCCGTGCGCGCCGGCATCAGCCGGGTGATCCTGCCGAAGGAGAACATGCCGGACCTGGACGACCTGCCGGACGAGGTCCGCGCGGGTCTCGAGGTCCACCCCGTCACCGAGCTCGGCGAGGTGCTGGCGTTGACGCTCCGGGGTGCCAGCTTCAAGGAAGGACGGCTGCTCTTCGGCGACGACAACCCGCGCGACGTCGCGCCGCTGTCGGTCGGATACCACTAGGCCCGGAGGCCGTCGTCAGGCGGTCTCCATCCGGTCTCGCCCCGTCGCCTTGGCGCGGGCGAGGCCGGCGTCGGCGTGGCGGAGCAGCTCCTGCACCGTGGTGCCGTGGGTCGGATGGCAGGCGATCCCGGCGCTGACCTTGACCCGAACCTCGCCCGACTTGGTCGGCACCGCGACCTCGGCCACCGCCGCTCGCAGCTTGCCCGCGAGCGCGAGCGCGTTCTCCATTCCGCAGCGGCGAACCAGCACGCCGATCTCTTCGCCCCCCAGCCGCGCCACGAAGTCGCTCGAGCGCACCGCACCGACCACCGCGCGCGCCACCGCGCTCAGGACCTGGTCGCCCACCGGGTAGCCGTGGAGCTCGTTGACCCTCCGGAAATGATCGATGTCGAGCACGATCAGGCCGAAGGTCTCCTCGGTGCGGGCCGCGAAGCTCAGCGCCGACTCGAGCTCGTCGACCATCGCGGAATGGTTGAGCAGCCCGGTCAGGTCGTCGCGATGGGCCAGCGCGCGACTCCGCCGGCTGCGGTCGATCCGGGCGAAGAGCGTCTGGACCACGTGGGCGCGCGGGGCGGACTTGAGCACGACGTCGTCGGCCCCCGCGCGCACGGCGGCGACCCGCTCGTCGTCCGTGATCTGATGGCCGTAGACCACCACCGGCACGGCCTGCTGCCCGCCCGCGGATCTGAGGTAGCGGAGCAGGGCGGCGGCGGTCGTGCCTTGGAGCCGCCATTCGGTGACGATCAGGTCGGCCGACTCGCGGAGCAGGTGGTCGCGGAGCTCGGTCGCGTGGCCGACGACCTCGACCCGCGCCCCGCCGACGACCAGCCCGTCCTTGAGGGCCGAGGTCTGGCTCGGCTCCGGGTCGAGCATCACCACCGAGGGCGGCGCGTTGGCCGATCGACCGATCGCCCGGACGAAGGTGAGCAGCTCGGTCTCCACCCGATCGGGGGCGACCACGAAGTCGAGACCCGTGAACGGCGGCTCGAGCGGATCGATCCGCTCGCTTCCCGCGACCAGCAGCACCAGCGGCGGCCGGGCCGGGCCGGCGCCGGTCCACCGACTCACCAGCGCCGCGGGGTCCTCCGATTCTTCCGCGACCAACAGCGCGATGTCCGGCCGCTCCGAGACCGGTACCTCGCTCGGCGAGGTGGAGGCCGGTCGCTCGCTGACGACGTAGCTCGCGTCGGCGAGGGCCCGTCGAACCCGCTCGGTGAGCGGGCCGCCGCCGCCGACGATCAGCGCCTGCCATCCGAACGCCGGCCGCTTGCTCGATTCGCTCGGCAAGCCGAGCTCCAGGGCGGCGCCGTTGAAGGCGTCGGCCAGCTGCTCGATCGCCGACTCCAGGCGGGTCAGACCCTCCTGGTCGGGAGAGGGGTGCTGCTTGATCCAGGTCTCGGCCTCGCGGCTCACCGCGCTGATCTCGGGGAAGCCGTAGCTCCCGCCGGAGCCGGCCAGTCGGTGGAACCGGGAGCGGAGCGAGGCGAGGGCGTCGGTCTCGCCGGCGCGGACCGCCGCCAGATCCTTGCGGAGCTCCGCCAGCCTCGCCGGAGCCTCGGTCAGGTACTCGCGTCGGAGCTCCTCGAAGAAGTCGTCGACGCCCGTCACGGCGCGGCCTCCCGCAGATGGTCGATCAGGAGCCCGGTTGCGGCGACGAAGACGGGATTGGTCCCCCAGTGGCCCTCGACCAGCTCTCCCGACCTCCCGCCCTGGACCGCGCCACGGTCCGCCACCGCGAACAGGATCGGCTCGCCAGGCCATCCGGCCGGGGCTCCGACCTTCGTCACCCGCGCGAAGGGCAGCTCCACCTCGCCGGTCGCGTAGAGGTCCAGCGTGACGCCGCTCGCCGCCGCCTTTCGGAGGGCCGGCACCAGGACCGGAAAGGCGTCCACCGGCGCCAGCAGCCTGATCCGTCCCTCCGCCCGAGCGATCTCGTGCGACACCAGCTGCAGCACGCCGCGAGGCGATCCCAGCTCGACGAGAGTGGGGCTCGGCGGCACCGAGACCGAGTCGAGCACCGCGCTCAGCGCGTCGAGGTCCTTCGCCTGGCGGTCGACGATCCGGGCGATCAGCGTCGGCGGCGGCTCGGGGCGATAGCGCTTCGGTCTGCCCTCGTCCACCCGCGCCGCCCCCTTCTGCACCAGGCCCTCGAGGGCGCTGTACGCGTTGGCGCGGGCCAGCCCGGCCGAGCGGGCGATCCCGTAACCCGTGCCCGGCCCCCGCCGCACGAGCACCTCGTAAACGAGGCTCTCGGTGGGCGTGAAGCCGAATCCGGTGAGATCGAGCGCGGGATCCACGCCGGGCCTACACGTACTCCAGGTGCCAACCCGAGAGCTTGGCGATCAGCGCCAGCCGGAAGGTCACGTCGACCAGACGGGACTCCGGAGCCTTCGACGGCGCCTGCAGCGGGAAGGTGTGGTACGAGTGCTTGTTGGGCGCTCTGGGCAGGCTCTTGATGCCCTTCGGCCGCCAGACGCCTCGCTCGTCGCAATCGGAGAGCAGCCGGTTCAGCACCTTGACGGCGAGCGGAGCCGTGGGCAGCGAACCGAGCTTCACCAGGAGCTCGATGAACAGGAGTGCCAGCGGAATGTCCTTGGCCTGTCCCTTGGCGTCGGCCTCGATCGGGTTGCCCAGCAGCACGAAATCGGGCTTGAGCGACTTCTTCCCGACCGCGACCGTGTAGGTGCGTTTGGGCGCCGGGTTCGCGAGGTACTGGCCCAGCCGCTCGGTGAAGCCGGCCCGCTCGCGCTGGAGGTTCGGCATCGCCGCCAGCATCGCCGCCGAATACCAGGTCGGCGGGTGCGCCTCGGGGTCGAGGATGGTCTTCGCGCCGGAGCGCACGAACGGTTTCTCGGAGATCGGGCTCCGCAGGAACTGGGAGACCTCGGTCGCCAGCTTGTGCGCCGCGCCCCGAACCCGCGGGTCCTCGATGTGGCCGCCCTCGGCCAGCGCGGTCAGGGCTGCCTCCCGAAAGTGCTCCCGCACCCACTCCTCGGCCTGAAGACCGGCCTTCACCACCTTGGCGAACTCGAAGTTGAGCGCCGGGTCCTCGTCCCGGGAGAGAATCCGGAACAGGACCCGCTCCGACAGCTTGAACGGTCGGCCCGAGGTCCGGCAGCCCAGCTCGATCAGGCGGCGGTGCTGCGCCACCGTGCCGACGTCCTTGATGCCGTCCTTCGCCGAGGGCGCCAGACCGACCAGGTTGCCGCCCCAGACCCCGTTCTCCTTCTGTTTCTTGACGATCGCCTGGACCGGCTTGGACGCCTCCACGGCCTCCTGGGCGGCGAGCAGGGTCTCGGGCGGGATCGTCCCGGGGTCGACGAGGTCCTGATACACTCGGAGCCGGATCGATTCGGACCCGTGCTCGAGCAGCCAACCGAGCGGAACTCTATGACTGGTAGGCAGTTCCAAGAGACACTCCGGAGTTGGATTCGGACATGGGGGCAGGAAACGGCGCCAAAATAGTAGTTGCAGAGCGCAAATACTAGCGCTCGGGCCGGCCCTTACCGACGGGAGTTATCTTCCCGTACCACCCTGAAACGAGAGGCACCCCCGTGAGAGCTGCCCCGAGCCGCCGAGTGCTGGCGGCACGCTCATGTGCCGGAGTTCTTGGCGCCCTGACCGTTGCCGCGTGTGGCGGGGGAGGCGGAGAGGCGGCCTCCGGGTTGCCCTCCACCGCCGACAGCGCGGGGATCCAGATCGTTACCAATGGGCCCAAGCCCTCCGGTGGGACCGGTTGGACGGTGGGCCAGACGCCCACCTTCGACGTCGGTGGCGGCGACAAGGGCCCGGACTACGAGCTGACCCAGGTGGTCGGAGCGGCTCGGTTGGGCGACGGGCGGGTGGCCGTGGCCAACGCGTCGTCGGCGCAGATCCGCTTCTACCGGGCGGACGGGACATTCGAGACGGCGGTCGGGCGCGCCGGCGAGGGCCCCGGCGAGTTCCGGATGTTGGGCGGCCTCTGGCTCGGGCGCGGCGACTCCCTGCTGGTGCCCGACGTGCAGCTCCAACGGCTGACCGCGTTCGACGGGTCGGGCGCCTTCGGGCGGTCGTTCGCCTTGGGCGGGAGGTCGGGCGTCCAGATCGGGCAGAGTGGCGTACGGCTCGCGCTGCCGCAGGCCTGGCTCGCCGATGGGTCGGTCGTTGGCGCCGAGCAGGAGTTCCGCCTCAACAGTCAGGCCGAGGGCAGCTACCGCGACACGGTGGCCGTGCTCCGCTTCGGCGCGGAGGGGGAGGTGCTCGATACCGTCGGCCGATTCCCGGGCATCGAGATGCGTCAGACCACCCTCACCTTCGGCGGCCGGACCATTCCCACGCCGAGCCCGGTTCCGCTCGGACGCAACACCGTGGTCGGCGGGCGAGGCGACCGCGTGTTCGTGGCGACCAACGAGGGGTGGGAGCTCCGCGAGATCGGGCCGGGCGGCGAGCTCGAGCGACTGATCCGAATCGCCGAGCCCCCCGTCGAGCTCACCGAGGCCGACATCGCGGCCAACCGGGCCGAGCAGCTGGAGCTGCTCGAGGGCTTCCCGCAGTTTCGGAGCGTGCCGGCCGAGATCAAGGAGCAGATGCTCAAGTCGCTCCAGGAGGCGGAGTATCCCAAGACCCTGACCTGGGTGGCCGGCATCCTGCCGGGCCCCGACCAGACCGTCTGGGTCCGCGAAGTGGTCCGGCCCGGCGACCGGCCGGGCCGAATGGCGGTGTTCGACGCCGGCGGGGTGCTGGTCGCGCGGATCGAGATCCCGGCGCGATTCCAGGTCTTCCAGGTCGGCGCGAGCGAGCTGCTCGGGGTCTGGCGCGATCCGGACGGTGTGGAGCACGTCCGGGCGTACCCGTTGTCGCGTTAGGCGGTCGTCGGCCACCTCCGGGCGGCCTGGAGCACGTCCGGGCCGGCCCACCCCCGCCCCTGGGCCGACGTCGGCGGGCACCCGGAGGACCTGCAGACGGCTCGCTTGCCTCGCTACCGGGGCAGGCTGTCGGCGGGCGCCGGGCAATCGGCCGGGGCGCGAAGGTAGCGCTCCAGGGCGGCGGCGACGGCATCGGGAATCTCCACCTGGGGGCGGTGGAGCGCGTTCGGGAAGGTGACCAGCTCGGAGCACGGGATCGCCCGGTGAATGCTGTCCGCCAGCGCGAAGGGGATCACGGGATCGAGGGTTCCCCAGAGGAGCAGGGTCGGCTGGGCGATCGTCCCGAAGCCCGTCCGGAGCGCCCGGAAGTCGAACTGCTCGAGCACCCGGGTCGCCGCCCGCCGGTACTCCGGATCGCCCACCAGGGTGTAGCTGGCGGCCGAGTCGGGCTCGCCCAGCCAGTCGAGGTCGTGCTCGGGCAGGATGAACGCCCGGCTCGAGAGATACCAGCTGATCGCCCGGGCCTTCTCGGGGTACATCGTGTCGGCGATCCCGCCCAGCCCGACCTCCCAACCCGCCGGCGCGATCAGCACCAGTCGCTCGATCCGATCGGGCCGCGCGATGGCGAGCGCCGCGGCGAGCTCGCCGCCCATGGAGTGCCCGACCACCACCAGAGGACCGGACGTCCAGCGATCGACGAAGTCGCTCAGGCGCCCCACCATCGCCGGGAGATCGTAGCCCGCGTCCGGCTTGCTGCTGCCGCCGAAACCCGGCAGGTCGAAGGCGATCACCCGATGACTCTCGGCGAGGCGATCCAGGATCGCCTGCCAAGTCAGCAGCGACTCGCCGAAGCCGTGGATCAGCACCAGGGTCGGCTCCCCGGAGCCGGCCCGCACGGTTCGGAGCGCCGCGTCGCCGGCGCGGAGCCACTCGGCCTGGTGCGGGGCGTCCGTGCTCCGCGGGCGGTCGAGCGTGGCCGTGATCGCCACCAGCACCGGAAGGATCAGCCACCAGAGGCTCGGCTTCAGCGCGCGTCGCATCGTCCGAGATGTATCGGACCGGCACGGCCCAGTCCACTCTCGCTGGTGAACGCCAGGGTCTGGTCGTCCCACCAGGCGACGCCCTCGCCGATCGGCTCCCGCCCGCCGATGGTGCAGCGCGCCACCAGGCGGTCGGGCACCGGCGCGTCCCCGCTCCGCTCGAAGATCGCCACCCGGGTGTAGCTGCGGAGCGCCAGGCGCGCGCCGTCGGCGGAGAGCGCGGCGTCCGTCACCATCCGTCCTCGCCCGACCATGCCGCCCATGGACCAGCGACCGATCGCCAGGGCGGTGGCCTGTCCCGTCCGCCACGCCGTGTCCGGAATCCAATAGCCCTCGCTCGTTCCCAGCGGAGTCTTGCTGAAGAGCGCGAGCCCCCGGTCGGACACCGCCATGGCCTCGATGTCCCGTGGGCCGTCCGGGAGGGTGATGGTCAAGGAGTCGATCAGCGGCAGCTCGAGCTCGCGACGTTGCCCGAGGGGCGGCTCGGCGATCCGGTAGACGACCAGCGCCTCGCGCCGGCGCGGATTGTCGCCTACGTCGCCGATCAGGAGACAGGAGCCGGAGTCGCAGGGCGTCACCGCCAAGGCCTCCCAGTCGCGGTTGGTTGCGCCCCGCACCACGACGACGGCGCGGATCTCGCCCGTCGTGTCCACCGCGAACAGGTGGGGCGGGTTGCCCGAATCGTCCACGGTCCAGAGCACGCCGGGATTGGCGAGGCCCCGAGCCGCGGCCGAGCTCTCCCGGAGCGCGGGGTCGGTCATCCGGCCGGTCATCCGGAGCTCCGTGAGGCCCGGCGTTTCGCCCGTCAGCACGACGACGCTCACCACGACCGCCACCGTCGACACGGCGAGCAGCGCCCACCAGGCGCGCATGCGCTGCCTAACGGCCGAAGACGGTCAGCACGCCGCCCTGCGTGACCTGCCGGTCGAGATCGGGAAAGGCGCCGTTGCCGCCCTGGCCGAGCCAGCCGCCGAGGCCCGAGAGCACCGCGACGAACTGCTGGCCATGAGGCCCGCTGAAGGTGATCGGCGAGCCGACGATGCCGGACGGAGTCTTGAAGCGCCAGAGCTCCCGCCCGTTGGTCGCGTCCACCGCCTTGAGCCAGCCGTCCATCGTGCCGTAGAACACGAGGCCGCCCGCCGTGGCGAGCGCGCCGCCGGTGACCGCGAGCGGCTCCTGATTCTGCCAGGCGATCGCCCCGGTCGTCGCGTCGTAGGCGACGAACCGGCCCCGGATCTCGCCGGGACCGGCGGCCATCCGGATGGTGACGCCGCGGAACGGCTTGCCGGCCTCGTAGGTCGCGCCGGTCGTCTGGAGACTCATGCAGAGGTTGTTGAGCGGGACGTAGAACCAGTTCGTCACGGGCGAGTAGGCGGCCGGGCCGAGACCCTTCATGCCCGCGGCCGCCGGGCAGATCCCGTTCACTCGAGTCGTGCCGGTGGCGTACTTCGGATCGCGGACCGGCACCGCCGAGGGACGGTCGATCCGGGTGGCCCAGTTGGCCGGTCCGATCCGCTCCGCGAGGATCAGCTTGCCCGTGGTTCGGTCGATCGTGTAGGCGAAGCCGTTGGCGTCGAAGTGCACCAGCGCCTTGATCGAGTCTCCCCCGATCGAGAGGTCCACCAGGATGTTCTCGTTGGCCGCGCCGTAGCCCCACTCGTCGTGCGGGGTGAGCTGGAGCGCCCAGCGGACCTTGCCCGTGGCGGCCGACCGCGCGAAGAGCGTCGAGGTCCACTTGTTGTCGCCCGGGCGCGCCGTGCCGTCGCCCGGCGCGGCGGGATCGGTGCCGTGATAGATCAGGCCGAGCTCCGGATCGTGGGTGATCCAGCCCGAGACGGTGCCGCCGCCGTGACGCCAGCCGTCCGCCGGCCAGGTCGTCACGCCGAGGTTGCGTCCGCGGTGGCTCGAGTAGTTGAGATTGGCGTCGCCATCGATCAGCACCTCGGCGTCGGGCCCGGTGCTGAACGCCCGCCAGGCCAGCTTGCCGGTCGCCGCCTCGTACGCCGTGATGGTTCCCCGCACGCCGTACTCGGCTCCGCCGCTGCCGACGATCACCAGTTCGCCGACCACCAGCGGCGCCCCAGACAGGGAGCCTCCTTCGGCGCGATCCACGTTCTGCACCCGCCAGACCTCCCGGCCCGTGGTCGCCTCGAGTCCCACCACTTCGCCGTGGAAGAGCGGCGCGATCAGGATCCCGCTCGGATGGTACGCCAGGCCACGACTCCCCACGTCGCAGCAGCCCTCGGGGACCCGGAGCCTGGCCGTCGCCGCGGGCACGGCGTAGCTCCACCGAATCGGCGCGCCCGGCTCGGCGAGATCCAGCGCGTAGACCCGGTTGGGAAACGGGGTGTGGACGAAGAGCAGGTTCCCGACCACCAGCGGGTTGCCCTCGTGGGCGCGGAGCAGGCCGGTGCTGAACGTCCAGACCGGCTTGAGCCCGCCCACGTTCTCCCGGTTGATCTCGTCGAGAGGGCTGAAGCGGGTCATGCCATAGTCGCGTCCCGGCAGCTGCCAGTCGCCGGCGGCCGGTGGCTGGGCGGCCACCGGGGCGGCCAGGAGCAGGATGCCGAGACTGATGCTGCGGAGCGCGCGGGTGGGGACATCGCCATGCATGACAGAAGAGTAGCGCCGCGAGGTGGGGCCATACAGGCCGGGGCGGGCGTTGACGCCTGTCGGCCGGGGGCCTACGCTTTCCGCTCGCCCCGCCATCATTGGACGCCATGCTCACGGCCGCGCTGTTGATCGCCGACACCCTCGCCAATCTCATGGGACCGGGCGTCTCGCTGGAGCTCGCCCGACTCCGGGCGGAGACCCTCGGTGAGGTGCGCTATCGCCTCGAGCTCGACCTGACGGCGCGGGACAGCGCCGTCGGCCAGATCGAGATCCGCGTCCAACGGAACGCCGGCGCCGGCGACCTGGTGCTCGACTTCCGCGGCCGGCGCATCGAGGCGATCGTCGCCAACGGGCGGCGGGTCGAGTCCGCCGAGTGGAACGGGGCGCACCTGAGGGTGCCCGAGGCGGGTCTCAGGGTTGGCGAAAACGTCGTCTCCGCCCGCTTCGTGTCCGAGATCGCCCAAAGCGGGGCCAGCATCATCCGCTTCCACGACGCTGCTGCCGACGCCGACTTCCTCTACACGCTGCTGGTCCCGGCGGACGCGAATCAGCTCTTTCCGTCGTTCGACCAGCCGGACCTGAAAGCGCGGGTCACGCTGGCGCTCCGCACCCCGCGCGGCTGGACCGCGTTGGCCAACGGGAGCGTTCGGCAGGTCGACTCGACCCGTGACGCGCTCACCTACCGCTTCACGGAGACTCGGCCGCTCAGCACCTATCTGATCGCCTTCGCCGCGGGGCCGTGGCAGCGGGTGACGGGGAGCTACGGTGGCCGGTCGATCGCCGCCTACGTTCGGCCGAGTCGGGCGGCCGAGGCCGATCTCGACTCGCTGATCCAGGCCAACGGGCGCGCGCTCGAGTGGATGGAGCGCTACTTCGGCCGTCCCTACCCGTACGAGAAGTACGACTTCCTGCTCGCGCCGGCGTTTCCCTTCGGCGGGAGGGAGCATCCGGGGGCCGTCTTCTACAGCGAGAACGCCTTCATCTTCCGCGAGCGCCCGACCTTGCCGCGCCGGCTCGGCCGCTTTGCGACCATCCTGCACGAGGTCGCCCACCAGTGGTTCGGCGACCTGGTCACGATGCGCTGGTTCGACGATCTCTGGCTCAAGGAGGGCTTCGCCACCTACATGGCGAGCAAGGCGCTCGCGGAGCTCGAGCCCGAGAGCGACGCCTGGAAGACCTTCCACCTCCGCAACAAGCCGGCGGCCTACGGCGTCGATCAGACCGCCGGCACCACTCCCGTGTGGCAGGAGCTCGCCAACCTCGACCAGGCCAAGAGCAACTACGGACCGATCGTCTACAACAAGGCGCCCTCGGTGCTCAAGCAGCTCGAGTACCGGGTGGGCGAGGCCGGGTTTCGGGCCGGCGTGCGTGACTTCCTCGGTCGCCACGCCTACGCCAACGCGACCTGGCGCGACCTGCTGGCCGCGATCGGTGGCGCCGCCGGCATCGACCTCGGCCCCTGGGGCCGGCAGTACATCCTGCGGCCCGGCATGCCCGAGATCGAGCCGCTGGTGGAGGTGAAGGACGGGCGGTTGGCCTCCCTGCGACTCCGGCAGCGCCCGGTGCTGGCGATGTCCGGCCCGGGAGCCTGGCCGATCCGCACCGAGCTGCTCCTCGGCTTCCCGGACCATCCCGACCTGGAAGTGCCCGTGCTGCTCGAGGGCGACTCGGCCCGGGTCGACCTCCCGGCGGATTTGCCCGCGCCGAGCCTGCTGTTCGCCAACGCCGGCGACTACGCCTACGCCCTCACTCGGCTCGACGACGCCTCGATCGCCCACCTGATGGAGACCGGGCTCGGCAAGTACGAGGATCCGCTGCTCCGCGCCTTGCTGTGGAGCGCCCTTTGGGACGAGGTCCGGGCCGCCCGGATGTCGCCCGTGTCGTTCGTCGAGCTGGCGCTCCGGGAGCTTCCCCGCGAGCGCGACGAGCAGCTGGTGCCGTCGCTGCTCGGCCGGGTGGACCGGGCGGTCGGCGCGTACCTCTCGGAGGCGGACCGGCGGAGGCTCCTCGGCCCAGTGGAGCGAATCCTCGCTGACGGGGCTGCGGATGCCGCCGACGGCTATGGGATCCGCAAGGCCAAGCTGGATGCGCTGGTCGGGCTCGCGGCGACTCCCGCCGGGGTCGCGGAGCTGAGGCGCCTGCTGGCCGCGGACTCGGCGGCGGGTGAGCCGGTCCGCGATCCGACCCGCTGGGAGATCGTCACCCGACTCCTGGCGCTGGACCAGCCCGACGCCGAGCGTCTGCTGGCGGAGCAGGCGGCCCGCGACACCACCCCGGACGGGCGCCGGCGGGCCTTCGTCGCCGGGGCGGCGCGACCGAGGGCCGAGGTCAAGCGCGGCTACTTCGAGCGCTACTTCGCCGACCAGAGCCTGAACGAGGATTGGGCCTCGGCCAGCCTGTCCGCCTTCAACGAGATCGGGCAGCAGGCGCTCACGCTCGGCTGGCTCCGGCCCGCGCTCGATTCGCTGGGTTACATCCAGCGGAACCGTCGGATCTTCTTCCTCGGCTCGTGGCTGGGCGCCTTTCTGAGCGGCCGAACCGATCCCGACGGGCTCCTCGTCGTTCGCGGATTCCTCGCCGACCACCCCGATCTCCCCGCCGATCTCAGGCGAAAGGTCCTGCAGTACGCCGACGAACTCGAGCGGACGGTCAGGATTCGAGCGCGATGGAGTGGTGGTCGCGCGATCTCCCTCTCGGACCCGGCCGTCCCATGAGCGCTTTCGACGTCGTCGCCATCCTCACCACGCTCACCGCGCTCTTCGCGTGGGTCAATCACCGCTACCTGCGCCTCCCGCCCACGATCGGATTGATGGTGCTGGCGATGGTCTTCTCGGCCGCGCTGGTGACCGCCAGCCGCTTCGGCGCGGACTTCCAGGCGCCCCTCCGGGAGCTCCTCGCCGAGATCGACTTCGACTCGGTGCTCCTGAACGGCATGCTCGGCGCGCTGCTCTTCGCCGGGGCCTTGCACATCGACCTCGACGACCTGAAGGCGCAGCGTTTCGTGGTCGGGGTGCTGGCGACGGTGGGCGTCCTCACCTCCACCGTGATCGTCGGCGGGCTGATCTACCTCGTCGTCGGCGCGCTCGGGCTCGACCTGGCCCTCGGCTACTGCCTGCTCTTCGGCGCGCTGATCTCGCCCACCGATCCGATCGCCGTCGGCGCCATCCTCCGCCGCGCGGGCATTCCCCGCTCGCTGCTCATCAAGATCACCGGCGAGTCGCTCTTCAACGACGGCGTCGGCGTGGTGGTGTTCATCGTGCTCCTCGAGACCGTCGGCGGCGGGCACGTGGATCTGTCCGCCGGCTCCGTGGCGCGGCTGATCGGCGTCGAGGTCGGCGGCGGGCTGGTCTACGGCGCGATCATCGGGCTCCTGGCCTATCACCTGCTCAAGCGGGTCGACAACTATCAGGTCGAGATCCTGCTCACGCTCGCCGTGGTGACGGGGGGCTACGCCCTGGCCCACCAGCTCCATCTCTCCGGTCCGCTGGCGATGGTGGTGGCGGGACTGCTGATCGGAAACCAGGGCAGGGCGTTCGCGATGTCGGCCACGACGCGCGACCGGCTCGACGCCTTCTGGGAGCTGGTGGACGAGTTTCTGAACGCCCTGCTGTTCGTCTTGATCGGCGTCGAAGTGCTGGTCCTCGACTTCGAGCCTGGGGCGGCCTTGGTCGGCGCGATCGCCATCCCGATCGTGCTCGGGGCCCGCTGGATCGCCGTCGCCTTGCCGGTGACGATTCTCAGGCGCTGGCGCACTTTCAGCCCGGGCGCGATCCCGATCCTCACCTGGAGCGGTCTCCGCGGCGGGATCTCGGTCGCGCTGGCGCTCGCGCTCCCGACCGGTTCGGAGCGCGACTTCCTGCTGGTGGTGACCTATACCGTGGTGGTGTTCTCGATCGTCGGGCAGGGGCTCACGGCCGGGCGGCTCGCGAAGAGGCTCGCGGGTCAGCCCGTTCGCTGATCGCCGGCGTCGAGCGGGTCCCGGACGGCGCAACCGAACCCGTCGACGGCGGTGCCTCGCGGCGTCTGAGGACAGCGGTCGAGGCCGTCGAAGACCCCGTCGCCGTCGTGGTCGGTCGGACAGCCACGCGAGTCGACCAGCGCGCCGAGCGGCGTGCTCGCGCAGCGGTCACGGCGGTCGGCCACGCCGTCGCGGTCGGTGTCCACGCCCGACCCGCGTCCGCCCCCGCCCGGCATCACCGCGAAGCCGAAGCTCGCGCCGAACGAGGTGTAGTCGTAGGTGGTCCGGCTCCGCAGCATCCCCTCGCCTCGCAGCGAGACCGCGCCGGAAAGCGGAATCCGGAAGCCGGCCGCGCCCGTCGCCGCCCCGAACGTCGGGCAGGGGAGGGCGTGGATCCGGCACGCGGCGCTCGCCCGAAGCTTGCCGTAGCCGCCGCGGAAGTAGATCGAGCCACCGCCGATCGGCACGTTGTAGAGCAGGCTCCCGCTCAGGTGCAGCATGGTGAACCGGGCCGCCGGCGGGGCCCAGTTGGTCAACGACGTGAGATCGGCTTCTCCCTCGATGGAGAAGTTGAGCGGCAGCCAGATGCCGAGCCGCGCCCCGCCACCAAAGCCGCGAAGTCCGTCGACCAGCTCCGTCTTGTTGTGCCACAGCCCGACCACGCCCAACTCGAGCTGGCCAGCCTCCTGGGCGGCAGCCGGAGCCGCGCCGAGCAGCGCCAGGCTCAGAATCGCCACCGGAACTCCATGTCGCATGGGCATATACATAGATTTACCGAGCCGGTTCGACAAGACCGCGAGTGGCTGACCGCCGACGGGTTGACCGCCCGCCTACCATTCGAGCCAGAGACCTTGAGACTCGAGCGACGAGGAAACGATGCAGGTTTCGATCCAGTATTGCGTACAGTGAAACTATGAGCCACGGGCCGCCAGGCTGGCGGCCGAGCTCAAGGCGGCCTTTCCCAAGGTCGCCATCACGATGATCCCCTCCGGCGGAGGGGTGTTCGAGGTGACCGTCGACGACGACCTGGTCTTCTCGAAGAAAGCGCTCCGGCGCCACGCCGAGCCCGGCGAGGTCGTCGGACTGATCCAGCGGAACGCCAAGTAGCCTTCCCCGTAGACCCGGAGGAGTGGTGCGAATCGCGATCTCGACGGGCGGCGGCGACGCGCCGGGCCTGAATGCGGTCATCCGAGCGGTGGTGCTGTCGGCCGTGCAGCGCGGGTGGACCTGCTTCGGCGTCCGCCGGGGCTACGACGGGCTCTATCGCCGTGGCGGTCAGTACAAGTTCGCGTACGGGGCCGAGTACCGGGGCGCGGATCGTCGCCGGGGCGAGTCGGAGGGCGGCTTGCTGCCGCTCGGCCCGAGAGAGGTGCGTGGCATCACTCACCTCGGCGGAACGATCCTCGGCACGACGAACCGCGGGAATCCGTTCCGCTGGCCGACCCGGCTCGAGGACGGCACCATCAAGGAGATCGACCGCTCGGACGAGCTGGTCGAGGCGCTCCGGGACCAGGGGATCGACGCGCTGGTCACCATCGGCGGCGACGGCAGCCTGGCGATCGCCCACGACCTCTGGAAGAAGGGCGTGCCGGTGGTCGGCGTGCCGAAGACGATCGACAACGACGTGGTCGGCACCGAGGCCACGTTCGGCTTCGACACCGCCGTGGCCACCGCCACGGACGCGCTCGACCGGCTCCACACCACGGCGGAGAGCCACGATCGGGTCTTCGTCGTCGAGCTGATGGGGCGGTACGCGGGGTGGATTGCCCTCCACGCCGGTCTTTCGGGCTCCGCCGACGTGATCCTGATTCCCGAGATTCCCTACGACATCGCCAAGGTCTGCGACAAGATCCGGGCACGGGAGGCGGCCGGCCGCCACTTCTCGATCGTGGTCGTGGCGGAAGGAGCCAAGCCGATCCTCGGCGACGTCGTCGTCAAGGAGGCCAAGAAGGTCGGCACCGTGGAGCGTCTGGGCGGTGTCGCGGCGGTGGTCGCCGGACAGATCGCGGAGCGCACCGGGAAGGAGACCCGCAGTCTGGTCCTGGGCCACCTCCAGCGGGGCGGCTCGCCGACGACCTTCGACCGGCTGTTGGCGCTTCGGTTCGGGAGCGCCGCCGCTCGCGCGATCGGCGACTCCGACTTCGGCTCCGTGGTGGTCTACACTCCACCGACGGTGAGCCGGCGGCGGATCGCCGACGTCATCGGGCGCCAGAAGCTCGTCAGCCTCGACAGCGGCATCATTCTCACCGCGCGGAACCTCGGGATCAGCTTCGGCGACTGATCAGCGCACCAGCGGCTTCGACGGCCCGTCCAGGAAGGAGCCCTCGGGCGGGCGCCAGGTGAGGTGACTCTCGATCATCGCCGCGACCTCGAGGTCCTTGGCCGTGATCCCGCCCGCGCTGTGGGTCGAGAGCGTCACCGCGACCTTGGGCCAGGTGACCGTCACGTCGGCGTGGTGATCGGCCGCCTCGCAGATGAAGGCGATCGCCCCAGCCACCAGCGTCGAGACCCGCCAGCCGTCGGTCTGATAGGTTCGCTGGATCGTGTTTCCCTCGACGCGCCAGCCGGGTACGGCCTGGAGTCCGGCGACGATCGCCGCGTCGTCGAGACGCTCCGATGGGGGCATGGTCAACGCTCCTTGGTGAAGGTGGCGTGCTGGCCCGGGCTCTCCTCGACCAGGACCACGAGCTTCGTGATGCCGCCACACCCTGCCTCGGCGAGCCCGCGCCAGACCAGCTCGGCGAAGTGGGCGGCCAACCGCTCCGCCGTCGTATCCCGGACCGCCACCGCCGCCACCTGCCCCGAGGGGAAGAGGTAGCGCCGCTCGCCATTCACCCACACGGTCGTGAATCCATCGCTGGCGTCCAGCCGGATCGCGGGATTCTCCGTCGGCACCAGGACCCGGTGGTCGACGGCCTCGAGCGCCGGGCGGAGGATCGTCTTGAGGACCGCGAAGTCGATCACGAACCCGGTCGCGTCGTCGACGTCGCCTTCCACCGTCAACGACACGCCGTAGTTGTGTCCGTGCAGCCGCTCGCACTTGTGGCCGGGAATGGTCAGGAAATGGGCCGCCGAGAAGCCGAGGTCCTCTCGCGCGACGGTGACGGTGGTTGTCATGCGACCGCGTCCTTCGGCGGGGTCCAGGTGGCGCCGGCGTGAGCCGCCTCGCGGAACGCCGCGAGACCGGCCCGGAAGAAGAGCAAGGAAGTCGTCAGACCGAACATCGACACGACCAGAATGGAGCGGCCGATGGCGGCCTCGTCACGAAAGACGTAGTCGGTGAGGGCCGCCACCAGCGTGGGCCCGATGCCGAGTCCGACGATGTTGATCGAGAAGAGATAGAGCGCGGACGTCTGGGCCCGCATCGTGGGTGGGCTGATCTCCTGGATCCCGGCGGCCGCCGCTCCGAAACCGAACGATGCGAAGAACGTGCTCGGGATCAGCGCGGCGGCGAGGTAGGGTGTCGGCGCGAAGAGATAGAGCCAGGTGGCGCCGATCTGAAAGGTGGCGCCGATCATGCCCACCAGCAGCTTGGCGTCGGCCCGGCCGCGCCGCACCAGGACGTCGCCCAGATAGCCGCCGGCAACCACGCCGGCCACCCCGAAGGTGGCCGTCCAGAGCCCGTAGACGTAGCCGGCCTGCTGCGCCGTCCAACCGTGGCTCCTGGTGAGAAAGGTGGGCACCCAGAACGCCCACCCGTAGTTGACCATCGCGATCATCGCGAAGCCGAGGTTGTGGCTCGCAAAGGCGCGACGATGAGTGACGACGTAGCGCCAGACCGTTCCGACCGAAACGGGCGCGACCGGGCCGGCCGCGCTCATCGCGCCGCGGACCGGCTCTCGGATCAGACGGACCAGCAGCGCCAGCAGGAGGCCCGGAAGCCCGATTGCCACGAACGTGGCCTGCCACGGACGAATCGGGCCGATCAGCGGCAGGGTCACCATCCCGGCGTCGCCCACCAGGCCGATGATCCAGCCACCCAGCATCAGGGCGACCCCGCTGCCGAGGTAGATGCCGAGCGAGTAGACCCCGATGGCGGTACCCAGACGGTCGCGCGGGAAGTAGTCCGCGATCAGCGAGTAGGCCGGTGGCGAGAGCGCTGCCTCGCCGACGCCGACGCCGACGCGGGCGAGGAACAGCTGGCCGAAGTTCCGGGCCAGACCGCAGGCCGCGGTCATCAGGCTCCACACGGCGATGCCCCAGCCGATGATTCCCCGCCGGCTGGCCCGATCGGCCAGCCGGCCGATCGGGAAGCCGAGCACGCTGTAGAACGTGGCGAACGAGAGGCCCATCAGGAGGCTGATCTGCGTGTCGGAGATCTGCAGGTCGCGCTTGATGGGCTGCACCAGCAGGGCCAGGATCTGCCGGTCGACGAACGACGAGACGTAGGCCAGCATCAGAATGCCGACCACGAACCAGGCGTAGACTGGCCGATACTCGGCGGCTCGGCTCACCTCAGTCTCCCGCCACCACCGCTCGCCCGATGATCTCCTTCATGATCTCGTTCGATCCGCCGTAGATCCGGGCCACCCGGCTGTCGACGAAGTGCCGGGCGATCGGGTACTCCACCATGTACCCGTAGCCGCCGAAGAGCTGGAGGCAGCGGTCGGTGACCCGGGAGCACATGTCGGTGGTCCACCACTTCGCCTCGGACGCCGTCTTGGTGTCGAGCCCGCCCTGGTTCAGCTCCTCGATGGCGCGATCGACGAAGGCGCGTCCGATGTCGATCTCGGTCCGCATCTCAGCCAGCTCGAAGCGGACGTGCTGGAACTCGGCGAGCGCCCTTCCGAAGGCGCGCCGCTCGCGGCAGTAGGCGACGGTCGCCCGGAGCGCGGCGTCGGCCTGGGCCACGGCGCCGACCGCGATGGTGAGCCGCTCGACCGGCAGCGCCTCCATCAGGTACCGAAAGCCGCTGCCCTCTTCGCCGAGCAGATGACTCCTGGGGACCCGCACGTCCCGGAAGAAGAGCTCGGCCGTGTCCTGGGCGTGCTGACCGATCTTCTCGAGGTTCCTGCCCCGCTCGAACCCGGGCATCCCCCGCTCGACGGCCAGCAGGCTGATGCCCTTGTGGCCGGCGGCAGGGTTGGTTCTCGCCACCACCACCACCAGGTCCGCCTGGAGGCCGTTGCTGATGAAGGTCTTCTGCCCGTTGAGCAGGTAGTGGTCGCCGCTCCAGACGGCGCTCGCCTCGATCCCCTGGAGGTCGCTGCCCGCGGCAGGCTCGGACATCGCGATCGCGGTGATTCCCTCGCCGGTCACCGCTTTGGGCAGCCAGCGCCGCTTGAGCTCGTCGCCACCGTGCTTGATCAGATAGGGTACGACGATGTCGGTATGGAGCGGGAACCCGACGCCGGAGAGCCCCGCTTCGGCCAGCTCCTCGGTAACGATCGCGTTGTAGCGGAAGTCGGTCACACCGGATCCGCCGTACTCCTCGGGGACGTCCATCGAGAGCAGGCCCAGGGCGCCCGCCTCCGTCCAGGCGTCCCGGCTCACCATCCGGGCCTGCTCCCACTCGGGATGGCGCGGGGTCAGGGATTGCTCCACGAAACCGCGGACGGTGTTTCGAAAATCCTGGTGCTCGGGCTCGAACAGACGACGACGCACGGCGGCCTCTCCCGGAAGCGGGCTCGTAAGCTAGCCCACTCGATCGGGGGCGAAAGGGTGAGCGAGTTTGTCTCCGTGTCTCTAATCAGGGACAAAAACTCGCTGGGTGTGTCGGTCTAAGTCGTTGTAAATCAACGTCATCGACGGTGGCACGACTCTGGCAATGGAACCTTGCGGAGACGCTGGACGCTTTCTCAGAGGAGGTTCCCGTGGGTACACAGCTCGTGACCGCCAGTGTGATGGCTGGCCTGCTTGGAGTCGGTGGCGTCACTACCGGGGCCGCGCAGAAGGTGTCGGCCCATATCCGGATCGGCGACGGTCCGGTCAGCGGAGTCATCCATATCGGAGAGCGTCATCGACCGGTAGGCGACGTGGTGGTGGTGGACCGGGTTCGGCCCCGGGTGATCCTGGTCGAGCGGCGGAGTGGACGGGACTTTCTCCGTCGGGGTCGTGGGATCCGCGTGATCGTGGCGTACTACGATCCGTGGAGTGGGGTGTTCTACGATCGTGGTGGTAGGGGTCTCCATGCGGTTCGGTTGTTCAACCACGGCGGCCGCTTCTACATCCACGACGATCACGACTTCGGGCGCCGGTTTCCGAAAGACCGCTTCCGGCATCGGGATCGAGACGATCACCGGGGCGACCGGTTCGACCGCGACCGCAGGGACGACCGGGACCGCCGCTGGCGGCAGGAGCGCCGCGACGAGCGCCGCGATGATCGCGGACGACGCGACGACGACAGACGACGAAGGGGCCGCGGCAACTAGGCCCCAGGAAGGAACAAGCCGGCCTCCCCCCATATCTCAGCCCCCTTGCTGAGTCCTGGCCGGCCACCCGAGGCTCCTACAGCCGAGGGTACAAGCAACCCCGCGACGGCGGGGTTGTTTGCTTGTGGGCCCGGCCCTACCGTTCGCCGGTCGAACCGACCGGAGCTTTCCCGATGTTGTCTCTCGCCGTGGCCGCCCTGATCGCCTGCTCTCCCCCGACCGATCCCGGCGTCCCACCGTTTCGCCTCGCGGCGCCGGTCGCTTCGGACTCCCTCATGGAGCTGTATCGGAGCGGGCGGACCTGGGAGGACTTCTACGCGGCGGTCAACGCGAGGCGTGTCCTCTGGGTCGACAACTACGAGGGTCCCGGGCTGCCCGACTCGCTGCTGACGCGCGCCCGCGCCGTCGAGGGGACCTGGCGCTTCCTGGTCGTCGCCATCGACAGCTGCAGCGACTCCGCCAACACGATTCCGTTCCTGGCCAAGCTGGTCGACGCCGTGCCCGGGCTCGAGCTCCGGATCGTCGACCCGACGGCCGGGCGCTGGGTGATGGAAGGCCACCGCACCGCCGATGGCCGGGCGGCCACCCCGACGGTGATCCTGCTCGACGAGGCCTACGGGGAGCGGGGCTGCTTCATCGAGCGGCCCGTGGCGCTCCGGCGGATGCTCGCCGAGGCGCGGGGCGGCGATCAGGATCGCTTCGAGAGCAAGATGACCTGGTATCGCGAGGACGCCGGCCGCTCCACGGTGAGCGACCTGATCGGCTTGCTGGAGTCGGCCGCGGCCGGCGAGTCCCACTGCGATCAGGGCGCCTAGCGGCTCTGCGGGTCCGCCTGCCGAAGCAGGAGCACGAGGTCCGCGATGGTCGCGCCATCGGGGCTCGAGGGCATCGTGATCCGAATCGGCTCCGCCCCGACCTGGAGCCGCCGCGCCACCCGCTCCTCCACCCGCAGCAGGTAGTCACCCGGCTTGATCCCGATCGAGTAGAAGGCGCCGTCACGGAAGGTCACCAGCGTGCGGGTGGCGCCGCTCGTCACGTGGACGAGCTCGAGCGCGAGGCCGCCGACCGGGGCGCTGTCCGCCGCGAAGACCGCGCGTCCCTCGATCACCCCGCCCGGCGCGACCGGAATGTCGACCACCTCGTAGCGGTTCGGCGCCGGGCGAATCTGGATGGCGCGATAGGTCGGCACCCAGAGCGGTGACGCGAGCGTGGTGGAGTCGATCGCCACGAGCGCGGGCTCGTGCGGCGTCACGTTCCAGAGTCGATAGGTGCCGTCCGCGTCGGAGATCCGGGTCTGCATGCCGACGCTCACCCGCACGGCCGAGAGTAGCTGCTCGCCCGGGTCGAAGCGCTCGTTGCCGTTGGCGTCGAGGAAGACCCGCCCGGTCACGCCGCTGCGATCGATCGAAGGCCCCGCCCCGAGGCTCACCCGGCTCCGCGAGGGATCGTACAGCACGCTCCCCTGGAGCAATTGCGACGCGCTGGTGCGACCGGCCGAGTGGCTCGCCGTCGTGTAGGAACGCACCGTCGGCAGGTTCGCCGCGAGGGTCAACGAGAAGAGCGCTCCCTGCCCGCGGAGCCAGCCACCGCCCAGCTCGAGCCGCAGGTGCCGTCCGAAGCTTCGACTCGCGAACGCCGTCAGCGTCTTCGGGACCAGGGCCCCCTCGAACTCGAGTGTCGCGCGACTGGTGATCCCGCTCAGGAGCGGTCCGAGCCGAGGGCTCGGCAAGAGGAACATCCCGGTTCCGTAGCTGATCCGGTCCGCCGACCGGCCGGCGGCGCGATCGTGCTGCCAGCGGACGGATGGCAGCAGTTGGAGCTCGCCACGCTGCCACGAGCCGCCAAACCGACCGCTCAGGAAGGAGCCGGCGTCGGTGCTGATCCGATCGACGCTGGCCTCGAGATAGGTCGCGCCCCAATCCCGGTCGGGACGGTAGAACGCCGTCACCGTCGCCTGGCTGCGCCGACCGTCGGGGGTGAGGATCGGGTCGGTCACCCCGCGCGCGAAGCGGAGCACCTCGCCGGTCAGGGCGAGATCGGTGGAGGGGTCGTAGCGCACCGTCGCGCGGGCCACCGCGTTGGCGACCAGCTCGGCGTCTACGCTGACGACGCTGGTCAGGTGGCCGGCCACCCCGACGTAGGGATGGAAGAGGTCGGACATCCCACCGCGCCAGAACTGGTCGAGCCCGCCGCGCACCGTCCAGCGAGGCGACAGGCCGTAGCGCGCGTCGAGATTCACGGTCGCCCGGCAGAGCTGGGCCCGGCAGGCGCCGGCAGCCACCCCGTACTCGAACGAGCCCGCGGGAATCCGATCGGCGTCGACCCGGAGGGTGCGGTTGAACCGGCGGATCTCGCCGAACGGCCCGTATGCCACGAAGTCGACCGGGTTCTCGCCGTACTGGATTGGTGCGTCGATCGCGAACTCTCCCAGGGCGTTGACCGAGTCGAAGGCGATCAGCCGACCGCCGCGATAGGCCTCGAGCGTCCATCCGGGGTCGAGGTTGCCCGAGAAGGCGGTGGTCCCGAAGTAGTTGGGCCGCACGAACGGAGCGTTGCCGAAGGAGACGCCCCGCAGGGTCCGCGGACGTGGGCCCGTGGAGAAGCCGTCTCCCACCCTGAGCTGGGTGATCCAGGGGCGATCGTGGAAGACGCCTGACCAGGCGAAGTCGGTCCGGATCCGAGAACGGCCCGGCTGGTCCTGGCTCTGCGCGGCCGCCGTCAGCGAGCCGCCGAGCAGCTCGAGCCCGAGGGCGGTGGAGTAGGCCGCCTGATCGAGCGGCCGGCCGCTCGGCGCGAGCACGCTGTAGTCGACCACCAGCCCGTCCACGGCCCGGACGTCCGACTCGAGCGTGCGCTCGGCGACGAGGCCTTCGCCCGCCAGCTCGCGGGTGCGTCGTTGCCACTCGCGGGTGAGGCGGACCGCGATCGGCAGGCGGGCGGGATCGACGACCGTCGCGACGAGATCGGCCCAGCTGACGCTCCACTCGAGGTCGAGCAACGCTCCGATCACCGTCGCCGGGAGGTAGACCTCGCTCGGCTCGACGATCATCGACTCCGGCGCTACGATGCGCTCCCGCCGTTCGAACGAGACCCGTCCGCTGGTCGGATCCACGACGAAGCGCCGCTCGCCAGGATGCAGGACCGCCTCGACCCGGTCGGGGCCGAGGCGCTCGACCTCGATCTCGCTCAGATCGAAGAACCGGCCGAGCGGGAGCAGCGCCTCGTCGCCCTGCCGATAGGCGGCGACGGTGGCCCGCGCCAGCCGACCGATGGCAAGCTCGAGGATGACCGGCTGCGCGGTGTCTCGCGCAACGGCTTGCACCGGCAGGGGCGCGGCAAAGGCCCCGAGGCTGAGCAGCGCCGCGGCGATCACTCGAGGACGATGGGGAGTGACGCTCGCGCCGGCGCGGCCGGCACGATCTGGGTGTCGGGAAGGTCGCTTCGCTCGGCGACGAGCTCGATCTCCAACGTGTAGCGACCAGCGGGGAGGGCCGCGGTCGCGATCCGCATCAGCGGGTCGATCTCGACATAGACCGCGAGCGGGATCGCCGCTTCGGCGGCCAGGCGGCCGCTCTCGTCGCGAAGGCGAAGGTGGCCCGTGCCGACGAAGGCGGCGTTGCCCTGGCGGACCATCCGCGCCCTGACCGCGAGGCTGTCCCCGTCCTTCTCGGCCCTGATACCCTCGATTCGAACGCCGGTCTTGATGCTGCCCTTGCGATACTGGACCGGGATGATCGTCCGTACCTCGAGGTCGAGCCCGATGTCGATACCGCTCGCGCTGTCGGTGGACTGGACCGCGACCCGGCCGCCCTTCGCGCTGATCATCAGCCGGCTCCAGTACTCGCCGTCGGCGAGGTTGGCGGGCGGGCGCCCGAGCAGGCGGATCGTCTGCCGCTCGAGCGGGCCCACCAGCACCCGGCGGGGATAGGCGTCGATCCAGCCGGCCGAGGAAGGCAGGCCGGCGGTCGCGGGATCCGGGGTGGCCAGCTCGAACTCGCCGATGGAGTCGGTGATCGGGTAACCGAAGAAGCCGGAGATCGAGACCTCGGCGGGCTCCGCGCCGGGGTTGTACAAGGTGATCGCGGTCCCTCGGATCTGATGATCGATCACCACGACGTGAGGGGCTACCAGGACGCCCTGGGCCGAGAGTGCGCCGGCCAGGAGCGTCGAGCAGAGCGCGAGGGCAACGAGGGGGCGTCGCATCAGAAGACCGTTATCGTCATGACGATGGTTCCGGTGTAGCTGCCGGGGGCCTGGCCCGCCGAGGGAGAGACGGTGCCGCCGAGGTAGACGTTCGCGTCGGAGCTGGTGGTGGCCTGGAGCACGGTGGTGGCGCGCGGGTTGATCGAGACCGGGAAGCTCGCCGGACTGGTGCCCATCAGGAGTCCGTCGCCGTTCGAGAACTGGATATTCATCTGAGCCCCGCCCGGGCCGCTCAATCGGTTGGGGAGGTTGAACCGAATCCGCACCCGACTCCCGATCCCTGGCGTCCGGAAGTAGAACTGTCCGCTCTTGATCGGATCGGTGGGCGCGACGGACGACTGGACACCCGGCAACACGACGCCGAAGTTCAGATCGCGAACACCCTGAACCCCCACCTGGCCCGAGGCACGGGAGGTGAGGGTCGAAGCGGTCAGGGCCAGCACGGCCAGCGCGCGGTACATCGGTCGGGCCGGTGAGAAGGGCCCGGGATCGTCGACCGGACTGGTCGACCTCCGAGCCCGTCCGCACCGAGCTGACTCAGAAGTACGTCAGGGTCATCGTGACGGTGCCCGAGTAGTTGCCGACCGCCTGCGCGGCGGCGGGCGTCACGGTGGCGCCGACGAAGACCCAGAGGTTGCCCGCGCCGCCGAAGGCGGCCGGCGTGGTCGCGGCCAGGTTGGCGATCGCGGTGCAGCCCGCGCCGTTGCTGTTGGCCGTCGCGTTGTAGCAGCCGGTCCAGGTGCCGATCGGCAGCGTGTTCGCGCCGGACGCCAGCGTGGCGGGCAGCGTGAAAGCGACGTTGACGTTGGCGCTGGCGGTGCCGGTCGCGTCGAAGCGGCCAGCCGCGGCGGCCGTCGAGGCGATCGTCTTCGGCGTGCCCTGCAGCACGATGCCGAAGTCGAGGTTCTGACCGGCGCTGATCGAAATCGGCTGACGGACCAACGCGGTCGCGTTGATCGAGCCGCTGGCGCTCTGGGCGGCGCCGACCGCCGTGAGACTCAAGCTCAACGCCACCGCGGCCGATACTGACTTAAGGACTCGCATGCCTCGCTCCCTCGAAGTGGGTGTGTCGGGTTCGCTTTCCAGGGGAGCCGACCTCCCACTGGGGTCGACGAGGAGCATGGGCAACCAGCATGCCAGACCGGAGATGTCGTCAAAAGACTGGAATTTTCTTCCTGGTTTGGCTGGCAGAAGTTGTTTTTCAATGTCTTGAAGGGATTGCCGGATGACCAGTTTCAAGACGGTCAGTTGCCAGGGTCGAGCCTCGAAATCGGCCGCTCTTCGCGACTTCCACCGCTTGCCGGCTCATGTCGAGAAACTTGACTCCGGGTCAATCCGGGTCCCCGGGGCTCGGGCGGGGCGGTTCGCCTGGCGGTCCTCCTGGCGGCGCTCTGCTCGGCCTGACTACCGCCGCCAGCGCCCAGACCTCGGGCAAGCTGCGAGTCGCGGGCAAGGTCGTCAGAGCCGAGTCCGGGGGTGAGGTCGCCGCCCAGGTCCGGCGGGCCGCCCGTGACTCCACGGGATCTTCTCGGGTGAGCGTCGGCGTCGCCCGGGTGGCGACGGTGCCCGAGCGCGCGGCCCCGCGCCGGGTCGTGGTGGTGAGCTTCCTCCGCAACTGATCCGCCCGCCGGACTCGCCCTCGACCAGCGTTCGGAGCGCGACTCTCCCCGAGCTCCGCGAGCTGCCACGGGACAGTGTCGGGCTGGCTCGACTCGTGGACGTGCGTCGGGCGCCACCTTGCCCCGGGTTGATTTGCGGGCGGCGACCGTCGCACCTTCCCCTCGCCGTCCGAAGCCCGTTCTCCCTTCGCCCGTTGCCGGGCAGTCACTCGAGGACCGAGCCCATGGGTCGACCCCCTTCGTGGACTGACGCGGCCGTCCGCGCGTGAAGGCCCTCCGCGACCATCACCTCCCACCCGATCCCGCGGCCTACCGGGCGGCGCGGCATCCGCACGGGCGGGTGATCGTGATCGCCCCTACCCGAGCGGCGTGCGAGACGATCGAGCTGGCGCTCGGCGCGGAGATCGAGACCCTGTTGCTCCGGGAGCACGGCGAGGAGCTCGAGCGCTGGGCGAAGGAGGGCAAGGCGTTCGGGATCGTGGCTGGCACCGGGACCGGGAAAACCCTCGCGACCCGGGTCATCGCCCAGGCCATCCTCGGCTCCACACTCCGGTACGGCGTCGTCAATCGCGAGCGGGAGGCGACGCCCGAGACGCCGAGCTGGAACGTGGTGATCGTGACCACCGGCATCGCCCGCCGTTGGTTCCAGGACGACCTGATCACCGATCGCGATACCCTGGTCGTGGACGAGATCCACCAGACCTCCGCCGAGCTGGAGCTCTGCCTCGCGCTCGGCAAGCGTGCCGGCTGCCGGTTCATCTGGCTGTCGGCCACGGTCGATCCACAGTTCTACGCCTCCTATCTCGGCGCCGACGAGGTGCTGTCCACGACGGCCTTCGATCCGGCGCTCAGGGCGAAGGTCGCCGTGGTGGCCAAGGACGTGGCCGAGTTCATCGACGACCGCTTCGTCCGCCGGGTGATTCGCGAGCGACGCGCCGTCGCGGTGTTCGTGCCGACCCGGGCCGAGGTGGAGCGCCTCGCGCGGGAGGTCGGTGAGCGGTGGGAGCGCCTGGCGACCGCGTTCTATCACGGCGGCGAGCCGATCCGGGTGATCCGTCCGTTTCTCGAGGGCGAGGTGCCGAAGCCCTTCCTGCTCGCGATGACGGCGGCGGGGCAGTCGGCGCTCAACGTGCCGGGTCTCGACACGGTGGTGATCTACGACGCCCGGTACGGCAACGTGGTGGATCGCGGTCGCAACGTGCTCCACCGCCTCTATCTCGGCGCCAACGAGATCCTCCAGATGGCGGGGCGGGTCCACGGCCGGGTCCCGAACGGCGAGGTCACGATCCTGAGTGATCGGCCGCTCCGCTTCGAGGACCTGAAGCCGACGCCGCCGGAGTTCCAGCTGGCGGGCGACGCGGAGCGGGTGGCGCTGACCTGCGCGGCGCTCGGCGTCGACGCGACCGACCTCGAGCTCCCGGTTCCGCTCGACCGGACCGCCTATCGTCGGGCGCTCACGACGCTCACCGATCGCGGCCTGGTAGCCGATGGCCGGCTGACCTCGCTCGGCCGGGCGGTCGAGGCGATGCCCGTCGAGCGGGCCTGGGGCGAGCTGCTGGTGCAGGCCTCGCCGGAGCTGGCGCCGATCCTCGCCGTCTGCTCGAACGTCGACTCGCTCCATCGGATGACCCGGGACCAACCGGATCTGGGGGGCGCGGCGGTGCGCGGGAGCGACCACCTGACGGTCTACAACCTGTACGCGGAAGCCGTCAACCGGCACGGCGGCCTGGGGTCGGTCTACGGGCTGTCCCGGCACGTGTTCGACGAGGGTCTCGAGCAGTGGGGCGAGGACCGCGGCGTGCTGATGAAGGCGATCGAGGACATCGCCATGGGCATGGCGTCGGTCTACCGTGCGCTCGAGCTGCCGCTGCCGCCGACCTTGCCGTACGCCAGCAAGCACCTGCGCGACGAGTTCATCCACCTGGTGGCCAAGGTGATGCCGTTCGACCTGGTGATGGACGAGGAGACGGCCGACGGCCAGCCGGCTCGGATCTCGAAGTCGTCGCTGGCCGGTGGGTGGGGCGCGGTTGCCGGATCGCTGCGATTCTTCGCCGACCGCTTTGGCACGCCGCGGGCCTCGATCGAGGGCACGACCATCTCGCGCGATCTGGTGCAGCGCTACGCCCGCCGCGGTCCGCCCTCGGTGCGAGTGGCCGGCCCACGCCGCCACCAGCGACTCGAGATCTGTCGGACTCGGGGCTATTTCGGCTTCGACCTCGATACCGTGTCCGAGCCGCTCACCGGCCGTTTTCCGGACGAGCTCGCGGGTTCCGCGCGCGAAGCGCTGGCCGCCGCCCTGCTCGCAGGCGAAGTCGAGCATCCCGATAGGAGCGTGGTGCGTCGAGCCGCGGCGCGTGCCCGGGAATACTGGCGCCGGTCCGGTGGCACCCTTCCCCTGGCGAGCGAGACCGCGTTGACGGACGAGCTGCTGGGCCAGCTGGCGGAGGTCGACAGCTGGTCGACCTTCCTCGAGACCAGGTTCGCGCTCGATCTCGATCGGATCGTCGAGCCGGAGGTCCAGCGGGAGCTCGATCGCCTGCCCTCGACGATCCGGCTCTACGGCGACGCCGTCGCCCTCGAGTACGACCTGGAGCGCGGCCGGCCGATCGTGCGGCTTCGATTGCGGGAGGGGCAGGCGCGGAGGCTCCGGCCGGAGGACCTGCCGGCGTTCGATCGGGAGCTCAGGTTCGCGGTCGTTCGGGGCGCCGAGCCGCCGCTCGAGGCGGCCTCGATCGACGCGCTGCTGGCGTTGCTCCGCCGGTCG
The DNA here is from genome assembly GCA_041390205.1 of Gemmatimonadales bacterium. Taxonomy (GTDB): domain Bacteria; phylum Gemmatimonadota; class Gemmatimonadetes; order Gemmatimonadales; family GWC2-71-9; genus SHZU01. The sequence goes on from JAWKQJ010000013.1 coordinate 56,000, forward strand.
AGCGGGAAGATCCATCCGCACCGGCACCGCAAGCGCAAGCTCCGTGGGCCCAGGCCGCCCAAGCGGAGGCGATGAGGTCACGAGGGAGGGACGGGTGGGTGCGAGCTTCCCTCTCGGACCCAGCAGGAGGCTTCGATGACGGGCCCGCTGATTCGCCTGGCTGCGCTCACTCTCCTCGGAATCGCGATCGTCCCCGCGGCGACCGCGCAGCAGGTCACCAAACCCGAGCTCGGGCCGGGAGCGACGGTCCGCGTCACCACCAGCACGCGCTCGGCTCCCCTCGTCGGGACTCTGGTCCGCGCCGGGCCGGGGTCGCTCACCATTCGAACGGGATCGGAAGAGACCCAGATCGATCCGCGGTCGGTGCTCCGCCTCGAGCGGCGCACCATTCGGCGTCACACCGGGACGGGGGCGCTGGTCGGCGCGGCGGTCGGAGGGGCCGCGGCGGTCGCCTTCGCGATCGGGTTCTGCGACGACCCGGACACGCTCTGCGAAGCGGACGAGTACGCCCGGATCGGTCTGATCTTCGTCGCGCCGCCGGTGCTCGGCGGGGCGCTGATCGGCTCGCTGATCAAGACCGAGCGGTGGCGCGCGGTGTCGCTGGCGCCGTACCTGGCGCTCCACGACGGCAGCGGACTCGGGTTGCGGCTGCGGCTCACGTTCTGAGCCGCCGAGTCGGGGTCTTGCGGTAGCGCCGGCCTCGGGCGACGAATAGGTTGTCGTTTCCGAGTCGACGTCCCCGCCGCCAAGGACCCACCATGCGCCGCGCTTCGCTCTGGCCGCTCGCGCTCGCCCTGTTCGGGTGCGCCCCGAGCGCGCCGCCCGTCGACCAGACGGCCGCCCGCGTCGAGCGGATCCTCGGGCGGCTCCAGCCGTCGATCGTCGTCGTCGGGCGGCCACGGAATCACTTCCCCATCGCGGACCGGATGGCGCACCACCACACCCCGGCGGTGAGCATCGCGATCGCCGACAGCGGCCGGATCGTGTGGGCCGGTGCGATCGGCCTGAAGCAGGCGGGCGGCGCGGACACGGTCACCACGGGCACGCTCTTTCAGGCGGCGTCGATCAGCAAGCCCGTCTCCGCCACGGCGATGCTGCGTCTCGTGGAAGAGGGCAAGCTCGACCTGGATTCCGACGTCAATCGACATCTGAAGAGCTGGCAGCTGCCCGGGAACCGATTCACCGAGCAGGAGCAGGTCACCTTGCGGCGGATCGCGACCCACGCCGCGGGGCTCACGGTCCACGGCTTTCCCGGCTACGCCGAGGGCGATCCGCTGCCCACGGTCCCGCAGATCCTGGACGGAGCCAAGCCGGCCAATACCGGGCCGGTGCGGGTCGACACGACGCCCGGCTCGATCTGGCGCTATTCCGGCGGTGGCACGACCGTGATGCAGCTGGCCATGACGGACGTCACCGGTCGCGCCTTTCCGGTGCTCCTGAAAGAGCTCGTGCTCGACCCGGCCGGGATGAGCACGAGCACCTACGAGCAGCCGCTGCCGGCCGCTCGCGCGCCAGAGGCCGCCGCCGGTCACAAGCCCGACGGGAGCGTGGTGCCGGGTCGATGGCACACCTATCCCGAGATGGCGGCCGCGGGCCTCTGGACCACACCGACCGACCTGCTGCGCTGGGCGTTCGCGATCGCGGCGTCGCGGCGGGGAGAGCCGAACGGCCTGCTCCGGAAGGAGACGGTCGACGAGATGTTGACGGTGCAGAAGGCTCCGACCGGCATCGGTCCGTTCCTCGACGGATCGGGCGCCGCCTTCAACTTCGGTCACGGTGGCTCGAACGAGGGCTTCCGCTCGCAGCTGACGTACTATCCGGAGACGGGCCAGGGCGCCGCCCTGATGGCCAACAGCGACAACGGAACGGCGGTGATCCAGGAGCTGCTCTTCGCGATCGCCGAGGAATACGGCTGGCCAGGCTACGCCCCGCGGGAGATCACCCCGCTCGCGTTGGACTCCGCGCGGCTCGCCGCGGTGGTCGGCGAGTACCGGGTCGCTTCGCCGCCGATCACGGTCCTGATCAGCGCGGAAGCGGGGCGCGGCTATCTCGAGGCGCCCGGCGTGGTCGCGCGGGAGGAGTTCGTGTTCGTCGACTCCACCCGGGTGGTGGGGGTCGACAGCGGCAACGAGTTCGAGTTCGAGTTGCCGGCGGGCGGACCGGCCGCGGCCCTGAGAGTCGCGAATCTCCGGTTCACCAGGGTTCGGAAGTGAGTCCTCGATCAGACTGGGATGGAGGCGTCCAGGAGATGTGCTCGATGCTGACGAAGCTGATGTGGCGTAGCGGGCTGACGCTCGGGATCGCGGTCGCGCCATTGGTCGCGAGCGCCCAGACCGTTCCGGGGCCGAGCTTCCGCTCGGTGATCGATCTCGAGAGCCCGGGCGGGCCCACGATCTCGCCGGACGGCCGCGCGATCGTCTACCAGGTCCGCGGCACGGATTGGAAGGAGAACCGCTTCGACACGGAGCTCTGGCTCTGGCGCGAAGGCGGCGAGCCGATCCAGCTCACTCGCGCCACCAAGGGGAGCAGCTCGAGACCGCGCTGGTCGGCCGACGGTCGCTGGATCGGCTTCCTCTCGGATCGGGACGGCGCCCAGCAGCTCTACGTGATCGGCCCTCGCGGCGGCGAGTCGATGCAGCTCACCCATCGCAAGGGCGGCGTGATCGACTTCGCCTGGAGCCCGGTCGGGCTCGAGCTGGCGCTGCTGGTGCGGGAGGCCGAGACCAAGGACGACGAAGAGCGGCGCTCGCGCTATGGCGAGTTCGCGATCGAAGACCAGGAGTACCGGCAACAGCACCTGTGGACGCTCGGCTTCGATCCGTCGACCTGGACCTCGGACACAACGCTCGGACCGAAGCCGGTTCGGCTCACCGGCGACTCGAGCTACAGCGTCACCGACTTCGCCTTCTCGCCGGACGGGCGGCGGATCGCCTTCGAGCATCGCCCCGATCCCCTGATCACCTCGATCGGCGCGTCGGACCTCGCGGTGGTCGACCTGGCCTCCCGTCGAGTCAGGGCCCTGGTGCGACGCCCCGGCACGGATGGCGGGCCGGTCTGGTCGCCGGACGGCCGCTGGATCGCGTTCACTTCCTCCAACGGAGACACCAGCTCGTATTTCTACCGCAACGCGCGATTGATGAAGGTCCCGGTGGAGGGTGGGGAGCTGGTCCGAGTCGCGCCCGACTTCGACGAGCAGGTCTCGCAGCTCGAGTGGAGGGCGGACGGACTCAGCTTCGTCGCGTGGCAGAAGACTCGACGGGCGGTCTTTCGGGTCGACGAAGCGACCAATGCCGCGGTCGAGCTGCCGCTGCCGTTCGCCCGGGTGCTCGGCCGGGAGACGAGCCCCGACGGGAGAGCCTGGGCCATCCTCGCTCAGGCCGATTCGGCGAGCCTGCCGGAGGTGTATCGGTCGGTGGGCGGTGCTCCCGAGCGGGTCACCGACTTCAGCGGCCGGATCCTGACCTGGAACCTGGGCCCGAGCGAGGTCGTCAGCTGGCGGAGCCGCGACGGCGCCACGATCGAGGGCGTCCTTCACAAGCCGGCCGACTTCGACTCTACCCGGAAGTACCCCCTGCTGGTGGTGATCCACGGCGGTCCGACGGGGATCGACTATCCGACGCCGCTGCCGTTCTACGTCTACCCGATTCCGCAGTGGGTCGCCAAGGGAGCGATCGTGTTGCGGCCGAACTATCGCGGCTCGGCCGGCTATGGGGAGCGCTTCCGGTCGCTCAACGTCCGTAATCTCGGCGTCGGCGACCTCTGGGACGTGATGTCCGGCGTGGACGCGCTGGTCAAGCGCGGCTTCGTGGACGAGAGCCGGATGGGGGCGATGGGTTGGAGTCAGGGCGGGTACATCTCCGCCTTCCTCACGACCAACACCTCACGGTTCAAGGCGATCTCGGTCGGAGCGGGCATCAGCAACTGGGTGACCTACTACGTCGCCACCGACATCCACCCGTTCACCCGGCAGTATCTCAAGGCCACGCCGTGGACGGATCGGGCCATCTATGCCCGGACCTCGCCGATGTCGACGATCCGACAGGCCAGGACGCCGACCCTGATCCAGCACGGTGAGTTCGACCGTCGGGTCCCGACCCAGAACGCGCTCGAGCTGTTTCAGGGGCTCCAGGATCAGGCGGTGCCCACGGAGCTGATCATCTACAAGGGCTTCGGGCACGGGATCAGCAAGCCGAAGGAGCAGCTGGCCGCGGTCTGGCACAACTGGAGCTGGTTCGCGAAGTATCTCTGGGGCGAGGAGGTGACGCTGCCGCTGGGCTCCGCGACGGCGGCGGAGCCGCAGTAGCCGGACTGCTATTCGCCCAGGGTGGGCTCGTAGCTCGGCTCGTGCCGGGGCGTCAGGTGCGGATTGGCGTTGAGGGCGCGGGCGCAGGCGTTCCAGCGGAGCAGGGCGTCGTCGTTGCCGGCCGGCCGGATCTTCTCGGCTTCCTCGTAGCACTCCATGGCTTCCATGAACCACTCGTGCGCCAGCGCGGCGGCGCCCATGGTGGTGCTGCGGAGCGCCGCCTGCGCGCGCCGCTCGCAGATCAGGCCGCCGTAGTACGCCCGCTCGTACGGATCGTGGAGCTTGGCCAGCACCTCGCGCGCCTTGGCGACTCCGGCGCCGAGCGCGTACTCGATCTGATCGGAGCGGGCGAGCAGCAGCGTCACCAGCGCCTGGCGGTTCTCCGGCTCTGCGTCGAGCACGTCGAGACAGATGCTCTCGGCCCCCTCCGGGTCGTTGAGCAGCCGATAGCGCTCCGCTTTCGCGAGGGCACCGGCCACGCCGCCCGGGGTGATCGCCTTGAGAGGGTAGCTCATTGGCTCGATAGTCGACCCTTGCGGGGCCGCCGTCAAGGGCGCCGGCTCAGGGGCCGGCCGTCTTGCCCGTGATCAGTCCCCAGAGCTTCACGATCGGATCGAAGGCATCGTCCATCACCCGCTCTTTCAGGGGGATGATAGCGTTGTCGGTGATCTTGATGCCCTCGGGGCAAACCTTGGTGCAGCACTTGGTGATGTTGCAGTAGCCGATCCCGTGCTCGCGGCGGAGCGCCTCGAGCCGCTGCTCGGTATCGATCGGGTTCATCTCCAGGTTGGCCGCGTACACCAGGAAGCGCGGCCCGATGAACTCGTCGTGCAGGTGATGGTCGCGGAGGACGTGACAGACGTCCTGGCAGAGATAGCACTCGATGCACTTCCGGAATTCCTGGACCCGATCGACGTCCTCCTGTCCCATCCGCCAGGTGCCGTCGGCGGCATCGGCCGGCCGAGGCTTGAACTTGGCGATCTTCGGCTTGACCGAGTAGTTCCAGCTGACGTCGGTGACCAGGTCGCGGAGATGCGGAAAGCTCCGCATCGGCTCGACGGTGACCGGCTCGCTCAAGTCGAGCTCGTTGAGCCGGGTCATGCACATCAGCCGTGGCTGGCCGTTGATCTCCGCGGAGCAGGAGCCGCACTTGCCGGCCTTGCAGTTCCACCGGCAGGCGAGGTCCGGCGCCTGCTCGGCCTGGATCTGGTGCACGGCGTCGAGCACCACCATGCCTTCGGATACTTCGGTGGCGTAGTCCTGGAATCGGCCGGTGCCCTGCTCGCCGCGCCAGATCGAGAACGTCGTGGTCGTCGTCATCCGCTGGTTCCCTTCCGGTTACTTCATCTCTTCGACGATGGCCGTGAGCTCAGCCGGCATCGTGGGGATCGTCTCGCGCCGGAGCGAGAGCCCGTCCCGCCCCTGGCTCGTCACCAGGTTGAACCGGCCGTACTCCGCCAGCTTCTCCGGGTAGTCGTCGCGGAAGTGGCCGCCTCGACTCTCCTTGCGGGCGAGCGCGCTGGTCACCACCGCGCGGGAGACGGTGAGCAGGTTGGGCAGGTCGAGGGCGGTGTGCCAGGCCGGGTTGTAAGCCCGACCGCCGTCGACGCCGACCTTCCGGGCTCTGGCCTCGAGCGCGTCGAGCTCCGCGCTGGCCCGCTCCATCTCCTCCTCGCGCCTGACGATGCCGACCAGGTCCTGCATCATGGTCTGGAGGTCCTGCTGGACCTGGTAGGGGTTCTCGCCGCTCTGCCGCTCGAAGGGCGCGAGCGCCTCGCGGATGGCTTCGCCCACCTCGCCGTCGTCGGGGCTCTCCGCGGTATGCTCCCTCGCGTAGCTCGCGGCGTGCTCTCCGGCTCGCTTGCCGAAGACCAGCAGGTCCGAGAGCGAGTTGCCACCGAGCCGGTTCGAGCCGTGGAGGCCGGCGGCCACCTCGCCGGCCGCGAAGAGACCTTCGACGTTCGACATCTGGGTGTCGCCGTCGACCCGGACGCCGCCCATCATGTAGTGGGTGGTCGGTCCGATCTCCATGGGCGTGGTGGTGATGTCGATGTCCGCCAGCTGCTTGAACTGGTGGTACATGCTCGGCAGCTTCTTCTTGATGTGCTCGGCCGCCTTGGGGAGCCGCTCCTTGATCCAGGCGATGTCGAGGAAGACGCCGCCGTGCGGGCTTCCCCGGCCCTCGCGGACCTCGCGCATGATGCAGCGCGCCACGTGGTCGCGGGTGAGCAGCTCGGGGGGCCGGCGGGCGGACTTGTCGCCCATGACGTAGCGCCAGCCCTCGTCGGGATTGTCGGCGGTCTGGGCCCGGTAGTTCTCCGGGATGTCGTCGAACATGAACCGCCGGCCCTGGTTGTTGAGCAGGATTCCGCCCTCGCCCCGCACGCCTTCCGTCACCAGGATCCCGCGCACGCTCGGCGGCCAGATCATCCCGGTCGGATGGAACTGGATGAACTCCATGTCCTGGAGATCCGCCCCGGCCTGGAACGCGAGCGCGTGACCGTCGCCGGTGTATTCCCAGCTGTTGCTGGTGATCTTGAACGCCCGCCCGATCCCGCCCGTCGCGAGCACGATCGCCTTGGCGCGGAACAGGTGGAAGGCTCCCTTCTGCCGATCGTACCCGAGCGCGGCCACCACCCGCTCCCCGCGCTTGAGCAGGGTGACGACCGTGACTTCCATATGGACGTCGATGCCCTGGTGGACGCCGTGATCCTGGAGCGTCCGGATCATCTCCAGCCCGGTGCGGTCGCCGACGTGCGCCAGGCGGGGATAGCGATGCCCGCCGAAGTTCCGCTGCAGGATCCGACCGTCCTTGGTCCGGTCGAACAGCGCGCCCCAGGCCTCCAGCTCGCGCACCCGGGCCGGCGCCTCCTTCGCGTGGAGCTCGGCCATCCGCCAGTTGTTGACGTACTGGCCGCCGCGGAGCGTGTCGGTGAAGTGGACCTTCCAGTTGTCCCGGTCGTCCACGTTCGCCAGCGCCGCCGCCATCCCGCCCTCGGCCATCACCGTGTGCGCCTTGCCGAGGAGCGACTTGCAGACCAACCCGACGGAAACGCCCGTCGAGGCCGCCTCGATCGCGGCACGGAGCCCGGCGCCCCCGGCGCCGATGATCAGGACGTCGTGATCGTAGGAGCGATACTCGGCCATCAGAAGAACCTCGGATCGGTCCAGACGCCCATCGCGCAGAGCCGCACGTAGAGGTCGGAGAAGGCGACCACCAGGAGGCTCAGCCACGCCCAGCGGTGATGGACGCGATTGAGGCAGGAGGAACAGGCGTACGGCAGCTTGAACGCGGGTCGCCGCGAGAACTGGTCGAGGAAGCCGCCCAGGATGTGCCGCATCGAGTGGCAGCCGAAGGTGTAGCCCGCGAGGCAGACCACGTTGGCCGTGAGCACCAGGCTGCCCAGCCCGATCCCGAAGGTCGAGCCGCCGGCGCCGTCGCTGAACCAGAAGCCCTTCCAGGCGTCGTGACCGAGGAAGAACAGGAACACGACGGAGATCATCAGGAAGTAGCGATGGATGTTCTGGAAGATGAGCGGGAAGTAGCGCTCACCCAGGTAGGTCTTGCGCGGCTCGCCGACGGTGCAGGCGATCGGATCCGCCCAGAAGGCCTTGTAGTAGGCGCCGCGGTAGTAGTAGCAGGTGAAGCGGAAGAGCGCCGGAAACGGGAGGATGATGAGGGCGGGCGAGAAGGGCAGCCATCCCGGCCACCAGCCCGGCTTCGGCCCGAACCACGAGTGCGGCGAGTCGCCGAAGATCTCCGGCGAATAGAAGGGCGAGAGGTACTCCCCGTGCCAGTAGTAGGCGTTCTGGAACGCCGCCCAGGTCGCGTAGACAAGAAACGCGGAGAGGATCAGGAAAACGATCAGGGGCTGGACCAACCACCGGTCGCGCCGCATCGTCTCGCCGAACCGACGCCGGGTGAGCGGCACGGTCGCATTCGTCATCGGCGGGAATCCCGTGTCTCGAAGGAACTCGATATTATGAGAGAGCGCTGGGAGATTACCACCGTCACCACCGATTCGGAAGCGGGTTCCGATGCCGCTCACGATCGCGCGGCCCTCCATCGAGACGATTCGCGCCGCGCGGGAGCGGATCCGCGGGCTGGCGGTTCGCACGCCGCTGCTGCGGGTCGAGCTGGACGGCGGCCAGATCGTCTGGCTCAAGCTCGAGAACCTCCAGCCGATCGGCTCCTTCAAGATCCGCGGCGCGGGCAGCGCCCTCGGCGCCGCGGATCCGGCGTCGCTCGGCCAAGGCGTGGTGACGGCCAGCGCGGGCAACATGGGGCAGGGAGTCGCCTGGTGTGCTCGTGATCTCGGGATTCCCTGCTCGGTGATCGTGCCCGATCACGCCCCGGCCACCAAGCTCGCCGCGCTCGAGCGGCTCGGCGCCCGGGTGGTCGCGGTGCCCTTCGCGGAGTGGTGGCAGGTCCTCGAGACCCGGCGCACCGATCACGCCGACGGATTCTTCGTGCATCCGGTGTCCGAGCCGGCCGTGGTCGCGGGGAACGCCACCATCGGGCTCGAGATCGCCGAAGACCTCCCGGAGGTCGCCACGGTGCTGGTGCCCTTCGGAGGAGGTGGACTGAGCTGCGGGATCGCCTCGGCGCTGCGCGAGATCAGGCCCGCGGCCCGGACGATCGCCGTCGAGCCGGAGACCGCCGCCCCGCTCACGGCCGCGATGCGGGCCGGCGAGCCGGTGGAGACCGTCTACCACCCGAGCTTCGTGGACGGCGCCGGCGGTCGGTCCGTGCTGCCGGCGATGTGGCCGCTCGCCCGGGAAGTCCTGGCCGGCGCCGAGTCGGTGACGCTCGAGGCCGTGGCCGGGGCGGTGCGCCATCTGGCCGAGCGGGTCCGGGTGGTGGCCGAAGGCGCGGGCGCGCTCGGACTCGCCGCCGCCCCGCGGCATCGGGGGAACGGAGGCGACCTGGTCTGCGTCGTCTCCGGCGGTAACATCGACTCGACCGTGCTGAGGACCATCCTCGCCGGCGAGCTGCCCAGCTGAAAGGGGCCCTATGCAACGACCGGAAGTGTGGCTTCGAGGGCGGGTCGCCGACGTGCCCGCCCTGCTCCAACCCGTGGCGCACGCCCTCCTGCAGGCACGCGAGGACGTGGCCCGGGCCCTCGAGCTCCTGCCCCCCGGGGATCTCTGGCGGTCGCCGGGCAAGGCGCCGCCACCGGGATTCCACCTCAAGCACCTCGCCGGCGCGACCGATCGGCTGTTCGCCTACGCCAGGGGTGAAGGCCTGAGCGACGCCCAGCAGCGCTGGCTCGCCGCGGAGGGCGAGGCGACACCGGCCGCCGTCGCACCGCTGGAGGCGGAGGTCGACCGGGTGATCGAGGCGGCGATCGCGCAGCTCGGCGACACCCCGATCGAGATGCTCACCACCCAGCGGCTGATCGGCCGCGCCAAGCTGCCGACGACCGTGCTCGGTTGCCTGTTCCACGGTGGCGAGCACGCGGCCCGGCACGCCGGCCAGCTGCTCACCACGGTGCAGGCGCTGGCTATCTGATCAGCCCAGCAGCTCCGCGTAGGTCGCTTCGTCGAAGCCGACGAGCAGGGTGCGTCCCACCCGGCTCGTCGGCGCCCGGAGATTGCCGGAGGGGCCGAGGAGGAGCTTGAGCAGCTCGGCATCCTCGGGCCGGCCGCGCTTCAGGTCCACCTCGATCAGCTTCCGGCCCCGGGTGGCGTAGAGTCGATCGATGCCGCGGAGCAGCTCGAGCGCCTTCCGGCCCGTGATCTTGTCCCGGGAGGCGTTGACCGTCTCCCGCGGAGTGACTCCAACCTTCGCAAGGAACCCTTGCGTGCGCTTGCAGGTGGTTCAGCCGGGGCGGAGGTACGCCCAGTCGAGTGACGCCATCGTGCCGCTCCTTTCTTTTGCTCAGGACGTGGCCGCGGCGCGGCGCTCCTCTTCCACGAGGATCCGCCGGAGGATCTTGCCCGAGGCCGACTTGGGGATCGAGTCGACGAAGGCGACCCGGCGGACCTTCTGATAGGGCGCTACCCGCTCGGCCACGAAATCGATCACGGTCTCGGCCGTGAGCGGCCGCTTGCAGACCACGAAGGCCTTGGGCACCTCGCCGGCCTCCGCGTCCGGGCTCGGGATCACCGCCGCGTCGGTGATCTCCGGATGGGATACCAGCACCGCCTCGAGCGCCGCCGGCGCCACCTGGTACCCCTTGTACTTGATCAGCTCCTTGAGCCGATCGACGACGTAGCAGTAGCCGGCGTCGTCGACGTATCCGATGTCGCCGGTCCGAAGCCAGCCGTCCTCCACGATGGTGGCGGCCGTGGCGTCGTCGCGACCGAGATATCCCTCCATCACCATCGGGCCACGGATCCAGAGCTCCCCCCGGTGGTTGGCGCCGACCGACTCGCCGGTCTCGGGATCGACGATCCGCAGCTCGTGGTTGGGCATCAGCAGGCCGCAGGAGCCGGGATGCTGCCCAGCCTGCTCGACGGGCAGCACGTGGCTCGCGCCCGAGAGTTCGGTCATCCCGTAGCCCTGATTCACCCGGCACCCCAGCCGCGCGGCGGCGGCGGCTTCCACCTCGGCGCCGAGCGGGGCCGCGCCACTCATCAGGTACTGGACCGAGGACAGGTCGTACCGGTCCACGGCGGGGTGCTTCGCCAGCGCGAGCACGATCGGCGGAACCACCGGCGCCCAGACCACCCGATAGCGCTCGAGGCATTGGAGAAAAGGCTCCAGCTCGAAGCGCTGCATCACCACCTGCGAATTTCCCTTCCAGAGGCTGAGCAGCATGATCACGGTCAGCCCGTAGATGTGGAAGAAGGGCAGCACCACCATGACGGGGACACCGCTCGGGAAACCGGTGGCGGCGTCGATCAACTTCACCTGGGCGACCACGTTGGCGTGGGAGAGCATCACGCCCTTGGAGCGCCCGCTGGTTCCGCTCGAGAAGGGCAGTGCGACCAGGTCGGTCGCCGGCTCGACGGAAGGCGGCGTCGCGGGCTCGTCGTCGAGCAGGGTCTCGACCGACGGCGTCGAGCCCGTAGCGGCCTCGCCCAGCACGTAGACGGTCTCCACCCCGGCCCGGGCCGTGGCCGGCTCCACCTTCTCGATCAGCTCGGGGGTGGTGATCGCCAGCCTGGCGCGTCCCTCCCGGAGCAGCGTCCCGATCTCCTCCTCGGTCAGAATCGGGTTGACCGTGCTCGCCACCCCACCGGCCAGGCTGATTCCCAGGAAGAGCCCGGGGTACTCGATCACGTTCGGCAGCACCAGCGCCACCACCTCGCCCTTCGCGAGCCCCCGCGCGACCAGTCCGCTTGCGAGCCGGCGGGCCAGCCGCCCCACCTGGGCGAAGCTGATCGAGCGACCGGTCGGGCCGTCGATCACCGCGGGTGCGTCGCCCAGCTCCGCCAGCCGGTCGAGCAGGAGGCCGTGCACCGACTGGTCGGGGAGCGGGACGTCGGGGAATTGACTGCGATGGATCATCGGGAGTCGGGGTGGCGGAGCGACGCCAAGCGGCCTGGAGCCGAACCTGGTTCTTCGGTGACTCGGAGCCCGAAGTTATCGGCTCGCCGCGCTCTCCACCACCGATCCGTGCGGCGGGACCGGATGCGCCACGGGCGGCCCGGCGGTCGGATCCCGACGCGCCGAGCCGCCCGAGGAGCGGAGCTCGGTGATGCTAGAAGATCGTGTAGATGAACGGCGCCAGGACGGAGCCCTGGGCGAACACGAGGAGCGCGCCGACGATCACCAGCATCAGAATCAGCGGCAGCAGCCACCATTTCTTGCGGGCACGCATGAAGGCCCACAGCTCGCCCAACAATCCGGAACTCGCCACGTTCGTCTCCCTCGCCTAGAACTGTCTGGTCATGCTGCCGTGGCCGTCGGTCCGGCGGGCCCAGACGCCGCCGTCGTCGACCTTGGCTTCGAGTGGGCTGCCGCCGAACGCGCGCCGCAGCACGCCCATCGGCGTGATCACCACAAAGTACATGATCCCCATGAAGATCGGCGTCGTCACCTTGGACAGCAGGTGGGCCAGCCCCATCCAGGCGCGATAGACCGGGCCGAGCCGGCCGGGGATCACCGCGCCGGCCAGCACGAGCAGGCCACCGAGCCCGCCGAGCACGACGGGTGCCGTCTCCTTGCCGCGCCAGTAGAGGAACCCGGCCACACCCAGGAACGCGGCCCCGACCAGCAGACCGAACTTACGGCCCTCGGCCGGCGTCAATCGAGCTGGAATTCCTGCTGCCAATCCGCCGTCTCCTTCCACTCGGGCTGCTCCTCCTTGCGGAGCAAGAAGGGGTAGAGCACCAGAGCGTCGATGTGGGTCCGCATGAAGCAGCGGTACGCGTCCGCCGGTGTGCAGACGATCGGCTCGCCGCGCACGTTGAACGAGGTGTTTACCACCACGCCGCACCCCGTCCTGGTCTCGAAGGACTTGATCAGGTCGTAGTAGTGCGGGCTGACCTCGCGCTCCACTGTCTGCACCCGGGCCGAATAGTCGATGTGGGTGACGGCCGGAATGTCGGACCGCACCACGTTCAGCTGCTCGATGCCCCAGAGCTTCTGTTGCTCGCCGGTCATCGGGATCTGGCGCTCCGTCTTGACCGGCGCGACCAGCAGCATGTAGGGCGAGTCCGCGTCGAGCTCGAAGTAGTCCTGCACCCGCTCTCGCAGCACACTCGGCGCGAAGGGGCGGAAGCCCTCGCGGAACTTGATCTTCAGGTTCATCTGGGCCTGCATCCGCGGACTCCGCGGATCGCCGAGGATGCTCCGGCCTCCCAGGGCCCGCGGGCCGAACTCCATCCGGCCGTCGAACCAGCCGACGATCTTCTCCGAGGCCAGCAGCTCGGCGGCGTCGGCGATCAGGTCGTCGTGGTCGAGGCGCTGGTAGCGCGCGCCGACGCTCCGCAGATAGCGCTCGATCTCCTCGGCGTCGAACGAGGGCCCGAGGTAGGCGCCCTTCATCGCGTCGCGGCAGCCGACCCGGCGCGGCTTGGCCAAGTGCCGGTGCCAGACCAGCTGCGCGACGCCGAGCGCGCCACCGGCGTCCCCCGCCGCGGGCTGGATCCAGAGCCGCTCGAAGGGCCCTTCACGGAGGATCTTGCCGTTGCCGACGCAGTTGAGCGCCACGCCGCCCGCGAGGCAGAGATTGGGCAGGCCGGTTACCCGGTGCGCCGTCCTCGCCATCCGCATCATGATCTCCTCGCAGACCGCCTGGACCGATCGCGCCAGGTCCATCTCCCGCTGGGTCAGCTTCGACTCCGGCTCGCGCGGTGGCCCGCCAAAGAGCTCGTCGAAGGCGGCGTTGGTCATGGTCAGGCCGCCGAGGTAGTTGAAGTACCTCTGATCGAGGGTGAACGACCCGTCGTCCTTCAAGTCCACCAGGTGATCGAGGATCAAGTCGACGTACTTGGGCTCGCCGTAGGGGGCGAGGCCCATCACCTTGTACTCGCCGGAGTTGACCTTGAAGCCGGTGTAGTAGGTGAAGGCGGAGTAGAGCAGGCCGAGCGAGTCGGGCCAGCGGAGCTCCTTGAGCAGCTCGATCTCGTTCCCCCGCCCGACCCCGATCGACGCCGTGGCCCACTCGCCGACGCCGTCCATCGTCAGGATGGCCGCTTCCTCGAACGGCGACGGGAAGAAGGCGCTGGCCGCGTGCGACTCGTGGTGCTCCGCGTAGAGGACCTCACGCTCCCACCCGAGCGCCTCCTTGATCTGACGGTCCTGATAGAGCTTGTCCTTGATCCAGAGCGGCCCCGCCAGGAGAAACGACTTGAAGCCCTTGGGCGCGATGCCGAGATAGGTCTCGAGGATCCGCTCGAACTTGAGCAGCGGCTTGTCGTAGAACGCCACGTGGTCCAGCTGCTCGATTCCGATGCCCGCCTCGGCGAGACAGAACTCGACGGCCCGGGCCGGAAAGGCGGCGTCGCCCTTGATCCGGGTGAAGCGCTCCTCGCTCGCGGCCGCGACGATCTCGCCGTCCCGAAGCACGCACGCCGCGCTGTCGTGGTAGAAGGCCGAGACCCCAAGAATGTGCGTCGGGCGGTCCGCCATTCGCTCCTCTAGCTGCCTTTGGTGTCCGATTCGGAACGGCCGGGGACTGGGGGACCGGCGCGCGAGCGTCCCGTTCCCGCGCCGGATCCGACGGCCCGATCGAGCCCCCGACCGCCCCGGCGTCGCCCCAGCATCGGCAAACGGCGAGCCACCCATCGCGGGTCGGTCGGAAGGGCGGGGGACGGACACCGGAGTCCCGGAATGGGCTTCTTCGCGTCGGGCGCCCCGCCCGCGGGCCACCGACCCCTTGGCCAGGGGGTCGGACGCTCAGCCTCGGCTCGAGGAATCTCAGTGACCTGTTGCGTGCGCGCAACACTCTGGGCGGTTCCTGTGGCGGCGGTAGGTGCGTGGGCCGATCGGACCCGCCGTCCGGAGCTGGCGGCATGGCCCGCTGCGCACCTCGCCGCCCCGACGGCGGCGGGGCACGCCGGGCGCATCGCCGTCATTTGACACTGCTGGTTCGCGGTCGCAATATCTCGCCATCCCGAACGGAGAGGGAGGCGACTCGTGAAGACATACGGCTCGGACGCCATTCGGAACGTGGCCTTCGTCGGCCACGGTTCCGCAGGAAAGACCACCCTGGTCGACGCCCTCGCCTTCGTCTCCGGCTCGAGCCGGCGCCACGGATCCATCAAAGACGGCTCCACCCTCACCGACACCTCGCCCGACGAGATCGAGCGGGCCCATTCAATCAGCCTCGGCGTCGGCTACGCCGAGTGGATGGATTCCAAGGTCAATCTGCTCGACGCGCCCGGTTACCTCGACTTCTTCGGCGAGGCCGTCGCGGCGCTCTCGGTCGCCGACGCGGCCGTGGTCGTGCTCTCCGGCACGGCGGGTGTCGAGGTCGGGACCGAGCGGGTCTGGGAGCATTGCGATCAGCTCCACCTGCCGCGGATCCTCTTCGTCACTCAGATGGACAAGGAGCACGCCGATTTCGAGAAGGTCTTCGAGGACGTCCGCGAGCACCTGACGCCCAAGGTCCTCCCGGTCGAGATTCCGGTCGGCGACGGCCCGGACTTCCGCGGGATCATCAATCTGTTCACCGGCAAGTGCCAGCTCTTCAAGGCCGGCTCCAAGACCGGCGAGTTCGACGTCGTGGACGTGCCGCCCGATCTCAAGGAGACCTACGCCAAGTACAGCGAGCAGTTCGCCGAGGCGGTCGCGGCCACCGACGACAGTCTGATCGAGAAATACCTCTCGGGCGAGCCGCTCGCCCGCGAGGAGATCGTGCCCGCGATGAAGCAGGCCATCATGGACGGCGAGATCGTCCCGCTCTTCTGCGGGAGCGGCGAGCTGCAGTACGGGATCCGGACCCTGCTCACCGAGATGGTGGAGCTCTTTCCGAGCCCCGCCGAGGTCCCGCCGCCGACCGAGGCGCCGCTCCTCGGCCGGGTCTTCAAGACGGTGTCCGAGCCCCACGTGGGCGACGTCAGCCTGTTCCGGGTCTATTGCGGCACGATCAAGAACGGCGACGAGGTCTGGAACACGGAGCACAACGTCGCCGAGAAGCTGAACCACCTCTCGATTCAGCTCGGCAAGGAGCGATACGAGGTGCCCGAGCTCCAGCCCGGCGACATCGGCTCGGTGGCGAAGCTCAAGGACACCCACACCAACGACACCTTCTGCCGGCGCGACGCCCCGGTGCATCTGGAACCGATCACCTTCCCCGAAGCCGAGGCGACCTCGGCCGTCGTGGTCAAGCAGCGGGGCGAGGAGGACAAGCTGGCCGCGGGCCTGCACCGGCTCCACGAGGAGGACCCGACCTTCCACTTCGAGTACAACTCGGAGCTCGGGCAGACGCTGATCCACGGGATGGGCGAGCGGCACTTCGACATCATCCTGGGTCGCCTGGCCCGGAAGTTCGGGGTCCATGCCGAGCTGGCCCGGCCGAGGGTGCCGTACCGCGAGACGATCAAGGGCATGGCCGAGGGCCAGGGCAAGCACAAGAAGCAGAGCGGTGGCCGGGGCCAGTACGGTGACTGCTGGATCCGACTCGCGCCGCTGGCCCGGGGCTCGGGCTACGAGTTCATCGACTCGATCGTGGGCGGCGTGATCCCGGGCAAGTTCGTTCCGGCGGTCGACCGGGGGATTCAGGAAGCGGCCGCGCGAGGCACCCTGGCGGGGTATCCGCTGGTCGACTTCCGAGCCGAGTGCTACGACGGCAGCTACCACGACGTCGACTCGAACGAGATGTCGTTCAAGATGGCCGGGATCCTCGCGTTTCGGACCGTGGCCCCGAAGGCGCGTCCGGTGCTGCTCGAGCCGATCGTGAAGGTGGAGATCTTCACGCCGAGCGAGCTGATGGGCGACGTGATGGGCGACCTGAGCCCGCGGCGCGGGCAGATCCTCTCGACGGAGTCGGTCGGGCGGCTCACCAAGATCAGCGCGCTGGTCCCGCAGGCGGAGCTCTACAAGTACTCGACCGCGCTGCACTCGATGACGCACGGCCGCGGCACCCACCGCGAGAAGTTCCATGGCTACGCCGAAGCCCCCTCCGACGTGGCGGCCAAGGTGGCGGCCGACAACAAGAAGGCCGGCGAGGGCGAGGACTAGCGGGCGCGGATGCTGGACGGCCCGCTCACGATCGGCGTGGTCGGTGGCTCGGGCTCCGGGAAGACCACCGTGGCCCGGGCCATTTACGATCGACTCGGCCTCGACGCCACCTTCGTCGATCAGGACGCGTACTACCGCGACCTCGCGCACCTGTCGTTCGACGAGCGGGTCGCCTTCAACTTCGACCACCCCGACGCCTTCGACACCGAGCTCCTGCTCGAGCACCTCGCCCTGCTCCAGGCGGGACGGGCGGTCGACAAGCCCACCTACGACTTCGCGAGGCACACCCGGGCCGACGCCACGGTGCGGCTCGAGCCGCGCGACGTGATCCTGGTCGACGGGATCCTGCTCTTCGCCGACGCGAGGCTCCGGGCCCTGATCGACATCAAGGTCTTCGTCGACGTCGTCGACGACATCCGGTTCATTCGTCGTCTGGAGCGCGACGTCAACGAGCGCGGGCGATCGGTATCGGGCGTGATCCGCCAGTACCTCGACACGGTGCGGCCGATGCACCTGGAGTTCGTCGAGCCCTCGAAGCGCTACGCGGACGTGATCCTTCCCGAGGGCGGCCACAACCAGGTCGGGGTCGACATGATCCTCGCCCGGGTGCTGATGGAGCTCTCCCGCCGCCGATCGGGTCGCCCGGGCTAGTCGCGGCTTCACGAGTCGTTCACCGGCCGCTCATGACCCGCGGCCGATCTTGGAAATCGGCTCCACTGGAAGCGCAGATGCGTGGCTATTGGCTGGCTCCATTGCTCCTGCTCGCGGCGCCGCTCGAGGCGCAGAGCCCGGGGCCGGCCACCGGCGCCGAGGTCCGACTGGAGTGGATCCAGACCCCGGCCTGGCGGCTCGAGGTCCAGGACGGCGGGACGATCGGTCGGGTCTCGAGCTACGGACCCGGTCCGGTGATCGGCCTCACGGTCGGCGCGAGCGTGGTGCGAGAGCTCCAGGTGTTCGGCTCGGGGCAGTGGAACGGCGGTGGTCTCGGCGACGGCTCGGGCTTCACCGTGGTGGAGATCGGGATCGCGGGGCGTCTCCCGACCGGGACCCGGATCGTCCCGCGCGTGATGGCGACCTACGGCCGCTTCCAGGAGACCGGAGGCGTGCGCTTCTCGCACTGGAGCGCCGGGGCCGGCGCGGATCTCTATCTGAGCCGGGTTCTCTCGGTGGGCGCCGACGTGCGGCGGGTCGATCCGATCCGCGCCTCGTCCTCCCGGGCCGACTCGGTGACGGTGATGGCCCGGATCACCCGGCTCCACGTCGGGGTCGCGCTGCACTTCTGACCGCGGTGCGCGGGCTGGACGGGCATCGGAGCCCGGGATACAATCTTGAATACCGCGGGTCGGCGCCGCTCGTCGCCGACCCGCCCCACCGGATCAACTCACCCGGAGCCCGGATGCCGATCCGACCGACCGCCCTCGGCGTGGCGTTAGGCCTCGCGGCCTGTGCCGCGCCCGCGCCGGGGCCGACCCGGCCCACCATCGCGCTGACCACCGACGCCGCGTTCGACCCGGCCAGCATCCCGGCCTACGCCGGGAGCCACGACGGGGTCTACCGCTACATCGACGCCCACCAGACCGAGCACGTCGCCAATCTGCAGCGCTGGCTCCGGCAGCCGTCGGTCAGCGCGCAGAACCAGGGCGTCCAGCAGATGGCGGAGCTGGTGCGCGACGACTACCGCCGCCTCGGATGCCAGGAGAGCGAGCTGGTGCCGACCGACGGGCACCCCGGCGTCTGGGCCTACTGCGACTACGGGGCCAGCACCACCCTGCTGGTCTACATGATGTACGACGTCCAGCCGGTGAACCCGGCCGACTGGCAGTCGCCGCCCTTCGCCGCCCAGGTGATCGATCACCCGCTCGGCCGGGTGCTGATGGGCCGTGGCGCGACCAACCAGAAGGGACCCGAGCGGGCCTTCCTGAACGCGCTGGAGTCGATCCTGGCGGTCGACGGCAAACTGCCGGTCAACCTGATGTTCGCGGCCGAGGGCGAGGAGGAGCTGGGCTCGCCGCACTACCCGCAGGTGATCGACAAGTACGAGGCGCGGATGAAGGAGGCCGCGGGCGTCCTCTTCCCGTTCCACAGCCAGGACCCGCAGGGCAACGCCTCGTTCTTCCTCGGCGTGAAGGGGATCGTCTACTTCGAGCTCGAGGCCCGGGGCGGTCCGGAGGGCGGGCCCACCCAGGCCGAGATCCACGGCTCGTACAAGGCGATCGTCGACTCGCCGGTCTGGCGGCTGACCCAGGCGCTCGCGACCCTGACCACGCCCGACGGCAACACCATCACGGTGTCCGGGTACTACGACGCGATCCGCCCGCCGAACGAGGAGGAGCAACGGCTGGTCAACGGGTTGCTGAAGGGCTGGTCGGCGCTGGAGCCCGCGATGCGACAGGCGTTCGGGGTGGAGCGCTGGATCGAGGGGTGGAGCGGCGCCGAGACCCAGCTCCAGCTGCTCTTCAACACCACCCTCAACATCGATGGGATCTACGGCGGCTACACCGGCGAGGGCGTCAAGACCATCCTGCCGCACCGGGCGGTCGCGAAGCTCGACTCCCGGCTGGTCCCGAATCAGGATCCCGACTCGCAGCTGGCCCTGATCCGCCGCCACCTCGACGCCCAGGGCTTCGGCGACATCGAGGTGCGCAAGCTCTCGGGCTATCCGCCGGCCCAGTCGAGCATCGAGGCGCCGCTGGTGCGGGCCGCGATCGGGGTCTTCGCGAAGCACGGGGCGCCCCCGAGCGTTTCGCCGCGGATCGCGGGCAGCGCACCCTACTATCAATTCACCGAGCGGCTCCGGCTCCCGATGGTGGCGGCCGGGATGGGGTACGGCACCGGGGCCCACGCGCCCAACGAGATCATGCTGATCGAGCCGGCGTCCGGCACCAGGGCCGCCGGCCTGGCCGCGCAGGAGAAGTTCTACGTGGACCTGTTGTACGCCCTCGCGGGCTCCTGATCCGTTGCCCCGATCGGGGCGGAAGGAAACCAGAATGACGTTCCGACGACATCGACGCTGGCTCGCGGCGCTCGGCCTGCTGGCGCTGGCGACCCCGTGCGGCCTCGCGGCGCAGAGCGGCCGAGACAGCCTGCTCACCGTGGCCGACTATCTCGACTACGAGCGGGTGGGCAGTCCGCAGGTCTCCCCGGACGGCCGGCAGGTGATCTACACCAGGGTCTGGGTCGACAAGGTCAAGGATCGGATCGCGAGCGCGATCTGGATCATGGACGCCGACGGCGGGCGGAACCGCTTCCTGGTCGAGGGCTCGAGCCCGATCTGGTCGCCGGACGGCACCCGGATCGCCTATGTCGCGGCCTCGGAGGCGCCGAAGGGCGCCCAGATCTTCGTCCGCTGGATGGACGCCGAAGGCGCGACCAGCCAGATCACCCGACTCGACCAGCCGCCGCGGAGCGTGCGCTGGTCGCCGGACGGGAAGTCGATCGGGTTCGCGGCGTTCGTGCCCAAGGCCAGCGTCTGGTCGATCGACCTGCCGGCGCCGCCGCCCAACGCCACCTGGACCCCGCCGCCCCGGGTGCTCGACGAGCTCCACTACCGGACCGACCGCCAGGGTTTCCACGACTCCGGCTACCTCCACCTCTTCGTCGTCCCGGCCGAGGGCGGCACGCCGCGCCAGGTGACCACCGGAGACTGGAACGTGGGTCTCGCCTACGACGGGATCAGGTTCTCCGCCAACTGGGACTGGGCGCCCGACGGCCGGACGCTCTACGTGGACGGGCTCGCCGAGGGCAACGCGGATCTCTCGCTCCAGGACGGCAACATCTACTCGGTCGACCTGGTCACGGGCGAGCGCCGCCGGCTCACCAACGAGCGGGGGCTCTGGACCAAGCCGGTGGTCTCGCCCGACGGCAGGCGGGTCGCCTTCGTCGGCCATCCCTACGTCGACATGACGATGGCGACCAGCTCGCTCTACGTGATGAACGCCGACGGCTCCGGCAAGCGGGATCTCTCCGCCGGATTCGACCGGGACCCGGCGATGTTCGGCAACGGGGAGCTGATCTGGGCGCCCGACGGCAGCGGGCTCTACTTCGCGCCCGAGGACCGGGGCAGTCAGAATCTGGTGTTCGCCGCGCTCGACGGCTCCGGCGTGCGGCCGGTGACCACGGGCGCGCAGGTCTTCCAGCTCTCGAGCATGAGCGAGGCCGGCGTGTTCTTCGGCACCCGGACGACCTCGACCAAGCCGACCGACGTGGTGAAGGTCGCGCTCGCGGGCGGGAAACCCGTCACGACCCAGCTGACCGCCGTGAACGACGATCTCCTGCTCGGTCGCCGGCTCGCGACGGTGGAGGAGATCTGGTACCCGTCGACCGGCGGCGCGCGGATCCAGGGGTGGATCGTCAAGCCGCCGAACTTCGACCCGGCGCGCCGCTATCCCCTGCTGCTCGAGATCCACGGCGGGCCGCAGGGCATGTACAACGTCGGCTTCGACATGATGTGGCAGGTCTTCGCCTCGGCGGGCTACGTGGTGCTCTACACCAATCCGCGGGGCTCGACGGGCTACGGCAACGCCTTCATGACGGCGATCGAGAACGACTATCCCGGGCCCGACTACTTCGACCTGATGGCGGGCGTCGACAGCGTGCTCGGACGGGGCTACGTCGACCCCTCGCGGCTCTACGTCTCGGGCTGCAGCGGTGGCGGGATCCTCACCAGCTGGGTGATCACCCACACGACCCGCTTCGCCGGCGCGGCGGTGCGCTGTCCGATCACCAACTGGATCAGCATGGCCGGCCACTCCGACGTCCCCCTCTTCTCGCACAGCTTCTTCGAGAAGCCCTTCTGGGAAGATCCGACCAAGTGGTTGGAGAAGTCGCCGGTGATGTACGCCGACAAGGTCACCACTCCCACCGTCTTCATGACCGGTGTGCTGGATCTGCGGACGCCGATGGCGCAGTCGGACGAGTTCTACGCGGCGCTCAAGATGCGCGGCGTGCCTACGAAGCTGCTCCGCTTCGAGGGCGAGTGGCACGGGACCGAGTCCATCCCGTCGAACTGGATGCGGACCATGCTCTACATGATGAGCTGGTTCGACCAGAACGGGGCGAAGGCCGGACCCCGGGTCGGGGGCGGTGCCCGGTAGCGAAGGGTCATCCTGAGGCGCTAGACAGGGAGGCAGCATGCGTTGGATGCGGGCGGTAGTCGTCCTGGTGTTGGCACTCGCGGCGGCGCGGGTGGAGGCGCAGCGCGCGCCGCTGGCGCCGATGGATCTGTTCGAGCTCGAGTACGCGTCGGACCCGCAGCTCTCGCCCGACGGCCAGTGGATCGTCTACGTCCGGCAGTTCTCGGACGTGATGACGGACAAGCGCTACTCGAATCTCTGGCTGATCAAGGCGGACGGGACCGAGCACCGGCCCCTCACCACGGGCAAGTTCAACGACGGGCACCCCAGATGGTCGCCGGACGGGAAGCGCCTGGCGTACGTCTCCAACCGGGACGTCCAGCTGCCGCAGATCCAGGTTCGCTGGATGGATGGCGGGCAGACCCAGGTCGTCACCAACCTGACCGAGCCACCGCTTGGCTTCGAGTGGTCGCCGGACGGGTCGATGCTCGCGCTGGTCAAGCTGGTGCCGGAAGCGCCGCTGGTGATCGGGCAGCTGCCGCCGGCCCCGCCCGGCGCGACCTGGGCGCCGCCCGCCAAATACACCGACAAGCTGATGTTTCGCTTCGACGGCATCGGCGAGGTGCCCCGCGGCTTCATGCACCTCTTCGTGGTGCCGTCGGAGGGCGGGACCGCCCGTCAGCTCACCACGGGCGACTTCCATCACGGCAGCGCCGGCTTCGGCGGGACGAGCATCGCCTGGAGCCCGGACAGCAAGGCGATCATCGTGCCGGCCCGCCGTCGGGCGGACTACGAGCTCCAGCTGCTCGAGACCGATCTCTTCGAGGTCTCGGTCTCGAACGGCGCGATGCGTCAGCTCACCGACCGCCTCGGGCCCGACGGCAGCCCGGCCATCTCACCCGACGGCAGGACGGTCGCCTTCACCAGCTTCGAGGACCGGCAGCAGGGTTACCAGAACACCCAGCTCTATCTGATGGCGCGCGACGGCTCGGGCAAGCGCGTCCTCTCGGGCGGGCTCGATCAGAGCGTCGGGAGCCCGATCTGGGCGGCGGACGGCAAGGGCGTCTACGCGATGTTCGACGAGCACGGGGTCACCAAGGTCGCGCTCTTCACCCTCGACGGGAAACATCGGGTGCTGGCCGACAACCTGGGCTCCGGCGGCTCCGGCTACGGCGGCGGGTCGTTCAGCGTGGCGCCGAACGGCGTGATCGCCTACTCCGTGAGCACGCCTCACGTTCCCGGCGACGTCGCGGTGGTCGGCCCGACCCAGGCGGCCCGGACCCTCACCGCGCTCAACCAGGATCTGCTGGCCGGCCGTGAGCTCGGTCAGGTGGAAGAGCTCTGGTGGCAGAGCTCCAAGGACGGCCGGCGGATCCAGGGCTGGATCGTCAAGCCGCCGGGCTTCGACGCCGCGCGCAAGTATCCGCTGATCCTCGAGATCCACGGCGGCCCCTTCGCCAATTACGGGCCGCGCTTCGACGTCGAGAAGCAGCTGATGGCGGCCACCGGAGCGGTGGTGCTCTACACCAATCCGCGGGGCAGCACCAGCTACGGCGAGGAGTTCGGCAACCTGATCCACCACGCCTATCCGGGCGACGACTTCTTCGACCTGAATTCGGGCGTCGACGCGGTGATCGCGAAGGGGTACGTGGACCCCAACAACCTCTACGTCACGGGCGGGAGCGGCGGCGGCGTGCTGACCGCCTGGATGATCGGCCACACCGACCGGTTCAAGGCCGCGCTCGCCTTCTATCCGGTGATCAACTGGGAGAGCTTCGCCCTCACCGCCGACATGGCCGCGCTGGCCGTCTCCAACTGGTTCCCGGGCTTTCCCTGGGACCACCGCGACAACTACGACGAGCGCTCGCTGCTCTCGGTGGTGAAGAACGTGAAGACCCCGACGCTGATCATGACCGGCGAGGAGGACTTCCGGACCCCGATGTCGGAGTCGGAGCAGTATTACAAGGCGCTCAAGCTCCGCGGGGTCGAGGCCGTGCTGGTCCGGGTGCCGGGCGAGTCCCACGGCATCGTCGGGCGGCCGAGTCACTGGATGGCGAAGATGACCACCCTGGCGGGCTGGTTCGAGCGGCATCGATCGCAGATGCCGTGAGGGTGAGTCGCGTCTCGCTCTCCGGCGGGCTCGCGCTCCTGGCGGCGATTGCCGTTCCGCTCGCCGCCCAGGAGCGCGAGCGCTATCTCGGCGTCGAGCGGTATCTCGATTACGAGACCGTCGATCGGCCCGTGGCCTCGCCGGACGGACGGGCCGTGGTCTACGTTCGCCGATCGATCGACCGGCTCCGGGACCGTTGGGAGTCGGCGCTCTGGATCGTCGATCGGGACGGGCGCCGGAATCGCTTTCTCGCCCGGGGCTCCGAGCCGGTCTGGTCGCCCCGCGGCGACCGGATCGCGTATCTCGCGCCCGCCGACTCCGGGCCGCCGCAGGTCTTCGTGATCTATCCGGGCGGAGGCGGCGAGCCCACCCAGCTGACGCGCGGCGTTACCAGCCCGGGCAACCTGCGCTGGGCACCCGACGGCGCCGAGATCGGGTTCACCGCCAGGGTCCCCGTGCCGCCCCGGTGGCAGGTGGCCCTCCCGGCGCCGCCCGCCGGCGCGACCTGGACCCCGGCGCCCCGCCTGGTCGAGCGACTCGGCTACAAGGCGGATCGAGTCGGCCTCTTCGATCCCGGCTACCTCCACGTCTTCGCCGTTGCCGCGACGGGCGGAGTGCCGCGCGATCTCACGCCCGGGGCCTGGGGCGTCGGGCAGACGAGCAACGGTCTTCCCGGCAGGGTCGGTTGGGAGTGGATGCCCGACAGGAGCGCCATCGTGGTCGAGGCGAACGACGCCGCCGACGCGGAGCGCCAGTACCGACGATCCGACATCTTCCTGGTCGACCTCGCCTCCGGCGAGCGGCGACGGCTCACCGACGGCGCCGGTTACTGGATCGACCCGCACCCGTCGCCGAACGGCCGGCTGATCGCCTATCGGGGCTTCGCGGCGACGCGGGACAGCTATCGCGCCCACGAGCTCTACACGCTTCGCACCGACGGCCGTGAGCCGCCCAAGCCGCTCGCGCAGGACCTCGACCGGACGCCGACCGACCTGGATTGGGCCGGCAACAACGGGCGCTTCTATTTCGTGGCCGAGGATCGGGGCACGCAGAACCTGTGGGAGGTGTCGACCGGCGGTGACGCGAAGCAGCTGACGACCGGGACCCACGTGCTCAGCAGCCCGAGCATCGCCGACAACACGGTCTTCGCGGTTCGCACCCACTTTCACCGACCGCCCGACCTGGTGCGGGTGAGCCTCCGCCGCCCGTCGGACCTGGTCACCATCGTCGACGTCAACGACGACGTGCTCCGAGACGTGCCCCTCGGCGAAGTCGAGGAGATCCGCTACCCCTCGAGCGGCGGGGCGATGGTACAGGGTTGGATCGTCAAGCCGCCCTTCTTCGAGCTGGGCAAGCAGTATCCGCTGATCCTCGAGATCCACGGTGGGCCGCACGGGATGTACTCGGTCGGCTTCGACTTCTACTGGCAGGTGCTCGCGGCCAGCGGCTTCGTGGTGCTCTACACCAATCCCCGCGGCAGCACGGGGTACGGCTCCGCGTTCGGCAACGCGATCGACAAGGCCTATCCGGGAGTCGACTACGACGACCTGATGGCCGGGGTCGACACCGTGCTGGGCCGGGGCTACGTCGACTCGACCAGCATGTTCGTGGGTGGATGCAGCGGTGGCGGAATCCTCACCACCTGGGTGATCGGCCACACCACCCGGTTCCGGGCCGCCACCGTCCGCTGCCCGATCACCAACTGGATCAGCGGGATCGGCACCAGCGACATCCCGCTCTTCGGCGCCAACTTCTTCGAGCGACCCTTTTGGGAGGATCCGACCCGCTGGCTCGAGCAGTCGCCGATCAGCTACGCGGGGCGGATCGCCACGCCAACGCTGTTGATGACCGGCGACGAGGACCTCCGGACTCCGATGGGGCAGACCGAGGAGCTCTACACGGCGCTCAAGCTGCGGGACGTGCCGGTCGCGATGCTCCGGTTCGCCGGCGAGGCGCACGGAACCACCTCGCGCCCCTCCAACTGGATGCGGACCGCGACGTACGTGATGGCCTGGTATCGCCGTTGGCTCAGGGGCGACCCCTCTTCCTGATCGCGCAGTGCCGCCGATCGATCCCACCCTGGTGCCCGAGGCTCCGGTCACCCGATTCGCGCCGAGTCCGACGGGACGGCTCCACCTCGGGCATGTCGCCAACGCCGTCTGGGTCTGGGGCCTGGCTCGGGCCCGCGGCGGCCGGGTCCTGCTCCGAATCGAGGACCACGATCGCGGTCGCTGTCGGCCGGAGTTCGAGCGTGGCATTCTGGAGGATCTCGAGTGGCTCGGACTCGATCCGAACGAGCCACCGCTCGCGGCTCTCGCGTCCGGCGCGCCGTCGAGCTATCGCCAGAGCGACAACGACGGCGCCTACCTGGCGGCGGTCGAGCGGCTGCGGGCGACGGGCCGGGTGTTCGCCTGTCAGTGCTCCCGCAAGAAAATCCTGCGGGACTCCGGCCTCGAGGAAGCCCCGCCGTTCACCGAGGTCCGCTATCCCGGCACCTGCCGCGATCTGGGTCTCGCCGAGGGGCCGGGGCGGGGGCTCCGGGTCCGGCTCGATTCCGACGAGGTCGTGTTCGACGATCTGGCCCACGGCACCGTGCGACAGACCCCGGCGGCCCAGTGTGGTGACCTCCTGATTCGCGACCCGCACGGCCAGTGGACCTACCAGCTGGCCGTGGTGGTCGACGACCTGCGGCACGGGGTGGACCTCGTCGTGCGTGGTGACGATCTGCTCGAGTCGACGGGCCGCCAGCTGATGCTCCGGGCGATGCTCGATCCCGCGGCAAGGCCTCCGGCCCACCTGCATCACCCGTTGCTCTTCGGTCCGGACCCAGAGGTCAAGCTGAGCAAGCGCGACCAGGCCGCCGGGCTGGACGAGCTCCGGAGCGCTGGGTGGACGCCGGCGATGGCGCTGGGAGAGGCGGCGCGACGGACCGGTCTGCAACCGACCGATCGCCCGATCGCCGCCGAGCGGCTGGCCGAGCTCTTTCGCTAGCCCGGAGCCGGATCCTCCCAGCCGCCCTCGGCCAGGTCCTCGAGCCGGTCGAGCCGAGCCATCTCGGGCCAGCGCCTCGTCACGGCCGCCACCACCAGGATCACGGCGACGCCGCCACCCACCACCGCGAGGACCGGTCCGACAAGCGCGGCCGCCATGCCGGACTCAAACTCGCCGAGCTCGTTCGACATGCCGATGAAGAGAGTGTTGACCGCGGACACTCGGCCGCGGAGCTCGTCGGGCGTCTTGATCTGGGCGAGCGCCAGTCGGATGACCACGCTCACCCCGTCGAAGGCGCCCGCCAGAAAGAGCGCGACGACCGAGAGCAGGAAGCTCCGCGAGAGGCCGAAGACCACGATCGCCGCGCCGAAGCCGACCACGCTGGCGAGCAGCTTGGGGCCCGCCCGGCGGAGCGGCGGGCCATGGGCGAGTGCCATCGAGGTGGTGACGGCGCCCAGCGACTGAGCGGCCCGGAGCCAGCCGAGTCCGGTCGGCCCGACGTCCAGGTAGTCCTTGGCGAAGACCGGCAGCAGGGCCATCACTCCGCCGAGCAGCACCGCGAAGAGATCGAGCGACATCGCGGCCAGCAGCACCCGCGAATCGCGGACGAAGCGGATCCCCTCGAGCAGCGCCCGCCAGCTGAGCCGGCGATTGCCGGCCGGTCGGCTCAGCACGGCGATCCGGGTGAGCAGCAGCGCGAAGACGAGCCCGGCGAGGCCGCAGGCCAGGTAGGCGGCCGCCGCCGTCCCCGCGAGCGCGATCAGCGCTCCGCCCAGCGCGGGGCCGATCACCTCGGCGGCCTGCCATCCGCCGCTGTTCCAGGCCACGGCGTTGGTGAACACCGGCAGTGGCACGAGGCCGGGCAGGATCGCCTGCTTGGCCGGGAGCTGGAAGGTGCGGCCGACGCCGTAGAGCGCGAGCAGCCCGTAGTAGACCGGGATCGGCGCCCGCGCGAGCGAGGCGGCGGCGAGGCCGAGGGCGGCCGCGCCGATCACCAGCTCCGCGGCGATCAGCACCAGGCGGCGGTCCCGTGAGTCGACCACGTGCCCCGCCGGCAGCACCAGGGCGACCAGGGGAATCACCTGGACCAGCCCGACCAGCCCGAGCACGGCGGTGGAGCCGGTCCGCTCGTAGAGCTCCCACCCGACGGCGACCGCGAGCATGCCCTGGCCGAGCACCGCGAGAACGTGACCGAGGAGATAGCGCCGGAACGCCGGGCGTCGGAGCGCGGCGTAGGCGTCGTGGCTCATGGAACGGGTCGGCTGTAGAGCGCCTGGTAGAAGGCGTGGTTGCGGATGACCTTGCGGACGTAGTCCCGGGTCTCGGCGAAGGGGATTCGCTCCGCGAACACGAGCGCGTCCTGGTCGGCGCCGCGCTGAGAGAGCCACTGGGTGACCCGGTCGGCACCCGCGTTGTAGGCGGCGAGCGCCCGCTCCACCGAGCCGAAGCGGTCGATGGCCTCGGCGAGGTGCTCGATGCCGAAGTCGAGATTCACGTCCGGCTGATAGAGCAGCACGGGATCGAACTGCCCGACGCCGTTCCGGCGGGCGTAGGCCTCCCCGACCGACGGCAGGACCTGCATCAGTCCCCGGGCGTCCGCCACCGAGCGGGCCCGGGGCTCGAAGGCGGATTCCTGGCGGATCAGGCTCGCCACCAGCAAAGGGTCGACGCCGGCGGCGGCGGCTTCGCCGACCAGCACGTCGCGGAACGGCAGAGGGTAGAGCATCTCGGCCAGGGCCCGGTCGAGCCGCGCGCCGCGCGCCTGGGCGTTGAGCGCCGCGCGCACGGCTCGACCCGAATGCCCGTGCTCGGCCAGCGCCCGGGCGGTGGCGAGCAGGCGGGCCGGGTCGCGGCCCGCGGCGTCCTCGAATCCGTCGAGCTCCCATCCGGCTTCGGCGCGGAAGCCGACCCGTCGGAGATGCGCGGCACGCTCGAGCGCATCCTTCGAGATGTCGGGCAGGGGGGTCGGCGTCAGGTCGAATCGCCAGAGGGTCCGATCGAGTCGGCGGGCCGCCAGCACGGCGTAGTAGGTGTCGCCGTCACGGGCCAGGAGCCGCTCCCAGCGGCTCCGCGCGGCGGTAGTGTCGCGGGCGCGCTCCCAGGCCTGACCCGCCCAGAACATGCTCGCGCTGCTCTCGTCGGTTCCCGCGCGGGCCGCGAGCTCGTCGAACTCGCGCGCCGATCGCTCGACGTCGCCGCGAAGATAGGCGATGAACGCGGCCTGGAATCCCGCCCGCCGGCCGAAGACGGTGCTCGGGTAGCGCACGAAGGCGGTGCGGAAGATCGACCGGGCGCTGTCGTCGCTCACCCGATCGACGGTCAGGTCGCCCATCAGGTAGAGCGCGCGCGCCGCCGGCTCGGCGTCCTCGGGGTGGCGCTCGACGACTCGGGCCAGCTCGTCGAGCGCGACTGCCGGACGGCCAGAGCGGAGAATCGCCCGAGCGCGGAAGTACGCGGCGTCGCCGCGGAGCGGGCCGGGTCGGACGGCGTCGTACATCGCCGTCGCCTCCGGATAGCGACCCAGCTGGGCCAGCAGGTTGGCGTGGGTGAGCCGGTCGCGATCGGTGAGCCGGCTCATCCCGGCTCTCGTGAACCCGGCGACGGCCCGCTCGGCCTGGTTGATCCGGGCCGCGAGGCGGGCGAGCCGGAGCTCCTCCACGGCGCTCCGATCGCGCACCCGGAGGTCGTAGAGCGCGATGGCCTGGCTGGCGTCGCTCGCGGAGAGTGGCGTCCCGATCAGCTCGGCCAGCGCCCGCCGCGCCCGGGCGCGGGTGGCGCTGTCGGACTGGCCGAGGCGGAGCCGGATCGCGGTGAGACCCATGCCGAGGGCGTCGTATCTGCGAGCCGCCCGCTCCGCGCTGCCCTGGCGCTCCAGGGCGCGAGCCTCCGTGAGCGCGATGCGGTCCTTGGCCTCCGCGCCGTCGATCTGACGGTAGAGCCGATCGCGCCGGGCCGAATCGGCCAGCAGGCCGGCCGCGCGTAGCCGGAGCCAGTCCCCGACGTCGTTCGCGTTGGCGGCAGCGGTCTCGTAGCTGGCCGCCGCCCGGTCGCCCAACCCGTTCAGCTCGAGCGCCCGCCCGACGATCACGGCCCAATCGGCGGCCGCCTCCGGATCGGCGGGCGGTCGGGCGGCCTCGACGTGAGCGAGCGCCTCGGCGCTCCTGCGCCGCTCGACCGCGGCCCGGGCGAGGAGCCGGCGCCCTTCGCCGCCGTTGACGCGATCGAGCCAGGCGGCGCCGGCGAGCAGGCGGGTCGCCTCCTCCCAACCCTCCCAGCCGATCGCGGCGCCGCGCGGCTGCCAGACGGACGACGGGGTCGCCCCGGCGGATTGCCGAGGCGCCCGAGGACCCGGGTCGCCTGCCACGGCTTGCCCGATGCGATGGCGCGGTCGGCCAGCGCGACGGCCGAGTCGACGGCGTCGGTCGGGCCTTGAGCGGGAAGTGGTCGCGGAAGGAGGAGACTGCCGGCGAGGACGCCCACCGCGAGCGCGCCGCGCCGGCAGGGAAGCATTCGAGTCAACGAAACCGATCGAGACGAAAGACGAGGCGAATCTTACCGCGTTCGCCTCGTCGGGTCGACCGGGGATTCGGGGTCAGGCGGCCGGTCTGCTGTTGCCGCTCACCGGGATCGGCGGGCGACGGAGGAGCACGGTGTCGCCGCCGCGTCCGAGGGCGTTGCGTCGCCTCGGGAGGATGACCCGCCCGACCGAATGCCCACGCTCGTCGTAGACTTCGTAGCTCTCGAATCGGTCGATCGGTCGTTTGCGGGTCATGATGGCTTACCTAACGTCTCCTCGGTTCTGTCTCTTGGATGCTCGATTCGACGGGATGGTTGCGCTTCCCGGGGACGGCGGGGGGACCGCCCCGGGAGGCGCCCCCGATCAGCGGCCGTTCGGGCACTCCCCCGGCTGGAGGTCGAGCGAGAGCTCGGGCAGCAGATCGCCCCTCGGAATGACCACCCAGGCGCCGCGATCACGATGCAGCTCGATCACGCCGATGTCGCCGCCGGCGCTCGGGCCGCCGCCGAACTCGACGTTCTCGCGGTAGACGGCGTAGGCCACGCCCTCACCGTCGAGCACCGCGCCGAGGACCCGGCGATCGGGCACAGGGATCTGTTCCATGGACGTGGTGGGGCAGCGCATGGCCTCGAGCTGCTGGCGGATCGCGTATCGCGGATCCCGGGCTTCGAGCCACCGGGCGGCCGCTTCGCGAGGCGACAACCGGCGCAGCTCGGCCACGGTTCGCACCCCGGCGAACTCGAACGGGGTCGGGTCGGCGTAGCGCTGCTCGGCCTCGCGCATCTGCCGGATCTGCCACTCGGCGACGTCGCGGGGCATCGAGGGATCCTGCCGCCGGAGATCCTCGACCGTGGGGAGGCGGCGGTCGTCCGACCTGCCGGCACGGGAAACGAAGTCGTCGAGCACCTCCTCGAACGCCCGCTGATCGAGCAACCGCGCCGCCTGGTCCCACCGTCGGGTCGCCACCGCATCGAGGAACGGTCTGGCCGTCTCTTCCGGCGAGCCGCTTTGGGCGTGCGTCGGGGCCGGCCAGTGGAGCAGGGCAGCGACGACGAGCGCGCGGACGATTCGCATCGGGGTTGGCATCTTCGGTCTCCGGACCGTCTGAGGTGACTGCCCTAGATGCAGGAGCCGCGCCGCGCGGCTCGATTTCGGAACACATTGTTTTTCAATCACTTAGCGAATCGTCTCCTGGCGAGCTCGAGAGAATCTTGTCCGTGAATCGGGACGCGGGATCGGCCGGGGAGGCTGGCGGAGGCGCCACGGATCGGTCTTGCCGACCGGTCGTCCCGGCGCCAGGTTTGGCAAACCTACCCACATCATCGGAGGCACTCGTGGCAGCTCGGACGCTGCTGGCCCTCGCCATGCTGGCCCTCTCGGCGGGCGGTCTGGAGGCCCAGTCCGGCCAGCGGCTCGGCCTGGCGGACTATCTCGACCTGGAAGACGCGCAGGACCCGCAAGCGGCCCCGGACGGGAGCTCGATCATCTATACCCGCCGGTTCGTCGACAAGATGAACGACCGTTGGGACAACGCGCTCTGGATCATGAGCGCGGACGGCAGCAGGAACCGGTTCCTGGTCGACGGCGGCCAGGCGCGCTGGTCGCCGGATGGCGGTCGGATCGCCTACCTGGCGAGCGGCGAGCCCCGGGGGAGCCAGATCTTCGTCCGCTGGATGGACGCCGAGGGCGCGGTCTCCCAGGTCACCCGGGTGGACGGGGCCCCCAACAGCCTCGCCTGGTCTCCGGACGGGAAGTGGATCGCCTTCCGGATGAACGTGCCGATGAAGGAGAAGTGGAACGTGGCGGTGCCGCCGCCGCCGCCCGGGGCCAAGTGGACCGAGGCGCCCCACGTGGTGGAGCGGCTGAGCTATCGCCGCGACCGGGTCGGCTTCACGGACGACGGGTTTCAGCAGCTCTTCGTCGTGCCGGCCGACGGCGGGACTCCGCGGCAGCTCACCGAGGGGCCGTACAATCACGGCTCGCCGGAGTGGACCCCCGACGGGAAATCGCTGGTGTTCGCCGGGCTCCGAGTCCCGGACCTCGACTACGAGTGGCGGGAGAGCGAGATCTACCGGCTCGACGTGGCCAGCGGCGAGGTCACCCAGCTCACCCATCGGAAGGGGCCGGACGGGAGTCCCGCCGTGTCACCTGACGGGCGTCTGGTCGCGTACACCGGCTTCGACTACACGACCGACACCTGGCGCGACTCCGAGCTCTACGTGATGAACGCCGACGGGTCGAACGTCCGCCGGCTCACCCCGGGTCTCGACCGGTCGCCCCAGGGTCTGATCTGGGCCAAGGACGGATCGGGCGTCTACTTCATGATCCAGTCCGAGGGCAACCGCAACCTGATGTTCGCTCCGCTCTCCGGAGGTCAGGTCCGGACCATCACCAAGGGCAACCACCTGCTCAGCGTCGAGAGCATCGACAAGGCGGGGCGCGCGGTCGGCGTCCGCTCGGCCTGGCAGCAGCCGAACGACGTCGTCGCGTTCAACGTCGCCAACCCGACCATCACCCAGCTCACCGCGGTGAACGACGACCTGCTCGGCGGCAAGGAGCTCGCCAGCATCGAGGAGATCTGGTACCCGTCGGTGGACGGGTTCAAGATCCAGGGCTGGATCGTCAAGCCGCCGGGCTTCGACCCCGGCCGCAAGTATCCGATGATGCTCTCGATCCACGGCGGGCCGCACTCGATGTACGGCGTCGGGTTCAACTTCGGCTGGCAGGAGCACGCGGCGAACGACTACGTCCTGCTGTTCACCAATCCGCGCGGCTCGACGGGCTATGGAAGCGCGTTCGGAAACGCGATCAAGAACGCTTATCCCGGCAAGGACTTCGACGACCTGATGGCGGGCGTCGACAGCCTGATCGGCCGGGGCTACGTGGACTCGAGCCGTTTGTTCGTCTACGGGTGCAGCGGCGGCGGCGTCCTGACCTCGTGGATCGTGGGTCACACCAATCGCTTCGCGGCCGCCTCCGCCAACTGCCCGGTGACCAACTGGCTGAGCTTCGTCGGCACGACCGACGGGGCGTCCTGGTACCGGAACTTCGAGAAGCTGCCCTGGGAGGATCCGAGCGAGCACCTCCGGCGCTCCTCGCTGATGTACGTCGGCAACGTGACCACGCCGACGATGCTGATGACGGGCGTGAAGGACCTCAGGACTCCGATGCCGCAGACGGAGGAGTTCTACATGGCGCTCAAGTACCGCAAGGTGCCGACCGCCATGGTCCGCTTCAACGAGGAATGGCACGGGACCAGCTCGAAGCCGTCGAACTTCCTCCGGACCCAGGCTTACCTGCGGCACTGGTTCAAGCGCTGGGACAAGCAGAGCCCGGCTACCTGAGCCGGGCTCCATTTCGGCCGATCGAGACGACGCGCCCGGGCCTCATGGCCCGGGCGCGTTCGTCTGGTCAGGGCCGGAACTCGAGGCCGAAGAGCACGCTCCGCCCCGCGGGCGGGTTGCCGTTGTGGCGCTCGAAGTGGCCGCTGTTGGTGACGTTGTCGATGGTGAAGAAGACGTCGACCAGACGCTTGGCCTGGAACGACGCCATGAAGTAGGGCTTCACCACCGCCGGGTAGCTGATCAGGTAGTCGGACACGGCGGGTCGGGCCTCGGAGAGGCTGGCAGCGACACGCGCCAGCTCGGCCCAGTCGTAGCCGGTCCAGGGCCCGATGAACGAGGTCCCGAAGGAGAGGAAGACCGGTCCGTCGCGGAAGTGGATCCGGGCGGCGCCCACGGTGCTCGGGATCTCGGGCAGCGGGTCGCCGACGCTCAGGTAGCCCGAGTAGGTGCGCGAGAGCCGCTCGATCCGACTGGTGGTGTGATAGAGCTGGAGGTTGGCGCCGAACGCCTCGCTCTCGAAGCCGGTCTCGATCTCGATGCCGCGATTCCGGATCGCGCCGACGTTCTGGTACTGGTAGCTCCGCTGAGTCCCCGGCGCGGACGGGAAGATCACCGACTGGATCAGGTCGGTGGCACGCTGGTCGAACAGGGTGACGCGAGCGAAGGTGCCCGAGCCGCCGAAGACGTCGACCCCGAGCTCGACGCCGGCCTGGACCTCCGGGGCCAGCGTCTCGTTGGGCTCCTGCCGGAGGAAGGCGGAGGCCATGCCCCGGCTCATCCCGGGCTCGGGCGGTCGAATGCCCCGTCCCCACCCCGCTCGGAAGCGGAGGGTGCCGGTCTCGCCGATCGGTCGGGCCCACGAGGCGCCCAGGCTCGACGCCAGGGCGACCCCGAAGTCGGGGCCGAAGCTCGAGTTCCACTCGGTCCGCGCGCCCGCGCTCAGGACCAGCGAGCCGATCGCCGCCTTGCCCTGGAGGAAGGTGCCGGTGTTGTTGACCACGTCGCCGTAGAGTCTGGTGTAGCGGGGACGATCGGCGGTCTCCCAGCTGCCGCGAGCGCGATCCAGGTTGGCGTGCTCGAAGCCGACGGTGCCGGTGACCCGCGCCCCCCGGGCTTCGAAGTCGAGCGCCGACGAGAAGCGGAGCGACGCCCGCGAGGCGAGCTCGTGGGTGGCGCCGAGCGGCTGGTGGAGCGTGGCCAGCGGGGTCACGCCCGTGCCGAGCGCGCCGCGCGCGCGATCGTAGCCCAACACCAGGGTCTGGACCCAGTGGTCGTTGGTCTGGTGGATCGCGGTGACCCCGATGGTCGCCGCGTCGACGGCGGAGGGAATGGTCGAGTCGTAGGCGGGGAACGCGACGTTGCCCAAGGTCGCCCGCTCTTCCA
The DNA here is from genome assembly GCA_041390205.1 of Gemmatimonadales bacterium. Taxonomy (GTDB): domain Bacteria; phylum Gemmatimonadota; class Gemmatimonadetes; order Gemmatimonadales; family GWC2-71-9; genus SHZU01. The sequence continues at coordinate 91,297 of JAWKQJ010000013.1, forward strand.
TGAAGTCGTACGCGGTGGCGCGCGCGGATGCGCGGAGCAGGAGCGAGCCCACCACCAGCTGGCCGCCGCCCTGGACGCCCCAGCTCCTGGTGTTGGGCGCCGCGCCGGTGGTGCCGACCCGATCGAGGTTGCCGCCCGCCAGGAACGACGCCGAGGCCCCACCCCACTCCGCGGCGCCGGCGTGGGACTGCCGCACGAAGGTGGAGCCGAGCGAGGCCCGATCGAACGGACCGGCCGACGCCGAGGCCCAGGCCCGGAGCTCGGGCGCGCCGCCGATGTGGCCCTTTCGGGTGGTGATGTGGACCACGCCGTTGATGGCGTCGGAGCCGTAGAGCGCCGCGCCCTGAGGGCCCCGGATGACCTCGATCCGCTCGATGCTCCGCGGATCGATCAGGGTGAAGAGGGTCGGCGTGGCGAGCTCGACGCCGTCGACGTACGTCTTGATGCCGCGCGCCGTGAACGAGCTCGCGCCCCGCACCGAGGCGATCTCGGCCGGCGGACCGCTCGGCCCGCGGTCCCAGAGCACCACGCCGGGCAGCGCGGTGCGGATCAGGTCGGCGGTCCGGGTGTAGTGGTACGCCTCGAGATCCTCGGCCCGCACGACGCTCACCGCGTTGGGCTGCTCGCGCTCGGGCGCGCCTTGCACGGGTGTCCCCATCACGACGATCTGATCGAGGCGCTGGACCCCGGTGGCGACGGCGAGGGGAACCGCGCGGGCACCTTCAGCGGCCGTGGCCCGCGCCAGCACCAGGGCGCCCGCCGTGGGGATCACCGTCAAGTCGGTGCCCGCCAGCAGCCGATCGAGAATCGCGCTGACCGGCTGGGCAGTGACGGCGAGCGACACGGGGCGGGCGGGGATCAGGTCGCTCGCGTAGGCGAGTGGAACGCCGTGAATGGTCCGAAGCCTCGCGAGCGCGGTGGCGAGGTCGGTGGACTCGAAGCTGACCGAGATCCGCCGGTCGAGCGGATCGGCACCGGAGGCCGGCTTCTGAGCGGCGAGCGGCATGGTCGCGATCAGCAGCCCGATCGCGACGAAGAAGGCGGCCCGCCGGCTCCGGGTCACTGCGGCCTCGGCGTCACCATGACCGAGCTCTCGGTCCGCTCGACGTGCATGTTCATCGTCTCGAGGATGGCCAGCGCACCCTCGAAGTCGCGGGTCTCGAAGGTCACGTTCATCCGGCGCTCGGATTGTCCCGGATCGCCGAGCTTGAACTCGGTGCGGAACCACCGGCTCAGCTCACCGAGCATCTCGCCGAGCGGCGTCTCGTCGAACTTGAGGGTGCCCTCCCGCCACCGCACCATCTCGTCGACGGGCGCCTCGTGCCGGAGCGCCGATTGGCCGTCGTACGCCAGTCGCACCACGTCGCGAGGCCCGAGCATGATCACGCTGTCGGCCGCGCGGGCGGGCTTCACCGACACCGCGCCCTCCACCACCGCCACCTGAATCGCTCCGGCGGCCGGGGCCAATACCTCGAACTCGGTGCCGAGGTCCTCGACCATCGCGTCGCGAGTCCTGACCCGAAACGGCCGGGCCTCGTCGTGCTCGACCCGGAAGAGCGCCCGTCCCTCGAGCCGCACCTCGCGGTCGGTCCGGCCGAAGTCGGCGGAGTACTCGATCCGGGTGGCGGGGGCGAGGATGACCTGGGATCCGTCGGGAAGGTCGACGGTCTGCTGGATGCCGACCTCGGTCGCGATCACGGTCGGCCCCACCGGGGTTCTCGCCAGCAGGCCGAAGGCGCCGATCAGGATCACGGCGGCCGCGGCGTACGGAATCCAGGCCCGCCGGGGCCGCTCGAAGGGGATCACCTTGGGCGGGCCGTAGCCCGGCTCACCCAGTCGGCTCTGGACCCTGAGCCAGGCGGCGTCCACGTCCCAGCTTCCGGGAACTGGCCGATCGGCCCAGACGGCTCGGAGCTGGGCAAGCTCGGCCGCACGGGCGGGATCCGAGGCGGCCCACTGCGCTACCTGGGCCTGCTCGCCGGCCGTGGCTTCGTCCGCGAGAAACCGCGCCAGCAGGTCGTCGTCCAACTCACGCATGTCGAAGATTGCCAAAGAGGTTCGCTAGTCCGACACCCGAAGGGGCCCGCACCCTGACCTGGTCCGGAAACCCTACCATATTAGTCGTTCCCTCGCCCCAGGGAACGTTCGAATGAGCCAAGACCCTCCTCCAGGCCGGAGCCTGGCCGCCCGCTTGCGGGCCGGCCAGCCCGAGGCGTTCGAGGAGGTCTTCCGCGCCAACTACGCGCGGCTCGCCGAGTATGCCCGGGGCCTGGTGGGATCGCAGGATGCCGCCGAGGACGCGGCGGTCGGAGTGTTCGTCGCCCTCTGGACCCAGCTGCGACCGGGTCAGCTCACCCCGACAACATGGTCGCCTACCTCTATCCTGGTCGGTCCGGAACCGCCGGGCTCAACTTCCTGCGGCACCAGCGGCTGGTTGCGGATTTTCAGACCCGCAAGGCGGCGGAGGGAGTGCCCGACGCGCCCCGGCCGACCAGCGGGCCGAGGAGTCGGAAGTCGCCGCCGCGGTGCGGGTGAAATCGACGCGCTGCCGCCGCGGAGCCGGGAGGTCTTCGGCCCACAGGCCGCGACCGGGGGCTCACCTGCCCGGAGATCGCCGAGACGCTCGCTGCATCTCGGTGAAGACGGTGGAGACGCTGATGGGCCGGGCGCTCAGGCGATCCGCAAGCGGCTGGCGATCTATCAGGGCTGAGTCCGCGCCGGGTCAGGGGGAGCCGGCGACTCGGCGTGTCACCCGGGCGAATATGGAGAGCAGCTTCGAGGGCAGCATGATGGCTACCAAGCACTTGCGCCTCCCTGGCGATGGGGGGCTGGCCGTGGCGGGCCTGGCGGGATGCAGCGACGCCACGACCGAGCCGACCGCGGACGACGAGTTCGTCGCCGCGCTCGAGAGCCTGGCCTGGGGAGGCCAATCAGAGCGGCGACGCGGACGCGGGCTCGGCCTACAGCGCGCGGCCGCGCTGGCCTTTCGGCTGGGCATTCGGCCCACCGTGGTCGACGTCGCCTTCGACGGCGATGCCGACCCGATACCGAGCGTTCGTGCACGTCGTGACCCACGCACGAGCGGGCGCCGGGCGATCAGAGCTCCGGACGCTGGTCGCCGTGCGCGGCGAGGGGCGTCCCGAAGCCCCCAGATCCTCTATCTCGCCGGTGTCGGACAGCACGGCGCTGGTGCATCCGACCATGCCACTCGAGCGTCGGGTCGACGTCCGGCAGCTCGCCTGGGCCGCGTGGCGCGACCTCGTCGCCGACCAGATCTGGGTAGCGACCAGCGGCAAGGCGGGGATTCCGGAGCTGGCGATCGGGGCGGGCGGCCCCTGTCCCAACCTCGGCGGCGGAGCGACCGTTCAGTGCACCATCGCGGCCTTCAAGGCGCTGCTCGACGGCGTGTTCCACCCGCTGGTCGGCAACAACCGCGGGCAGCTCGATCTCAGTGAGCAGCTTGCCATCTCGCTTCGAGCGAGCCCGGTGTCCGGCGCCATTCTGGGCTTTCCCGGGTCCTGAAGGGGCCGTTCCAACGGAGCCGGGACGGGCGTCACCGTCCGAGTGAGCGGGTGCTGCCGCCCGCGCTCGCCAAGCGCTCGACCGCTAGCGGTCGGGCGCTTCGTGCTCGGGGGCCATCGTCTCGCGCCGATCGGCGGCGGCAAGCAACCGTAGCAGACGAGTCCGCGAGATCGCGAGCCGGCGTGCCGCCTCGCTCTTGTTGCCGCGGCAACGCTCGACCATCACGCTCGCGGCGCGCTGGGTGATCTCCCGCATCGTGGCGGGGAAGGGCAGCGCGGCGACCGGGGCGCCGTCGTTCCGTGACCCGGTCTGGTCGATCGCGACCTCGGAGACCGTCTGGTCGCCCAACCGGCTCGCCTCTGCTCGGATCCAGGCGCGGAGCAGCTCGCCGTCGTGAGGCAGAACGAAGTACTCGTTGGCGCCCGCCGAGAGCAGGGCGACCGCCGTGCGATGACCGGGGTCGGAGCCGACCACCGCCGGCGTGACGCCGTCCAGAGAGCCGGCGCGAAGGGTCTCGACCGCCCTGAGCTCGGTGGCGCCGCTCGCGATCAGTCGCACCGCCGCCGCGCCGGATTCCCGCCATTCCGCTACGGAGTCGGTCTCCACGAGCGGGAGGCCGAGCTCTCGGGCGATTCCCTGCCAGACGACTTCGTCCGATCGACTGAGTCTCAGCACTGCGACGACGGGCTTCGCCGATAGGGTCTGGTTCACGGGCGTCCAATCCTGGCCAACGAGACGACGACTCGGGGCGCAATCCGCGGACCGATGAGGCCGTTGGGCGGCTTCGCGGCAAGTCCATGTCGTCCAACGAGGTAGGAGGAGCGGGCTCGATGGGGCCACGACCCTGTGCCATAACGGTCCAATGCGATCGCATCGTTCCGATACGATCGCGCGAGCCCACCCGGCGGACCCATCCACGCGCGCAGGGGGCGCTCCAGCGCTAGCTTCCGACCCGGCGCCGCCGCCTCCAGGCCGCGCTTCCCGAACCAGCTTTCGAAGAGAGGCAGCGATGAAGCGAAACTCCCTGTGGGTCGCTTCGGTCCTGAGCATCCTCGCCTGTCGTGCCGAGCCAGCCGCCGACCTGCTGCTGCTCGGCGGCTCGGTCCTCGACGGCACCGGCGGGGAGGCACGTCAGGCGGACATCGCGGTTCGCGGAGACCGAATCGCGTTCGTCGGGGCGGCGGCCGGGAGCGGGGTGCGGGCGCGCGACACCGTCCGGGTCGACGGGCTCCTGGTGGCGCCCGGCTTCATCGACATGCACAGCCACGCGGAGCTCGAGGAAGACTGGGGCAAGGACGCGGAGCCGTTTCTGACCCAGGGCATCACCACCGTGGCGATCGGCGTCGACGGCGGGGGGCCGGTCGAGGTCGACAGCCTCTTCGCCGGCTTCGAGCGACGGGGGATCGGGGTCAACGCCCTCACCTACGTCGGTCACGGGACGGTCCGTCGGCGGGTGATGGGCATGGCGGCCAGAGCCCCGACCGCCGCGGAGCTCGACTCGATGAGAGCGCTGGTCCGGCAGGCGATGGAGGCCGGCGCGTTCGGGCTCTCCTCAGGCCTCTTCTACACGCCCGGGACCTACGCCACCACCGAAGAGGTGATCGAGGTCGCCCGGGTGGCCGCGCCGTACGGCGGGATCTACGACACCCACGACCGCGATCTCGGCGCCGCGTATCCCGGCATCGGCTATCTCGCGTCGACCGCGGAGGGAATCCGGATCGGCGAGGAGTCCGGCACCCGGGTGATCTTCAGCCACTTCAATCCGCAGGGCGCCCGCAACTACGGCCGAGCCCCGGAGGGCGCGAAGCTGGTGGAGGAGGCGCGAGCCCGTGGCGTCGAAGTCTGGGCCGCCCAGCACCCGTACACCGCGACGCAGTCCAATCTTCGATCGTACGCCGTGCCCGATTGGGCCGCGGCGGGTGGCGACAGCGCGATGCGACGTCGCTTCGCCGACCCGGACACCGTCCGGCTGCTCGATCGGGAGACGACGGAGATGCTCGCGATTCGAGGCGGCGCGGAGAAGCTGCTCTTCGCCGACCCGCGCCCCGAGCTCAACGGCCGGACCCTGGCGCAGGTGGCCGAAGCCTGGCGGCTGCCGGTGCCGGCCACGGTCCGCCGGATTCTCTCGGCGGGCAACGCGGCCGTGATGAACCTCGACCTCTACGACATCGAGAACACCAGGTTCCTCGCCCAGCAGCCCTGGATGATGACCTGTACCGACGGCCGGACGCCGGCGCCCGACCAGGGCGTCACCCATCCGCGGGTCTTCGGCGCCTTCACCCGCAAGCTCAAGCTCTTCGTGCTCGACCAGCCGGTGCTCACGATGCCGTTCGCGATCCGGGGGATGACGGGGCTCGCGGCGGATTTTCTCCGACTGCCCGACCGAGGGGACCTGCGTGAGGGCATGGTCGCGGACATCGTGGTGCTCGATCCCGGCGCGATCGAGGATCGCGCCACCTACGAGAATCCGAGGCTCCGCTCCCGGGGCACGGTGCACGTCCTGGTGAGCGGCAAGCTCGCGCTCGAGGACGGAGAGCTCACGGGCACGCTGGCGGGGCGGCCGATTCGACGGCCGTGATCAGGAGCGGAGCTCCTTCCGGATCACCAGCTTGAGCCCCGACCAGGTCTGGTCGACCGCGCAGACCTTGACGTCCACGAGCCCGATCGGCAGGGCCAGCTCTCGCACGGTGTCCTCGGTGATCTCGCTCGGCACGCCGGAGCTCTTCTTGGGCCAGGAGACCCAGATCATCCCGTCGGGCGCGATGGTCTTGCGGAGCGAGACCAGCCGCGTCCGGAGCTCCGACCGCTTCGTGACGAAGACGTGCGCCGCCGCGAGACCAGGCGCCGCGCGCGCGGCCCAGGTCAGCTCGGGCTCGCTCGAGCGGATCTCCGCCTTGACGGTTCCCGGCATGCCGCTGGCCCAGACCTTCATGCCTGCCTTGAAGCCCAGCTTGCGGGCCAGCGGCGTACCGGAGTAGCCGGCCGGCGTCATTCACCCTCCTCCGTTGCTGGCTCGAAGCGAAAAGCCCGGCGGCGTTTCGCCGCCGGGCCCTCGCCCTCAGATCGGGAGCCGCCCGACTCAGGCGCCGATCACGGCTCGCTGACCGGGCTCGACTTCTTGTCCTTCGACCCGGCGTTCTTGACGTACTTGTCGAGCCAGGCCGACCACCTCGCCCAGAGGTCGAGCAGCGTCTCCTCGGTCGCGGGCCCGTGGTCCTCGAAAGGATAGAGGTACATCGAGGTGGTCTTGCCCAGGCCGTTCAACGCGTGGAAGAGCCGCGGAGAGTGGCTCGGATGGGTGCCGACGTTCTGGTCGCCGAGGCCGTGGTACATGAGCAGGGCGCCGGTCAGGTTGTTCGCGTAGAGCAGGGGCGACATCGAGAGATAGGTCTCGCGAGCCTCCCAGAGATCCCGGCGCTCGCTCTGGAAGTTGAGCGGCGTGAGGGTGCGATTGTAATTGCCGTCGCCCGCGATGCCGGCCTTGAAGAACGGGGTGTGCACCATCGCGTTCACGGTCGAGAACGCCCCGTAGCTGTGGCCGCCGATGGCGATCCTGCTCCGGTCGACCAGGCCGCGAGCCTCCACCGAGTCGATCACCGTCGCCAGGTTGTTGCGGAGGTCGTTCTCGTAGTTGTTGTTGTAGAGCCGGTTCTCGCCGATGATCGGCGAGTCGGGCTCGACCACCGCGTAGCCCAGCCGAACCAGGTACTCGATCGAGCGGGTGCCGAAGTTCGGGAAGGCGTTCTTGTTGAAGGTCCGCGCCCCGCGGTCGTACTCCTCCTGGCCCGCGTACTCCCGCGGGTAGAACCAGAACATCGCCGGCAGCTTGGTGCCCGGCTGATAGTTCGGCGGCAGGGTCACGTCGACCTTGAACTTGAAGCCGTCGGGCCGCTCGACCACGAAGCTCTCCCGCGGCGCGGCGGTCAGGTCGGGCGTGTAGTCCTGGTTCTGGGTGAGCTGGGTGAGCGTCCCGGCCTCGCTCCGATACGATTGCGGCACCGTCCGGGTGCCTTCGCGCGAGAGATAGAGCTGCTTGGCCTCGAGGTCCTGATAGGCGAGCACCCGCTCGTAGACCCCGTCGTTGTCGCTCTCGAAGAGCCGGGTCTTCTTGCCGTCTTCGATGGTCACCTTGTCGATGAAGGTGCGGGGCCCGACCGCGAGCGGGTTCTTGTCGTACTGGGTGCCGTAGAAGTACGCGGCGCCGTCGCTCGAGAGCGCCACCGCCTCGTCGGCGCCGCCGCCCCGGCGGAACCGGAAGCCGAAGAAGCCGAAGCCCGCCGGCATGGTCCCGTCCGCGTTCACCAGCGAGCCGGGATTGGCGTAGACGTCGTCGGCGCGGTAGCGAGCCAGGGTGTGCTTCTTCGAGGCGTCGCTCAGCTTCACGGCGAACTGATGGGTGGTCTGGCCGGTCCGCTCGCTCGCGAAGAGCACCGAGCCGTCGGCCGAGTAGCGATGCCCGGAGAGACGGCTGTCGTTCTCGTAGATCGCGGTCAGGTGCGCGCTGTCGAACGGCGCGACCCAGCTCATCACCCGGTCCTTGCGCCGGTTGCGCCGGTTGTTCGGGTCCGACTCGTCGCGCGCGGTGCTGTCGCCCGGCTTGGCCGGCTCCTGCAGCAGGAAGGTGAGTCCCTTGCCGTCGGGCCGCCAGGCGATCTCCCGCGGTCCCGCCTGGGCGCCGTCACCGCCGCCCACGCCGGGCGCGGTCGGGGTCCGGGTGGTGTCCACGCCGAGGTTGAGCGGCTCCTCGTTCAGCTTGACCAGCATGGTCCCGTCCATGCCCCAGACCTCTTCGATCGTGCCGAAGTTGTTGACGGGGACGACGTAGCTGAACGGCTTGGTCATCCGGGTGACCCGGACGTACATCCCGTCGGGCGAGACCTGGAACGACTGCACCATGGTCGGCGCGCCGATCGGCCGCGCCCGCCGGCTCTGGACGTCGACGGCGGCGAGCTGGCCGGTGACGTGCCACTCGAGCAACGCCTTGTCGTGCGGCGTCGCCATCAGGCTGGCGTAGGTGCGCAGGTGATTCTTGTCGGACTCCTCGGCCAGCTTGACCTGGGGGCCGGCCGGCACCGCCTCCTCGACCGGCATCGGGCCCCGACCCTCGGGGATCAACACCGTCACCAGCGCCTTGCCGTCGGGCGCCCACTCGAAGTCCGTGTCGAGCGTCGCCAGCACCGCGGTCCGGGTCACCTGGCGGGCCCGGCCCGTGGCCGCGTCCGCGACCCAGAGGTGAGTGGCGTCGGGCGTGTGACCGAAGAAGGCCACACTCTTGCCATCCGGGCTCCACTCGGCGTTGGAGATCCGGAGCCCCTCGGGAATCTGCACCTTCACCCTGGCGCCGTCGGTGCCCGAGATCAGCTCGAGCCCCGCGTTGTTCCGAATGGTCAGGTTGCGATTGCGATTGGCCCGGAAGTCGATGAACAGGCCGCCGAGCTCGTGGAAGGGTCTCGAGAAGACGTCCATCGTGACCGGCCCGTCGCCGATCTCGTTCAGGAACCAGCGCCGATCGGGGCTCGGATCGGAGAGCGTGACGTTCAGGTACCGCGGCGCCAGCACCGCCTCGGCGACGCCCGAGGGCGGGCGGACGAAGCGCTCGGCCTGAATCACCTGATCCACCGTCATGCCAGCGGCGGCCGCCGACTGGGCGACCGCCTGGCGACCCGGCACCGCGGCGACCAGGACGAGGAGCAGCGACGCGCCGACCGGTCGGCGCCCGCGAGTGAACGGCGGGATCATGGGAGCTCCGGAATGGGTTGGGCCTGCGGGTAATCTAGGCTCCCCGGGTCACTCGTCCACCAGGCCGGGATCCCGCCTCAGGCCGCGTAGCGCCGCTCGTAGGGGACCAGCTCTCCGGCCTCGACGTGCCGCTTGAGCAGCCGGAGATACATCGCCCAGCAGTAGCTGGTGCGCCGGTAGTGCTCGTTGGCCTCGCGCCAGCCGGTGTGGAAGAAGTCGACGGTGGTTCCGTCGCCGCTCGGCTCGAGGGTGCATCCCACCCGGGTGCCGCGCCAGTCGTCGTCCGCGTCGACCATCTCCCAGACCACCTTCCGGCCCGGCTCGAGCTCGACCAGGGTGCCGGCCCACTGGTACTCCGGGCCGAACCCGAATTCGTAGCGAGCGCCCGGCGCGGCGCGGCCCCGGGCGGTATCGGTCCACCAGGCGTTCAGGCCTTCAGGGGTGAGCAACATCTCGGCGACCCGCTCGGGCGGCGCGGCGACGGCGAAGCGATGGAGGATGTCGGGCATGGTGTCGACTCCGGTTCTGCGGGTTCGTCAGGCAGCTCCGACTCGCCGGGCGAGTCCGTCCAGGACCCGGTCGAATCGGGCGGTGAGCGTCTCGACCTGCGCGACCGGGAGGTCGTAGGTCGAGACCCAGAGCATGGCGTGGACCTCGGTGGTGTGGGCCTCCAGCTCGAGCCGGAGCAGGCCGTGGTGGAGGCTCTCCGCGACGAGGGCGACCTGATAGGGCGGATCCCAGACGATGAGCCGACCGGCGATCGGGTCGCCGGCGTCGATCGCCAGCTCGACCGTCGCGCCCTCCGCGGGCGGATTGGGAGCGATCGAGAGCGGCCCGCCGGTGCCGAAGAGAGCCGGCCAGAGCTCGCCGACGGATCCCGGGAGCGGCCGCCTGGCCAGGGCGACGCGACGGTCGTGGCCACGATGGCGCTCCAGATAGAGCCGGAGACCCGCGAGCTCGAAGTCCCAGCCCCGCTTCACTCCGCCGTACATCCGGTCCCAGTCCGCGCCCCGGCCGAACCCCGAGGTGACCACGCGAAGCACGGTGGTGCCACCCTCGCCCTCGAGGTAGTAGTCGGTGGCCATGTGATAGGGCTGGTGGTTGGGAAACGCGGTCCGCAGGTGACGCCCGGGCTCCCAGATCTGGATCGTCGACTCCGCGGAGTAGAGGTCGCCCCAGCTCATCCACATCGTGCCGCCGACGCCGGGATCGACCTTCGCCTCCAGGGGAAACCAGCGGGTGAGCTCGTTGGCGTCGGTCAGTGCCCGCCAGACCGCGTCCTTCGGCGCCGCCAGGGTCAGGGTGCGCTCGACGGTTCGGCCCGCCGCTCGATCAGGGTCAGTCATCGTCGCTCCGCTCACTCTCTTGGCCGGTGGGAGGGGCAGGCCAGGCGCCGATCAGCACCCGAAACGCGCGGCCCTCCGGCGCCGCCTCGTCGTGGTATCGAGCGACCAGCCTGGCCACGGTGTTCGCCAGCTCTTCGGCGAACCGGTTCTGCGCCTCGGGCGAGGCGAACCGGATCTCGGACTGCATGGTGAGCGTGGGCACTTCCCGGCCCAGGGCGGCCGCGCCGGCCTGGAGCGCCGCCAGCTCCTGGATCTGTCGCGCGGCGCTCGCCACCAGGTAGGTGGACGAGGCGCGGTCCCGAACCAGACCGGGATCGGCCGCCAGCGCGCCGAGGGCGGCCGGATCGATCAGGTACGACTTGGCCACCGATCGCACCAGCCGCTCGGTGCAGTTGCGGCGCTTGCGCTCGCCGACCTGCTCCACGAGGCCCTCGCTCTCGAGCTGGCGGAGGTGGTAGTTGACCACCTGACGCGGGGCCCCGATTCGCCGGGCCACCCGCTGCCGAGTCGGGCTCGGCCAGCTCGCGGAGCAGGCGTTGGCGCATCGGGTTGAGCATCGAGGCGGCCTGTTCCGGTTCGGAAACCAGTCGGACGGCGCCGGCGTCAGCATTCATGGAAACCAATGTAGTCTAGACAAAAATATTTGTCAAATGGCGTATGACCGGGTTTTGACGCATCGTGGTCGTCTATTGGGCGGGAATTCCGCAATTCGTTACATGGAGGCCCAATGAACCCCGTCGAGCGCATCAAGACCGCGATTGGCCGCGGCATCCAGGCCATGGAGCTTCGGCCCACGCTCGGCCGGGGCACCGCGGTGACCCGAGCCAGATTGAGAGGGGGCCTCGCTTGCGAGGTCTCGGACGGCCGCTGGCGGCTCGCCGCCGACATGTCCGATCGTCACGGCGGCAAGGGCACCGGTCCCGACCCGGGAGTGTTCGGGCGGGCGGCCCTCGCTTCCTGTCTCACCATCGGCTACGCGATGTGGGCGGCTCGGATGGGCGTGGTGCTGGAGTCGCTCGAGGTCTCGGTCGAGGCCGACTACGACGCCAGGGGCCAGTACGGGTTGAGCGAGGACCCGCCGAGCTACGCGGAGGTCCGCTGCAAGGTGGCCGTCAGCAGTCCGAGCCCGCGCGCCGAGGTCGAGCGGATGATCGAGACGGCCAACCGCTACAGCCCCTATCTCGATCTCTTCCGCCGGCCGATGCCGGTGACCACGGAGCTCGAGCTGACCACGACGGCGGGCTGACCGACCATGGACGCGCGGCTCCAGCGACGGGTTCAGCGCTATGGCTGGGACAAGGCGGCCGACCACTACGAGCGCTACTGGACGGCGCAGCTCGCGCCCGCCCGCGGGGCGATGCTCCGCGCCGCCGCTCTGGCCCCGGGGGAGCGGGTGCTCGACGTCGCCTGCGGGACGGGACTCGTCACCTTCGACGCGGCGCTCCGGGTCGGACCGGCGGGCGCGGTGGTCGGGACCGACCTCTCGGAGCGGATGGTGGTGGCCGCGCGGGAGCAGGCCACGCTCCGCCGGCTCGACGCGGTCCGCTTCGAGCGGATGGACGCCGAGGCGCTCGACCTGCCGGACGCGAGCTTCGACGTCGCCCTCTCGGCGTTGGGCATCCTCTACTGTCCCGATCCGCTCCAGGCCTGCCGCGAGCTGTTCCGGGTCCTCGAGCCGGGTGGGCGGGTCGCCCTGGCGGTCTGGGGCGAGCGGAAGCGCTGCGGGTGGGCGGAAGTGTTTCCGATCGTGGAGGCGAGGGTCGCGAGCGAGGTTTGCCCCCTCTTCTTCCAGCTGGGCACCGGCGACACTCTGGCGTTGAACCTCGAGACGGCGGGTTTCGGCTCGATCAAGACCGAGCGGATCGGCGCCGTGCTGGAGTATCCGAGTCCCGCCGATGCCCTCGGCGCGGCCTTCGCGGGCGGTCCGGTGGCGCTCGCCTATTCCCGCTTCGACGACCCGACTCGCGACTCGGCCCACGCCGAGTATCTCGCCTCGATCGAGCCCTACCGGGACGGCGAGGGCTATCGGATTCCCGGCGAGTTCGTGGTCGCTTCGGCGGTGCGCCCCTGACGGGTTGCGTCAGGCCGCCCGATTCCCGACCTTAGCGAGCAGCACGTCTTCCGCGGGGCCCGATGCTCGCCGCATGTTTTTTCTGTGACTATTCCCTCGGCACCAACGACGAGATCGAGCAGCTTCCCGTCGGGCGGCGCCTGGCCTTCGACGAGTCGAAGGGCCGGCTCTGGGTGGTCTGTCCCGCGTGCGGCCGCTGGAACCTCACGCCGATCGACGAGCGCTGGGAGGCGATCGAGTCGTGCGAGAAGGCGTTCCGGGCCACCCATCTCCGGCTCCAGACCGATCAGATCGGCCTCGCTCGACTGCGGAGCGGTCTCGACCTGGTCCGGATCGGGAAGCCGATCCTGCCCGAGTTCGCGGCCTGGCGTTACGGCAACGAGCTGCTGCGCCGCCGCCGTCGGGCCCTGGTGCGTCGCTTCGTGCCGAGGCTCGGTCCCACGGGGCTGCTGCTGGCAACGCCGCTCGTCGCGCTCGGGCTCGGCACCGGCCTGGGGTTGCTCTACGGCGGGGCGGCCGTGGCCTACGCCCGGCTCCGGCGTCAGACCGCGCTCAGCCTCCCGCTCACCACCGGCGACGAGCTCGAGCTGACCCACGAGCAGGTGGACCAGGCGGAGCTGATCCGGGCCGAGGACGAAGACGACCAGTGGGCGATGTGGGTGGGCTGCTCGGCCGAGGATGCGCCGCGCGGCGCGCGGATCGAGGAGACCGTCGTCGGGCCGCGAGCGCTGCTCACCGGTCACGACGGGCGGATGGCGGCCGCGCGGATTCTCCCGCACCTCAACCCGGCGGGTGGCACCCGCGAGGGGGTCGGCGAGGCGGTGCGCTGGCTCGAGGCGGTGGGTGGCTCGGAGCGGGCGCTCCACAGCTTCGCCCGGTCGCGATACGTGCGGCCGGTGTTCGAGAGTCAGGAGCGAACCCTCACCTCGGTGCATCCCGAGGCGCGGCTCGCGCTGGAGATGGCGCTCCACGAGGAGGAGGAGCGCCGGACCCTCCGGGGGGAGCTCACGATCCTCCGCTGGGCGTGGCAGCGGGAGGAGTCGGTGGCCGCGATCGCGGATCGGCTGGCCACCGACCCGCCCGCGCTCGGCACCGGCGGCGGCTAGGCCGCGCCGGCACCGAGGGACCGATCGGTCAGGGAATCAGCGGTCGGTCGGCCCGCTTGAGCAGGAACAGTCCTTCCGAGATGCTGGTCACCATGATGGTCCCGCTCTTGAAGAACGGGTAGTTGCTCCACGATCCGGCGAAGGTCGGATCGTCGTTGCCCACCGGGCGAGTGTCGAA
>JAWKQJ010000014.1:0-101113 GCA_041390205.1 Gemmatimonadales bacterium
AGAGCTGCTCCGGGCCTCGCCAGCCGCGGGCGCGAAGCGGGATCGGCCGCTCGCCGCCACCGATCCGGGCGCGGAGCGCGGCATCCGGCTCTTCGGGGCCGAGCTCGTACGGCAGGCGGCCCGTCAGCGCCTCGTAGAGTGTCGCGCCGAGCCCGTAGAGGTCGACGGCGCCGTTGGCCGTCGCGGCTTGGGAAAGAAGCTCCGGCGCGGCGTAGCCGAGCGTTCCGACCTCCTCGTCCTCCCAACCGTCGGGCAGGCTTCGAGGCGGGACACCCGAGGCGGCGATGCCGAAGTCGGCGAGCAGGGCCCGCCCGCCCGCATCGAGCAGCACGTTGCTCGGTTTGAGGTCGCGGTGGAAGACGCCCTGCCCGTGGATCCAGGCCAGCGCCTCGACCAGATCGATCCCGAGCCCGAGGACGGTCCGGAGGTCGAGCGGACTGGCGGGATGGGAGAAGCCGCGGGGATGGATCCGGTCGCGCAGCGCGCCACCCATCGCCCACTCGAGCACCAGCGCCGCCGGGGAGGCCACTCTCGCGATCAGCTCGATCACGTGGTGCCGCCCGCCGACCCGGCCGAGCACGGCGGCTTCGTTCCAGAAGCGATGCTCGACGTGGGGCGCGCCCGGATCCGCCTGGAGGGTCTTGATGGCGACGGTGGCGCCGCCGGTCGCGCGGCCTTCCCAGACGTCGACCGGGTCGCCCGCCCGCGACACCCGCCGGACCACGGCGAAGCCGGGAATGGTCGGCGGGGCGCTCGGGCGGGGCATCGGTCAGGTGTGCAGGAACTTCAGCCGCGACACCTCGGCCAGCGTGATCTCGTCGCCGTCGTCGAGCAGCACGTGCTCGCCGCGCTTGACCGGCTTCCCGTTGAGGGTCGTGCCGTTCATGCTGGCGTCGACCAGGTAATAGTCGCCCTCTTTCCGGACCAGGGTGCAGTGATAGCGCGAGATCAGGTTGGCGCTGTCGTTCAGCACCAGGTCGTTGTTCTCGCCCTCGGCTCCGGCGGCGGCGCCCACCTTGAAGATCGCCCGCTGGTTGTCGATGGTGACCAGCTTGCCGCGGCCGACGCCGTCCACCACCTGCATCACCGCGGCGCGCTTGGCGGCCAGCTCGTCCAGCTTGCGCTGCCGCTCCTCGCGGTAGCGCGCGCCGAAGCGGACCACCAGCACCAGACCCGCGCCGAGGATCAGCAGCACCGGGACGATGTAGAGAGCCTGCCGCTTGATGTCGTCGAGCCGCTTGGCGTGCCGGAGCTCGTTCATCAGGCTCAGGGCTTCAGGATGGTTGGGATCGCGCTCCAGCACCCAGCCCAGGTTCTGCTCCGCGTTGCTCCAGCTCTTCGCGTTGATGTCCGCGCGGGCGGCGCCGATCTTCGACTGCATCAGGCCACGGGTCTCGCCGTCGGCCTTGCCCGCCTCGACCTGCTTCTGCTTCGCGGCTTGGAGATCCTGCACGGCGCGCTGATACTGCTCGCGCGCGAATTGGTCCTGCGGCGGCGGCGCCCTGAGCATCAGACTGCCCCAGCGGCTCATCCGCTCCTGGATCATCGCGGTGGAGGTGTCGGTCGAGGCGTCGGCCGCGAGGGCCTGCTCGAAGGCCTGCTGCAGCGCGGCGCGCTCTTCGGGCGAGAGCTTCTCGGCCTGGCTCGACCCGGGCTGCGCGGGAGCGGCCTGCGGCACGATCAGCGGCGCTTTGCCGGCGGCGCTGTCGCCGGGCGTCTGGACCGCGGGTTGGGCGCCCGGCGCCGGCTGCTCGGCCGGATCCTGCGCGCCGGGTGCCGCCTGCTCGGCGGGCGGCGGCGGCTTCTTTTTCTTCTTGAAGAACGGCAGCGGAATCTGCGCGTCGGCCGCCGGGGCGAGACAGAGCCCGGCGAGCAGCGCGAGTCCGACGACTCGGAAGATGCTTCGCTTCGACATCAGCCCTCCTTGGCCGCCTCGGCGGTACCGGCTCCGGCGCCCGCCGCGGCGGCTTGCTTCATGTTCGCGACTTCCTCGCGAACCTCCTCCAGGGTTCCGACCAGGAGGGCGATCTCCTCGCCGTCCTTGGCCAGCATCACGGCGGCGCCCGGGGTCACGTCGCCGCCGATGATCAGGCGGGAGAGCGGGCTCAGCACGTGGCGATCGATGGTGCGCTCCACCGGGCGGGCGCCGTAGGCCGGATCGTAGGCCAGCTGGGCCAGCAGGGTGACGGCCTCGTCGTCGGCTTCCAGGGTAGCCTTGTACTGGTCCTTCAGCTGGCCGCCGAGACTCTTCAGGTGCATCCGCACGATCGTCTCGAGCGTGTCGGGCTCGAGCGAGTTGAAGGGGATCACGCCGCTCAGCCGGTTGAACAGCTCCGGCCGGAGGCTCTCCTGGACCACCTTGAGGATGATCTCCTTCTTCACCTCGGGCGACGCGTCGGCCTGATTGGCCTCCCGCACGCCGAGATTCGAGGTCAACAGGACGATGGTGTTGGTGAAGTCGCAGAACCGGCCCTTGGCGTCGGTCAGGCGACCCTCGTCCAGCACGCCGAGCAGGATGTCGATGATCTCGGGGTGGCCCTTCTCGATCTCGTCGAAGAGCACCACCGAGTAGGGCGAGCGGCGGACCTGCTCGGTCAGGAAGCCGCCCTGGTCGGATCCGATCAGGCCGGGTCGCGATCCGATCAGGCCCGAGACCGAGCCCGCGTCCTTGTACTCGGCCATGTCGATCCGGATCAGCGCCGCTTCGTCGTCGAAGAGCGCCTCGGCCAGGGCCTTGGCCAGCTCGGTCTTGCCGACGCCGGTCGGGCCCACGAACAGGAACGAGGCCGGCTTCCGCTTCTTCCTCAAGTCGGTGCGCATCCGCCGCGCCGACTCGGCCAGCGCTTCGACGGCGTCCGGCTGGCCGATCACCCGCGCGGCGAGCCGCTCTTCGAGCGCCAGCAGCCGCTCCCGCTCCGACTCCATCATCCGGGAGATCGGGATCCCCGCACGGCGCGCCACCACGTCGGCGATGTCGGCCGCCCGCACTTCCTGCGGCACCATCGGTCCCTGCTCGCCGACGGCGGCGGCCCGCTTCTCGAGATCGGCTTCCTGCTCCTTCAGGAACTTGAGCGCGCCGTAGCGAACCTCGGCGGCCTTGGCCACGTCGCCACCCGCTTCGGCGGCGGCGAGCTCGGCTTCCTTCTCCTGGATCGCCTGCTTGGTCTTGGCGAGGCCGGAGGAGACCTCCCGCTCGTCCTTCCATCGGGTGAGGACTTCGCCCAGCTGCTTCTCGGCGGCCGCGACTTCCTTCGCGACCGCCTTGGCGTCGCCCTCGGCGCCGGCTTTGATCGCCTCCAGCTTGGCCTTGAGCCGCACCAGCCCCCGCTCCTGCTCGTCGATCAGGTTGGGCTTCGACTCCAGCTGCATCCGGAGCCGCGCGGCAGCCTCGTCGAGCACGTCGAAGGCCTTGTCGGGGAAGTAGCGGTCCCGGAGATGGCGGCGGGCCAGCTTGACGGTGGCCTCGAGCGCCTCTTCGGTCAGGTTGATCTTGTGGTGCGTCTCGTATTTGCTCTTCACCCCGCGGAGCATGGCGAGGGTCATCTCGTCGTCGGGCTCGTCGATCACCACCCGCTCGAATCGCCGGGCGAGGGCGCCGTCCTTCTCGATCGACTCGCGGTACTCGTCGAAGGTGCTCGCGCCGATGCACTTGAGCTCGCCGCGGGAGAGCGCGGGCTTCATGATGTTGGCCGCGTCCATCCCGCCGGCGTTGCCGCCCGCGCCGACGAGGGTGTGGATCTCGTCGAGGAAGAGGATCACGTCGGTCTGGTCCCGCACCTCGTCGACGATGCCCTTGATCCGCTCCTCGAACTCGCCGCGGTACTTCGCACCCGCCACCAGCCCGGTCAGGTCGAGCGCGAGGAGCCGCGCGCTCCGGAGCGATTCCGGCACGTCGCCGGCCACGATCCGCTGGGCCAGCCCTTCCACGACCGCCGTCTTGCCGGTGCCGGGGTCGCCCACCAGGACCGGATTGCTCTTGGTGCGGCGAAGCAGGGTCTGGATCATCGAGCGGATCTCGGCATCGCGGCCGATCACCGGCATCATCTTCCCGCCGCGGGCCGCCTCGGTGAGATCGCGGGTGAACCGCTCCAGCGTGCTGCCGCCTTCGCCGGCCGCTTCCACCGCGGGCTGCATCACCTCGGGAGAGGTCCGGGCCCGCTCGAGCGCCTCGGCGCTCCAGCCGGTGTCGCGGAGCGCCGGCCCGATCTCGCCCTGCTCGAACCCGGTGGCCGCGAGGGCGACCTCGAGCGGTCCGACCGTCCGGCTTCCGGCCTGGTCCGCCGTCGCGGTGGCGCGATCGAGCAGATCGCGGAGCGACCGGGCCGCGACCGGTTGCCGGCCCGGCTCGAGCTTGACGCCGTCGGGGCCCGCCGGCAGCCCCTTGATCCGCTCCGCGGCGCGTCCGGCGTCGAGGGAGAGCTTGCCGGCGACCCTGCCTAACGCGCCCTCCGGGTCCAGCAGCGCCAGCAGCAGGTGGCGTGCCTGGATGTAGGCGACGCCCTCGCGCGCGGCGAGCCGCCGCGAGGCTTCCAGCGCGGCCGACAGGTCCATCGAGAGTCGATTGAGATCCATGAGCGAGCTTCCTCGGGCCGCCCCCTACTTGTCGGGGCTCCGACCCGGTCGGCGGAGGGTGATCTTGGGCGCCGAGGGCTTGGGCGAAGGCGCGGGATCGACGGCCGGCGTGGGCGACGGCGACGGCGGGGGCGCGACCGGACGGGGCGCCGGGGCGGCATCCGGGACCGAGGCGAGGCCCAGTCGGCGGCGGAAGAGCACCGCGCCGCGGATCCCGTGCCCGGGCTGGACCGTCACCGTGAGACCGGAGATGGTGGCCACGTCGCCCGGGGTGTCGAAGTTGATCGCGAAGTTGCGCTGGCCTTCGAGCTCGCAGAGCACCGCCCGGGTCAGCGGCGCCCGGCCGCCGCCCTGGGCGTTCACCCGGATGGTGACGTTCAAGTCCTGCCCCGGCGCCCACTGGTAGCTGCTCCGCGGATCGCCGGTGAGGACCACCCGGTACTCGTGGCGGCCGGAGAGCTCGAGCTGGCTGAAGACGAAGGTGAGCAGGTCGCCGTCGCGCTGCGGGTGCGACGGCGCGGTGACGGCCTCGTAGAAATGCTCGCCGTCGCGATCGAGCATGAAGCGGATCGATTCGACCGAGCGGTTGATCCGATAGTCGATGTACTTGCCGGCGAGCGCCTCGGCCAGCTGTCGGATCCGGCCGAGGGTCTCGGAGGCCCGCACCACCAGGGGTCGGAGCTCCTCGCGCCGGTCCAGCTCGCGCTGGGTGGCGAGCGCGCCCTGCTCGGCCTCGAGCAGCTCGGTGTAGCTCGCGTCGACCTGGCCGAGCTCCTTGAAGAACTGCCGGCTCGAGGCGCTCAGATCGAGCGAGAGCGCCACCATCCGGCCGGCGCGCTCGATCTGCTGGAAGAAGCGCTGCGGCGGCATGGTGAGGTCGGCCGTCTCGTAGGCGCAGGTCTCGAGCGCCAGCACCGCCCGCTCCAGGAAGGCCCGGATGTCCTGATCGCCGCGCACGTCGACCCCGCGGGTCGCGATCCGCTCCGCGTAGCGGGCGGCGTTGCGGTGTACCTCGACCAGCTCGCCGACGATCAGCCGGATCTCCGACTGGAGCCGGGTGGCGGCGTCGTGGAGCGACGTGTGGGCGAGGAGCGACGCGGCCGGCGGGATGTACTGGCTGTCCTGCTCGAAGGAGAGGGTCTCGGACGCGCGCCGCAGCTTGCCGACCGCGAGCGACGCCTGAGCCAGCTCGGCCGGGAGCCCGAGCCGGATCTCGTACGCGGCGCGGGTGAGCCCCGCCTGGTGCGGGTTGGCCGGATCGTTGCCCACCGAGGCGGGATCCGGCTCCCGCCCGCCGGTGCGGACCACGTAGACCAGCACGTCGGTGACGCCCGCCAGATCGGACTTGCGCCAGGAGCCCTGTACGGCGCGCTGCTCGTCGATCTCCACCAGGTCGCCGCCGGCCGTGATGCCCCGGGCCCGCGTGACGGTGACCTTGAGGGTCTCCGCGTCGTTCAGCACTTCGAGCTTGGGATCGTACTTGGCGAGCCCCTGCTCGCCGGAGGCCAGCCGCACGCCGCCGCCCACCAATCCGGTGGCCGCGATGCAGTGCTTGAGGAGCCAGGCCACCTGCTCCTCGACGTAGCGGTCCTGACGCTGGAAGTGCTCGGGCGCGAGCAGCATCCCCGTGGTCCAGTTGACCGACTTGAAGTAGTCGTCGCGCTGACTCACGCGGCTCTCCCTTTCCCGCCACCGAGGTACGCGTTGAGGCCCAGGGCCGCCTCGCGGGCCGGGTCGCCTAACGTGGCGCCCTCCGACCGGTCGCCCACCTGCCAGCGCTCCCGCACGTCGTCCGCGAGATGGCAGGGGAGCAGCAGCCGGTAGATCGCGTCCCGCTGGCGCCGCTCGGCCGGCGTCTGCATCCGGCGATAGGTCGCCAGGTCGACCGGGCCGATCTCGATCTCCACCGCGGTCGCCGCGGTCACGCCGTCGCCCACCAGGGCGTCCACCCCCAGGCGGCCGTTCCGGCGGCCGAGCCGGGTGCGCCGATCCGCGGCGACGGGCGCCACGCCGGCCACGGTTCGGACCGGCTTGGCGGGGAGCCCGAACACGGCCTCGAGCGCCACCGCCGGGCCGTCGGCCCGACCCGCGATCTTCGGCAGCGACGGCAATAATCTCGCCACGTCGTACCAGCGCTCCCGCGGCCACTGCTCCGCCGGGATTCCGAATATGTCCGTGATCCACCGGTAGGCGCCATCGTAGTCGTCCGGGGTGAGCCGAAGCAGCCCTCCCGCCGCCCGAATGTGCACGCCGAGCTTGAGGATGTGATCGTCGAAGAGGGCGAAGAGCCGGTCGCTCCGGAACTCGCCCTCGGCGCTGTCGCGCATCGGATAGGGGAGGCTGTCCAGCGAGCCGAGCCCCGCGACCCGGAGCACGATCCGGCGGGCCGTGGCGAGATCGCTCCCGGGCGCCGGCTCCTGGCCCACCACCCGGCCCGCCGCCCACCCGGTCCCCGCGCTCCGGAGCACGATCCGCCCGACGTCGATCCCGAGACGGAGCAGCGCGGGCACCGCCGAGTCGACGGTGTGACAGGCGCCCCGGCCCGGATTGACGAAGTCGGGCATCTTCATCCCGGGCGCTTGTCCGGCACGATCCCGACCGTGATCCGATGGCCGATCATGCTGCGCTCGGAGAGATACTGCTCCAGCTCGACCGCCAGCCGGTCGAACTCCGCCTCGGGATCGGCGAAGTCGGCCGAGGCCACGTGCACCGACACCTTGGTGACGAGCCCGAGCCCCCGCTCGGTGATCTCGGAGGTGCTCTCGACCGCCACGTCGCGAACGTTGGGCTCGTAGGAGCGGACCGCGATCTCGATGTCGGCCGCGGTCACCACCCGCTCCCGGGTGCGGAGCAGCTCGGCGAAGCGGTCGCGCGCGTCGGCGTACTCCGGCGGCGCGGCGCCCCCCTTGGAGGGCACCAGGCTGGCGACTCGCGCGATCGGATTCTTCGGCAGGTCGTGCCGCAGCTGCTTCACTTCGCCGGGCGCGATCCCGTTGCCCGCGTCGCCGTCGCAGTAGAGCACCCGGAGCATCGCGTAGGAGTCGAACCGCCCCCCGGGCTGCCGCGCGGGGGAGAACTCGAAGTGGCCCCGCCCGCCGTAGCGAAAGCGGCCCGCCTGCGAGGGGGCGCTCAGGTCGCCGACCTCGGCGTAGCGGTCGCCGGTCTCGCCGTTGACCGAGAGCACGCCCATCAGGAAGCGGTCGCCGGCGCCGAGCGGGCGATGGGTCACCACCGATCCCATCCGATCGAAATCGATCTGCTCGCTCCAGGCCTCGATGTTGGACGCCGTGACGCAGTTGACGGCCACCCGGCCGATCGCGTTCACCACGCCGTCGAGTCCGGCCGGCAGCGGCACCTGCACCCAGGCGAGCGGCCGATCGAGCGCCTTCTCCTGGCCCTGCGGCAGCAGCCGCGCCATCGCCGGCGCGAGCGCGGCCGGCACCCGGGAGCGGTGCCGGCGATCGGGCGGCACGTCGGGAAAGACCCAGAGCCGCGAGCCGTAGACTCCACCGGCGAGCCGGACGACCCGCTCGGTGTCGGCCGTCTCGAGCGACTGCCGCTCGCTGGGCTCGCGGAAGAACCTGAGCGCCCAGGTGCCGCCGCGCGCCCGGGTCGAGCGCAGCACCAGCGACTCGGTCACCTCGCCCCGGTCGTTGAGGATCTGCCACGGGCTCCGCGCGAGCGCGGCGGCGACCAGCTCGTGCTGCGCCGGCACGTCGATGAAGATCCCGAGCCGGCTCAGGTGCCCGGGATCGGTGTCGAACGCCATGAACAGGATCGGCGCGGCGCCCGGGAGCTGCACCGGGGCCTTGTTGCCCGGGAGGATCGGCTGGTTGGCGCCCGGCAGTCGCGCGCCCGCGACCGTGCGCAGCTCGCCCCGCTCGAAGACTCCCGCGAAGGCGAGCTCGGTCGGCGACACCTCGATCACGAGGTCCGGGGCGAATCCGATCTGCTGGCCGTTCGGGCGGTAGCCGTTGAGCTCGTTCTCCGGGCTCACCGGCTCCCGCTCCTTCACGTTGCCGAACTGGACCACGGTCTGCGCCGGCTTGGCCAGCCGCGCCGGCATTCCGAGCCCGCGGATCAGGTCGTCGAGCGCCGCGAGGAAGAACTCCTGATCCGCCTCACGGTAGACCCGGTCGACCTGGTGGGCCAGCGCGTGGAAGACGGCCGCGAGCACCGGATCCGGTCCGGGGACCGTTCCGGTGACCGCGTGCATCTCCCGGGTGAACTCCTCCCGGAGCTGCCGCGCGATGTCGGCAGCCGAGCGATTCGGGGGGCGGAGGCTCGACCCGGACGTCATTCCGCTCCCGACCGCGGCGTCGGAGCGTCCGCGGTGCGATTCGGGTCGGCCAGGACCGGCGCGTCCGGCGGCTCGGGCTCGAAGGAGTCGATCGAGACGGAATCCGGCGACACGCTCGAGGCGGCGAAGCCGGGCGGCTGGATCTGCACCATCCCGCCGACCACGTTGTTCACCGCCGTGGCGACCAGCTCCACGTTCGCTCCGCCCTTGAGCACCGCGTTGAGCCCCGCCTGCAGACCGAGGTTCATCCCCGACTTCACCGCGACCTCCCCGGTCGCGTCGGTGGAGAGCTTGCCGCCCACCTTGGTCTTGTGATCGCCGTCGGTCTCCTGCGAGAAGCTCTCGCTCTTCATCCGGATCTCGCCCCTGGCCTCGAGGTGGAGATCGCCCTCGGAGTAGAGGGTCAGGACCGAGTTGCCGCCCTCGTGCGAGAGCTTGACGATGCACTCGCCGAGCGGGGTGAAGAGCTCGATCGCCTCGCCGTCGGAGCCTTCCACGAAGCGCACGCTGTTGCCGGACCGGGTCCGGATCCACTTGACCTCGTTCCCCTGCCGGCTCTCGGGCGGCAGGTCGCGCCCGTTCCAGAGCGAGCCGACGATGATCGGCCGCTCGGGGTCGCCCTGCTCGAACTCGATCAGCACCTCGTCGCCCACTTCGGGCTGGAAGAAGAAGCCGCGATCGTTGCCGGCGTAGGGACCCGCGAAGCGCGCCCAGGCCGTCGACTCGGCGCCGGTCTGCCAGCGGTAGGCCACCCGCACCCGACCCTGCCCTTCCGGATCGGACGAGGTCTCGACCACCTCGCCGGTGACCGGCCCGTCGAGCACCCGGCGGGGTGGCGCGGCCAGGTTGGAGTAGTTCTTCCACGGCGTCGCCACGAAGCGATTGAGGTAGTGCTGGTCGTGGAACTCGTGGGTCACCTTGATCAGGCCCAGCCGGCCGGAGGTCGGGAGCCGGAAGTCGGAGCCCTCGAGGAGATTCACCAGATCGCCGGCGAGCAGCCCGGGCTTGCCGGTGGCGCCGTGCACCAGCACCGCGGAGCCGATCGCGCGCTCGCTCTCGAGCTTGAGCATCTGCTTGAAGTCGGCATGGCTCGAGGCCCGGCCCGTGGGCTCGATGAAGAGCGGGTCGCCGCCGTCGCCGAAGGTGCGGGCGATCTCGTTCAGCGTGCTGACCAGGCGGCTGGCGCCGCCGATCGTGCCGGGCCCCTGCCGGACGCCGTGGTGGCGGTGGGTGCTCTTGTCGGTCGGGCTGTAGCTCGCGCCGGTGATGCCGTGGTTGACCGGCGCGGCGTGGGCGCTCACCTCGAGCAGCGACTCGCCCCAGACCAGCTCCCAGCCCTTGTCCTGGAACTCCGAGCGGATCTCGACCGTCGGGCCGGTGGTCACCAGGAAGCAGCCGTGCTCGTCCGCGAGCCGGCGCAGGAAGTCGAGCTCGCTCTCGCCCCACTGGACGTAGTCGAAGGGGCCGGGCTCCCGGCGGGGCTGGCCCACCAGCCGGACGCCGAGCCGGCCGGCGATGCTGCCCAGCGTCGACTCCGGGTAGTACACCGCCTCGGTGAACTCGTGGCGGACCGAGGGCGAAACCGCGTTCAGGATGAAGCGCGCCCCGAAGTGGAGCAGGTGGCTCTGCGAGCCGTCCTCGACCCGTCCCTGGAAGATCTCGATCGGCTCGCCGTCGTCCTCGCGCACGGTCACGCTCACCGGCTGGCGCAGGACCTCCTCGAGCGCGAGCGGCTGCTCCCGATCGCGGGTGAACTCGATCATGGCGTAGGTGTGCTGCCCCAGCTCCTGCGACACGACCAGGCGTTCCAGCTCGCTGTTCTGGAGCCGGAGCTCGCCGATGGTCACGTTGACGTTGACTTTCATGACACCCTCCCGCGACGGGCCCTCAGCCCGCGGCCATCTCGCCGAAGATGGAGCGGCCGTCGGGGCCGACCATCGTGAGCCGGAAGACCCGGCGCCCGTCGGGGGCGAACCCGCCCGTCGCGAGCGCCTGGACCGAGTACTCCGAGATCCCCAGCTTCGTGAGCGCGGCGTTCACCGCGTCCTTGAGCCCTTCGTGATCCTGTCGATCCCGCTGCGCCGCCTCGATGAAGCTCTCGTAGAGCCCGAACCAGGGCGCGTGCGGCCAGCCTCCCGTACTGGTGCCGGCCATCACCCGGATGATCGCGAGCACGCCGTCGAAGAGCTCCCCCTGCACCAGGGTGCCATCGGGCGCCACCCGAATCGGAAAGGCCGTGGATCGCATGGCTCGTCGTCACTCCAGTGGCCGGAGGCGGAAAGCGGGACAGGGTCCGTTCGATCCCCTGTCCCGCCGTTCGTCCCGGGCCGGGAACGCCTACTTGGTGAACTTGTGCTTGGTCACGTTGGTCTCGTCCACCGCGACCACCAGCTCGATCTTGAGCAGGTTCTTGAGCCCGATCTGCGACTCGGTGCTGGTCTCGCCGCCGTACACCGGGTTCCCCACCTCGAACTTGGAGATCCAGCCCATGAACTCGACCGCGTGCAGCACCTTGTCGGCCTCGTCCATGTAGTAGGTGATCTCGCACTTGTGGAGCGGATCCTTGGACTCGGTCGCGATCTTCCAGAGCTCGATCTGATGCGCCTGGCTCAGGTTGTCGATCACGCTGGCGTCGAGCCAGATCTCGGCCCGGCCGATCATGGAGTCGCCGATCCGCCGGCCGACCTGGTTGGCGTTGCGGCTGAGGTGGTAGTTCGCCTGCACCGGACGGAACTCGATGCTGTCGATCTTGACCTTGACACGATTGTAGGTGGCCATGATGTGCTCTCTCCCGAGCTAGCTGTCGATCGATGACTTCAATTGAGCTTCTACCGATCGAAGCGACGGGGCCGATCGGTTTCCCTCACCCGGCCTAGAGGCCGAGAATCGTCTTGATCTTGCCCAGGAGGGAGCCCTCGGCCGGGGCCTCCGCGGACGGAGCCTGCTGGGCCTGCTCCGGCGGGGGGGCCGGAGGGGGTTCGGGAGCCGGTGGGGCCGGGGGGACCGCCGCGGCCGCCGGCTCGGCCGGCGGGGCCTTGGGCTTGGCCGGCCGGAACTCGAACTCGGGGTCCCGCTCCTCCCGGGGCTTGGCCCTGGCGGAAAAGCTCAGGACCGACATCCGGGTCTTGTCGCCCCGGGCCAGGTGGCCCGAGCCGTCCAGCTGGCGGTTGACCCGGACGTTGCCCCGCTCGGACTCCGAGTACCGCAAGTCCCGCTTCGGGCTCCCGTCGGGATTCAGCTCCGGTCGCTCCTCGGGGACCTCCGGGTCGTCCGCCATGGATCAGCCCTCGCCGCCCTTCTTGAAGTCGGGCGTGTCGATCTTGAGCTCGAAGGTCTCGGCCGGGCCGACCGGAAGCACCTCGAGATTGATGTCGAGGACGCCCTGCGCGAACTTGTCCTCGTCCATGTCGATGTCCATGGTGTACTTGTAGATGGTGCCGTTCTTCTGCTCCTCCTCCAGGAACTCCTCGATCGGGTTCCGGACCTGCTCCTTGACCAGATCCCGGGTCAGCCGCTGCTCCGCCACCCGGCGGAGGTAGACCGCGATCCGCCGCTCCAGATAGCGGAGCACCCGGTACGAGGTGAAGAACTTGAGGACGCCCTTCGGGTCCTCGGCCTGGGTTCGGCTGCCCACGAAGCAGAGCTGATTCGAGTCGTCCCGGATCATGCAGAGCACCTGCCGCTCCATCGTCAGGTGCTCCATCTGGGAGATCCGGGGCTCGACCCGCGACTTCTCCACCCCGCGGATCTGGCCGAAGATCATGCCCACCGGGCCCTGCGCGATGCCCCCGCCCGTGGTCCGGTCGGTCCGGGCGAGGCAGCCGGCGAAGACCATCGAGGCCGGCGCGTAGAGATCCGGATCCTCGGTCTCTCCATCCGGGTCGGGCTTCTCGAACCAGTGCCGGTCGCGGAGCTTCACGTGGCCGGCGATCACCACGTCGGCGGCGGCCCGGTCTTCGGGGCGCTTCAGGAACTCGTAGGCGCCGCCGTCCGTCCGGAACTGATCCGAGAGCTGCTTGAAGTTCTTGTCGTCCTTCAGATCGCCGATCAGCAGCATGCCCCACTGATTGGCGATGTCCTCGAGCCGCTTGCGGACCGAGTCGTTGACGTAGCCGGGGACCACCAGGTTGCAGATGAATTGCCGGAAGTTGAAGCTGTCGTTGCGGCTCTGCACGAACTCGTCGAGCGCCACGATGGTGGAGCTGTTGACGTCGCTCGTGATCGCCTTGGTGTCGGCGTTGAAGACGTAGAACTCGACCGGGGGCCGCTGCTGATTGTCGCGGACCTCGTTGTTCTCGAAGAAGAGCTGCAGCTGGCGGTAGCTCCGCTCGATCGGGCGGACCTTCTCGTAGATCTGCGCCAGCACGTCGTCCCGCACCGACTCGAGCTGCTTGATCTGGGCGTCGAGCTTCTTGAGCGCGGCGTCGTAGCTGTCGCTCGGGCTGAGCAGCCCGGAGAAATCGGTGACCCGCTTGAGGAACTGCCCCGCCGTCTCGGCGGTGAACATCTCGGTGAGCGCGGTCTTGGCCGGCGCCGGATGGATGACGTTGAAGATCTCCTCGATCGCCTTGCTCGCGCTCTTGGTGGCGATGATGTCCTGAGCGGTCTTGACCTCGCTCATGCGTCACCTCCCGAGATCTTCTTGAGCGCGTCCTGGAACTGGGCGACCGCCTCGATGATCTCCTTGCGCTGATCCTCGTTGTCCCAGGCCCGCCGGACCGAGAGCACCGAGAACCGCTCCCGCATCCGGTGGAGCAGGTCGATCTGGCTCTGGAGGTCGGCCAGGTCGTTCCGCTTGCCGGGCTCCCGCGAGCCGATCTTCTTGGGGTCGAAGTCCTTGAGGCTCTTGAACTCGAGCTCGGCGACGAACTCGGTGCCTTCCTCGCCGACGTTGGTCTTGAAATCCAGCTTGGGCTCGAACTTCTCGAACGCCTCGGCCAGGCTCGACACCTTGGTCGGGGTTTCGTCCTCGCCGCATTCCTCGCCGACCCGGTCCACCGTCATCGGGAGAATCGAAGTGGTGGTTTCGGTCGGCACCTGGCGGGGTGCCTGCTTGACACCGGCGCGGGTGACTTTGACGACTGGCATGAAGCTCGTTCTCCGGAAAAGTCAAAGGCGCGGAGGCCCGCGCGAGGCTTTGGGCCGCCTGACTAGATACTGTCGATCTGGCGGTCCCGCAAGAGTTTGGAGCGCTTCCACGACGTTGGTCGGCCCCCGATTCCAGACGCCCGAAACGGGCGCCGAATCAGGTCTTCGACCGCCTGGCGCCCGAAGCCGTGACGTCGGTCGGCCGGCGAGGCGGAGCCTCCTGCACGTCGGTCCGCAAGCCTCCGACCACTTTCGGGGCCTTCTTCTTCGGCGCCGCGCCGGGCGCGGCCGCGGGCACGATCGGCGGCCAGAGGAGCCGAGGCACCACCAGCCAGAGCAGCCCGATCAGCACCAGCGCGAACAGGACCAGCGGGATCCGCCTGTCTAGGAAGCGACCTCCGACGGCCGCTTCAATCAAACCAGCCGGAACCAGCCCCGGGGTGGCGATGCCGGAGTAGGCCGGCAGGGCGACGACCGGGGGCCGCCAGACCGCGAGCGGCAGCTCCAGCGCGCCCGAGCGATGCTCGATCGCCGCCCGAGCCCAACCCCGGCCCAGCTCCTCCCGCCCGCCCCGCGCCACCCGGAAGACGACCTCCCACCCGGAGGCCAGCATCTCCCGGGCCGCGGTCAGCGGCTCGGCCAGCCGGTAGGCGTCGAGCGGCACCACGCTGCTCCGACCCCGCTCGCCGGCCAGGACGCGAAGGGGCCGGGGGTCGACCCGGGTCCCCACGCCGACGATGGCCGTGAAGGCGGCGCTCCGCCCGACCGCCTCGGCCGCCGCCGCGAGCCCGGCCGGCCCGTCGAGGAGCCCCGGATCGTCTTCCGAGCCACCCACGTCGTTGTCGCCGTCGGTGAGCACGATCAGGAGCGCCGTGGCGTCCCCCTCGAGGCCGGCCATCTCGGAATCGAGCCGCCGGATCCCGGCGCGGACCGCGCTGTAGAGCCCGGTGTTCTCCCGATCCGGGTCGGGGAGCGCCTCGACCTGGGCCACCGCGTCGCCGGGGGCGACGAAGGGCACGCCCTCGATCCGGGCCTCTACCGACCGGCTGCCGAAGGGGGCCACCGCAACCCGAACCTGCTCCCCGCCCATGGCCTCGAGCGGACGCAGCAGGTTGTCCTTGATCACCAGCTTGGCCACGCCGATGCCCAGATTGCGCATGCTCCCGCTCACGTCCACCAGGAGCAGCACCCGGGCGGGTCTCGGTCTCAGGGCCACCGTGCGGCGGCCGAAGCCGGGCGCCGCGCTGTCGCGGCCGAAGCGCACCTGCCAGGAGCTGTCCGCGCCCTCCATCGCGTTCACCCGAATCGCGGCCGAGGGAGCCAGGTCGACGACGGTGGTGAGACACGGGAGCGCGATCCCCTCCGCGCAGCGCACCAGCAGCAGCTCGGGCGCGTCCTGCGCGGCCACCGGCTGGCCGGTGCCCAGGAGACCGATGAAGAGCACCGCGATTCGGCGAAGGGCGCTCATACGGCCGCCTCCGGAAAGCGCCGGAACCGGAAACGCTGCTCGCCGACCTCGATCACGTCTTCGTTGACCAGCTCGGCCGGTTTGGCCAGAGGGACCCCGGCGAGGCTCGCCGGGTCGCCGCCCCGGCCGGTGGGCACCACCGTGAGGCGGCCGCGCGCCGCCTTGACCTGGAATCGGCGGCCGAAGCGGTTGGTGGCGTCGTCGGTCACGTGCCATTCCCGGTGCCGGAGCAGCCCCGGCGAGCGGCCGGCCACGGTCTCCAGCTCGATCGTGCCCAACGCCCGGTTCGAGCGGCCCAGCCCGTAGCCCAGGGCCGCGCCCAGCAACCCGAAGCCGACCAGCTGCCAGAGCTCGGTCGGGCCCGGCAGCGAGAAGACCAGCCCGCCCACCACCCCGGCGGCCAGGCCGAAGAAGAGCCCGTCGAGCGCGCGGCGGCGATCGCGGCCCCACCAGGCCAGGCCGAGCAGCGCACCGGTCATCCCGCCCGTCAGACCCCAGACCACGAGCCGCGCGAGGATGAATCCCTGCCGGGTGTTGGCCAGCCCGCCGATCCCGGCGAGGAAGAGCCCGACCAGGGCGCCGAGGACGGCACCCACGAGACCGAGCGCGAGGCCGAGGGCCGCGGCGCCGACCGCCTGCTCGCTCCGCCGGACCGCGGCCAACCCGACGACCAGCGCCCCGACCGAGGCACCGAGCAGCCCGGCGACCACCAGGTCGAGCGCGCCGTAGCTCACCAGCACGTCGCCCAGGTCGGTGAAGAGCGATCCCAGGAGCCAGGCGAGCGTCGCCCCGGTGAAGCCGGCCAACGCGCCGATGTACGAGCCCTTGGGCAGGAAGGGGCGCGCCGGGGGCTCCTGCCGGACCGCCGCCCGGGGCGCGGGCCGGCGCATCTTGAGCTCGACCGGATAGAGCGGGCTCAGCCCCGCCGCGGCCGGCGACGCCGCCGGGTCCACCTCGCGCCCGTTCCAGATCACCGCGAGGCGGTCTTCCGGCCCACCCTTCAGGATCACGCCCCGCTGGCGCAGCTCTTCCAGCACGTGATCGACCTGAGGGCCGATCGGCCGGTCGTCGTCGAGGGTGAACGGCACCCGCTCGAGGCCCCGGTCGGTGACGAAGTCGACGTGATAGGTCGGCATGGGCGGTGGTCGGGGCGCCTAACGTCCGGTCTCGCGGAGCGAGACGATCCGCCAGGCGCCGTTGGAGTACTGGATCGTGCCGTCGCTCGCGATGGTGACCGCGAACGGGTCGCCGCGCTCGGGTCGGAAGCTGAGCGAGACGGTGAAGCTCGCGCTGGCGACGTCGCCGTCTTCGCTGATCGACCCCACCGAGAGCACCGCCTTGAGATCCTTGACGTCCGGGCCGAAGAGATCCTTCCACTGCTGCTCGCGCTCGGCCGGCATGCCCGGATAGATCGCCTTGAGCCGGGTCATGCTCTTGTCGTTGATGGCCTGAACGTAGCCGGCCAGGGCCTGCCGGATCTCCGGCACGCGGCTCGGCCTGGACTCGGGCGCCGGCGGCGGGGGTGGCGGTGCCGGCGGCGGAGCCGGGCTCGGCGCGGGCGTGACCGGAGACTGGGCGGCGCTGTCCGCCGGCGGGGTCGCGGCGGGCGGAGACGGCGCTGGCGGCGGCGGCTGGTTGGCCCGACTCCGGGCTTCCTGGATCTGCCGGAGCAGCGAGCGGGCCTCCGGGTTGGACCGGTCGAGCCTCAGCACCCCGTTGAGCTCGCCCTCCGCCCGGGAGAGATCGCCGCTCCGCACGGCCAGGCTCGCGGCCGCGAGCCGTCTCGCGATCTCCGCACTCGGATCGGGCGTGACCGGAGCCGCCGGCCCGGAATCCACCGGCGGCGGCGCGCCGACCGTGGCGGAATCGACGGCGGCCACGACGGGCGGAGCGACGGTCGAGTCTCGGGCGCCGCTCTCGGCGCTCGGCGACTTCCAGAGCACCGTCAGGATCGCCACCACGGTAAAGGCCGCCGCCGTGGCGAAGATCCCGACCAGGGCCGTCTTGCGCCGCTTGGCCCGCCGGCTGTCGACGTCGGTGATCTTGACCGAGGGCTGGCTCACCCGCGAGCGACGCGGGGTGAGGCTGGCCGAGTCCGCCGGTCTCGCGTCCTTCCGGGCGAGCGCCGCCAGGAAGCCGCGGACCGGATCGTCGTCGGGCAACGCTTCGCCGCCCAACGCCGAGACGGCGTCGGTGAGGCTCGGCCAACGGTCTTCGGGCCGCTTCGCCAGCATCCGGAGCACCGCCTGGTCGATCTCCGGCGGCACGTCCGGACGGTGCTCGGCGATCGGCTTGGGAATCTCCTTGGTGATCGCCAGGGCGAGCGCCACCGCGGATTCGCGCTCGAAGGGCGGCTTGCCCGTGAGCAGCTCGTACGCCACCGTGCCCAGCGAGTACTGATCCGAATGCGCCGTCAGGGTCTCGAGCCCGGAGCACTGCTCGGGGCTCATGTAGAGCGGCGTGCCCATCGGACCGACGGTCGCGCTGGTGTTGAGGTCCATCACCTTCGCGATCCCGAAGTCGGTGACGATCGCGTTGCCGTCGCCGTCGATCATGATGTTGGCCGGCTTCACGTCCCGGTGGATCACCCCCGCCCGGTGCGCGTGCGAGAGGCCCGCCGCCGACTGATACATGATCGACTGCACCGCGGCCACCGGCAGCGGCCCGAACTCGCGGACCACCTGTGCCAGCGACTGGCCCGCGATGTACTGCATCGCGAAGAAGTGGAGGTCGTCGGTGGCCTCGACCGCGTGGACGGTCACCACGTTGGGGTGGTGGAAGGAGGCCATGGTGCGGGCTTCGCGAAGGAAGCGGTCCACCAGGGCGTCGTCGAGCAGGAAGCTCGGCCGCATCACCTTGATCGCGACCTTGCGGTGGAGCGCGGTTTCGTGGGCCAGGTACACCGCGGCCATCCCGCCCCGGCCCAGCTCCTTCAGGACCTCGTAGCGCCCGGCCGTGATCTCCTTAAGCCGGTCGGCCAGCTGCTTCCAGCCGGCGTCGCCGCCCAGCCGGCGGCCCCGCCGCTCCTCCGTGGGGAGATCGGGCCGGGGCTGGCCGCACTTGGGGCAGAAGCGCTCGATCTTGGCCAGCTCGCGCCCGCACCCCGTGCACGGCACCGGGACCTCGCCGACCTGGGTGCGGAGCGAGGTCTCGTCCGCCGGCGTGGCGCTCGGCGGCGTGGCGACCGCCACGGCCGACTCGGCGCGACGGCCGCACGAGGGGCAGAAGCGCTCGCCATCGAACAGCGACTCGCCGCAGTGGGTGCAGGAAAAATCGTGATCCATCATCCGGTGGCGGCGGCGACCGCGCTCAGCGCTCCAGCTTGCGCGCTTCTTCGGCGGCCTGACGGTGTCCGAGCGCCGCGGCCTTCTTGAACCACTCCAAGGCCTGCTCCGGCGACTTGGCCACCCCGCGCCCGTCCTTGTACATCCGGCCGAGCAGATAGCCGGCCTCGGCGTCTCCCTTGCCGAATCCCTCCTCGTAGAGCTTGGCGGCGGCCGCCTCGTCCTTGGAGACCCCGCGGCCCCGCTCGTAGAGCCGTCCGAGCTGACGGGTCGCCGCGGCGCTGCCCTTGTCGGCGGCGCGGCGGTAGTAGTCGGCCGCCTGGCTCTCGTCCTTGTTGACGCCGTCGCCGTTCTCGAGCGCGACGCCGTACTCGAGCAGCCCTTCGCGGCTGCCCTGGTTGGCCGCCATCGAGAACCAGCGCGCCGACTCGCGCTCGTCCTTCTTCACGCCGAGCCCGTTCCGATAGAGGTAGCCGAGCCGGACCTGCGACTCGACGTCGCCGGCGGCCGCGGCCTTGGCGTACCAGCTGGCCGCCTGGGCACGATCCTGCTGCACCCCGTTGCCCAGCTCCCGCATCCGGGCGTAGAGCCGTTGCGCCTCGCGGCCCCCGGCGTTGGCCTCGGCGAGACAGAGATCGGCCGCCCTGCCCCAGTCGCTCCGGGCGAACGAGCGGGCGCAGGTCGCGGTCGGCTGCGGCGGCGGGGGCGGTGGCGGCGCGGGGGCAGGCGCCGGCGAGGGCTCGGTCGGGATCGTGGGGGACCAGGCCAGGGTCCGCCCCCTGCTCACCGTGACCCGCTCCGTCACCGGCGGCAGACCGGCCACCACCAGCGACAGGCGATGGCGGCCGACCGGCAGCCGGATCGAGCTGCCTCGCACCGGCGTGCCGTTGACGGCGAAGACCGCGCCGGACGGGAGATTGACCGCGAGTCGGACCACGCCGGAATCGACCGGCGTCACTACGGGCGGCGGAGGCGCGGGAGCCGGCTCCGGAGCCGGCGTGACCGAGTCGCCCTCGAAGCCCAGGGTATCGGGGTCCGGCACCGGATTCGGATCGACCGGGGTCTGCCCGCCCAGCTGCGTCGGGGCGGGCGCGGGCACCGGATCGCCTCCGCCGCCTCCGAACACGAGCCATCCGACCAGCACCAGCGCCAGCACGCCCGCGCCGCCCAGGATCAGCTTGAGCGGGGGACCCGAACGAGGGACGCCGGCCGGACGACTCGGCGCGGGCGACGGCTCCACGGGCACCGATGGCGCGGCGCTCACCGGTGGAGGCGGCGGAGGCGCTGGCTGCTGCGCCGAGGGCGGTCCCATCGCGCCGAGCACCTGGGTCCGGCCGAGCTCGGCGGCGAGCGGACGGAGCACCTGGGTCTCGCCGATCGAGTACGCCACCTCGTCCGCGCCCTCGTCCCGCTTGAGCCGAAGGGCCACCAGCTTGTCGCGCTTGCGGTCGCGCGCGAAGAACACCAGCCCGCCGCCACCGGCTCGATCCATCTGGCCGAGGATGTCGTACTCGTCCGCGGTCGCTTCCCGGACCGCTTCGAGCAGCTGGTCCGCTTCGTCGGGGCTCACCGTCGCCGTGCTCCGACTGAGATCCGCGCCGCACTGGAAGCAGAAGCGATCCCAATCCGGCAACACCGCGTTGCATTCGGGGCAGCTGCTCTCGAGCCCGGGCACGTTCGAGTCCAGGGTGCGGAGCACTTCGAGGGCGTATTCGTTGTTGGCGGTGCGGGTGAGCTTCAGTGCGACGAGATGCTGGGTGTCGAGCTCCCGGGCCAGGTACACGACGTTGCCGCTCTGACTCCGGCCCATCTCCCCGAGGATGTCGTAGACACCCTCGGCCGCTCCCCGGACCTGTTGCAGCAACTCATCAAATGGGTCGCCGGCGCCGGCTAAGTTGAAATGACTGGGTCGGTCGGCGGTCATGGGCTCGTTCGTTTCGGGGCTTCTTCTGGAGAAGCTAGGGGCTCCCAAGCCCGATGCAAGTCGCAGACCCGCAAGGAACTTGGCAGTCTGGCCGGTCTGGCCCATGATTCGTTTGAACCGAGGATCGGAGCGGTCGATGATCATCGCCAACCTCTTGCTCGCCGCCGGGTTCGGGCTTGCCGGAGCGGCTCGGGGCCCCGCGCCCCCGCCGTCCAGACGGAGACCCGGATCGGGGTGATCTCGGGCCCCCTGGGGTCGTTCGCCGCCACCATCCTGCCGAGCCTGCAGCTCGACTTCGACAAGGTGAGCGACAGTTCGGTGGTGGATGACCTCAACCAGTACGACGTGCTGGTGGTCGACAACCTCTATCGGCTCCAGGATCTGAACGGCGACGCCTTCAAGGAGTACGTCAGGAAGGGCGGCGTCCTGATCGTCCTGAATCCCAAGACCGACGGGTTCTCCCGCACCTGGACCCCGTACGACGTGTTCGTGGGCGGCCCCAGTCGCGAGGGACGGATCACCGAGCGGAAGCACCCCCTGTTCGAGGGCTTCCGCGACGACAAGCTCAAGGACTTCGCGGATTCGAACGGCCCCTACGTGGGCAACTGCAGCTTCACCGAGCCCGCCAGGGAATGGACCGTCCTGGCGAGGGACAAGGACAAGAAGAACAACGCTTTGATCCTCGAGGCCGACTACGGCCGGGGGCGGATCATTCTGGCCTGCGTCGTTTTCAACCATTACAATGCCAAGGTCGGTCCCACCCGCCTCGGCGAAAACCTCTTTCGCTACGCGATCAAGACCAGTGAGGGAATCCGGGCCAAGCCGTCGCCTTGAGAGGTGACGACCCCGAGTCGCCCGGAACCGCCATCTTTCTCAGGACCTTGGAACCCATGCGCGCACAGCGTTGGCAGAGAGCCGCGATGGTCGCCCTCGTCGGCATCGCGGCGGCCTGCGACCCGGAGGCCGATCTCGAGGTCGCCCCAGCCATCTCGGTCTCCCGAGCGACGATCGAGACCGCCAAGCCGCTCGGCACCGGCCCCGTCTCCGAGAACGTCACCATCGTCAATGGCGGCGACGGCACCCTGAACGGGCTGAGCACCACCGTCGAGTATTCCTCGGGCAACGGCTGGTTGACCACCACGCTCGACCGGACCACGGCCACCCGCGAGAGCGCGGCCACGCTCCGGCTCGACGCCAATCCGGACGCCCTCGGACTCGGCAGCTACCAGGCGGTCGTCCTGCTCGACGCCGACGGGGCCTCCAACGGACCGCTCCGGATCCGGATCACCCTGACGGTCCAGCCCCGACCGCCCGCCAAGCTCGCGCTCGCGACCCAGCCCTCGCCTCAGGTGACCAACGGCGCGGTGCTCGGCCAGCAGCCGGTGGTGCAGCTCCTGAACGCCGTCGACCAGGCCACGCCGGTCGCGGGCGTCACCGTCACCGCGATGCTCGAGGGCGGCGGACAGCTGAATGGCGCGACCCAGGTGCCCACGGACGCCTCGGGTCGCGCGAGCTTCTCGGGCCTCGTCATCGTGGGCTCGGCCGGGTCGAAGAACCTGACCTTCTCGGCGTCGGGTCTGAGCGGCGTCACCTCCGGCGCGATCCTGGTGGCACCGGGCGCGGCGGTGGCGGTCGAGCGGCCTCGGCCACCTCGCAATCGGGTCCGGCCGGTCAGCCGGTCAGCGCGCCCCCGCGGGTGCGCGCCATCGATCAGTCGGGCAACCCGGTGAGCGGCGTCAGCGTGAGCATCACCGCGAGCCCGGGATCGGTGGTGACGCCGACCGGGACGCTCACCACGGGAGGCGACGGCATCGCCGGCCTCACCAGCTGGACCCTCCGGCCCGCCTCCGGCGACAACACCGTGATCGCCTCTTCCGCCGGCCTGGCGGGGAGCCCGATCACCTTCACCGCCACCGGCCAGGTCGGTCCGCCGACCCAGCTGGTCAAGCAGTCGGGCGACAACCTGACCGGGTTGGTGGGCGCCACGCTCGGGACACCCCACGTGGTCCGGGTGGCCGACGCCGGCGGCAACGGCGTGGCCGGCGTGACCGTCAACTGGGCGGTCGGCGCGGGCGGCGGCTCGGTGGCGCCGGGCACGACGGTCACCGACGGCAACGGGCTGGCACAGGCCACCCGAACCCTCGGCGGCGTGGCGGGCAACGGCACCACCATCGCCAGCGCCAATCTGAGCGGAGGACCAGCGAGCGTCAGCTTCGCGGTCACCGGCGCGGCGGCCGGCCCGGCGCAGATCGTCAAGGTCGACGGCGACACCCAGACGGGCGAGGCCGGCTCCACCCTGCCCACCGCGCTCGCGGTGCGGGTGCTCGACGCCACCAGCGCCCCCCTGCAGAACGTGACGGTGAGCTGGACCACGACCGACCCGACCGGCAGCTTCCCGTCCGGCGCGACCTCGACGACCGACGCGACCGGTCTCGCGACCGCCACCTGGCGGCTCGGCGGCACGGTCGGCACCCAGACCGCGCAGGCGGCGGTGGGTGGCCCGGCGCCGGCGGTGTTCAGCGCGACGGCGACCCCCGGACCGATCAGCCCCACGCTCTCGACCATCACGGCATCGCCCGGCGCGATCGCGGCGGGCGTCAATCCCGCCAGCGTCGTGGTCACGGTGCGCGACGGCGCGGGCTCGTTGGTCTCGGGCGCCACGGTGGTGCTGAGCGCCGACGGCCCCGGGATCGTGACCCAGCCGGGGAGCCCCACCAACGCGTCCGGCGTGGCGAGCGGTCAGTTCCGCGGTACGATCTCCGGCCCGAAGGTGATCTCGGCGACGGTGAACGGCGTGCTGCTCGACCAGACCGCGACCGTGCACGTCGACCCGGGAGCGCCCGCGGTGGTCACCGCAGAGACATCCCAGTCGTTCGACGTGCGTTTCGGACAGAATGTGACGCCAACTCCAGCCGTGAAGGTGGTCGACGCTTTCGGGAATCCCACGGTCGGTGCCCCGGTGACCTTTTCGGTCGCGAGCGGCGCGACCACGCTCACCCCGACGGTCGGAACGGTTGCGGCCGATGCCACCGGCGTGGCGCGGTTGACCAACTGGCTGATCCGGGCCGTGGGCACCGCGACGCTGGGAACCCTCAACGTCCACAACCAGCTGGTCGCGACCGTCGTCCAGGGCGCGACCGGAAGCCCGATCAACTTCGCCGGCACCGCCCAGGTCAAGTACAGTCCCGACATCGCCAACGTGACCTTCCTGCCGGACTTCAACGGTGGCTGCAGCGCAACGGGTTGCCACCCGAACAACGGCGACTTGAGCTACGCGAACATCATCGCCAGCGGATGGGTGATCCCAGGGGACTCGGTCACCCGGACCTCGACCCAGAACCGATTGCTTGCCAAGATCTCGGGCGCGACCGGCCACTCGGGCGGCACCTGGCCCGCAAACGTCGTCACGCTCTTCGCCGCTTGGGTCAAACAGAATGCTCCCCCGAACTAGACCGAGGAACGTATCCATGCGCCGCACCTTCGTCGCGCTCTTCTCTCTCGCCGCCCTGGCCGCGCCGCTCTCCGCCCAGAGCTCGGGCGGCCTGCGAGACCTGGTGACCGACCTGTTCCGGTTCGGCAACGGCTGCACCGACCCGGTCTGTCTCTCGGTCGACGGCACCCACGGCGATCACTACAACCCCGCCGTCCAGACCGGTCAGTTCAACCTGATCAACTTCCTCACCGACGCGATCGGGGTGAGCGTCTCGAACATCCCGATCAGCGCCGCCTCCGGTGGCGCGATCTGGGGACGCTCGGCCCAGGGGCTCCCGGTCGAACCGAGACCTCCTCCGGCCCCGTGTTCGCCGAGCGAGGGCAGACCTCGGCCGCGGCCGGCTGCTCTTCGCGACCAGCATGAACCACTTCGCCTACCGCTCGATCCGCGGGGTGCCGCTCGACGGCCTGGTGCTCACCTTCACCCACCAGGACAACGACCCCGTCGGCCTCGGCAACCCGAACTTCGAGAGCGACGTCATCGAGGTCCGCACCAACATCGGACTCTCCGTCACCTCGATCACCTCGGTGCTGAGCTACGGGCTGACCGACTTCCTCGACCTGAGCGTGGCCGTGCCGCTGATCCGGACCTCGCTCGACGGCACCAGCGAGGCCCAGATCGTCCCCTTCGAGAACCCGACGCCCCACTTCTTCGGCACCGAGGAGAATCCGCTGCTTCGGGTGACCACCCAGGCCTCGGGCACCTCGACCGGCGTGGGAGACATCGCGCTCCGCCTGAAGCTCGGCGTGGCGAACCGGCCGGGCGGCGCGTTCGCGCTGCTCGGCGACGTCCGGCTCCCGACGGGCAAGGAGGAGGACTTCCTCGGCGCCGGCGGCACCAGCTTCAGCGT
The DNA here is from genome assembly GCA_041390205.1 of Gemmatimonadales bacterium. Taxonomy (GTDB): domain Bacteria; phylum Gemmatimonadota; class Gemmatimonadetes; order Gemmatimonadales; family GWC2-71-9; genus SHZU01. The sequence goes on from JAWKQJ010000014.1 coordinate 24,980, forward strand.
GCTCGGCGTGGGGTCGCTCCGCTCCGGAGGCTTCTCGCCGCACCTGAACGCGGGCTACGTCCACCGGGGCGGCGAGTTCCAGAACGACGCCGTCCTCGCGACCGTGGGCTTCGATCACCTGATGGCGCGGCGGATGACGCTCGCCGTCGACGTGATCACCTCGTGGCAGATCGGTGACACCAAGCTCGACTTCCCCGAGCCGATCACGGTCAACGCGCTGGTCGGACCGTCGAGCGCGGTCCGGATCATCCGGCCGACCAACATCCCCGATCGGCGGGACGACATCGCGCTGGCCTCGATCGGCGGCAAGATCGGCTTGAGTCCGGCGGCGAACCTGCTGCTCAACACGCTGATCCCGCTCCGGCAAGGCGGCCTGCAGCCGAACGCCGCCTGGATGGCCGGTCTGGAGTTTTCCTTCTAGGAAACTCCGCCATCGCTCCGCGCGTCGGGATGAGGAATCGCCGCCACCGAGCCTCCTCGTCCCGACGCCCATGTCCCTTCCTCGCTGCCTGTGCCTCGGCGCGGCCCTGATCTTCGCGGCCCCCGCCCTCACCGCGCAGGACCAGTACCGCTGCACCGACGCCGCCTTCGCCGCGCTCGATTTCTGGGTGGGGGAGTGGACCGTCACGGTCGCCGACCGGGAAGTGGGCGTCAACCGGATCAGCAAGGTGTTGGACGGTTGCGCGATTCGCGAGGAGTGGACCGCCGCCGACGGCGGCACGGGTCAGAGTCTCTTCTACTACCTCCCGGCGCGCCGGGCCTGGCGGCAGGTGTGGGTGACCGGCAGGGCGCTGGCGCCGGGTGGGGTCAAGGAGAAGGAGCTGGTCCGGACCGAGTCGGCCGGCGGCATTCGCTTTCAGGGCACGATCGCGCTGGCCGACGGTCGAAGCTACCTCGACCGGACCACGCTCTCCGAGCAAGCGGAGGGCCGGGTCAGGCAGCTGATCGAGATCTCCACCGACGGCGGCGCGAGCTGGCGGCCGACCTTCGACGCCATCTACCATCCGGTCCGCCACGACTCGAGCCACGCTACGCCGGAGTCTGTCGTCTGGCAGCCGGCGGCCTGGCCGGGGGTCTCCATCGCCACGGTCGAACGATCCGCCGCCGGCTTCACCTTCTGGATGAAGCTGCCGCACGGCTTCTGGATCCTGCCGCACACCCATCCGTCCGCCAAGCGGATCAACGTGATTCGGGGCGCGCTCCGGGTGGCCCGCGGCGCGGCGTTCGACTCGACGGCCGGCGAGCTGCTCCACGCGGGCGGGTTCACCGTGATCCCCGCGGAGACGGCCCACTACGAGGGCGCGGTCGGCGAGACGATCGTCCAGTTCTCGGCGGTGGGGAAGTGGGGCACGACCTTCGTGAAGCCCGAGGAGACCTACCGGGTCATCAAATGACGGCTCAGCGGCCCGAGTCGCGAATCACCCGGCCGCCCTGCATCACGAAGCGCACCGCGGCGAGCCGCTCGAGCCGGTCCCAGTCGTGGCCGTCGACGGCCACCAGGTCGGCCAGCTTGCCCGGCGCGATCGATCCGACGCGATCCTCCCAACCCATCAGCCGCGCCGCGTCGATCGTGGCGGATTGGACCGCCCGCATCGGCGTCATCCCGTAGCGCACCATGTAGGGCAGCTGGAGGGCGTTGTCGCCGTGGGGATAGACCCCGCTGTCGGTGCCGTACGCCAGCGGGACCCCCATCCGGACGGCGCGGCGGAACACCTCGCGCTAGGCCTCGGTCGTCTCGTCGTTCTTGCGCAGGGTCTCGTCCGGCCAGCCCTCCCGACGACCCACCGCTGCCGATGTGGTCGCCGTTGTAGATGTCGGCCACCAGCCAGACCCCGCTCCTTCATCAGGGCGAGCGTGGCCTCGTCGAGCCGAGCCATTCTCGATCGAGCATGCTGGCGCGAATCGCGTTCGCGGCGCCGGCCGCGCCGTGCGCGTGCGCGGTGACGTAGGTGCCGCGCCGCGCCGCCTGCTCCACGATCGCGCGGATCTCCGCCTCGTCCAGCTCCGGTTGACCCGGCTCGGTGCCGACGGTGAGCACCGCGCCGGTGGCGATCACCTTGAGGAAGTCGGCTCCGCCCTCGAGCAGGCTCGCCGCCCGCGCGGCGAGCGCCTCCGGGCCGCGGCCCACGCCCATCCGCATCTCGGGCGGGATCGCGACCGTGGTATCCCCGGTCACCTCGCCGCCGCCGCCCGGCGCCGTGAGGTAGGCGCCCGCCACGCTCATTCGAGGCCCTTCGATCAGGCCCTCGTCGATCGCGCGGCGGAGCCGAACGTCGACCAGGCCCCGGTAGGTGCCGACGTCCCGCACCGTGGTGAACCCCGCGCGCACGGTCGCGCGGGCGTGGCGGATCCCGTCGAGCAGGTCGTCGGCCTCGGTTCGCTTCATCGGGCCGAGCGGATCGGCCGACTGGATGTCGCCGACCAGGTGGGTGTGGAGGTCGATCAGGCCGGGGTAGACGGTGGCGCCGCTCAGGTCGATCAGCCGCGCGCCCTCGGGCAACGGTCCGCTCGGCGCGACCCGCACGATCCGATCGCCCTGGACCAGGATGTCCTGGCCCGCGGCGACCACGCCGCGCTCCACGTCCACCAGCCGGCCGGCGCGGACCACCACCGTCTGGGCGGCGAGTCGCTCCCCTCCGGCCGCGAGCGCGAGGAGCAGGCCGACTCCGCCTAACGTCGCCCGCGACCGGCGGCCGATCGTCCTCATCAGGCTCGCCAGACCGGGCGGGTCAGGCAGGTGGGTCCGCCTTCGGCCTTGAGCGAGATCTCCTCGCCCCGGTAGCTCCGCACCCGACACCCCGCCCGCTCCAGCGCCTCCCGGCTCTTCGGATTGCCGTCCAGCATCAGTAGATCGCGCGGGCCGACCGCGAGGACGTTCGAGGCCTGGGTGCGAAACTCGGCCGGTTCGATCGGAATCAGCTCGATCCGTCGGCGGCAAAGCTCCTGATAGAACGGCACCGGCAGCAGGTCCAAGTGGACCACGGCGAGGTCGGCGTCGAGCAGGCTGATCAGCGACTTGAGGTGGAGGCAGGCCTCGGGTCCTTCGAAGTAGGGCAGCTCGACCGGGAGAACCGTTACCGCGGGGCCCAACAGCGCCCGGAGCTGCTCGATGGCGGCGGCGTTGGTGCGAAAGCCGAGCCCGACGGCCAGCGTGGCGGGGTCGAGCCAGAGCGTGTCGCCCGCTTCGGCCGTGGCGTCGCCGCGCAAGCCGCCGAGGAGCGGGACGCCGGCGCGCTCGAGCATCGCGGCCAGCGCGGCCTCTTCGCCGCGACGGAGCGGCTTGCCCATCCGGAGCGCCACCGCGCCCCGGTCGGTCAGCAGGACCGGATCGTAGACGTAGATCGCGTCGGCATGATCGGCGAGCTCCAGATCGTGCACCAGCACCTCGACGCCGCTCTCCTCGAGCAGCGCCACCAACGCGCGATGCTCGGCCTGGGCGCGGGCGAGATCGGGCCGCCCGGCGTAGTGCCACCGGGTGGGATCGGCGTCGCCGAAGGCGCGACCGGGCGGACGCACCACCACCCGTCGGAGCTGGCCAAATTCGGACTGACCGCCGTAGCGCCGCTCCGCCATCGACCTACTCCCGCCCCCGCTCGACGAAGATCGCCTTGGCCCTCGCCAGGTCGGCCAGGACCAGCTCCCGCTCCGCGTCCGTGGCCCAGCCGGCGTGCCCGCTCGCCGAGCGCTCCAGCCGCTCGATCCAGGCGACGAAGTAGCTCGCATCCGTGGCCGAGCGAAGTGGCTGCCCGCGGAGGCTCACGTAGATCGGGCTGGTGGTCGCGTAGGGATAGACGTCGAGCGTCGGGTGGCGTGAGCCGGTCGCGAACGCGCGGAGCACGTACCAGCCGCTCCGATCGGCGGCCACCGCGAGCCGCGCCTCGGCGAAGGTGCCCGCCGAGTCGATCGGGATGCTGGCCACGACGACGCCGTTCCGCACCAGCTCGAGCGAATCGACCGCGACGATCGAGCGGAGCGAGATCCTGGCCTCGAGCTGGTGCGGCTCGCCGAGGGACAGCGTGTCGCCGGGCCCGAGGCCGCCCAACTCGAGACCGAGCAGCGGTCCGTTGGTCGCGAAGGTCCGGCCCCGAGCCAGGCCGTCGAGCCAGGCGCGATACTCGAGCCGCGGGGTGCGCACGAACACCCGGTTGAGCCCGACTGGACCGCGGAGCGAGGCGAAGTTGGCCATCGCGTCGGTGCCCGCGCCGGCTGGAACCCGAAAGCCCAGGTTGAGCAGCCGGTACCAGACCGACGCCGTCGCCCGGTGGTCGCTGAAGCCGACCACTTCCAGGTACCCCGTCCGCCCGAGCGCGACGTCGACGGGCAGCGCGTGGGTCAGCGCGTCGGGCGCCGCGGGGTCGGGCAGGCCGTCGAACGGATGGACGTAGCCCTGCACCCCGCCCTGAGCCCGCGCCAAGTCGGCGATCGCGGTGTTGTGCGGGTAGAGGCTCTGCGCCGCGGTGTTGACGTAGCCGGCGTAGTTCGGCATCACGAAGTACTGGGTCAAGCCCAGCAGGCCGGTGTGACCCCAGTAGCTCGTGTGATGCTCCTCGTCGTGCTTGATCAGGACGGCGCTGGTCGACACCGGATCGAGACGCCGATCGAAATAGGCGATGTCGGGAATCCGGCTCTCCTTGTTGACGATCAGATTCTCGACCACGTGCAGGTCTTCGGCCTCGGCCTGCGCGAGCAGCCGCGCCGGGGTGTTCCGATAGGCGCCGCCGTAGTTCATGTGCACGTGGAGATCGCCGCTCCACCATCCGGGCAGGCTTGCCAGCCGGTCCAGGCGGACCCGGTGGACCACGCTCTGCTGGCCGATCGTCACGGTGTCGACGACCCGCCGATACTCGAGCCCCCTGGTCACCTCGACGACGTAGCGGCCGCCGGGTACCTGCAGGTCCGCCCGGCCCGGGGCGTGGAAATAGCTCAGCTCGAAGGAGCGCTCCCGCCGGTCGAAGGCGTCGTCCGCGTGGATCCAGGCGTCGGCGGGTGCGTAGCCCCGCCCGTCGGCGCCGGTCACCGACACGCGGGCCGGCATCGACCGCCCGTCGGGGCCGGTGACCCGGATCGAGAGCAGGCGTCGCGGAGCGAGCCAACGGCGGCGCTGCACCACCAGCTCGGTCACCGCGCCGCCGGGCATCGCCAGCACCTTGAGCGCGAGCCCGCCGCCTTCGTTCGACACGAAGGCGATCCGGCTTCCGTCCGGCGACCACCGCGGCGCGACGGCGTCGAAGTCGCCATAGGTGAGCTGAAAGGCGTCGCCGCCCGGCGCGGCCGTCGTGAGCCAGAGCTGGTGCCACTGCCTGCCGAGATAGGAGGCGTAGACGATCCGCCGCCCGTCGGGCGACCAGTCGGGGCGCGCCTTCCAGGTGGTCTCCTCGTCGTGGACCGGCCGGAGCGCCCCGCCCTTCGCGGGCAACCGCCAGAAGCCGCCCGTGCCCCAGATCTTCCCGCGGTTCGAGATCAGCAACAGCTCCGACCCGTCCGGCGACCAGCTGGGCGAGAGGTAATGGTCGTGGACGCTGTAGTAGTAGCGGGGGAGCTTGCTGTCGTTGTCCTCGGTGATTCGAGTGACGTTGCGGAGCGCCCCGTCCGCGAAGTCGCCGACGAAGACGTGCCAACGCCCCTCGTAGCTGGTCGACACGAAGGCGATCCGGCGGCCGTCCGGCGAGAAGCGCGGCTCCAGGTTGACGGCCCCGTCGGCCAGCAGTCGCTCCGTCCGGCCGGTGGCCGTCTCGAGCGCGCGAAGCTCGAGCGCGTCGTCGACGTAGACGGTGTAGACGATCCAGGCGCCGTCCCTGGAAACGTCGGGCTGATAGGCGTAGCCCGGTCCGTCCACCAGCTGAATCGCCTCGGTCTCGCCGATCCTCTGGCGCCAGAGCGACCCCTGCATCGAGTAGACCAGCTCGTCGCCGTCGGGCATCCACGCCGCGCCGCTCGGTCCGCTGGTCAGCTGCGGGAGATACATCTCCCGGTAGTAGTAGTTGTGGGGAACCGCGATCTGCTTGAGCACCGTCTCCCGCTGCCCCTCGAGCCCGCCCGCGAGCGGGCCAGCAGCGCCGCCGCGACCGACGCGGCTCAGGAGCCTTCATCTCTCGAGCAGCTCGGCGAGACAGCTCCGGATGATGCCGAGCGCCGACGCGACGTCGGCCTCGCCGATCACCAGGGGCGGCGCCAGCCGGAGGGCGCTCTTCCCCGCGCCAAGGAGCAGGAGTCCCTTGCCGAAGGCGCGCTGCACCAGATCGTGCACCAGCTCGGGGTATGGCTCGCGGGTGGCGCGATCCTTCACGAACTCGATCCCGATCATCAGGCCGAGGCCGCGGACCTCGCCGATCACCGGAAAGTCGTTCGCGAGGGCCCGCACGCCCTCGAGCAGCTTGGGGCCGACCGCCTGCACGTTGGCCAGGTACTCGCCCTCGACCAGATCGAGCGTGGCGAGCGCGGCCGCGCAGCAGACCGGGTTCCCGCCGAAGGTCGAGCCGTGCGCGCCGGCTCCCCAGGTCGTGATCGCGTCCTTGGAGATGAACGCGCCGATCGGCATGCCCGAGCCAAGGCCCTTCGCCACCGTGAGGATGTCCGGCTCCACGTCCGCCCACTCGCAGGCGAACATCCGCCCGGTGCGTCCCACCCCGGACTGGACCTCGTCCGCGATCAGGAGAATCCCGTGCCGATCGCAGAGCGCCCTCAACCGGGGAAGGAACTCGGGCGGCGGCACCACGTAGCCACCCTCGCCCTGCACCGGCTCCACCACGATCGCCGCCACGTCCTGCGGATGCACCAATCGGCCGAGCAGCTCGCGCTCCAGCAGGTCGAGACAGTGGAGACCGCACTCGGGATGGGTCTTCCCGAACTCGCAGCGGTAGCAGTTCGGGTAGGCGTGGTGGTAGACCTGCGGCAGGAACGGCGCGAAGCCCGCGCGCTGCGCGACCTTGCTCGAGGTGAGGCTGAGCGCGCCGAAAGTTCTGCCGTGGAACGACCCCTTGAAGGCGATGAAAGCCGGACGGCGGGTGTAGAACCGCGCCAGCTTGAGCGCGCCCTCGACCGCCTCGGTCCCCGAGTTGGTCAGGAAGACCCGCTTCTTCGAGCGCCCGGGCGCCAGCCGGGCGAGCCGCTCGGCCAACGCGGCCATCCCCTCGTAATAGAAGTCGGACCCGCAGATGTGGAGGAACTTGCCCGCCGCCTCCTGGATCGCGCTCACCACCCGAGGGTGCGCGTGCCCCGTGGAGGCGACCGCGATCCCCGCCATGAAGTCGAGGAAGCGGTTGCCGTCGACGTCCTCGACGATCGCCCCCCGGGCGCGCTCCACCACCAGGGGGTACTCCTTGATGTAGCAGGTCGAGGTCCAGGCGCGGTCGCGCTCGAGGACCGCTTTCGCCTTCGGGCCCGGCGGGGCCACGACGATGTTCGGACCGTTGGGAGCCATGGGGCCTGGGGGTCAGGAGGTGGGGACGATGACGGTGCGACTCTGTTCCCGCATGAACTGCTGCACGTAGTACGGCCCACACCCGCCCTTGCCGGTCGAGCCACTGCCTTTCCACCCGCAGAAGGGCTGCGACCCGGGCCACGCGCCCGTCGTCGCGCCGGTGCGCTTGTTGACGTAGCAGACGCCGGCCTGGACCTCGTCGAAGAAGCGGTCGATCTCCGCCTGCTCACGGGAAAACAGCCCGGCCGTGAGCCCGTAGTCGGCGAGGTTGGTCTCGTTGAGCGCCTGGGTCAGCGAGTCGACCGCGCCGACCACGACGAACGGGACGAAGAACTCCTCGAAGAAGAGCCGGCTCTCGAGCGGGGCCACCGCGACGGTGGGCGCCGCGTACCAACCCCGGTCGAGCGCGCCCCCGCGGAGCCGCTCGCCGCCGATCAGCACGCTGCCGACCCGGCGCGCCTCGGCCACGATGTCGAGGTACCGATTCAGGGCGCGCTCGTTGATCACCGGACCGAAGTAGACGTCGCGCTCGGTCGGATCGCCGATCGCGATGCCCCTGGTCTTCTCCACCAGGAGCTCGAGGAAGCGGTCCCGCACCTCTTGATGGACGTAGACCCGCGAGGTCGCCGAGCACTTCTGGTTCTGGAGCCCGAAGGCCGAGCGCATCACGCCTTCGGCCGCGGCCTCGAGATCCGCGCTCGGCATCACGATGGTGGCGTTCTTGCCGCCGAGCTCCATCAGGCAGGGCTTGACGAAGGTGGTGGCGAGGCCGCGATGGATCCGGAGCCCGACCGCCTTCGATCCGGTGAATACCACCCCGTCGACCCGAGGATGCTGCCAGAGCAGATCGCCGATGTCCTGCGCGCGGCCGGTCAGGGTGTTGAACACCCCGGCCGGCACGCCGGCATCGCGATAGGCGCGATGGAGCTCGAGGCCGGTCCAGAGCACCTCTTCCGAGGGCTTGTGGACCACGGCGTTGCCGGCGACGAGCGCCGCCGACGACATCCCGGTCGAGAGCGCCAGCGGAAAATTGAAGGGCGAGATGCAGGCGAACACGCCGAACGGGCGGAGCACGTCGACGTTCCGCTCTCCGGGCGTCAGGTTCGCCATCGGCTTGACGAACCCGTCGGCGTCCGCCATCGACTGGCAGTAATAGTCGATCAGGTCGGCCGCCTCCTCGACGTCGCCCATCGCCTCCATCCGGTTCTTGCCCACCTCGAGGCTCATCAGCGCGGCGAGCCGGAACTTGCGGTCGCGCAGGAGGGAGGCGGCCCGCCCGAGGATCGCCACCCGCTCCCGCCAGGGCGCGGCGCCCCATTCCACCTGGGCCCGCCTCGACGAGGCGACCGCCAGGTCGACGTGCTCGGGCGCGGCAGCGCCGAAGCGCCCCAGCACCAGCGAGGTATCGATCGGCGAGCGGATCACGATCGCGTTGCGCCGGGCGGGAATCGGCTGGTCGTCGATGTAGAAGGGATGCTCGCCGCCGGCCTCGCGGCGGATCTCGGCGAGCCCCTCGTCGAAGAGCCGGTGGAACCGCTCGACGTCGACGCTGCTGGTGGTGTAGGTGATCTTGCCGACGCCCGCCATGGTCAGGTCGCCGCGCCGCTCGGGATCTCGGCGGCCATCCGCTCGTGGGTCGCCTCGAACAGCGACACCAGCTCGGCGATCTCCGCGTCGCCGATCGCGAAGGGCGGAGCCAGACAGACCAGGTCGCCGTTGCTCCCGTCGGCATGGCCGACGTTGGGCCACACGATCAGGCCGAGGTCCTGCGCCAGGTCCGTGAACCGCTCGGCGTACTTGAGCGAGCGCGGGAACGGCGCCTTGGTGGCCTTGTCGGCCACGAACTCGATGCCCGCGAGGAGCCCCCGCCCGCGCACGTCGCCGACCGCGCCGAGGCTGCCTAACGGTCGGAGCGCCTCCTGGAAGCGCTTCCCGGTCTCCCGGCACCGGCCGATCAGGTCGTGACCCACCAGATAGCGCACCGCCGCGACGCCGGCCGCGCAGGCCATCGGCGCGTGGGAGAAGGTCTGCGCGTGGTTGAACGCGCCGGAGCGCCGGGCGATCGGGTCCAGGATCCGCTCCGGGGCGGCGACCGCCGCGAGCGGCGCGTAGCCTCCGCTCAGACCCTTGCCCATCACCAGCAGGTCGGGCACCGCGCCGTACTGCTCGACGGCGGTCCAGGTGCCGGTGCGGCCCGCGCCGCAGAGCACCTCGTCGGCGATCCAGAGGATCCCGTGCCGACTGCAGATCTCGCGAATGGTGCGCCAGTACTCCGGCCGCGGCACCGAGGCGCCGGTCGACGAGCCGCCGACCGTCTCGCCGATCAGCGCGGCGATCGAATCCGCGCCCTCCCGCGCGATCACCTCCTCGAGCAGGCGGCCGGTGCATCGCGGACAGTCGGCCGCGCCCTCGCAGTCGCAGCGATAGGGATACGGGCCGGGCATCTGGACCACCGGCACCAGCCACTCGCGGTAGAGCGTGCGGTAGTGCTCCCGCGCGGACACGCTCAGCGCGAGCATGGTGTTGCCGTGATACGCCGGCTTGAGCGCGATGATCTTGTGCTTGCCCGGCTTGCCGGTCTCGACCCAGTACTGGCGGGCGAGCTTGAGCGCCGCCTCGTTGGCGTCGGAGCCGCTGTTCAGGAAATAGAACTTGTCGAGGTCGCCCGGAACCAGCGGCACCAGCAGCGCCGCCAGCTCCTCGACCGCGTCGTTGGTGAACGCCGCGCCGCTCACGTAGGCGACCCGCCGGATCTGCTCGGCCACCGCGTCCGCGACCTCGGCGACGCCGTGGCCGAGATTGGCGACGTAGGCGCCGCCCGATCCGTCGAGATAGCGCTTGCCGTTCTCGTCGAAGAGGTAGCAGCCCTCTCCCCGGACCACCCGGGGATAGCTCCGGTTGAGCTTCCGGTAGAAGACCGGCGTTTCGGGATATCGATTGGTCATGGGACGGGGTCGGGGTGAGGGTCTAGGTTAACGTGTCGTCCCCCCTTTCCGACAGCCCGGAGTAGCTTTGTCGGCCAGCCCGTCCCCCTCTCGAAACCGAGCGTCGCCTTCGTGTCGACCACCCGCGCCCTGCTGCTGTTGTCGCTGACGGCCACCGCGCCCGAGGCCTCGGAGCCCGCTCCGACCCGGGTCTCGATCCCGATGCGCGACGGCGTGGAGCTGGCCGGCTGGCTGCTTCGGCCCGAGACCCGAACCCCGAGCCCGGTGCTCGTATATCGGACGCCCTATGGAGCCGAGACGGCGGTCGACGCCTACTCGATCTTCCGAGCGGCGCCGGCCCGGGGCTACGCGATTCTGGCAGTCGACGTCCGCGGCCGTTACGGCTCGGCGGGCGAGTTCGACCCCTACCGTCAGGAGGGACGCGACGGCTACGACACCATCGAGTGGGCGGCCGCCCAACCCTGGTCCAACGGCCGGGTCGGCTCGATCGGGCTGAGCTACCCGGGGGCCGTCCAGTGGATGGCGGCGGTCGAGACCCCGCCCCACCTCCTCGCCATGGTCCCGGCGATGACCTTCTCGCGCCCGACCAACTTCTGGTACAACGGCGGACTGACCGACCTCTCCTGGCCGCCCTGGATCTGGGTCAACATCGCCCCCGACGTCCGCGCCAAGCGAGGCCTCGCCGGCCCCCGCACGGTCGCCGAGGGGCGGGCCAGCTGGCCGGAGCTGTTTCGCTCGATCGAGCATCGGCTCCCACTGAGCGACGTCCCCGAGCTCCGGGACGTGGCACCCTGGTACTTCGAATGGCTCTCGCACCCGCCCGACGACCCCTGGTGGAGCTGGGCGGATCTGACCACCAAGTACCAGCGGGTCGCGGCCGCCGTGCTCAACCTGAGCGGCTGGCACGACGACCCCTACGGCCCCGAGGGCGCGCTCACCAATCATCTCGGCCTGGTCCGCTCGCGCGCGGGGGCCAGCGATCCGCGCTCGGAGCTGATCCTGGGCCCCTGGGTCCACGGCATCGCCGGGATGACCGACCGCACCGCTCAGGCCGCCTCCGGAGAGCGCGTCTTCGGGACGGCCGCGGGGATCGACTACGACGCGGAGATCCTCCGCTTCATGGATCGGCATCTGCGCGAGGAGCGGTCGAACGCCCCGGCGACACCGCGAGTCCGGGTCTTCGTGATGGGCGAGAACGCCTGGCGCACGAGCGACGTCTGGCCGCTCGAGGGCACCCGCCTGGTCTCCTGGTACCTGAGCGCCACCGGCGAGGGCCCCCGGCACCGACTCGGCCGCGCCGCGCCGCGCCACGAAGCGGCCGTCGCGCTGCGCTCCGATCCCGGCCACCCCGTGGTCGATCCCTACGCGGGTCGCTCCGGAGCCCACGACTATCGCGCGCTCGCCGAGCGACCGGACGTGCTGGTCTTCGAGAGCGAGCCCCTCGCGGAGCCGCTCACCGTGGTGGGCGCGATCGAGGCGGAGATCTTTCTTTCCGTGGACGCGCCCGACACCGATCTCTTCGTCAAGCTGTTCGACGTCGCACCCGACGGCACGGCGTGGAGCCTGATGAGTCCGGGTCTCGACGGGATGCGGGCGAGCTATCGCGACGGGCGCCGGTCGCTGCTCGAGCCGGATCGCGTCTACCGATTGACCTTGCCCGACCTCCTGACGGGCAACAGGTTCGATCGCGGGCACCGGATCCGGATCGTGATCACCCCGTCGTTCATGCCGCACTACGGCGTCAACCTCCACACCGGAGAGCTCGAGACCCGCTCAGCCGAGTGGCGGACCGCGACCCTGCGGGTCCGGACCGGCGGCGCGCATCCGTCCCGGATCGTGCTGCCCGTCGTGCCATGAGCGCGAGCCGACCGTCTCACCAGCCCGGGGCCACGATGATCCGGAAGAGCACGACCATCGCGACCGCCTTCCTCGCCCTGGCGGGCTGCCGTCCCGAGCGGCCAGCCGACTGGGTGATCCGCAACACGGCGGTGTACACCATGGCCGCCTCGCCGGCCCGGGTCGAGGCCATCGCGATCCGCGACGGGGTGATCGCCTACCTCGGCTCGAATGCCGGAGCCGATTCGCTGGTCGGGGACAGCACCGAGGTGATCGACCTCGGTGGCCGGATGGTGCTCCCGGGCTTCCACGATACCCACGTCCACCCGTCGGGCGGCATCGGCATGGGCGAATGCAACCTCGACGGCTTGCCCCGCCAGGCGATCATGGACTCGATCGCCTCGTGCGCGCGCACCGCGCCGACGGCGACCTGGATCCGGGGCCGGGGCTGGGAATTGCCGGTCTTCCCGGCGGGGAATCCGCGGCGCGAGTGGCTGGACAGCCTGGTACCCGATCGGCCGGTCTGGCTCGAGGCGGCCGACGGCCACTCCGCCTGGGTGAGCTCGAAGGCGCTCGAGCTCGCGGGCGTGACCCGGGAGACGGCGGATCCGCCTAACGGCCGGATCGAGCGCGACCCGGACGGCCGGCCGAGCGGCACCCTGCGCGAAAGCGCGGTGGCCCTGGTGGAACGGCACCTGCCGCCCTACACCGACCAGGAGCGCCAGGACGGCTTGCTCCGTGCGCTCGCCCTCGCCAACTCGTTCGGGATCACCACGGTCCACGACGCGTCCACCAGGCCGGAGATGCTGGCGGCCTGGTCGGCCCTCGACCAGGCTGGCCGGCTCACCGCCCGGGTGATCGCGACCCAGTACGTGAGCCCGGACCGGGGACTCGATCAGGTGGACTCGCTGGTCGCCTGGCGGCGTCGCTACCCGGGCACGAGCTACTTCCGGCCCGACGCGGCCAAGCTCTTCGCCGACGGCGTGATCGAGGCCAGGACGGCGGCCCTGCTCGAGCCCTACGTCGGCAGCGACTCGCGGGGGACGCCGAACTTCCGTCCGGGTCAGCTGGACTCGCTGGTGACCGCGATCGACGCGGCCGGCATCCGGATCCACATCCACGCGATCGGCGATCGCGCCATCCGAATGGCGCTCGACGCGATCGAGCGGGCCCGAGCGGCCAACGGCCCGAGCGACCGCCGGCCGATCATCGCCCACATCCAGCTCTTCGATCCGGCCGACATTCCTCGCTTCGAGGCGCTCGGCGTCGTCGCCAGCTTCCAGCCCCTCTGGGCGTTCGCCGACTCCTACATCACCGAGCTCACCGAGCCGGTGCTCGGACCGGAGCGATCGCGCTGGCTCTACCCGATCCGCTCGGTCGTGGAGAGCGGGGCGGTCGTCGCGGCGGGAAGCGACTGGACCGTGTCGTCGATGAACCCGCTCGAGGCGATCCAGGTGGCCGTGACCCGGAGAGGGCCCGACGCCGAGCCCGGCGAGGCCTGGATTCCCGAAGAGACGGTCGACCTGGAGACCATGTTGAAGGCCTACACGGTGAACGGAGCCTGGGCCGCGCTCGACGAGCGGGTGACCGGGACCCTCGAGGTCGGCAAGGCGGCGGACCTGGTGGTGCTCGACAAGAACCTCTACGAGGTCCCGGTCACCGAGATCGGCAAGACCAGGGTGCTGCTCACCCTCCTCGACGGCAAGACCGTCTACGTCGACCGAGCGCTCCGTTAAGAACGGCCGAAGACCGGCCCCGTCTTGCCCCCCGGACCCGCGGGCCCTACCGTAGAGGGGTCGGAGACGCCCCACTGTTTGGGGGACAACATGATAGGCAGGATCACGCGAATCGGCCGCCGGCTCCTCTGGCCGGGCGGGTTGGCTGCGTTGGCATTGGTGGCGGCGCCGGCTTCCGGCCTGGCGCAGGACCCCCTCCTCCGAGGCCGGATCGTGGACTCGGCCGGGGCCCCGATCGAAGGTGCCGAGCTCGAGTTGACGGGCGCCAGGCAGACCGCCACCTCCGGCGCCGACGGCCGCTTCGTATTCCGCGATCTCAACGCGTCCCGCTACTGGCTCTCCGTCCGCCGGGTCGGGTTTCTCCCGCTTCGGCTCAGCCTCACGCTCAAGAAGGACGTCCCTCGCGATCTCGAGCTCACGATGGAGCGGCTGCCCTTCGAGCTGCCGGAGGTGATCGTCGAGGCGGAGAACGAGCGCTACGAGCGGATGATGAGCCAGTTCCTCTGGCGCTCGCGCTCGACCTGGGGGGGCCGCTTCCTCACCCGGGACGACCTGAGCCGCTTCGGCGAGCACCCCGGCACCCTGGGCTCGATCGTGCTCCGCCATCTGCCGTACAAGTCGAGCTTCGTGATGGACCAGCCCGGCGGCTACCCGAACTACGAGATGTTCTCGGCCTTCACGACCGAGCGGCTGACCCGGCGGACCCGCTACTGGCGCGACTGCCCGCCCGGCGTGGCCCTGAACGGCGGGCCGATCGCCGTGGGCATGGCGGTCAACGACATTCGCCCCGAAGAGGTCGAGGCCCTCGAGGTCTATCGCGAGGGCGCGAGATTGCCGATCGAGTACACCTGGAATCGGCGAGCGGAGTGCGGCCTGGTGGTGGTCTGGCTCCGATCCTACGTCGCGCCCCAGGCCGAAGAGCTGGACTGAGCGGCCACCGCCCCGAAACCCGCGCCGCCCCGACGCTAGCCACGTCGGGGCGGCGTTCGGTTTCTGCTTCCAGCCGACACTCCGTCCACGGACGACGGGGCGCGCCGCGACCGGCGGCTGAGGAACGACTCTACGCGTGAGGGGAGAGGGTGCCGGTCAGGCGTCAGCGAGCCGCCGGAGCTCACGAATCGTCCCCGGCGTGGTCCGACAGCAGCCGCCCACGACCCGGGCCCCGGCCGCCCGGTACCGGCCGAAGTGCGACGCGGCCCAGTCTGCGTTGGCCTCTCCCGACCAGGTGCTCGAGCGGGCGTCGAAGCGCTCGCCGGTGTTGGGGTAGGCCACGAAGGGCTTTCCGGCCTCCAGGGCGGCGGACTCGAGCAGCCGGGCGGTGAGCTCGGGACCGGTGCAGTTGATCCCGATCGCGAGCACCCGGGCCGAGGCCTGGAGCGCGGCCACGCACTCGGCGAACGGCGTCCCGTCGGCGATCGCCCGCTCGTCGCCACCCGAGAAGGAGATCCACGCCGAGGCCCTCCCCTGCTCCTCCAGCAGGTCGACCAGCACCTCCGCTTCCTGACGGGAGGGGATCGTCTCGATGGCGAGCAGGTCCGCGTCGCTCGAGGCGAGCACCGCGACCCGGTCGCGATGAAAGGCGCGCAGCTCCCGGTCGGTCCGCCCGTAGCGGCCCACGTACTCGCCGCCGTCGTGGCGGTAGGCGCCGTACGATCCCATCGACGCGGCCACCAGCGGCGCGGCCGGCGCCTCGACCACCGTCACGCCCTCCGATCGAGCGCGCTCCGCCGCCGCTTCCAGACGCTCCACTCGACGACCCCAGGCCCGCCGTGCCAGCGCCACGCCCTCGAGCAACAGCCGCTCGGCGCGAGCCACTGGGAGCCCCAGATCCGCCATGCCCTGAAAGGTGGTCTGGTAGGTCGCCGTGGTGAGCACGTCGGCGCCCGCGTCGAGGAACGCCTCGTGCACCGCCGTCACCAGGTCCGGCTGCTCCAGCAGCGCCCGCGTCGACCAGAGCGGGTGTCGCAGGTCGGCGCCCCTCGCCTCGAGCTCGGTGGCCAGGCCGCCGTCCAGGACCAGGACTTTGCCGGTGTCCGGAAATCGGTCAAGCATCGCGCACGAACGTATTAGATTGCGAAGGTTCAGGCCAGACGTCGCTCGGAGGTATGCCCAGATGACCATTTCTCGCAGAGAGTTCCTCGCCCGCGGCACCGCCGTGGGCCTCGGCCTCACGATCCTGCCCCGGCTGGCTCGGGCGGTGTTGCTGCCGTCGATCGCCGTCTACAAGAGCCCGACCTGCGGCTGTTGCGGCGCCTGGGTCGATCACATGAAGGCCAACGGCTTCGAGGTCGCCGTGCACGACATGGACGATCTCACCCCGATCAAGTCGCGTTACGGGGTCGGCTCCCGGCTGCAGAGCTGCCACACGGCGCTGGTCGGCGGCTACGTGATCGAGGGGCACGTGCCCGCCTCGGACGTGAAGCAGCTGCTGCAGGATCGTCCGAAGATCGTCGGGCTCACCATCCCGGGCATGCCGATGAGCGCGCCCGGCATGGACGGCAAGCCGTTCCAGCCGTACGACGTGCTGAGCTTCGACGCCGCCGGGAAGACGACGCTCTACAAGCGACACACTTCGTAACACGAGCGACGCTCCGAAACGAAAACGCGGGGTGGCCAGGATCGGCCACCCCGCGTCGCGTTTCGGAGCTACGAGCGACTCACTTCGACCCGGTCGCCGCCCGCGTCATCATGTTGCCGGTCGGGCCGTTGTCCCAGTCCTGGGTGCTCGAGATGTTGGGCATCCCGTAATCCTCGCCGTTCCAGCTGTCGAAGCCCTCGAGCTTGAAGGCCCAGAAGCCGCTGTTCGCGTCGCTGATCACGATCAACCCGTCGTAGTCGCGGACCTTGACGCCGAAGGCGCCGTTGAAGACGCTCTCGCCCTCCCAGGTCGGCACGCCGCCGAAGCCCTTGTTGTGGATGCACTGGCAGGTGTAGTACCAGCCCATCGTGAAGGGGTTCTCGGGGTCCTGCATGTTGAAGACCTGGAGCCCGTCCTCGTACGCGGAGACGAACACGAAGGGCCACTTGATCTCGTGATTGTGCGCGAGCGCGCGCCAATCCGCCGTCCAGGCGGAGATCGGCCGCGAGATCGCGTTCACCCGGCCCTCGAGACCGGGGCGGAGATCGAAGAGCCGGAGCGGGGCGTACTGATACTCGGCCTCGGTCACCGCGAACTTGCCGTCCGGCGTCGGCGTGAAGGTGTGCCCGCTGGTGACGCCCGACGCCCCGATGATCTGGGTCACCAGCTTGGGCTCTTCCTTGCCGATGTTGGTGACGTCGTAGATGAAGTACCCGCCCCGGCCCGCGCCGTAGAACTTGTCCTGGTGGGTCGACGGATCGTACTGGATCTGGAAATCGTGGTAGCCGAAGTTGCCGATCGCGGTCGCCTGGTTCCGCGGGATCGGGACCCGGCCGATCAGCCAGCTGCTCTCCGGCGCGCCCGAGACGATCTTGCCCATGTCGTAGACGTTCGAGTAGGGGCCGTTGATCGTGGTGAAGACCAGGACCCGCCCGTCGGAGTGCTTGTAGGCGAAGATGTTGTGGAAGCCGCCCAGGTACTCCTTCTCGCGGATCCGCGCCACGGGCCGGATCTTGCTCGTGTCGGGCAGCGAGGTCACGTCGAAGACGATCATGCCGAGATCGGAGTCCGGTCCGCTCTGCCCGAACTGGAACGACTGCACGTAGTAGTACTTCCCGTTGAGCTTGAAGTACTTGCCGTCCATGCCGCCGGTCCCGCCGTGGAGCTCGGAGTTCTCGATCCTCCAGCTGTAGATCTTCTTGAACTGGTAGTCCTTGGTCGAGATGATCGAGAAGCCCTGCCGGTCCCGCGACTGCGAGACGTAGGTGTAGGGCCGGCTCGGCTCCTGCTCGATCTCGTTGTCCATCGTCCGGAAGAAGCCGCCCAGCGGAATGTGGGCCAGCAGCTTCAGATTCGGGCTGCCCCCGATCTTGTACTTCTCGGGGTGCTCGGTCCATTGCGCGCTGGCCACCGAGGTGAGCAGGACGGCCCCGGCGGCGATCGCCGCCACGCGAGACAGGAGTACGGCTCGGGATACCATGTGCGCCTCAGTCAGGAAGGGTTGTCGACGGTGAACACCATCATCATGCCGGCTTCGAGGTGCTCGGCGATGTGGCAGTGGGTCATCCATTTCCCCGGGTTGGTCAGCTCGACCAGCACGTCGACGGTCTGACCGACCGGGAGCAGGATGGTGTCGCGCCAGGCCAGGTTCTCTTCCGGAACCCCGTTGCGGCTCACGATCAGGAGTCGCTGGCCGTGGAAATGGATCGGATGGCTCATCGGGTGCATCGAGAGCGCGTCGTTGGTCATCCGCACCTTCACGACATCGCCGACCTTGAAGCGCCAGTCGATGTCCATGTTCTCCTTGCCGGTCTTGAGGTCGCGGAGGATCCAGTGGACCTCCTTGCCGGTCGCGACCCAATTCATGTCCCGCATCCCGTCCACCCACTCCTGGGGCGGGAAGTACATCGTGTCCACCGACATGAAGGCGGTGATCACGATCGGGAGACCCTGGATGTTGACGGTGAGGAGCAGCTCCTCGTCCGGCGCCTTGTCCAGGTACTTCCGGTAGGGCTCCACCTCGGCCGAGACCTCGCGGACCGCCCGGAGCCGGTCGAAGGCGGCGCGGTGATCCGCCTGAGTCGGCTGGTCCGCCACCTCCACGAAGCCGAGGGTGTCGATCGTCGGCTCGAACTCGCCCAGGAAATTGTTGAGCGCCTGGACCGCGTTGATGATCGGAAAGCGGCCCGGGCGGTCGAACTTGACCTCCACCGCGTAGCGCTGCGCCGGCGCGATCACCACGGCCGGCACCATCTCCTCCCGCTCGAACCTGCTGATGTCGGCGCCGACCAGCTTGATGGGCGCGTCGCCGATGCTCAGGTTGAAGGTTCTGGTGTTGGCGACGTTGGTGAGCAGGAAGCGGACGACGTCTCCCCGCTTCACCTTCAGCTCGTAGTCGGGCTCGCCGTTCAGCAGGAACAGGTTGCCGAAGCGGCCCATGATCGCGTAGTTGCCGACGTCGCGGCCGTAGGGCAGGATCCCCTCGTCGTCGACGAGCAGGTCGTCCAGCATCAGGACCTCCTCGTGGTTGACGGGGTTGTAGTAGCCCGGATCGGGCGAGCGCACCAGCAGATTGCCGTAGAGCCCGAGATCCTGCTGGATGTCCTCCCGCACGTGCGGGTGATACCAGTAGATCCCGGCGTCGGGGAACTTCACCTTGTAGATGAAGCTCGCGCCCGGCTCGACGGGGTCCTGGGTGACGCCCGGGGCGCCGTCGTAGGGATTGTCGAGCCGGATGCCGTGCCAGTGCACGGCGGAGGGCATCTCCAGCTTGTTGACGAAGCGGATCGTGACTTCCGACGCCTGCTTCACGCTGATCAGCGGCCCGGGATACTGCCCGTTGAAGCCGTACATCACGAAGTCGCGGCCGCGCAGGCTCCGCCGGACGTAGCCCGCCTCGAGCACCAGCGAGTCGCCGTCGGCCAGCTCCACCAGCTTTCGTGGCACCGCGAGCGGCACGCCGGCCGGATCGAGGTGACTGCCGGGCACGAACGGCTCCATGTGCGGGGTGACGCCTTCCATGCCGGGGATCGTCGGCATCCGCATGCCCTTCGGCATCGGCGGCATCCGATTGAGCCCGCTCCCGTGATGCATGTGCTGATGCGAGGAGTCGGCCTGCGCGGCGGCGGGGGCCGCGGATCCCAGAACCAGCGCGGTGGCGAGCGCCGCCAGGCGGCTCGCCCGGCCCGCGGCAAGGCTCACTGCGGCACTCCGCCGCTGAACATGGTGTGGCCCGAGAAGTTGCTGAGATAGCTCGAGGGCGAGCGGCCCCGGAGCACGATCGGGCCGGTCCAGCGCTCGCCCGGCTTGCCGGCCGGCTCGGCCGTCACGATCACCAGATACTTGTTGAAGGTGACCCGGCCCTTGACCGTCTTGCCCGGCTCGAAGCCGCCGACGGGCTTGATGGTCTCGAGGTTGTGATCGGCCACCCAGGCGACGTACTGCGTCAGCTGCGGGCCGAACGACGTCGAGGGTGGCAGCGCGGGCGCCTCGATCTCGATCTCGAGGACGAAGAACCCGTCCTTCGTCGTGGCGATGCCGAACGGCGACTTGGCGGGCGTCAGCACGGCCTTGCCGCTCATCCGGGAGGACGGTCCGACTCCCTCCAAGGGGATCTCGTAGAGATCGGGCCGCGAGGCCCCGAGCAGCAGCAAACACGCCGCGACGATTCCGCCGCGGCTCAGGCGCGCCTTCATCACTCCATCCACTTCGGAAGTTGGAACACGATTTTGTATACCGTATCCGTGGCCCGGGACGGTGTCAAGCAAACCGCCGCTCAGCCCTTTCGCCGGCAGGGCACCCGCCAGAAGATCAGCAGGTCGCCCGAGTCGCGGTCGAAGGCCTCGTACCGTTCGACGGTCCCCTTGGGAAGCGGCTCCCAGGTCTGCATGCTGACCGGGAGGGTTGCCGGCAGGTCCGCCTTCATGCTGGCGATCGACTCGTCCCACTCCATGATCATCGCGTCGAGCCGCCCCCTGCTGGTCGGAAACGCGGCCTTCGGGATCCGCTTGACGATGCCGAAGTAGCGGACCTCGGAGCGCCGCGTCTCGTGCTCCCCGGTCACCCCCTCCCAGAAGCGGTGGCCGATCAGATCCTCGGGGGACTGCTCGCGCGCGCGGCTCACGGGAGGCCCGAGAGGGTCCTCGCCACCCGCGCCCGCACCTCGGGATCGGCCCCGGCATAGTTGGCCGCAAGCAGGGCGCGGGTCCGCTCCGCCAGTGCGGCGTCGCCGGCCCGGCGGGCCGCCTCGACCAACCCGGCCAGCGCCGCGGATCGCCCCGGCTGCATCGAGAGAGCCCGCTGGAACGCCTCGACCGCCTGAGCGGGACGGTCCGCCGCGAGCAGGGTCTCGCCGAGCAGCTCGAAGCTCGGCTTGGCCACGTCGGGCGGCCCGAACTCGACCGGGAGACCGGCTTCGATCTCGCTGGCCTCGCGAAGGGTGGCGACCGCGGCGTCGAGCCGGCCATCGAGTCGCTCGCCCAACGCCCGGAGCTCGAGCGCCAGGATCCGGAGCACGGTCGGCTGGCCGCCATAGAAGTCGGGCGCGTTGCGCTCGCCCTGGAGGCGCTCGATCGCTTCGCGCGCGAGGTCCACCTCGGCACTGGCTCCCCGTCCGGCCGCGCGATATCCCTGGCCGAAGCGCTCCATCGCCCGGGCCACCACCCCGACACCGCGTGCATCAGCCGTCGCGGCGAGGGAACGGGCTCGTCGGCATAGAGCGTCCGCCAGGTGATGGGCGCGCATCGAGGAGGAGATAGGCGCGCCGACTTTCAGCGCGCCAAACCGGCAGCGCTGCCGTGACCCGGTCGAGCAGCGCCGCCGCCTCCCGAACCCTGCCCTGCTGCAGCAACCCGTACCCGAGCCAGGAGGTGTAGTGGCCGGGGCGCCAGCGCGCGGAGTCCGGGCCGGCCGCCACGGTGTTCTGCGCCACGACGTCCGACCACATCCCGAGTGCCAGGAAGATGTGGGTGGTCATGTGCTGCGCGTGCGGCGCGTCGGGCGCGATCTTCGAGTAGGCCCGCGCGGCCGGGAGGCCCAGCGGCGCGTGCACGGGGTCGTCGAAGGCGTGGATGACGTAGTGCGCCGCGCCGGGATGCTCGGGATTGGCGCGGAGCACGTCCAGAGCGATCGCCCCGGCTCGAACGTAGGTCGGGACGTTGCGGGTCCCCTGGCTCAGGCCCATCAGCGCGAGCGCGTCGAGCGCCCGCGCCTCGAGATCCTCCGGATGGGCGGCCGCCAGGCGCTCCATCGCCCGCTGGTAGAGCGTGTCGCGGCGCTCCTTGGGGCCCTCGCCGTAGAGGACCTCGACCGCCGCGAGGTAACCGCGCTCCCGCTCGGTCGGCGCCTTGGCCGCCCGGGCCTCGGGTGTGGCGCCGAGCCGCGCGAGGGCGGCGCGCGCCGCCGGCAGATCCTGCTCGTTCCAGATCGGGTGGGTGTAGGTCATGGCCTCGCCCCAGTAGGCGAGGGCGAAGCCCGGATCGGCCTGCTGCGCCTCGCGGAACGCCTGAGCGGCCCGCCCGTACTCGAAGCTGTGGAGCAGCAACACCCCTCGGAGAAAGGCCGGCTGAGCGGCCGCGCTGCCCGAGCTCGGGAACGCGACCGAGCCGAGCTGCGCGGCCGCCGGTGCGACGGCCGCGGCCGCGACGAGTCCGAGCCAGACACCGGCCCGGAGCGCGCGGCGCCGCAGGGTCACTGCGCGTTCCCGCCAGTCTTCACCGGGCGCCCCGGTCGGGCGTCGGCCACCAGCTCGCCGTCCCGAACCACCAGGGTGCCGCCGACCAGCACGAAGGGAATCCCCGCCGACGGTTGGGTCGGCTGCTGGAAGGTGGCGCGATCGATCACCGAGTCGGCGTCGAACACCGTGATGTCGGCGTCGGCACCGACCGCGATCCGTCCCTTCTGCGCCATCGCCGGCGCCACGCTCTCGACCCGACGGGCCGGCAGGATGGTCATCTTCGCGAGCGCGTCCATCAGCGGGAGCAGCTGCTTCTCGCGCACGTAGTGGCCCAGCACCCGGGCGTAGCTGCCCGCCCCGCGGGGGTGACCGGTGCCGTCGACGAAGGGCACCCCGTCGCTCGCGATGATCACGCCGGGGTGCGCCACCGCCATGTCGATGTTCTCGTCCTTCATCAGGTAGAGGATGACCCAGCCGCCCTGCTTCCGATAGCGGTCGAAGCTCTCCTTGGTGAGTCGCTCGCCGGTGAGCGCCCAGGCCAGATCACCGTAGTCGATCTTGACGTTCTGCTGCCAACCCGGATTGAAGAGGGCCGACTCGAGCCGGGTGGAGGCGGCCGTGTACGGGTAGACCTCGGTGGTGACGTCCTGACCCGCCGCCCGCGCCGAGTCGACCAGGGCCAGGGCCTCGCCGATGTCGTCGCCGGCGCTGCTGCCGACGTGCACGATGTGGAGCGCGGCGCCCGTCTCACGGGCGGCGTCGACCGCCTCGCGGATCGCGCCGATCCCGAAGGCCCGGGTGTGGACGTACGCCGGCACCTTGCGCTCGGCCGCCACCGCGAACATCCGCCGGATCTCGTCCGGCGTGGCGCCCGGCGTGTAGTTGATGCCGAAGCCCACGCCGAGCGCCCCTTCGTCGAGCCCGCGGCGGATCGCGCCGCCGAGCGACTCGATCTGCGACTCGTCCGCGGTGGCGTTGGTGCCGGCCGGCATCGGGCCCACCGACGAGACCGCGTCGGGGTGGGTCGGCCAGTGCAGCGCCTCCACGCCATGGAACACGGCCATGCGGGCGCCCGGGTGGCTGACCGTGGCGCCGTAGTTGATCGGCGCCTGGCCCTCCATGGACTGGTACCAGGCGTCGACCGGATAGACCCCGATCTCCAGCTCCAGCGCGGTGGTCACGCCGTCGCGGACCTGGATCTGCATGTCGCTGGTGGTCTGCCCGTGCGCGTGGAGGTCGATGAAGCCCGGCGCGACCACCTTGCCGGCCACCTCGAGCACTTGGGCGCCGCTCAGCGGCTCCTCGGAGATCGCGGCGATCTTGCCGTCGGTGATCCCGACGTCGCGCACCGCATCCAGGCCCGAGGCCGGATCCATCACCCGGCCGCCCTTGAGGACGAGGTCGTATTGGACGGGTTGCTCGCAGCCGGTCGCGAGGAGAGCGAGAGCGAGAGCGAGCGCGGCCCCGCCGAATGACCGGCGCCTGGAAAAGTCGAACGCCACGAGAATCCTCTTCTGGTTCGGGTTGGATGCTTCGAATATACGCCGCAAACGCGCCCGCGGAGCCCGCTGCGCCACACCGCTAACTGGACCGACCGTCGAGCGCCCGCCGCGCGGCGCGGAAGATCGCCAGCCACATCGCGCGGGTGAGCTTGCCGGTATTGGTGTTCTGACGGCTGGGATGAAACGAGGCGAGCAACAGCTTGCCGTCGGGGAGCCGGGCCCGGGCCCCGTGCGCGAAGCGCGGCCGCTCCCGGCTCGGCAGCGTCGCCCACCAACCCGCGGCCTCCAGAAAGGCGCGGTGGCCGATGGCGCCGAGGGTGACC
Organism: Gemmatimonadales bacterium; assembly: GCA_041390205.1. GTDB lineage: Bacteria > Gemmatimonadota > Gemmatimonadetes > Gemmatimonadales > GWC2-71-9 > SHZU01. Next base: position 48,994 of record JAWKQJ010000014.1, read on the forward strand.
ACGACCTCGAGCCGGTGGAGCAGCGCGAGCTCGGCTTCCAGGAACGGACGGCAGCGGGCCAGCTCGTCCCGGGTCGGGCGATTGTCGGGTGGGGCGCAACGCCCGGCCGCGGTGACGTAGCAGTCGGCGAGCGTCAGGCCGTCGTCTCGCCCGGTCGACTCGGGCTGGCTCGCGAAGCCGGTCTCGTGAAGCGCGCCGTAGAGCCAGTCGCCGCTCGAGTCGCCGGTGAACATTCGGCCGGTCCGATTGGCCCCGTGCGCGCCGGGCGCCAACCCCACGATCAGGAGCCGCGCGTCCGGGTCGCCGAACCCGGGAACCGGCCGGCCCCAATAGCGCTGATCGCGATACCGGGCGACCTTCTCTTGAGCCACGGCGTCGCAGTGCCGCCGGAGACGCGGGCAGCGTTCGCAACCGGTCACCGCGCGGGTCACCGCCGCCAGGGTCGCGAGACTCATGGAGTCTTCGCCACCCGTCGAAACCCGGCGGCCCCCCGGGCCGTCCGGGGACTGCCGTTCACCCTATCGTGCATGAAAGGAAGTCGATGGATAGACCGACGATGGCGCTGATGATTCCGATCCTCGCCCTCTCGATACCGGTGGTGGCGATCATCTTCTCGAGTCTGGTCAAGATGGCCCGCCTCAAGGCCGAGGCCCAGCACGGGGCCCTCCCGATCCCCGAGCTCGATTCCCGGATGGCGGCCCTGGAAGAGGAAGTGGTCTCGCTCCGCCACGAGCTGATCGAGACCCAGGAGCGGCTCGACTTCACCGAGCGGCTGCTGGCGAGCAAGAGCCAGGTCGACTCGGCCGAGCGGAAGGGCTAACCGGCCAGGTCGCCCTGGGCTTCGCGGACGCCCCGCTCCACGTCCACCCGCCAGAGCAGCGCCGCCCCGATCGCGAAGAACGCCACCAGCACCAGCACGGCGCTCCGCCGCGAGAAGAGATCGCTCGCAAGCCCGAAGCCGACCGCGCCGAGGATCGAGCCGAGCCGCGAGAACATCCCCCAGAAGCCGAACATCTGGGCCACCCGATCGGGCGGGGCCAGCAACCCGACCACGGTCCGACTCGAGGCCTGAGTCGCCCCGATGCCCGAGCCGGCGATCATCCCGAGCGCGTAGAACACGGTCTTCGGATCGACGGCGAAGACGGCCGCCAGCTGGCGCATGAAGTAGATCCCCACCACGCCGACGATCCACCAGAAGAGCGTTGCCATCACCGTCCGCTTGGGCCCGATCCTGGACTCGAGCCACCCGAATCCGAGCGCCCCGCCCGCGGCGAAGAGCTGCAGCACGATGAAGAGGTTGATCAGCTCCGCCCCGGTGAGCTGGACCTCCTGCTCGGCGTAGATCCCGACGAACTTCACGATCGCGTCGAGTCCGGCCATGTAGACCATGAAGGCGACCAGGAACTGGAAGAGGATCCGGTGGCGGCTCGCGATCGCCGCGGTCTCCCGGAGCTCCTTGAAGCCCGCCCGCACCAGCGCCCCCCACCCGGCCCGCTCGTACCCGGGCACCGGCAGCGACCGATTCCGCACCAGCACGAAGGTCGGGAGCGCGGCGATCAGGAAGAAGGCGCCCATGGCGATCATCGCCAGCTGATTCTCCCGCACGTAGCCCGCGGAGTCGACGGCCGGATCGCTCCGCACGATCACCAGCATCGTGAGCGCCGCGCTCAAGAGCCCGCCCAGGTAGCCGACGCCCCAGCCCAGACCCGAGATCTTGCCCATCGTCTTCGGAGTCGAGAGCTCGGGGAGGAAGGACGCGCAGAAGGCCTCGCTCATCATGAACGCGGCGTTGCTCAGCACGATCAGGCCGATCGCGAGCCAGACCTGCCCGGGGCCGGCCAGCGCCAGCATCGCGGTGCCGATCGCGCAGACGATGCAGCTCGCGACCAGGGCCCGCTTCTTCCGGCCGCTGTAGTCGATGATCGCGCCGGCCAGCGGCGAGAGGACCAGCGCCACGACCGTGGAGAGGATGATCGCGATCGACCAGTAGCTGTTCTCGAACCGCGAGCCGCTCGGCACGATGTGCGACACGAAGAACTTGCTGTACGCCAGGGTGATGACCACCGTGGTGTAGCAGGAGTTCGCGAAGTCGAACATCGCCCACCCGAAGATCTCGCGTCGGGTGACCGGAATCGTGAGCCGGGGCGCCTGCGGCCGCAGTGAGGTCATGAGGTCCGCTAAGCTACCGCGCGGGCGCGGCGACCGTCCAGCGCCGGGGCCCGCTCTTGACCCGCTCCCGGCGGGCCGCGAGCTTCGGTCGTTCATGCAGCCCTTCCAGCCCAAGCGGATCCTGATCGCCACTCGGATTCCCGGCCTGCCCGAGCAGCTCGCGGAGCGGAGGCCGGAGCTCGAGCTTCGAGTCCGCGCCCTGCCCGACGTCGCGGCGGCCGACCTCGAGTGGGCGGAGGTCTACCTCGGGTTTCGCCGGCCGCCCGTCTCCGGCTGGGGCTCGGTGCGCTGGATCCACAGCATCGGGGCCGGCGTCGACGGCCTGATCTTCCGGCAACCCCTCGACGACTCGATCCTGCTGACCCGGAGCCCTGAAGATTTCGGGCCCGCGATCGCCGAGTGGTGCCTGGCCCGGGCGCTGGCCGAGAATCAGCGTCTCGCCGAGCTGGCCGAGGCGCAGCGCCGCCACGAGTGGGGCTTCGCCCAGGAGAGCGCCGACCCGATCGTGCTGCGCGGACAGCGGGTGCTGATCCTCGGCACCGGACTGGTCGGCCGCGGGATCGCGCGCGGGTTCGGGGGCCTGGGGTGTCGGGTGGAAGGCCTCTCGCGGAGCGGCCGGGCCACCCCGGACTTCGATCGCACCACGAAGGCCGACGCCTTCGCCGAGGTGATTCCCGACACCGACTGGCTGGTCCTGGCCGCGCCGCTCACCGAGGAGACCCACCATTTCATCGATCGCGACCGGCTCTCCCAGGCGGGCGGCGCCTTCCTGATGAACGTGGGCCGCGGCGCCGTGCTCGACGAGAGCGCCCTCCCCGAAGCGCTGGCCAACGGCTGGATCAGGGGCGCCGCGCTCGACGTCTTCGAGCGGGAGCCGCTTCCGGCGGACTCTCCGCTCTGGGACCTGCCCGGCGTGGTGATCTCGCCGCACAACTCCGGACCGTCGACCCTCGCCGCCACGGCCGACGGCTTCCTCGAGTGTCTCGCCGCGATGGAGCAGGGCGAGACCCCTCGCTGGATGGTGACCGCCGAGATCGGATACTGACTCCTCCTCGCAGGAAGAGGCCCTGATGCGAATCCCGACGCTTCGCCCGCTCTGGCTCGTCCTCGGCGGGCTCGTCCTCGCGAGCCCGATCGCCGCGCAATGGACCAACCGGTACCCCAAGGTCCGGGGCATGAGTCACCACGTCTATCTCGAGGGCTACGAGCTGCCGCTGCTCACGGTCGGCCCGATCGATCCGGCCGTGTCGCCGGACCGCTCGCGGATCGCCGTCGCCTCGCGCGGCTGGCTTTGGGTGATGGATCGGACGACCCGGGTGGCCACCCGGGTGACGAGCGGAGCCGGCATCGACTCGCGACCCGCGTGGTCGCCCGACGGGAAGACCCTCGCCTTCGTGCGCGACGACACCCGCGAGACGTCGATCGTGATGCTCGACCTCGCCACCGGCGAAGAGCGGATCGCCTCGCGCGACGACGGGATCGAGCTCGACCCCGCGTTCTCGGCCGACGGCCGCTGGCTCTACTACAGCTCCGCCGTGGCCGGCGACCTGGACCTCTGGCGGATCAGCGTGGCGGCCGGCTCGCGCTCGCGGCTCACCAGCACGCCGGGACTGGAGCTCGAGCCGATCCCGCTGCCCGACGGCGAGGGTGTGCTGTTCCTCTCGAAGCGGGGCACCATCAACGAGATCCGGACCCGCGCCCTGGTGGGCGGCGAGGAGCGCGTGATCGCTTCGGGTCCGCTGCTCTCGATGATCCGGATGAGCCTGAGCGACGACGGCCGCACCCTCGCCTACACCTGGCCCGCGAGCGACGACCGGGGTTGGGAGCTTCGGCTGGTGGCGATCGACGCGCCGAGCTCCACGGTGCGGATCGCCGGCGAGAAGGGCAGCCTGCCCCTCACCCCGACCTTCGACGGAGACGGCGTGCTCTACGCCGAGGCCGACCGCGAAGAGCGGATGCAGCTCTACCGCGCCCGCGTGGGCGGCGGCCGTCCGACGCCCGTCACCATCGACGCCTGGGACTACGGCGCGCCGACCGGCCGGGTCCGGATCAGCACGCGACTCGCCGGGAGCACGGGCACCGCGGCCGCCAGACTCGCCGTCACCGACTCCGCGGGCCATCCGCTGGTGGCCGACCTGGGTCAGCCGCGCTTCGACGGTCAGACCGGACAGGTCTTCTTCTATTCACCCGGCACGATCGAGGTCGAGGCGCCGGCCGGCCTGGTCCGGGTGCGGGCGGTCCACGGGCTCACGACACCCGTGGCGGAGCGGACGGTGCGAGTGGAGGCCGGCGCGGTCGCCAGCGTGGACCTGGCGCTGACGCCGGTGTGGGATCCCGCGGCCACGGGTTGGCTGGCCGGCGAGCACCACTTCCATCTCAACTACGGCGGCCCCTACCGGCTCGACCCCGAGGACCTGATCCCGATGGCGCGGGCCGAGGGCATGGACGTGCTCACGCCGCTGCTCGCCAACCTCCACACCCGCTTCGAGGAGCAGCGGCTGTGGGGTTGGGAGCGGCTGACCGAGACGCCCTATCTCGCCTGGGGCCAGGAGGTACGCTCGCACTTCCTCGGTCATCTCGGGCTGGTGGGCACGGAGGAGCTCTACTGGCCCTGGGTCTGGGGACCCGGTTACGAGGTGTACGGGAAGGACGACCGGGCCAACGCGGAGGTGCTGGCGTTCGCGAAGGCCCAGGGCGGCGTGAGCACGTACGTCCACCCCGTGGTCGGGCGGGCGCCGTTCGACGGTCCGACGGTGGGCTCGCTTCCGGTCGAGCTGGTGGCGGACGGCGTGCTCGGGCTGTTCGACGCGCTCGAGCTGGTCTGTCTCTGGAGCGACGAGCTGGGCACGATGGACGTCTGGTACCGGCTCCTCAATCTCGGTGTGCCGATCGCTCCGACCGCGGGCACCGACGTGATGAACGACTTCTACCGGACCATGGCGGTGGGCACCACCCGGGTCTACGTGAAGCCGGAGCCCGGTACCGGCTACCGCGGCTACCTCGCCGCGCTCCGCGCCGGTCGGAGCGTGGTGACCACCGGACCGATGCTGGAGCTCGAGGTGGGCGGCCAGGGACCCGGTGAGGTCGTGCCCGCGGGCAAGACCCGCTTCACACTCGCCCTGCACAGCGCCACCGCGGTCGACTCCGTCGAGCTGATCGTCAATGGCCGGCGAGTGGCCCGCTTCGACGGTGGCACGGCGCCCGGCGGCGCCCGTTTCGCGGGCGAGGTCGAGCTGCCGGCGGGCGGCTGGGTGGCGGCCAGGGCGTTAGGCGGAGCCACCACGGAGTGGCCGGCGATGGACTCCTATCTCTTCGCCCACACGGCGCCGATCTGGATCGGTGAGCGGGGCAGCACGGAGGCGGGCGCGAGACGGGCGGCCGCGCGGGATCTGCTCCGCGCCCTCGACGCGGCGGACCAGCGACTCCGCCAGGGCTACGCCGGCACCCCGACGCCGGCCCTCGACGCGCACTTCGCGAAGGCGAGGGCCCGACTGGAGCAGGCGCAGCGCTGACGAGACCTGTGTGAAGACCCGCGAGCGCCAGAGGGCGCGGCTATCTTGCCCGAGCCGCGGTCGCACGGGAGCGACCGGGACCTCACCCGATCGTCCGAGGAGCGATAGATGATCCGACCACGTCATTGGCTCGGCCTCCTGCTCGCGGTCGTCGCGGTCGGCTTCGCGCCGGCCGCGGAGGCCCAGGGACACGCCCAGACCCGCGAGGGCTTCTGGATCGGCTTCGGATTCGGCTACGGCACCCTCGGCTGCCAGGATTGCGACGAGCGGATCGGCGGTGGCGCCGGCTACCTCCGAATGGGCGGCTCGCTCAGCCAGCACGTCCTGATCGGCGGCGAGGTGACCGGCTGGGCCCGCTCGGAGGACGACGCCACCCTCAGCTTCGGCGTGGTCGGGCCGGTGATCGTGTTCTATCCCTCCGCGACCGGCGGGTTCTATCTCAAGGGCAGCATCGGCGCGGCCAGCCTCCGGCTCGATCTGGGTCCGTTCTCCGGCACCGACAACGGGATCGGGGCGTCCTTCGGCCTCGGCTACGACGCCCGGGTGGCGCGCAACTTCTCGCTGACCCCCTTCGTCGACCTCGTGGGCGGCCGATTCGACGGTTACAACGTCAATTCGGCTCACGTCGGACTCGGCTTCAGCTTCCACTGACCGGACCAACCCGGCCCTCGGTGCGCGACGACCCGGTCCTCTCCGAGTGCCGGGCGATGTTGACCCGGGGCTCACGCGTCTTCGCACGGGCGGCGACACTGCTGCCCGCGCGGGAGCGCGCCGGCGTGACGCTGCTCTACGCCTGGGCCCGCTACGTCGACGACCTGATCGACGACCAGGACCACGGCCACGCCCGGATAGGGCCGGCGCCGTCCGCCAGTCCGGCGGAACGGCTGTCGAGCCTCCGCGAGGCGACCGGCGAAGCCATCGCGGGCCGGGTCGATCTCCCGGCGCCGATCCAGGCCATCGGTCGCGTGGTGCGTGACCACGGCGTGCCGGCGGCGGAGCCGTTCGTCTTCCTGGACGGAATGGCGATGGACGTCGAGGGGCGGCGCTATCGGGCGCTGCCGGAGCTCGAGGTCTACTGCTTCCACGTGGCCGGCGTGCTCGCGCAGATGGCGTGCCGGGTGGTCGGGCCGGTGGACGCCGAGTCGCTCGACGCCGTGGCTGAGTACGGCACCGCCTTCCAGCTCACCAACATCGCGCGGGACGTGATGGCCGACGCGTCGATGGGCCGGGTCTACCTGCCGCTCGCGCTGCTCGAGGAAGCGGGCGTGCCGCCCGACGCGGTGTCGGATCCCGAGCAGCGCGCTCCGGTGGCTGCGATCGTGGCGACGCTGCTCGACCGCGCCGACCTGCTCTATCGCGGCCGGCAAGGCCGGTTCGCCTCGCTCCCCTTCCGCGCGGCCTGGGCGGTGCTCGCCGGCCGCGCGATGTACGCCGATCTCGCCAGGCGCGTCCGCCGGCTCGGCCCTCGGGCCTGGGACGCCCGCGTGTCGGTGCCCGCCGCCGCCCGGATGACGGCCGTGGGCCGCGGCCTGCTGCACGCGCTCACCCGCTGAGCTCAGGGTGATTTGACAGTCGGCGGCCCGCGCCGTACACTTAACCACATGGTTAAGTATGACCGGCTCGACCAGGCTTTCGGCGCCCTCGCCGATCCCACCCGCCGCGCGATGGTGGCCACCCTGGCCCGCGGCGAGGCGACCGTGTCCGAGCTGGCCCGCGCCCATCCGATGTCGCTCCCGGGCGCCCTCAAGCACGTGCGAATCCTGGAGGCCGCCCGGCTGGTCCGGACCCGCAAGGTCGGCCGGCAGCGCAGCTGCCGGCTCGAGCCGGCAGCGCTGGACCAGGCCGCCCGCTGGATCGAGAGCCACCGGGCCTTCTGGGAGCGGCAGCTCGACTCGCTCGACCGCTACCTGCAACGTCCACCCGAGGAGAATCCGTCATGGCCGCCACCGACCGAACCACCGTCCCCGCCCTCGAAGTCCGCCGAGTCTTCTCGGCCCCGCGGGAGCGGGTCTACCAGGCGTTCACGGACCCGGAAGCGCTGAGCCGGTGGTTCGCTCCGACGGACGAGCACACCGTCACCCTGCATCAGTTCGACCTTCGGGTGGGCGGCCGCTATCGGCTGGAGATGCGGCACACCGAGGGCGCGGTCCACGTGGTGGGCGGGGAGTTCCGGGAGCTGGTTCCGCACGAGCGACTCGCGTACACCTGGAAGTGGGAGGCTCGCCCGGAGATGCCCGACACGCTGGTGAGCATCCGGCTCACCGAGCGTGACGGCAAGACCGAGCTCCTGCTGGTGCATAGTCTCTTCGACAGCGTCGAGGACCGCGAGGGCCACGGGCAGGGTTGGGACGGCTGCCTCGCCCGCCTCGCCAAGATCCTCTGAGACGTGGCGCGGGGCGCGGGCCCTCGGGGGCCCGCGCCCGCCCATCCTCAGCGAGCCGACGCCTCCCAGACCTCGCCCTGGAAGGGCTCGTCGACCGGCGTGGCCGCGAGGTGGTTGGCGTAGTTGCTGATCGTCTTCTGCGCCACGCCCAGGATCACCTCGAGCGCCTGGGCCCGGGAGAACCCCGCCGCGAGAAACGCGGGCAGCGAATCGGCGGTCCAGCCCCGGCGCGCCACCACGTCGCGGGTGTAGCGGCGAAGCGCCTCGAGCCGGGAATCGGCGAGTGGCGTGCCGCTCCGGAGCGCATCGACGGCGTCCCGATCGAGGCCGGCGCCGAGGGCGATCGTGGAGTGGGCGGCGACGCAGTAGTGGCACTCGTTCTCCACGCTGCTGGCGAGCAGCACGACCTGTTGCTCGGCCGGCGTGAGCGAGCTCTTCGCGAAGGCGCCGGCCACGCCGAGGTAGCCTTCGAGGACCGGCGGCGCCTCGGCCAGCATGCCGGCGAGGTTCGGGAGGAAGCCGAAGGCGCGCTCGACCTGGGCGAGCAGCGGCCGGGCGCGTTCGGGCGCGGTGGCCTTGGTGTGGACGGGATAGGTCATCGGATTTGACTCCTTTCGTCGAGTGCCGTTGTCGTGTGGGTACGGGGATAAGGCCAGGAAGCCGGTTCGGGTTCCCGGCGGTTTCGTCGGGAACTCGCCTGGTGCGATCGGCCTATCTCGGGTTAACGTCCGGACCGACCGCGAGCATGATTCAGCTGGCCACCTGCACCCCACGAGCCGTCGTGTCCGATGCGCCCCGGTCCAAGACCGAAGATTTCGAGGGAGCGACACTGCCCTGGCTTCCGGACGTCCGCCGGTACGCATTGCGTCTGACGGGCGACCCGGCCGACGCCGACGACCTGGTGCAGATGACCTTTCTGAACGCCCTGACCGGGTGGCACACCTTCCGGCCGGGGAGCGACGTCCGCCGCTGGCTCTTCGCGATCTGCCGGAACGCGTTCCTGCGCAACCGATCGCGCCAGGCCCGGACGGTCGCGACCGAGGAGAGCGACCTCGACGCGATCGCGGCCGCGCGCGCCGTGTTCGGCGAGCAGGGCGACGGCGCGCTCGCGGCGCTCGACCGGATCGATCTCCCGGAGGCGATCGACGCGGCCATCGCCAAGCTGCCCGAGGTCTACCGCCTCGCGGTGCTCATGGTGGACGTGGACGGGCTCTCGTACGACGAGGCGGCTCGCGAAGCCGAGGTGCCGATCGGCACCGTGAGGAGCCGACTCTATCGCGCGCGGCGTCTCCTGCAGGAGGATCTGCTCCGGCAGGCGGAGGATCTCGGGCTGGCCAGGGGGGCGGAGTGAGCGAGCCGGACAAGAAACCGATCGACTGCGGCAAGGCGTTGGGACGGGTCTGGGCCTACCTCGACGGTGAGCTCTCTGCGGAGGAGCGCGAGGAGTTCGAGGTCCATCTGGCCCGGTGCTGGAAGTGCTCCCGCTCCCACGACTTCGAGCGCCGCCTGCTGGACGCGATCCGCCAGGGCGACACCCGCACGACCGCGGAGACCGAGGCGCTCACCGAGCAGATTCGGGCGGCGATTCGCCGTCACAGCTCCGACTCCTAGACCCCCGCCGTAGCTCGTTCTGCCATCCAGCTTGCGCTCATCCGACGCGAGAGCCGGATGGGGTCGTCGACGCCGCAACCGCCACGCATTATCTCCGTGCCGCCGTCGCGCGGTCAGCCCGCGCGGGCGTTTCGATTCCAACCGAGCAGGTAGTAGAGCGCCAGCCCCACCGCGAGCAGCCCGACGCCGATCAACGATTCGATCGGCGTCTCGACGATCGAGTTCCCGACCAGGAAGATCGCGAAGAGGATGAAGACGATCGGCGTGACCGGGTATCCCCAGGCCCGGTAGGGTCGTGGCAGATTCGGCTCCCGCCTGCGGAGCACGATCACGGCGGCGCACGAGAGGCCGTAGAACAGGAACGCGACGAAGACCACGTAGGTGGCGAGCTGCTCGTAGGTGCCGAGCAGCACCAGCGCCGCCGACCAGACGCCCTGGACGACCAGGGCGGTCGTGGGCACCCGGTAGCGCGGGCTGACCCGGGCGGCCCAGCGGAAGAACTGACCACTCGTGGCCATGGCGAAGGGAATTCGCGCCGCGGTGAAGACGATCCCGTGGTTGGCGCCGAGGGTGGACACCAGGATCGTCACCGTGATGATGGTGGCGCCCGCGCCGCCCAACAGCCGGACCATCGCGTCGGATGCGACCCGCTCCGAGCCGGCCACCGCGGCGTGGCCGAGCACGTAGGTGAGGGCGAGCGTGACGGCGACGTAGAGCACGGTGACCATCAGCGTGGAATAGACGATCGAGCGCGCCATGTCCCTGGCCGGGTCCCGAAGCTCGCTGCCCACGTAGGTCACCTCGACCCAGCCGTCGTAGGCGTAGAGCACCGCCACCATCGCGACGCCGAACGGCCCGATCATCGAGCCGAGCGACTCCCCACCCCACAGAGGTGTGAGGTTGGCCGCCGAGCCGCCCGAGACGAAGAGCGCGGCGCCCACGATGCCCAGCACGCCGGCCAGCTTGACGAAGGTGAGCAGGTTCTGGACCCGGGCGCCGAGCTCGACGCCGAAGCAGTTGATCAGCGTGAGCAGGAGGATCGACGCCATCGCGACCAGCTTGACCGCGGTCGGGTCCAGGGGCACGAAGTAGCCGAGATAGGTCGCAAAGCCCACCGCGATCGCCGCGAGCGAGGCCGGATTGACGATGACGGCGGTGCCCCAGCCGTAGAGATAGCCCCAGACCGGACCGAACGCGCGGGAGAGGTAGACGAACTGACCACCGGCCTCCGGCATCGCGGCGCCGAGCTCCGCGATGGCCAGCGCGCCGAAGAGGGAGACCACACCGCCGACGACCCAGACCAGGAGCGCCGGCCCGGGCGTGGCGAACTTGGCGGCGATCACGGCCGGCATCAGGAAGATCGCCGAGGCGACCATGGTGCCGACGTTGATCATGGTCGCGTCGAGCAGGCTCAGGACCGGCTTGAGGCCGTCGCGATGCCGCTCCGGTTGGGGCGCGCCCATCAGCGTTCCTCCCGACCGCGGGATGACTCTATCGGCTCTCGAGCAGCCGACGGTAGGCGTGCTTCAGCAGCGACTGGAAATGATAGACTCCGGACTCCATCTCCACCGAGAAACGGCCCCGGTCGTAGGCCCGGGAGCGCAGGCCCTGCTGGACCCGCTCGCAGATCTCGCGGTCCTCGGCCTGCACCGAGTCGCTGTAGCGGACGTCTTCCTCGATCTGCTCCGCTCGGCCCGGCCGCTCCGGATCGAGGTAATAGTACCAGAAGATCACCCGGCAGCGATCCGGCCCCTCGGGGAGCACCAGGTTGGCCTGGACCCGGTGGGGAAGGACGTTGAGCATCGTGTTGGGAAAGACCCAGTAGTAGAAGGCCTCGCCCCCGCCGGTGCCGGTGTAGACGTTGTCCGCCTTGAGCGGACTGTGCTGCAGCGCATGCCAGGGCGCGAGCTCGGTGAGGTAGGCCGTGTAGTCGAGGGCCCGGTTGAGCTCGGGATGGACGTGCGGGATGTGGTAGCCTTCGAGGAAATTGTCGACGTAGACCTTCCAGTTGGCGCCCACCTCGTAGTCGACCCGGCGCACCAGCCGCATCCGCTCGATCGGGATGGCGCCGATCCGCTCCCGGATCCCCGCGAGCACGGTCTCCAGCGGGGGATCGTCGGGCGCCTCGAGGTTGAGAAAGAGGAAGCCCTGCCACTCGGCCGCCGGCACGGGCACCAGACCGTAGTCCTTCTTGTCGAAGAGCTCGGTGCGGTCGAACTGGGGCACCCCACGGAGCGAGCCGTCGAGCAGGTAGGTCCAGCCGTGGTACTTGCAGGTGAGCGCCTTGACGCAGCCCGCCGACTCGATCGCGAGCGGCCCGCCGCGATGCCGGCAGACGTTGAAGAAGGCGCGCACCCGCCCGGCCTGATCCCGGAGGACGAGGACGGGATCGCCGGCGATCGTCGCGAGGAAGTAGCTCCCGGCCGCCGGCAGCTGATCGACGTGCCCGACGCACTGCCAGCTCCGCGCGAAGATCGCGTCTCGGTCGAGCAGGTGGTGTCGGGGGTCGGTGTACCAGCTGGAAGGAACCGTCTCCGCCCGCTCGACCGGAGCCACGGCGAGGTCGAGAGCGTCGAGGCTCGGGTAGTCGCTCCGCCGATCGGGGTCGGGCATGAGCGGGAATATTGGCATCCGGCGCGGGCGGCCGGAAGATCTCAGGGAGCGGGCCGGCCGTTCCCTCCATCGGTGAGGAATCGCATGGTGCCGTCGGGCTGGCGCTTCCAGACGGTCAGGTATTTGGAGAGGACCGGCCCGCCACCCGACTGGGGAGCGATCACCGCCTGACCGATCGTGTACCCGAGATCGCCGCTCTCGGCCAGCTCGGCGACGACCGGCACCCACGACCAGTCCGCGGGCGGCCCCTGGCCGATCGACGCGCCGATCTCCCGGGGCCCGCGGCTCGCCCCGCCGGGGCTGAAGACCACCGCGTCGGGCGCGGCGTAGGCCTCGAACGCGGCGCCGGCCCCGTCGGTCCCCGCGCGCGCGGAGAAGGCGATGTCGGAGGCGATGATCGATCGGGCGGCGCCCGACGGCGCGAGCGCCGTGAGCGCCTTGGGACCCCAGGCCGGGTCGTAGAGGGGGCGGTTGCCGGGCGCGAGCCCCGCCTGCATCAACGCGGCGAGCTTCCAGGCCCCGTCCACCAGCTTCCAGCAGGCGACGTAGGTGCCGCTCCGCTGCTGGCCTTCGCCCTTCGGCTTGGCCGAGAGCACGCCGGCGGTCACGCCGAGGGCGCCGTCGAGCGAGACCCACGAGGCGCGAGCGGTCCATTCGACCACCAGCTCCCGCTCGGCCTCTGCGGCGGCGAGGGCGCCGACGATCGCGTCGCGGCCGCGGAGCACCGGCGCGCCCGGCAGCAGCAGCACCGGGCTCCCGGCGAGCGCCGGCGGCAATGCGGCCTCGAGCCCTTCACGGGCCGAGGACGCCGACAGCTCTCGGTCGGCTGTGAGCAGCGCGATGGTGGGGTCGGGCGCCTGGATGAGGGCGGCCATCAGGATGAAGAGTCCGGGCATGACCGCACTACGCTCCCGGGCAGCCAGTGGTTCCGGCCAGGGGGCCGCTCAGACGCGGAAGGTGTCCGGTCTCCAATCGCGAACGGCCTGCTTGATCGCGTCGCGATCGGTGAGACCCTCCGCCAGCACCCGTCGAACCAGGCCGGGCAGCTCGGCGTCGGACGCGAAGCGGAGCCCGATCAGCTGGCCGGGGGAGAGGTCCCCGATCCGGGGCCGGAGGTCGTCGGGCAGGAGGCGCTCGAGTCGAAGCTGCTCTTCGAGCCGGATCACCCGATCCTGGGCGGCGAGTGCGAAGACCCGGGCGTAGAAGAAGATCAGCACCAACGACGCGGCGAGCACGACCGAGACCACCCGGTCTCCGGTCAGATCTCGCGCCATCTGCCGAACCGACCAACCGAGGTTGATCACCAGGCCGCCGAACGCGAGCACGTGGTAGCCGAACACGTAACGCTTGTGGTTGGCGTAGGTCTGCTGTGTGGCCATGCCGTTCCGCCGCTGGATTGGGCTCGGCGACTAACCTACCGACCCGATCCCGCCGTGACCAGAGCGCGCGGGTGTTGTGTCGCCGGCCGGGCCGGGGAAGATTACCGACCGACCCCTCTGGACGCCGCCATGATCTCGTTCGCTCCGTTGCTGTCGACCACCTTCGCGCTGCTGCAGGCGCCGAGCGCGCCGCCGCCCGCCGACGATCCGCGCCTCGCCGAGATCGCGCACGCGGTGCCGGCGGCGGCGATGGAGGCCACGATCCGGAAGCTGGCCTCGTTCGGCACCCGGCACACCCTGTCGGACACGGTCTCCGCGACCCGTGGGGTGGGCGCCGCGCGCCGCTGGATCCACGGCGAGCTGAGCGCCATCTCGTCGGCGTGCGGCGGCTGCCTCGAGGTCTCCTTCCAGCGCGGCATGCTCGCCGCGGGGACCAACCCGCGGATCCCGCGCGCGGTGGAGCTGGTGAACGTGGTCGCGGTCCAGCGGGGCACCCGGTATCCTGACCGCTACGTGCTGATCACCGGGCACTACGACTCGCGGGCGAGCGGCTCGAACGACGCCACCTCAGACGCGCCCGGGGCCAACGACGACGGCAGCGGCACCGCCGCCGTCATCGAGACGGCTCGCGTGCTGAGCCGGTACCGCTTCGACAAGACCATCGTCTACGGCGCGCTGGTCGGCGAGGAGCAGGGTCTGCTGGGCGGGCAACAGCTCGCGGCCTACGCGAAGGAGCAGGGCTGGACGATCGAGGGCGTATTGAACAACGACATCATCGGCAATACCCGTGGCATCGGCGGGCACGCGGACAACATGACCTTCCGGATCTTCTCGGAGCCGGTGCCACCGACCGAGACCGACGGCGAGCGGCAGATGCGACGGGTGATCGGCGGCGAGGTGGACGGCATCAGCCGGCAGCTGGCCCGCTACGTCCATCGGATCGCGACCGAGGTCCAGCCGACGATGCGCCCCAAGCTGGTCTACCGGCTCGATCGTTTCGGGCGCGGCGGCGACCACCGGGCCTTCAACGACCTGGGCTACGCGGCGATTCGGATCACCGAGGCGTACGAGGACTTCAACCGACAGCACCAGGATCTCCGGACCGCGAACGGGATCGCCTACGGCGACGTGCCGGACGAGGTGGACTTCCCCTACGCGGCTCGGATCGCCGGCGTCAACGCGGCCGCGCTCGCGGCGCTGGCCTGGGCGCCGCCACCGCCCGGCGCAGTCCGGATCCGCGGCCCGGCGAACGGCTCGACCCGGGTGTCCTGGACCGCGCCCGACGGACCGGTGGCGGGGTATCGGGTCTACTGGCGCGACACGGTCGATCCCTATTGGAGCCAGAGCGTCTTCGTCTCCGGCGCGACCGAGACGACGCTCGAGGGAATCATCATCGACGACTTCCTCTTCGGCGTCGCGAGCGTGGGGGCCGACGGCAACGAGTCGCTGGTGACGTTCGCCGGCGCCGGGCGCTAGCGGAGACTCGATGCGCATCGCTCCGGCTCTCAATCCGGCGTTCGTGGACGAGGTCCGCCGCCAGGTGAACGCCAGCCCGTTCGTCTCCCACCTCCCGATGCGGCTGGTGGATTTCTCGGCCGGGGGCGCGCGGATCGAGCTCGACGTGGCGCGCTGCCATCTGCAACCCTTCGGTCTGGTGCACGGCGGCGTGCTCGCCACGCTGATCGACACGGCCACCTTCTGGGCCGCCTTCGCCCATGCGCCCGACGGCGCCGGCATGGTGAACGTGGATCTCATGCTGACCTATCTCGAGTCCGTCGCCGAGGGTCTGCTGGTGGCGGAGGGTCGTCTGGTCCGCGCGGGCCGGACCCTGAGCTACGCGGAGGCCTCGGTTCACAGCGGCGACGGACGACTGCTGGTTCGCGGGAGCTCGACCCTGTTCACCCTTCCGGGCAAGGGTTTTCGGCTCGACGTTCCGAAGTTCCTTCCCGACGGGTGAGGCGATGGCCTACGACGAGCGACTCGCGGAGCGGATTCGCGCTCACCTCGCGGCGGAGCGGGGAGTCGCCGAGAAGGAGATGTTCGGAGGACTCTGCTTCCTGGTGAATGGGCACATGGCGTGCGGGATCGTCAGGGACACCCTGATGGTGCGGGTCGGCCCGGAGGAATACGAGCGCGCGCTCGCCCGCGAGCACGCCCGCGAGATGAATTTCACGGGCCGTCCGCTCAGGGGAATGGTGTACGTCGCGCCCGACGGCCTCGGCCGGACGAGTCAGCTCGCCACCTGGATCGACCGGGGGGTCGGCTACGTACGCACGCTCCCCGCGAAACCGGCTCGAAAGCGAGCCCGCCAATGACCGAGGCGGCTTTGCTGCGGCTGCTCGGCGAGAACGTCGAGCCCCGCCCCGGCCGGGGCGGCTGGCATGGGGGCCCCACCCCGCTCGGCGCGCTCCGGGGCGTGAGCCCGGCGGCGGCTCACTGGCGCCCCGCGCCGGGCCGGCACTCGATCTGGGCCCTGACGCTTCACGTCGCCTACTGGACCTACGCCGTGCGGCGCCGGATCTCCGGTGGGGGGCCCGCGTTTCCCCGGAGCCCGGCCAACTTTCCGAAGGTACCGGACCGGCCGAGCGCCCGGGCCTGGGCCGCGGACCGGGCGCTGCTCGCGGACGAGCGGCGGCTCCTGCTCGAGGCGATTCGAGCGGTGCCCGCGAGCCGACTCGGTCGGCGGCCCGCCGGGGCGAAGAAGTGGACCTACGGCGAGCTGATCACCGGCATCGCGCAACACGACGCCTACCACGCCGGGCAGATCCAGATGCTGAAGCGGCTCTGGCGCGCCCGGCGCTCGCTGGGACGCGCCTAACGCTTGAGCCGGGCGGTGGCCGAGCCGTCCCCCGCGATCCGCACCTCGAGCTCCGCGCCGAAGAGCATCGTCCGATCGGCGTCCCGCGCCGCCCAGGTGAGCAGGGTCCGCACACTGGGCTCGAGCGTCACCCGGAGGGCGGGGTGTCCGTTCGCCACCAGCTCGAGGGGCCGGTCGAACGCGAGCCGGTCGGGCGCGAGCAGCAGCGTGAGCGAGGCGACGTTGTAGCTGGTGAGGGCGATCCGGTTCCCGGTCCGCTCGAGGCGGACCCGGCCGGCCGGTTGGAAGTGCGGAAAGGGATCGTCCGCCAGGGGATCGCGCCGGGCGGGCTCGCTCGCCAGCCGGTCGATCCGGAGCCAGGCGACCCGATTGCCCCGGCTGACCGATTCGGTCTCCCAGTCGAGGGTGTCGGGAAGCGGCACGCGGGGATGCTCCGCGACGAAGCGCTCGATCCGCTCCGCCTCTTCGGGCCACCACGCGACGCCGTGATCGCCCGGCTTGTCCCTGAAGGTCACGGCGGCGCCCACCTGCTCGAAGAGACCGACGAACGGAGCGACCGTGCGGGTCGGATAGAGCCGATCGTCGGTGGCGTTCGCGACGAAGAGCGCCTGGTGGGAGAGGTTCCGCGCGAAGATCTCGCCACTGCTCGCGAAGCGCGGGTTGGAGAGCACGGCCGGGTGGCCGATCAGGCAGACGAAGCCGGCCCAGACGGTCGGCGCCTTGAAGGCATGGTAGTAGGCGCCGGTGGCGCCGTCGGAAACGCCGAAGAGATAGACCCGATTCTCGTCGACGTTGTACTCCTGCTTCAAGTCGGCGAGGATCCCGTTCAGGTTCTCGACCTGGCTCCAGTCCCACCAGAGCGCGTCGGCCCAGGCGGAGGGAAACACGGCCAGCTCGCCCGGCCGCGCCACCCGCTCCGGGTCGCGCCAACGCCCCGGATCCCGCCGCGCCACGCCGCCGTGGAGATAGACCCGGACGGGATGCGGCTTGGCCGGATCGTAATCCTTCGGAACCAGCAGCTGGTAGGCGAAGGACTGTCCGTCCTGGTTCCGGCGGGTCCGCTCGAGCCGACCGACCGGTGCGTCGGGCCACCGCGGGGGACCAGCGGCAAGGGCCCGGTAGAGCTCGTCGAAGGTCGCGCCCTCCTCCGCCAACCGGTCGGCGAGGGCGAGCCGCGCTTCGGACGAGGCGCTCCACCATGCGCCTGGCAGAGCCTGGGCTCGAGCCGCCCCTGCGACACCGAGCAACATGACGACGAGCGGGAGGGCGCGAGGCACCGGAGAGCGATCCTCCTTCCAGGGGACGAGCGGCGGCGGCGGAATCCGGTCGTCCCTACGGAATCCCGCTCGTCCCGGTGTCCGGTCGACGCCGTCCGGGACCAGACTTAAGCTTGGAGGCGAGTCGCCCAGATGCAACGCTCCCGCGCTTCCAAGCTCCGCCTGGCCCTGGCGGTGTTCGGTCTGACGACCGTCTTCGGCCTGCTGATGTTCGCCTACCGGTATGGCGACGTGCTGGCCCGCCATCGCAGCGGCTCCGCTCTGGAGCGTTTGATCGAGGAGATGACCGGCGCCTACGCGGCGCTGCCCTGTCTCGCGGTGCTGCTGGTGGTGGTCGGGCGGCTCCCTCTCTCCCGGGACACCTGGGTCCGGCGTCTTCCGCTCTACCTGGGGTTGATCCTGGTGCTCGGCACCTTCGAGACGATGCTGATGTGGGGCAGTCGCTCGCTCGTCTTTCCGCTCGTGGGGCTCGGGCCCTACGACTACGGCGATCTCCGCTGGCGGATTCCGATGGAGCTCTCGGCCCAGACCATCGTGTACAGCATGGTCATCGGCCTGATGCACTTCGGCTACTACTATCGCGACACGCGCCGGGCCCGGCTCCGCGCGGCCGAGCTCGAGGCCGCGCTCACCCAGGCGAAGCTGGAGTCGCTCGAGGCGCGGCTCGAGCCGCACTTCATCTTCAACACCCTCAACACCATCTCCGCGGTGATGTACGAGGACGTCGCCGAGGCCGATCGGTTGCTGGCGCGGCTCAGCGACCTGCTGCGCCGGGCGATGACGCGGGAGAGCGGGGCGACGGTCTCGCTCCGCGACGAGATGGCCTGGCTGGAATCGTATCTCGCCCTGATGCGGGAGCGATTCGGCCCGCGGCTCGCCGTCCGGGTCGAGGCCGATCCCGTCACGCTCGACGCCGCCGTGCCCCGCTTCGTGTTGCAGCCGCTGGTCGAGAACGCGATCCGCCACGGCGTCGGCAGCCGGGCCGGGGCCGGCACCGTGGAGATCGTGGCGGCCCGGGACCGCGATCGTCTCCGGCTCGAGGTCAAGGACGACGGTCGAGGACCGGGGCGGAGCGACGCCGCCGGCAACGGCGTCGGTTTGAGCGGCACCGCGGCGAGGCTGGCGCTCCTCTACGGCGACCGGCAGAGCTTCCGGCTCGACGAGCGTCCGGAGGGCGGCACGGTCGCGCGAATCACGCTGCCCTGGTCGACCGCCGGATGACCACCCGCTCGGTGGTGATCGTGGACGACGAGCCGCCCGCTCGCCGGAAGCTCCGGGCGATGCTGGCCACCCGACCGGAGCTCGAGATCGTGGGGGAGGCCGTCGACGGGCTCGACGCGGTCCGGGTGCTGGAGGAGCGTCGGCCCGACCTGGCTCTCCTCGATCTCCGGATGCCGGAGCTCGACGGCTTCGAGGTCCTCCGCGCGATCGATCCGGGCCAGTGGCCGGTGGTGATCTTCGTGACGGCTTTCGACGCCTCGGCCGTCGACGCCTTCGCGCTCGGCGCGGTCGACTACATCCAGAAGCCGGTGACCCGCGAGCGGCTCGATCAGGCGCTCGACCGCGCCCTGCAGCGGCTCGGCGCCCTGGACCGCACGACCTACCGCGAGGCGTTGCTCTCCACCGAGCGCGCCCAACCGCTCGAGCGCTTCGTGGTGCGCTCGCTCGGCAAGCTCCGGGTGGTCGAGCTCGACGACATCCGCTGGATCGAGAGCGCCGGCAACTACGTGAAGCTCCACACCGCGGACGGCGTGCATCTGGTGCGCGGCACCCTGCGCGCGCTCGAGCAGCGACTCGACCCGGCCCGCTTCGTCAGAATCCACCGCTCGACCCTGGTCGCCCTCGGCGCCGTCGATCGCTTCACCCCGGTCGGGCACGGTGACTATGCAGCCGTGCTGGCGAGTGGAGAGCGTTTGACCCTGAGCCGCCGCTATCGCGACCGGCTGCCCGACCTCACTCTCTGAGCGCTGACCCGGTCGGCCCGGGCTGGTCCCGCTCGTCAACTGACACGACCGGGGGCCAGCGGCTCGGCGGTAGCTTTCGCTCGTCACCGATGCCGGACTCTCGATCGATGCGCTCGCTTCCGTCCACTCTCGTCGTCCTCGCCACCGCGGGCTCGCTGGCTTGCGCCGGCGGCGCGCCGGCCGCCGACCAGGCGGCGTCAACCAGCTGGTCGAGCTACGGCGGGGACCCCGGCGGAGCGCGGTACTCCGCCCTCGCCCAGATCGATCGGAGCAACGTGAGCCGGCTCGAGCTCGCCTGGACCGCGCACACCGGCGACGCCTCGCACCAGGACAGCTCGATGGCCGGCCCCGTGGCCAGCTGCGCCCGCTGTCACCGGACCGACTACAAGTTCGAGGCGACCCCGATCGAAGCGGCGGGCAGGCTCTACGTGAGCACGCCGTTCAATCGGGTAGTGGCGCTCGACCCCGCCACGGGCGCGCTGCTCTGGCGCCACGATCCCGTGATCGACGTGGAGCAGGAGCGCAACGAGGGGTTGATCTCCCGGGGCGTCGCGTACTGGGCCGACGCGGAGCGTCCGGAGGCCTCCTGCGGGAGGCGGATCTTCTTCGGCACCATCGACGCGCGGCTGCTGGCGCTCGACGCGACGGACGGGACGCCGTGCGCGGAGTTCGGCGAGAGCGGCACGGTGCGACTCGACCGCGGCGTGGGTCGGGTGCAGGTGGGACAGTACGGCGTGACCTCGCCGCCGGCCGTGCTGGGCGACGTGGTGGTGGTGGGCTCGTCGATGGGCGACAACCGGCGGGTCGA
Organism: Gemmatimonadales bacterium; assembly: GCA_041390205.1. Classification (GTDB taxonomy): domain Bacteria; phylum Gemmatimonadota; class Gemmatimonadetes; order Gemmatimonadales; family GWC2-71-9; genus SHZU01. The sequence continues at coordinate 69,528 of JAWKQJ010000014.1, forward strand.
CATGGAGCACGGCGTGGTTCGCGGCTACGACGCGCGGACCGGCGTGCACCGCTGGGCCTGGGACCCGCTCCCTCGCTCGGCGGACGACCCGATGTACGCCGAGTGGACTCCGGCCGCCGCCGCCAGGACCGGCGGCGCCAACGCCTGGCCGCCGCTCAGCGTCGACTCGGCGCTCGGCTACGTCTTCGTGCCGACCGGGTCGGCCGCGCCCGACTTCTACGGCGGAGAACGACCCGGGTCGAACCGCTACGCCAACTCGGTCGTGGCGCTCGACGCGCGGACCGGAAGGGTGGCGTGGCACTTCCAGGTGGTCCATCACGACCTCTGGGACTACGACGTCGCGGCGCAGCCGTCGCTGGTCACGGTCCGGAAGGACGGGCGGGAGCGCGCGCCGTGGTCGCGGCGACCAAGATGGGCTTCCTCTATTTCCTCGACCCAGCCAAAGGCACCCCGATCTTCCCGGTCGAGGAGCGCCCGGTGCCGGCCAGCACGATACCGGGCGAACAGGCGTCGCCGACTCAGCCCTTCCCGACCACGCCCGAGCCGCTCCACCCGTTGGGTCTGACCGAGGCGGATCTCTGGGGCGCCACCCCGAGCGACCTGGCGTATTGCCGGGCGGAGTTCGCGAAGCTCTCCGGCTCGGCGATGTTCACGCCGCCGAGCTTCGAGGGCATCGTCGAGTATCCGGGCTTCGGCGGCGGGATCAATTGGGGCGGGGTGGCCTTCGACCGGGGCCGGGGTCTGTTGATCGTCAACCACCTGCGGCTGCCGATGTGGGTGCGACTGCACCGGCGATCGAGCCCGACCGAGGGCAATCAGCAGGGCACGCCGTACACCATGTCGCGCGGCGCGTTCGTCTCGCCGAGCGGCCTGCCCTGCTCGAGGCCGCCCTGGGGCCTGCTGACGGCGATCGACCTCTCCACCGGCGGAAAGCGATGGGAGATCCCGCTGGGCTCGATGCCGATGCCGGACGCGCCGCCCGAAGCCAAGCAGTGGGGCTCGATCACCTTCGGCGGCCCGATGGTGACGGCCGGCGGTCTGGTGTTCGTCGCCGCGACGACCGACCAGCACCTGCGGGCCTTCGACGTCGAGTCCGGCGAGCTGCTCTGGGAAGTCGAGCTGCCGGCGGGCGGGATCGCGACGCCGATGACCTACGAGGTGAACGGGCGCCAGTTCGTGGCGATCGCCGCCGGCGGGCACAACCGGATGGGCACCACGCTCGGCGACTTCGTGGTGGCCTACGCGCTGCCCGCGCGCTAGGCGGTCCGGCGGCCGCCGGCGGCCAGGCTGATCGCGCCGCCGACCGCGAGCACCGTCACGGCGCCGATCACGTTGTGCCAGAGGAAGGAGACCGACGGCGCGCCGAAGGTGACCGCGGCCACCGCGCCCATCCCGGCCAGCAGGCCGACGAAGGCGCCCGTCCCCCGCGCGAAGGGAAGCATGGCGAGCAGGAAGACGCCGAGGATCGAGCCGTAGAAGAACGAGCCGAAGCGGTTGACCACCTCGATCAGGGAGCCGAGGTTGGCGGCGAAGGTGGCGACCACGCAGGCGAAGAGTCCCCAGAAGGCGGTCGCGGCGCGCGAGACCATCAGGAAGTGGGCGTCGCTTCCCTCGCGCCGGATCCAGCGCCGATAGAAGTCCACCACCGTGGCCGTGGAGAGCGAGTTGAGCTCGGCGGCGATGCTCGACATCGCGGCCGCGAGCACCGCGGCGAGAAAGATGCCCGCCAGGCCGAGCGGCAGGTCGTCGAGCACGAAGCGGGGAATGATGTAGTTCACGTCCCGCGACGACTCGCCCGTGACGCGCTCAGTCAGCTCGAGCGCCTCGCTGCGCACCGACTGGACCCGGGCTTCGCTGTTCCGGAAGGCGTCCATCGCGCTCGCGGCGGCGGCCGGATCGGCGCCCGCGCGGGCCATTGCGGCGGAGCGGGCCGCGACCTCCCTCTCTTCCACCGCGCCGGCGAACCGCTGCTCGAGCGAGGCGAGCGCCGCCGGCTCGGCGTCGCGAACCTGGCGCTCGTGGGCCGGATTGAAGAGGAGCGGCGGCGCCTGGAAGAGGTAGAACACGAAGACGAGGACGCCCACCAGCAGGACCAGCGCCTGGAGCGGGATCTTCCAGTAAGCGCTCATCAGCAGCGAGGTCCGAGCCGCCGCGACCGACTTGGCGGCCAGGTAGCGCTGCACCTGGCTCTGGTCGGTACCGAAGTAGGAGAGCATCAGGAAGGTCCCGCCCAGGATGCCCGACCAGAAGGTGTAGGTCTCCGTCAGGTTGAACGAGAAGTCGAACACCCGGAGCCGGCCGCTCGCCCCGGCGATCGCGAGCGCGTCGTCCGGGGAGACCGGCAGCTTGACGAGCAGGACCACCACCACCGCCACCAAAGCCGCCACGATCAGGACCATCTGCTTCACGTCGGCCCAGGTGACCGCCTGGACTCCGCCGATCATCGTGTAGATCACGGTCGGCACGCCGATCAGCGCCACGGACCAGGCCAGGTCCCAGCCGAAGATCGCCGAGAAGACCACGGCGGGCGCCGCGATGATGGTGCCGGCCGAGGTCCCGCGGGAGAGCAGGAAGAGAAAGGCGGTGAAGCTCCGGGTCTTGGAGTCGAAGCGGCGCTCGAGATACTCGTAGGCGGTGTAGACCCGCGCGCCCCGGAGGAAGGGCACCAGGGTGACGCCCAGGATCACCATCGCGAGCGGGAGCCCGAAGTAGAACTGGACGAAGCGGAGCCCGTCGGTGGCGCCCTGCCCCGTGGTGCCGATCATGGTCACGGCCGAGAGCTGGGTGGCCATGACGGAGAGCCCGACCGCCCACCAGGGCAGGCTCCGGTTGGCGAGGAAGTAGCCCTCGATCTCGTGAGTGCCCTTGGCGCGCCGGATCCCGTCCCAGAGGACGTACCCGATGTAGACGACCACGATCGTCCAGTTCAGGGGATGCACGGAGGCCGCCTAACGGGGGTACCGGCTCTGCAGGAGCCAGAGCGCCACCAGCGCGATCACCTGGACGAGGAGCACCCGGGTGAGCGTGACGGCGAAGGGCGGCGGCGGCGCGCCGGCGTCCGGGTCCGGAGCGCCGGCGGGCGGGGATTCGCGGTCGGGACGAGCCATCGCGGGGGAATGTACCCGATGCTCCCGCGCCCGGCCACGACGGTCAGCGATCGCGGCCGAAGAGTCGCTCGTCGAACTTGAAGTCGAAGCGGACGTAGGCGCCGCGGAGGGTGTACTCGGTGTCCGGGATGTCGCGGTCGCGGAGCCCGAACAGGTTGTAGCCGACCGCGAGGCGGAGGTCGTCGATGATCCGGCGACCCAGCTCCACGCCGAGACCGAAGCGGCGGCCGGCGTCGACCACCGAGAGGGTGCTCGCCTGGACCCCGAGGTCCCAGGAGCGGCCGATGTCCTGGATGCCCCGCACCATGGCGAGGTGCGCGGTGGTGGACGACTCGAGTCCGGCGCTCGAATCGGTCGCCCACTTCGAGGCCCAGCGGCCGCTCAGCACGAGCTGGTCGGTGGCTTGCCAGTTGAGGTGGGCGCTCAGCACCGTGGCGCCGTGGGTGGCCTGGCTGGCGCCCGCCACACCAAGCCGCTCGAAGCGACGATCGAGTCGCGCCAGCCCGTTGAAGCGCGACTCGCTGGTCTGCCGCCACGCCAGGCCCAGCTGCCCGCGGGTGCGGACCTGGTCGTCCTCCAGGTCGTTCCAGAAGATCCGTCCGAGCGTGGTCCAGTCGTCCGAGAGCTTGCGGGCGTAGCCGGCGGTCGCGAGCAGGGTGGTCCCGCTCGCCGCGTCCCGCACCTCGAGCCGCGCGGTGCCGCGCCAATCGGGGCTGGTGCTGTACTCGACCCCGCCGGCCACGGCCGTCGCCTCGCCCACGGTCGAGCCACCGGTGGTCGGGTGGATTCGCTCGAAGGACGCGTCGAGGCGGAGCCCGCGGGCCACGGTCCACCGATTCCGGAGTCCCATCACCGCCTCGCCGTCGCGGCCGCTCAGCCCGTCCCGAAGGCGATACTCGCTGAACACCTGGCCGTCCTCGGCGTAGCCGCCGTCGAAGCCGATCACGGTGGCCTGGGTGCGCTGTTCGCCGTTGAGCGCGAAGGGCCCCGCGAAGGAGGAGAGGAACTCGTGCCGGCCGTAGAGCCGGAGGCGGGGCAGGACCTGATAGTGGGCCCCGAGGGCGCCCCGACGCCGATCGCCGTGCTCGAGGTCCTGGTCGTACTCGCCGAAGATCGCGCCCTTGCGGAGACCGCTCGAGAGCGAGTCGCCGAAGTCCACCGAGAGCCGGGTGTGGAGCGCGTTGGTCTCGTTGGGGGTCGGCGCCACCCCGTCCGCCGGGGTGGCGGTCTCGTGGCCGTAGCGATAGCCGACTTCGGCCCTGACGTCGCGGCCGAGCCGCCGCTCGACGGCCAGGAGCGCGCCGTCGCGCCGGCCGTCGGTCCGCCGGTCCTGGGTGCTGAGCGCGTGGCCCAACAGGCGGGTCCGCTGGTCGAGTCGGAGGCCGAGCGAGGCGCCCAGCTCGCGACGCCCGCCCCCGAACGAGGACGACGAGTTGGAGAAGCTCGAATCGCTCTCCGCCCCGAAGAGGTGCGCGTCGAGCCGCTCGCCCTGGTGACGGAGCTCGATCCGCGCCGCGTCGCCCGCGTCGCGCGCGCTGCCGTCGGTCCGCGCCCACTCCGCCTGGACCACCGTGTGGGGCGTGATCCGGAGCGCGCCGTTCAGGCTCAGCAGGTCGAAGCTGTCGAGGGGATCGTCCTCGTGCACCGCCGCCGCCCCGAGCTCCAGACGGCGGGAGAGTCGGAGCTGGGCGTCGCCGCCGTAGACCCACTCAGACTCGCCGTCACGCTCGAGCTCGTAGCTCACCCGGATCGACACCGGATTGAGATCGGAATCGACGCTCGGCACCGGACGGCGGAAGAGGATCCGGCCGCTCAGGGGGTCGATGGTGTAGTCGACGAAGCGCCGCATCGGCTCGAGCCGGAGGATCCGGGCCGGCTGGTTGCGGTCGCGGGTGAGCAGCTCGATCCGCTCGCTGTTGACCAGGCCGTCGCCGCGGCTCAGCTCGTAGGGGCCCGAGACGCCCCGGCCGCGGATCTCGTCCACCATCTGCCGGTTCTTCGACCGGCTCGCGAAGGCCGAGAGCTGGACTCGCTCGTTCTCGATCCGCTGGACGGCGCCGGTCAGGGTGCGGAGATACGCGCCGAGCTCACGACTCTCGCTCGGCGCCGGAGTGGCGAAGTCGCCGTAGAGGAAGAAGCTCCGCTCGCGATCGACCCGGACGTAGAGCCGCTCGAAGCTCTGGGCGCCATACTCGCGCACCGAGGCGTCGCCGTAGACCGGGTAGAACTCCTCGGGGCGAATGTCGCGGAAGAGCTGCCGCTCCGGATCCCGCTCCGAGTCGTACGCCACGGTGAGGAGGTACTTGCCCTGCACCTTGCCCTTGAGGAAGAGCGCCCCGCGGCCGGCGGCTCGATCGAGACCGTCGTCGCTGGTGGTGGCGAAGTCGCGGAGCTCCTGCTCGAAGCCGTCCGACGGAACCGCGCTCACCAGGGCGCCCTTGCTGAGCGACCGGAAGTCGATCCGTCCCTGCAGCAGACCCGCGGCCACCATCGGGCGGAGGGCGGGCACGAAGACCACGGTGGCGGTCTGGGCGAGACTCCCTGCCGTCACCCGCACCTCGCCCACGCCTTCGACCGCCGAGGCGATCAGGCCGAAGGTGGCCTCGCCCCGGTCGAGCGTGGTCTGGATCCCGGGCTCCGCCGGGTCACGGTCGTCCACCTGCCAGCGGCCGAGACTGCTCTCGAGCGTGATCGGGACGCCGGCCGTCGCCGCAGCACCCGGGCGCACCACCTGGACCCGCACCGCGACCAGCGAGTGGCCGTCGGCCGGGACCGTGCCCGCGGGCACCGACACCACGATCCGGTCGCCGTTCGCGGGGGGAGGCGGCGCGCTGCCGGCGAGGCTCACCCGCGCGAGGCCGTTCCGCTCCGCGATCGGGGCCGAGAGGCTGCCCGTCACCGACTGATAGGCTCCGCGAACCGCGGCGCTGTCGCCCCGGTCCCTCGAGATGCCGGCGGCGCCGGGCTCCCCGCTCACCGATCGATCGGCGGGAACGGTGGCCCGGGCGCTGTCGGGAATCGCCTCGTAGATCGCGTCGAGCGCCCGGCGCTCGGCGATGGCCGCGCGGAGCGCCGGGGTCAGGCTGTCCGTCGCGAAGAAGTCGGCGCGATGGAGCTCGCCCTTCTTGAGATCCGCGAGCTGGGAGTGCGGATTGCCGAGCTGCCTGGCGTTGGTGATCGAGATCCGGAGTCCGTCGGGCAGGGTGGTCTCGTCCACCCGGACCACGTGCAGGGTCGGCGCGAGGCCGTAGAAGCTGTACTTGCCCTCCTCGTCCGTCACCGCCGAGGTCCCGTCGGTCAGGATCACCCGCACGCCCGGGACGCCGAGCTCACGCCGGCGGCCCCCGCTGTCGTAGCGCGCCGCCACCTTGCCGACGATGAACGCCCGGTCGTCGAGCAGCCCACCGCGGAAGCGCACCTTCGCGGTCGCGACCGGCGACTCGATCCCCGCCGGGATGCTGCGGGCGAAGGCCTTGTTGACGCCGTCACCCGCGGTGGCGCCCGCGCCGACCACCAGCCGGTAGCTCAGCGTGACCGTGGAGTTCGGCGGCAGGTCGCCGATCGAGGAGCGGAGCACCGGACCGGGCGCGCCCGCCGGATCGGGAAGCGCGACGCCGTCGAGGCGGGCGGTGCCCGACCGATAGCTGAAGCCGAGCGGCAGGGTGTCGAGCACCTCGACGTCGGCCACCGCGACCGACGCGACGTTGCTCACCAGCAGCTGATAGTCGACCACGTCGCCGACCTCGACCTCGGTCCGGAGCGCGCGCTTCTCGATCACCAGCGGAGGCAGCGGACTCACCGAAACGGTGTCCTCCGCCACGTTGTTGCCGGTGGGCTCCTCGTCGCCCGGGGTAGAGACGATCGCCCGGTTGGTCACCTGGGGCACCGCGCTTGCGAGCACCCGCACCGAGATCTCGAACGCCGCACTCGCGGTGGGCGCGAGCAGAGCAGGATAGGAACAGGTGACGACCTGGCCCGAGACGCCGCAGCTCCAACCGGGGCCCGACGCCGATTCGATCGCCAGCGACGCGGGCAGCGTGTCGACGACCGTGAGCGGCCCGACCGTGGTGACGGCACCCACGTTGGTGACCACGATCTGATAGCTCGCCAGCGTGCCCGCGACGAATTCCCCGACGTGAGTCTTGGCGATGGCCACGTCGAGCGGGCGGACCTGAGTGGTCGGCCGGGCGCGCGGGCTCGAACCGTCGTTGTTGCCCGGATCGGGATCGGAGGTGACGCTGGTGGCCGCCACCACGTTGGTGAAGGAGCCGCTCACCGGCGCGGTCACCGTGACCGTGAACGTGAGGGTGTCGTTCACGGCGAGGATCGGGATCGTGGGCCAGGTCAGCACCCGCCCATCGAGGACCGCGCCGCCGGTGGCGCTCACGAAGCTCACGGCGCCCGGCAGCGTGTCGGTCAGGACGACGTCCACCGCGGGGCTGGGGCCGAAGTTGGTGAGCGTGATGGTGTAGGCCAGCGAGCCGAGCGAACAGACGACGGCCGGCGCGGTCTTGGTGGCCTCGACGTCGGCCTGGTCGGCGACGGTGGTGGTGACCCGCCCATCCGGGGCGGAGCCGTCGTTGTTCGCGGGGTCAGGATCGCTGGTGGTCGCGGTCGAGGCGGCGACGTTGGTGAAGGTGCCGGTGGCAGGCGCCGTCACCGTCACGTCGAAGCTCTGCGAGGCGCCGACCGGAAGGAGCGGGATCGTCGGCCAGGTGAGGACCGAGCCCGGGAGCACCGCGCCGCCGCCCGTCGCGCTCACGAAGGTGACGGCCGCGGGCAGGGTGTCGTGCCGACGATCACGTTGGCGGCGTCGTTCGGGCCGTCGTTCCGCACCGTGACGGTGTAGACCACGCTCCCGTTCGGCGCCGCCACCGCGGGGCCGCTCTTGGTGGTCACCACGTCGGCCAGGGTGCCGACCACCGTGGTGACCCGACTCGTGGTCGAGCTGCCGTTGTTGTTGCTGAGATCGGGATCGGGCGTGCTCGAGCTTCCCGCCGCGACGTTGACGAGCGTGGTGGGGCCGCCGCTCGGCGCCCGCACCGACACCGTGAACGACTGGCTCGCGCCCACCGCGAGCGTCGGGATCACCGGCCAGCTCACCACGCCGCCCGCCTCGGTGCCGCCGTGCGAAGCCGAGAGGAAGGTGGCTCCGGCCGGGAGCGTGTCGGTGACCACGACGGCGCTCGCCGGATCGGGGCCGAGGTTCCGGACGAGGACCACGTAGTCGATCGTCCCGCCGGACTGCACCGTGGCCGGCCCGCTCTTGGTGACCTCGATGTCGGCGCTGCTGGTGATCACCGTGGTGACCCGCGAGGTCGCCGCTGAGCCGTTGTTGTTGCTCAGATCGGGGTCCGGCGTCGGGGACGTCGCGGCGGCGACGTTGGTGAAGGACGGGCCCGGCGGCGAGAGGATGGTGAGCGAGAAGGTCTGGACGGCGCCGCTCGCCATCGTCGGAATGGTCGGCCAGGTGACGATCGTGCCGGTGGGATCGATCGCTCCGCCCAGCGTCGCCGAGACGAAGGTGGCGCCCGGCGGCAACGAATCGGTGACCACCACGCCGGTCGCGATGCTCGGTCCGAGATTGGCGACGGTCACGGTGTAGCTGACCTGGCCGACGCCGGTGATCGTGGCGGGCCCGGTCTTGGAGACCGCCACGTCGGCGCGAGGATCGACCACCGTCACGACCCGGGCGTTGGGCGACGAGCCGTCGTTGTTGGTCGGGTCGGCATCGGGCGAGCTGGTTCGTCCCGCCACCACGTTGGTCAAGGTGCCGGCGGCCGGCGCCCGGACCGTGATCGAGAAGCTCTGCTGCGCCCCGCTCGCCAGGCTCGGGATGGCCGGCCAGGAGACGACCCGGCCGTTCGCCACGCCGCCGCCCGTCGCCGAGACGAAGACCACGCCGGCGGGGATGGTGTCCTCGATCACCACGCCGGTCGCCACGCCGGGGCCGCGGTTCCGCGCGGTGATCGAGTAGGTGATCGAGCCAAGGGCCGGCACGGACGCCGGTCCGGTCTTGGTCACCTCGAGATCGGCGCCGAGATCCTGCGGGACCGTGAGGGCGAGCACGTGGAGAAAGCTCTCGTCGGTCGATTGGACGCCGACGGTGGCCGTGGTGGCGCCGGGGGCGAGGATGCCCGCCGCGTCGAAGCGATCGAGGTCGAGCCCGAGCTGATTGTCGAAGTCGGGGCTCTTCAGGGAATAGCGGAGGCCCAGGAAGCCGATCGAGCTGTTGAGCTGACGTCCTGGAGGGTTGAGGACGTCGCCCAGCGGCTGACCGTTCAAGGTGACCTGATCGCCGGTCCGGGAGCGGTCGCCGTCATAGAGGACCATGGTCACGTCGGAGGCGACCGGCCCGGTCTGCGGGACGACGAGTCCGGTGAAGGTGGCCTGCGCGCTGGCGCTGAAGGCGATCACCTGGAGCCCGTCCTGCACCTGCACGAAGCGAGTCGCCGATCCGCCCCCGGCCACGTCGTAGGCGACCAGCAGGCTCCACCCGCCGAAACCTCCCCGGCCGGTGGCTGCCTGGAGGTTGGCGACGCGATAGACGCCGGGTCCTGCGGCGCCGACCAGCGCGGTGACGTCGGCGAAGCCCGCGAAGTTCTCCGAGAACTGATCGAATCGGGCCGCCGTGACCGAGGCGTACCCGGTCCCCGGCCCGCCCAGCAGCAGCTCGGCCGCGCGGCTCGGGGCCGGTGCGGCGCTGCCGCCGGAGCCGACCCGGGAACGCCCGCCCCAATAGAGCCCGGCCCAGCGCACCGTCGCGCCGGGGGGGAGGCTCAGCGTCGCCTCCGACGAATTGAAGGTCGTGGGATCGCCGTCGACGTCGACGTATCGCATCGGATGCGAGTCGTTGTCGTTGAGCGAACCGGCGGCGAGGCCCGACTGGGCGGCGGCACAGGAGGCCCCGGCCGCGCAGGTGAGCAGGGTATTGCCCGCGGTGGCGAGGTCACCGGTGACGGTGAGCGAGACTCTGGTCGAGAGTGCCCGCCCGGCCTGGGCGGGCAGCTCGCCGGCCAGAGCGGTCAGCGCCGCGACTGCGGCCAGCGGCCGGAGGACGCGCGCGAGGCAGCGAACCAAAGGGCACCAATCCTTCTATTGCATCCGGCCGGTCTGACGCTGGTCAGTACTTGGCCGGTGGCCAGTTCCTGGACAACCAACCAAGAGCAACCCTCGTGCTACTCCCCGGCCCCGGGCGGCGTGGGGCAAGTCGTTGTGGATCGGCGCATTCGATGGTTGCGCCGAGGCTACGACCCACCTGCTCACGCGGCACGAACGCAACGGGACGTCTCAAGAACTGTTGCGTAGACGCGACACTAATCGGTGTCGGGCCGGAGAAGCTACTCCCCGACCCGCAAAGCGAAATGGCTCGCCCGTCCCGGACCGGTAACGTCTCGACGGCCGACCCGACGGAGGCCCGGCCGGCTGGCCTCCGCCGGACGCCCCCGAGCAGGCCGGCAGAACGTCCGATGAGCTTCCCGACGCTCGGCGAGCATCGAGCTGGCGGCGGTGGGATGTCGGGAGCGGGACGCCAGGCACGGGGACCTCACCACCAACCTGGTCCTGGTTCGCTCCCGGTTCTGAGCCGCCCTTCGGCGCACTGGCCGAACCCGGCGGCCCGACCTAACCTACGCCTGCGGGACAACCCACCTGGGAGCGGACTCGATGAGCAAGAAGGAACACGGCGTCGACGCGGTCAGCACGGAGTACGAGCGCTACGACCAGGTCCGCCGCCCTCAGGAATACCGGCTCGCCGAGAGCACGACCGACGATCGGTTCGACGAGGACTTCGTGGTCCGCACCTGCGACATGCGCGCCTTCTACGAAGGAGGCGACGCCGGCAAGGCCGAGTTCGCCGAGCAGCTCGGCCGGGCGATGCAGGAGATCGGCTTCGCGATCCTGGTGAACCACGGAGTCGATCCGACGCTCCACGAGGAGGCGCGCGACCGGGTAATCGAAGTGTTCACCAAGCCCTCCCTGGAGCAGAAGCTCCGCTACACGGCGGCGCGGGTCGGCTCGGTCAAGCAGGGTTACTTCCCGATCAAGGAGACCTCGGACATCCATCCCGACCTCGTGGAGGGCTGGGTCTTCTGTCGCAGGGCCTTCGATCTGGGCGAGAAGGACGGCGAGCCGTATCAAGCCAGCGACTTCTGGCCGGACCCGGCGGCGGAGCCCTTCTTCCGGCGGATCGCCCTGGCCCACGAGGCGCTGATCATTCCGATCACCCAGAGCATCTTCCGCTACCTGGGCGTGGATCCGCATCATTACGACGAGAAGCTCACCCGGACCAACTTCGGGCTCCGGCTCAACTACTACCCGCCGATCGGCGACGCCGACGACGCCTCCGGCGCCGGCCGCCTGCTCGGCCACGAGGACGTCGACCTCTTCACCATCCTGCCGGCGCCGGACGTCGAGGGGCTCCAGGCGCTCCATCGGGCGAGCGGCAAATGGGTGCGGGTACAGGCGCCGCCGGGCTCGATCATCCTGAACACCGGCGACTACATGCAGCGGATCACCAACGACATCCTGCCCTCCACCACGCACCGGGTGAGCAAGCCGCGGGACCCGTCCGCGCGCGGCCGCACCCGGGTCTCGTTCCCGATGGCCGTGTACGTCTGGGAGGACGAGCTGCTGGAGGTGCTGCCGGGCCTCCAGAATCCGAAGTACGAGCCGATCAAGGCCATCACGTTCCACACCAGGACCACGTCCAAGTTCTACGGCGACGGCTACGCCGTGGAGCAGACGAACCGACCCACGGGCGCTTGAAGCCGCGGCTCACGCAGGCGCGAGCCGCGTTCGGAGCGGCGGCTCTGGTCGCCGGCTTGGCCGGGGCGGGCCCGCTCACGGCCCAAGCCCATCGCCACGTCGACTCCAGCGCCGGGACCCTCAACAGCGGACGGATGATCGGTCCGATGTTGAAGGACCCGATGCTGCCGGGTCTCCGCGGGCTCGAGCCGAGCGCCGCGCCGTTCCTCCCCGGCGCCGGGAGGGACCCGGAGGCCCTGCCGAGCGCGATTCCGAGCCGGCCGATCGACCTGGCAGACGGCGACACCCTGGCCCTCGAAGCGACCATGGTCCAGCGGATGGTCGGATCGCGCCGGGTCGTGATGTACGGGTTCAATCGTCAGATCCCGGGGCCGCTGATTCGGGTCTCCCAGGGTGCCACGATCCACGTCCGGTTCCGCAACGCCATCGAGCTGCCCACCACCGTCCACTGGCACGGCGTCCGGCTCGACAACCGGTTCGACGGCGTGCCGGGCCTGACCCAGGATCCGGTCGCCCCGGGCGAGACCTTCTGGTACACGGTGCGCTTCCCGGACGCGGGGATCTACTGGTATCACCCGCACGTTCGAGAGGACATCCAGCAGGAGCTCGGCCTCTACGGCAACATGCTGGTCCGCTCGAGCCGGACGGGATACGACAACCCGGTCAACGACGCCGTGGTGCTGACCCTCGACGACCTGCTGATCGACGGCGACGGGCTGGTGCCGTTCGGCAAGGACGCCGCCACCTTCGCCATCATGGGCCGCTTCGGCACCGTGGCCCTGATCAACGGAGAGCTCGAGTACGCGGCGTCGGTGAAGGCGGGCGCCGTGGTGCGGTACTATCTCACCAACGTCTCCAACGCGCGGACCTACAACGTCTCGTTCGGCGGCGCGCCGATCAAGCTGGTGGCGGCGGACGTCGGCAAGTTCGAGAAGGAGATGCTGGTCTCGAGCGTCGCGATCGCGCCCGCGCAGCGGTACGTGGTCGAGGTCCGCTTCCCGCGTGCCGGCCGCTTCCCGATCCTGAACCGGGTGCAGAGCGTCGACCACATGCGGGGCCGCTTCTTCACCGCGGTCGACACGCTGGGCATGGTGACGGTCGGCGTCGAGCCGGCCTCGCCGGACCATCGGGCCGCGTTCGAGCGCCTGGGCGACGACCCCGAGATGCGCTCCGACGTCGCCCGGTTGGCGCCGCACTTCGACCGGCCGGTCGATCGGGAGCTGGCGCTGACGGTGGAGATCCGCGGCCTGCCGATCGCGCTGATTCAGTTCATCAGCGTCGACACGACCTACCGGGCGCCGGTCGAGTGGACCGACCCGATGGCGGACATGAACCGGCTCTCCACCGCGAACGAGGTGCGGTGGATCCTGCGCGACGTCGCGACGGGGCGGGAGAACATGGACATCGCCTGGCGGTTCAAGGTCGGCGACGTGGTCAAGATCCGGGTCCACAACGACGCGAAGGCGTTCCATCCGATGAACCACCCGATCCACCTGCACGGCCAGCGCTTCCTGGTGCTGGCCCGCGACGGGGTGCGGAATCGGAATCTGGTATGGAAGGACACGGCGCTCCTCCCGGTGGGCGCGACCGTGGACCTGCTGCTCGAGGTCTCCAACCCCGGCGCCTGGATGCTCCACTGCCACATCGCGGAGCACCTCGAGGCCGGGATGATGACCGCCTTCACGGTGGAGTGAGCGGCCGGTGTTTCGCCCCGCCCGGTGAAAGAGTATGATCGTGAACCCCAATCCCCCGCCGTCCTGGAGAAGACCGATGACCCGCTCCATCGCCCTCGCGCTGCTGGCCGTAAGCGGCGGCACGGCCCTGGCTCAGGAAGGGCCGGTCCAGAACGCCAACGTCGAGGTCCTGTCCCACCTGCCGATGAAGTCGGCGTTCGAGTTCAGCCACACCGACATCGAGATCGAGCAGGAGCTGAGCCGACCCTACGCCTACGTCGGGCGGATCGTGGCGCCGACGATGGGATTCGACATCATCGACCTCTCGAACCCCGCCAAGGCGAAGATCATCTACGAGTGGCGGATCGAGAACGCCGAACTCCACGTCGGGCTGGGCGGGATGGACAACAAGTACTTCAAGCTGAACGGCCGCTACTACCTGGTCCAGTCGTTCCAATTCGCGCCCGGAGGCCCGGACGCCGATCTGGGCGCGATCGTCTTCGACGTGACCGGGCTGCCCGACGTCAGCACGGTCCGTGAGGTCGGCCGGATTCGCGCGCCGGACACGCCGGGCGGATTCCACAACATCTTCGCCTACAAGCACTCGAGCGGCCGGGTCCTGCTGGTGACGACGACCAGCGGCGCGCACGGCAACATCTACGACATGGAGAAGTTCCTGGCCAAGGATCCGAGCCAGGGACTGATCGGCCAGGTGCCCTGGCCGGTGAACGCTCCGATCCAGACCTCGTTCGGACCGCTGGCCGGGTATCACGACTACTACGTGGCCCAGGACCCCGCCTCGGGGCAGGACAAGCTCTACGGCGCGGGGTTCAACGGCTACTACATCTACGACATCACCCGGCCCGAGTCGCCCTCGCTGATCACCTCGGTGGTGGGCGTGTTCGGTCTCGACCTGGCCCACACGGTGTCGGCGAGCCCCGACGGCAAGATCGCGGTCGGTCAGACCGAGTATCTCTACTCGCCGGTGCGGGTCTACGACCTCGAGCCCGGGTTGAGCGGCAAGGTCCCGACCATCAACCAGGAGATCGGGGTCTGGAGCGCCAACTGGAAGGGCATGAGCCACAACCACGAGATGCGCTGGCCCTACGTCTTCGTCTCCCACTACGCGGAGGGGCTGCAGGTCTTCGATCTGACCGATCCCACCAGCCCGAAGACGGTGGCCTCCTTCCAGACCCACGACGGTCCGCCGCGCCGCGGCCTCGACCCGCGGGAGCCCACGCTGATCGGCGACGCCGGGTTCACGGGCGCGTTCGGCGTCGACGTGCGGAACGCGGACGGGCTGGTGGTGGTGAGCGACTTCGGCTCCGGCTTCTGGGCCTTCAAGGTGAAGGACTTCGACGGCTGGGACGGGAAGAAGTTCGGGGTGGCGAACATCTCGAGCGCTCAGGATTGGGATCGGGGTCCGAAGCCGGTGCCATGAGCGGACCAGGCGCTCTGCTCCGCCGCGGCTCCTGGGCCGCGGCGCTCGCCCTGACCGCGCTGCTCGCGGCGACCCCGGCTCGCGCCCAGACCGGACCTCGACTGCAGGTCGACACCACCGGCAGCCACGAGGGCTTCGGCCTGCTGCCGGCCACCGGACTCTCGCCGGCGATCCGGGGTCGGGTCTCGCTCCGGCAGCCCTGGTCGCCGTTCGGGGTCTCGGTGTCGGAGGCCGGCGAGGTGCTGCACGAGCTCTCGATCGAGATCGACTCCCTCCCGCCGGCCGCGCCCGGAGAGCGGTACGTGGTCTGGCTGGCGACGCCCTCGCTCGACTCGGTGGCGCGGCTCGGCCCGATCGAGGCGGGCCGACCGGTCACGGCCTCGAGCGGCCTGGCTCAGATGCTGGTGGTGGTGACCCGCGAGAGCGGCGCCCCGGGCGAGCGCTGGCGGGGCCCGATCGTGCTGCGAGGACGCTCCCGCTCCGCTCTGATCCAGTCACTCCTCAACCATCCGATCTTCCGCCGGGCGGAGATGGACTGAGCCCGGACGGGATCCCATACACGGAGGGCCCTGGCGCGCTCGCGAGACGTGGCCCATTCTCTGCGGAACGGCGTGTCTCGAGAGCGAGGATCGGAATCCGATGCGACAGCACCCACGATGAGCGAATCGACCTCACCCACCACTCACGTCGTCACCAGACTGCTCGGCGACCTCCAGGCCGGCGACGAAAGCGCCGCGGAGCGCCTGGTGCCACTGATCTACTCCGAGCTTCACGGCATCGCCGAGCGCCAGATGCGGAACGAGCGCGAGGGCCACACCCTCCAGCCGACCGCGCTGGTGCACGAGGCCTTTCTCAAGCTGGTCGACCAGCGGGCGGGCTGGCAGAACCGGGCCCAGTTTTTCGGCGTGGCCGCGCAGGTGATGCGGCGGATCCTGGTGGACCACGCCCGGCGGCGCCGGGCCCAGAAGCGGGGAGGCGGCGAGGTCCAGGTGACCTTGGACGACGTGGCCGCCGACGTGGGAAGCCCCGCGAGCCTCGACCTGGTGCTGCTCGACGACGCGCTCAACAAGCTGGCCGCGCTCGACGCCCGGCAGGCCAAGGTGGTCGAGCTCCGCTTCTTCGCGGGTCTCTCGGTGGAGGAGGCGGCCGAAGCGCTCGGCACCTCGCCCGCCACGGTCAAGCGCGACTGGCAGTTCGCCAAGGCCTGGCTCAAGCGGGAGCTCGGCTGACGCCTCCGTGATCCCGGTTCCCGGGTTTCGTCGCGTACTTTCCCGAGACCATGGACAGCACCGCCGAACGCTTTCAAGAGGTCAAGCGGCTCTTTGACGCCGCGTTGGAGCGCAGTCCCGAGACCCGGGACGCGTTCTTGGACGCCGAATGCGGTCCGGACACCGTGCTCCGCCAGGAGGTGGCCGAGCTTCTGGCCGCCGCCCACGAGGACGACGACCCCTTCGAGGCGCCGGCGCCGGCCGCGTTCGCCCGGCTGCCGGAGGACCCGGCCGAGGCGATGATCGGCCGCCGGATCGGGGTCTACGAGGTCACCGGGCTGATCGGCTTCGGCGGGATGGGCGCCGTCTACGAGGCGGTCCGCGCCGACGACACCTACCAGAAGCGCGTCGCGATCAAGCTGATCAAGCGGGGAATGGACACCGACCTGGCGGTGCGGCGCTTCAAGCACGAGCGGCAGATCCTGGCCAACCTGAACCACCGGAACATCGCCGCGCTGCTCGACGGCGGCGTGACCGAGGACGGCCGGCCGTACTTCGTGATGGAGTACGTCGAGGGCGAGCCGATCACCGGCTACTGCGATCGGCAGCGGCTCTCGGTCCAGGCGCGGGTCGAGCTCTTCCGGCAGGTCTGCAACGCCGTCGAGCACGCCCACCGGAACCTGGTGGTGCACCGCGACCTGAAGCCCGGCAACATCCTCGTGGCCGCCGACGGAACGGTCAAGCTGCTCGACTTCGGGATCGCGAAGCTCCTCGGCGAGGAGGAGAGCCCGGAGAGCGCCCCGCTCACCCGGGGCGGCTTTCGGGCGCTCACCCCCGAGTACGCGAGCCCCGAGATGGTCCGCGGCGAGCCGATCACGACGGCGGCGGACGTCTACGGCCTCGGCGTGGTCCTGTTCGAGCTGCTCGCGGGGCGCCGGCCGTTCCGCTTCGATCAGCTGACCCTGTCCGGCATCGAGGAGCTGGTCTGCCGGACTCCGGCCCCCAAGCCCAGCACCCTGGCCACCGAGCAGATGGCCTGGATCGCCGGCAGCAAGAGCACGGGCCGCCTCGCCAAGCAGCTCGCCGGCGATCTCGACACCATCGTCCAGATGGCGCTCAGGAAAGAGCCGGAGCGACGCTATCCCTCGGTGGAGGCGCTGAGCGAGGACCTGAAGCGCTATCTCCAGGGTCTCCCGGTCTCGGCTCAGCGGGATCGCTGGAGCTATCGCTCGCTCAAGTTCGCCCGGCGGCACCCGATTCCGCTGGCGACCGGCGTCCTCCTGCTCGCCTCGGTGGTGACCGGGCTGCTGGTCACCACGGCGACGGCGCGGCGGGCCGAGCGGGAGCGAGCCCGTGCCCAGCAGATCAACGACTTCCTGATCGGGATGCTGCAGTCGCCCGATCCCGAGGTGGACGGCCGGCACGTCACGGTGGTGCAGCTCTTGGATTCGGCGGCCCACCGGGTGGCGACCGAGCTGGCCGACCAGCCCGAGACCCTGGCGGAGATCCAATCCACCCTGGGCTACAGCTACCTCGCCCTCGGTCAGGTGGCCGAGGCTGAGCAGCAGATCAAGGCGTCGCTCGCGATCCGGCGGGAGCTCTACGGCGAGCGGGACGACCGGATCATCATCCTGCTCAACAACCTGGCCAACACCTACGACGCCCGGGGGAGCTTCCTCCAGGCCGACAGCGTGCTCACGCTCGCGACCTCGCTCTATCGCCGCTCGGGCACCGACCGCGACACGCTCTACGCGCTCCTGGCCGACAACCTCGGTCGAGTCAAGGACAACCTCGGCGACTTCGCCGCCTCGGAGCGCTACCACCGCGAATCGGTCGAGATCCAGCGGGAGGTGCACGGGACCGAGCACGAGGCCTATCTGATCGCGGTCAACAACCTGGCGGTCACGCTGGGCAACCTGGGCCGCTGGGCCGAAGCGGTCCCGATGCACCGCGAGGCCGTGGTCGTGGGCCGCAAGGTCTTCGGCAACGACCGTCCCGAGCTGGCCGGGCTGTTGAGCGCCCTGGCCGGGGCGCTCGACCTGAACGGCGAGACCAGCGCCGCGGACAGCGCCTTCAGGGAAGCGATCGACATCAGCCGGCGGACCCTCGGCCCCGAGCACCCGACCCACGCCTGGACCCAGATCGGCTACGCCTCGATGCTGGTCGACGACGGCCGCTACGAGGACGGGATCCGAGTCTGCCGCGAGATCCTGGCCAACCGGGGCGGCTCCCTCACGGACGAGCACCCGGCAATCGGCGCCGCCCTCCTGATGCTGGGGCGGAGCCTCGGCGCGACCGGCGATCAGGAGGGGGCCGGCCGGGCGCTGGAGGAGGCGGTAGAAGTGCGCCGCCGGGTGCTGCCGGCCGGCCACTGGCTGATCGCCTCCGCAGAGGTGAACCTCGGCGAGCTCTGGCTCCAGACCGGCCAGGACGCCAAGGCGAGACCCCTCCTCGAGCAGGCCGCAAAGGTCCTCGCCGAGACCCGGGGCGAGACCCAGGTCCGGACCCAGCTGGCACTGAAGCTCCTCGGCGACGCCTACGAGCGGACCGGACGGCCCGAGCAGGCCTCCGCCGTCCGGGCTCGGCTGGTCGACGAACCCACCCCCTGACCCATCCGGAGTGCCCCGCGGCCCGGCGATCCCGGGTGGCGTGATCCCCTTCCCCGGGCTTTTCCGCGTTTTCCGATGTCACCAGCACAGCTCGGCATCGAGACCGCGCCGCCACCGGCGGGCGCCACCAGGGAGGCAACGAGACATGGAGAAGATCATCCTGCGGCACTTGAAGGGGTCGAAGGCGGGGCAGATGGAGGAGTTCCCGCTCACCGACGCCAAGGAGCTCACCATGGGCCGCGAGTCCACGGCCGGAGTGCGCTTCGATCCGGATCGGGACGACGTGGTGGGCCGGCTCCACGCCCAGCTGGTGCAGGACGGCAAGGACAAGTTCCGCTACGAGCTGGTCGACATGAACAGCCGGAACGGGACCTTCCTCAACCGGCAGCGGATCACCGGCAAGGCCGCGATCGCCCCGGGCGACGTGATCCAGCTCGGCGCCGGTGGCCCCGAGATCCAGTTCGACATCGAGCCCCGGCCGGCCCATCTGGCCAAGTCGACCCGGCTCGCGGTGAGCGGCGCCGAGATGGCCGGCGCGGCGGCCACCCGTGAGGCCGAGGCGCCGTTCTCGAGCGCCGGCGGGGCGAGCAAGTCGTCGGTCGGCAAGGCGACCGTCGAGCGGATGATCACCGGCGCGCAGAAGGACTCGAAGCGGAACATCTGGATGGTCGGCGGCGCCGCCGCCGCGCTGATCGCCGCGGTGGCGATCTGGCAGACCAGCCAGGCCAAGGCTTCGCAGGACGAGATCGGCGGGAAGATCGACGCCGCGATGGCCGAGCTGGTCGCCAAGAAGCAGGAGCAGGACTCGCTCGCCGCGCTGGAGCGCACCCGGGTCGACTCGCTCAACACCAACATCAGCACCCTGGCCGGCAAGGTCGGGATGACCGAATCGGAGATCTCCGAGCGGTACTCGCGCTCGGTCGTGCTGATCCAGGTGGGCTGGCACCTCAAGTACACCCGGACCGGCCAGCAGGTCTATCACCGCTACGTCGGGAACTCGTTCAAGGACGCGAGCGGCAAGACCCGGCCGATCATGCTCGACGGGCGTCAGGTCGTGGCGGTGTTCTACCAGACCAACGACGGGCGGATCGTGCCCTCGCTCACCCTGGACAGCGACGCGGGCTGGCCGATCGGGTTCGAGGGCAGCGGCTCGGGCTTCATCGTCACCAACGACGGCTTCATCGTCACCAACCGGCACGTGGCCTCCGGCTGGAAGACCACCTACAGCGGCTGGAACGAGCTCCAGGAGGTCGGGGTCCTGCTCACCTCCGACGATCGGATCGTGCTCGACGGCGACGGCGATCCGGTGCTGGTCCGCGCCCCGTACAACTGGGTGCCGTCGGAGGCCGTCGGCCAGACTCTGCAGGGCGGGATCGAGGGCGAGCTCGACTACATGAACGTCTACCTCAAGGGCAACACCACGGCGTTCCGCACCAACGATCAGCCGCGGGTCTCGGACCGTCACGACGTGGCGCTGATCAAGATCGCCTCGGCCGCGCCGCTCCAGCCCGTCGAGCTGAACGACAACTACGAGACCATCCAGGTCGGCTCGAAGGTGACCGTGCTCGGGTACCCCGGCATCTCCGACGACCTCTACACCGAGATCCGCTCCTCGGACGCGTTCAAGAAGGGTCGCGAGCTCCGGATCGTGCCGGACCCGACGCTCAACTCGGGCATCATCTCGAAGGTGATCCGCGCCCGCAACATGACCACCGACGGCAGCGATCCGACCTTCGCGGTCTCGGGCGACCGCTACCAGCTCTCGGTGCTCGCCACCGGCTCGGGCAACAGCGGCGGTCCGCTCTTCGACAGCGACGGCAAGGTGGTCGGGATCTTCTTCGCCTCGACCTACAACCCGAATCGCGGCGAGCGGGTGACCTTCGCGGTGCCGATCCGGTACGCGATGGAGCTGATCGGCGTCGACCCGAACGTCCCGCTCCGCTAGTCACTCGACCACGACCGTCGGAGAGACTCGACCATGATCGCCGGTTCCCTGACCAACGCGTCCGTCGGCCCGTATCGCCTGGTGGACTTCCTGGGGGCCGGCGGCATGGGCGAGGTGTATCGCGGGATCCACGAATCGCTGGGCCGGGTGGTGGCGGTGAAGGTGCTGTCCACCACCGGCTCCGCGGCCCGCCTCGAGCAGCGCTTCCGGAACGAGGCCCAGCTCCAGAGCGGACTGACGCACCCCAACATCGTCGCGCTCTACGACTTCCTCGAGATCGGCGGCCGGCCCTGCATCGTGATGGAGTACGTCGACGGGGTCACCATCGATCAGCGGATCCGGCAGCAGGGCGCGATCCCGCCGGCCGAGGCGCTGGAGCTGATCCGCGCCGCGACCGACGGGCTCGACTACCTCCACGCCCGGGGCATCATCCACCGGGACCTCAAGTGCAGCAACATCAAGCTGACCAGCGACGGCCGGATCAAGCTGCTCGACTTCGGCCTCGCCAAGTCGCACCACACCCCGCGGTTCACCCAGACGGGGCTGGTGGTCGGCACGCTCGAGTACATGGCCCCCGAGCAGCTGGGCATGCAGCCGCTCGACGGCCGGACCGACCTCTGGGCCCTCGGCGTGATCCTCTACGAGATGGTCACCGGGCGGCTCCCGTTCGCGGCCCGCGACCCGGTCGAGCTTATCGGCCAGGTCACCCGGGGTCGCTACTTCCCCGCCTCGACGCTCAATCCCGAGGTGCCGACCGCGATCGACAAGATCATCGCGGCGTGCCTGGAGCCCGAGCCGAAGAGCCGGGTGGCGAGCGCGGCCGCGCTCCGCCGGATGATCGAGTCGGTGCAGTCCGGCGGTCGGCCGGCACGCAAGGAGGCGTCCGCGGAGTCGCTCGTGGCTCGGCTCGGCGCGGCCCTTCGTCGGCCACGGGTCGGACTCGCGGTCAGCGGTCTGCTCTCGGCCGCCGCGGTGGCGGTGCTCCTGGCCACCTGGATCCGCCCCTCGCCGCCGCCATCCGATCCCCCACCGGCTCCAGCCCCGTTGCCTCCACCGGCGGCGGCCGGCCCGGTCACCGCGGCCGAGCCGCGCGCCGGCGGCGGGTCGGAGTGCGGCGCCGCGATCGGCGCGGTAGGCCGGGAGGTGCGTGAGGTCTCGATCCGGGCGATGAGCGGCCGCGCCGAGGTGTTCTGCGGCGGCCGCCGGATCGGCTTCACGCCCTTCGACCTGCCGGTGGTGATCGGCCGGCCGGTGTCCGTGACGCTCCGACAGGCCGGCTATCGCGACACCACGATCCCCTTCGTCCCGACCGCGAGCACCACCGGGTTCCTGATCCGAATGCGCTCCACCGACGGGGCCGCCGAGCACTCGGCGCCGAAGGGCGCGGTGCCGCTCCTGATGGCGGGATGGCTGCCCTTCTTCGGCCGGCGGCGCAAGAACGGCAAGCGCGACGCCGTGAAGGAGACCCGGCTGGGCGAAGCCGTCGGCAAGGAGACCGGCTTCGGCGCGGCCGCGGTGCCGGGCGGCGCGTCGATCGCGGTCGACGTGCTGAGCGACGTCGGCTGCGTGCGCGACTCGAACGAGGACGCGATCGCCTACTGCCGTCCGACCGAAGCCGGCCAGCTCGAGCAGAAGGGCACCCTGCTGGTGGTCGCCGACGGGATGGGCGGCCACTCCGCGGGCGAAGTGGCGAGTCGGCTCGCGGTCGAGACCGTGGTGGAGCAGTACGGCATCAACAACGGCGATCCCCAGGCCGCCCTCACCCGGGGCGTGCTGACGGCCAACCAGCGGATCCGCGAGGCCGCGGCGTCGGACGACGGCCGGGCCGGGATGGGCACCACCTGCACCGCGCTGGTGGTGCGGCAGGGCTGGGCCTACTGCTCGCACGTCGGCGACAGTCGGCTCTATCTGATCCGCGACGGCACGATCCTCCAGATGACCGAGGACGACTCCGCCGTGTTCGATCTGGTGCGCCGCGGGGTGATCGACCGCGACGCCGCCCGTCACCATCCCGACCGCAACGTGATCGTCCGCGCGCTCGGCAGCCGGCCCGACGTCCAGGTCTCCGAGTGGTCGCGCCCGCTCTTCGTCCGCCACGGCGATCGCTTCCTGGCCTCCACCGACGGGCTCCACGACCTGGTCTCGGACGACGAGCTCTGCGAGAGCGTGACCAGCTACGACCCCGAGACCGCGTGTCGGTTGCTGGTGGGGCTGGCCCGGGAGCGCGGCGGGCACGACAACATCTCGATCGGCATCCTCTCCATCGGCGGGGAGCCGGGACCGATGACGATCCCGTTCGCGGCGGGTCTGCCGGGCGAAGGAGCGCCGTCATGATCGGCAAGGCCGTCGGCCAGTATCGGATCCTCGCCAAGCTGGGCGAGGGCGGGATGGGCGCCGTCTACCGCGCCGAAGACCGGATGCTCGAGCGCCAGGTGGCGATCAAGGTCCTCCGGCCCGAGCTCGCCAGGCAGAAGGCGCTGGTCGAGCGGTTCCGCACCGAGGCGGTGGCCCTGGCGCGGCTCAACCACCCCAACATCGCGACCGTCCACGGCCTGATCCAACAGGGCGCCGACTACTTCATGGTGCTGGAGTACGTCGAGGGCGAGACCCTCGAGGCGATCCTCCACCGCGAGGGGCGGCTCCCCTGGCAGCGCGCGGTCCAGGTGGCGCGTGACACCCTCGCGGCGCTCGAGCACGCCCACGGCGCCGGCGTGGTCCACCGCGACCTGAAGCCCGCGAACCTGATGCTGACCCGGACCGGAATGGTCAAGGTCATGGACTTCGGGATCGCGCGGATGATCGGCACCAGCCGGCACACCGAGTTCGGCCGTGTGGTCGGGACCCCGCTCTACATGTCGCCGGAGCAGCTCCGCGGCGAGGAAGTCGACGGGCGCTCCGACGTCTACTCTCTCGCGGTGGTGCTGTTCGAGCTGCTGACCGGGCGCGAGGCCTTCGAGGCCGACAGCGACTACGCCCTCCTGATGGCGCAACTCAACCAGATGCCCGCGCCGCCGAGCCGCTTCGTGGCCGGGATCCCGATCTCGCTCGACCAGGCCCTGGCCCGCGCGCTCAACAAGGAGCGCAACACCCGGTGGGGCTCCGCCAGGGACTTCCGCAAGGCGTTAGGCACCATCGTGCCGGAGCCGCTGACCCGGAATCCGGAGGAGCGCGAGGAGCGGACGCCGTCCAAGCCGGCCGGACCCGCCCCGGCCACCCGCGTGGCCGAGCCCGAGACGGCCGAGCGCCCGGTGGCGCCGACTCCGGCGTCGGGAGGAGAGGAGCATCCGGGCGAGAGCGAGCCCACGCCGGTCGCGGGCCCGACCCGAGTGGCCGAGCCCGCCGGCACCGCCGGCCCCACTCGAGTGGCGGAGCCGGAGGCCGGACCGACCCGGGTGGCGGGCACGGGGGCCGGCTCGACCGCACCCGAAACCAGGATCGCCGCGGACGGCTCGGCCAAGACAGGCTGGCGCGATCGGATTCCGGCCGGGCTTCGAGTGCCCGCTCTCGCCGGCGCGGCGGTGGTCGTGGCCGGCCTCGCGTGGGCCGTCGCCTCGCGAGGCGGCGGGGCAACCGACGGACCTGCCCGCCGTCCCGACACGGCGGCCATGGCGGCCGCCGGAGATTCGGCGGCGACCCCGGTGCCGACGACGACCGGAAACGTCACGCCCCCACCAGCGCCAGGACCCGAGGTGGTGGCGGTGCTGCCGCCGGCCCCCGCTCCCGCACCGACCCCGAGGTCGTCCGATCCGGACGAGCCCTACGGGGTGCTGGTGCCTCCGGGCCCGCCGGCTGCTCCGAAGAAGAGCGATCCGCCCAAGCGTAGTCCGGTGACGCCGAGTCCGGCGCCCGCGCCGCCGCCGGCGCCGCCGCCAGCTCCTCCACCGGAGCCGCCCCCACCGCCGCCACCGCCACCCGCGGAGTCCGACAACGGCGCGCCGACGCCGACGGCGGCGGACTTCGGCCGGGGCCTCTCGACCCTCGACAGGTGGCTCCGCGATCGCGCGGCGGATCAAGTCGGCAGGAGCTACGCGGTCCGCTCCGCGGACGACACCGGCAATCGCGACGCGATCGTCGCGCTGCTCGGAAAGTTCTCGGCCCAGCTGGAGAAGCCGGCGGTGGCCGCGGTCGCCCCCGAGCCCGGCGGCCGCGCCGTCGTCGAGTACACGGCCTCGCTCCGCTGGCGCTCGTCCTTCGGGAACACCCGGCGGGCCGACGTGCGGATCTGGGCCCTCTATCGCTGGCAGAACGGCGGCTGGGCGTTCTCCTCGTGGCGATTCCTCGGCACACCCGACCTCAACTGAGCACCCGACCAAACCCGATCACCGGACAAGGAGAGTACGCACAATGAGACGCACCATCCGCATCCTCGGGGGCCTCTGCCTCCTGCTGGGCCTGACCACCAGTGCCCGTGCGCAATCGGCGCAGAAGATCTCGCTCCAGCTCTCCGGCCTCAGCGCCACGGTGTTCGGCGACGAGTTCACCGGTTGGGGCTCGGGCGTCGGGTTCGAGGCGCAGGTCCGTTACAACCCGAGCGCCTTCTCGATCGGCGGCGGGTTCCAGTGGACCACGCACGGAGTCGACGAAACCGAGGTCGACCTCTCCGGCTTCGACGTGAGCCTCAAGCTGTCGGGCGTCTTCGTCGAGCCCCGCTACATCATCACGGTGAACAGCGACAAGGTGGCGCCGTACGTGTCGGGCCGGCTGTCGATCCTGCGGGAGTCGGGCACGATCTCGGACGCCACGGACGAGATCACCTTCTCGGCGACCGGGACGACCATCAACGGCGGTGGCGGGATCCTGGTCCGGCTCAGCGATCGCACCAATCTGGACATCGGTGCGACCTACGGCTTCACCAACTTCGGCGAAGCCACGGTCAAGGGCGGCGGCGAGACCGCGACCTTCGACTCGGCCTCGGGCTCCAACGTGATCTTCCGCGTGGGTGTGTCGATCGGGATCGGCAACTGACGGGACGGCACCCGGGTCAGGGCACCCGAACCCGAGGTGGGTCGGGTGCCCTGGCGTTTCAGCGGCCGCGGAACCGCGGCGGCCGCTTCTCGGTGAAGGCGGCGATGCCCTCCTTACGATCCTCGGACGCGAGCATCCGCTCGTAGGTCGGCAGCTCGCCGTTCTTCACGGCCTCGAACGCCTCGCGCACGCTCCGCGACATGGTCTCCCGAACCACTTCCTTGGTGGCCTGTACCGAGAGCGGCGCCGCCTCGGCGATCATCGCGGCGTAGCTCCGGGCCCGCTCCATCAGCGCGCCGGCCGGAGTCACCGCGTTGACCAGTCCCCACTGCGCCGCCTCGGCGGCCGACACCCGGCGCCCGGTGAGCAGGATCTCCATCGCGACGTTGTAGGGCACCCGACGAGGAAGCCGCTGCAGACCGCCCGCGTCGGCCACGTTGCCGATCTTGCCCTCGGGCATCGCGAACTCCGCGTGCTCGGCCGCGACGATCAGGTCACAGGCGAGGGCCAGCTCGAAGCCGCCCCCGAACGCGATCCCGTTCACCGCGGCGATCACCGGCTTGTTCAAGTCCCAGAGCTCCGTGAGCCCGGCAAAGCCGCCAGGCCCGAAGTCCATCCGCTCGTGCTCGCCCTCGGCGCCGGCGTGCAGGTCCCAGCCGGCCGAGAAGAAGCGCTCCCCGGCCCCGGTCACGATCGCAACGCGCAGCTCGGGATCGTCGCGGAAGGCGACGAAGGTCTTGCCCAGGGTGACGCTGGTGGCGCGATCGATGGCGTTGGCCTTGGGACGGTCGAGGACGACCTCGAGCACGGGACCGCGTCGGGTGGCGCGAATCGGGGAGATCATGCCGGCGCTCCGGATTAGCTCAGGTTCTCGACCACGACTTTGGTGGCGATCTCCGCGGAGCGTCGGCTGTCGAAGAGCGGGAGCACCGTGCCGCTGCTCTTGCTGTTGGCGATGGTGGTGAGGTTGAGCTCGCCGATCACCATGCTCTCCTGGTTGGGGCTGCCCTCGGCCAGGATGCCGTCCCGCGAGAACTCGAAGTCGCTCGGCGTGAGGATCGCCGCCTGCCCGTAGTTGAGGGAGACGGCCGGCACCATCGGAAGCGAGCCCACCGTGTGCGCCGTGATCACGTACATCTGGTTCTCGATCGCCCGGGCGTGGGCGCAGTAGCGCACCCGGAGCATTCCCTGCCGGTCGTCGGTGCAGCTCGGCACCGCCAGAATGTGGGCACCCTCCCGCGCCGCGGCGCGGACGATCTCCGGAAACTCCACGTCGTAGCAGACCGCCACCGCGAGCCGGCCGAAGGGCGTCTCGAAGACCTTGAGCGTCGACCGGGCGGAGACGTGCCACTCCTCGGACTCGAACCGCGTCATGTGCAGCTTGCCCTGCACCGTGTGGTTTCCGCTCGGCGTGAAGAGATGGCAGTCGTTGTAGACGGTGTCGCCGTTCTCGAGCACCGGAATCGTGCCGCCGACGATGTAGATCCCGCGCTGCTTGGCGAGCCGGGACAGCAGGTCGACGTAGCGGGGCACCTGCTTCGCGAGATCGCGCACCTGATCCTGGATCGGGCGCTTCACGTTGCCGAGGGTGAGGAGCTGGACGGTGAAGTACTCCGGGAACACCGCGAGCTGGCACTTGTAGTCCACCACCGTGTCGACCAGCGACTCGACCTGGTCGGCGAAGTCCTCGAACCGGGCGACCGGTCGGATGTAGTACTGCAGGCCGGCGACGCGGATCCGCTCCATCACGCTCCCTCTATTCCGGCAGCGCCGAATGCACGACCTCGCCGGCGATCACCGTCAGCAGCGGCTTCGCCTCGAGGATCTCGAGCTCCGGCACCGTCATGAAGTCCTTGTCGAAGACCGAGAGGTCGGCCCACTTGCCGACCTCGATGCTCCCCCGGACGTCCTCCTCGAAGGCCGCGTACGCCGCCCACCGGGTGAACATGCGAAGCGCGTTCTCGCGGCTCACCTTGTGCTCCGGATGCCAGAGCGAGTCCGGTCCCGAGAGCCCCCGGAGGTCCTTTCTCGCCACCGCGGCGTAGAACTCGATCCGGGGATCGCCCCGCTCCACGGGCGCGTCCGAGCCGCCCGCCACCGGCAGGCCGAGCTGGATGAAGTTCTCCCAGGCATACGCCAGGATCAGTCGGCGGGAGCCGAGCCGGGCCGGGGCGAAGTAGAGATCGCTGATCGCGTGGGAGGGCTGCATCGAGGGGATCACCTCGAGGGCCCGAAAGCGACGGAGGTCCGCCGGGTCGATGATCTGGGCGTGCTCGATCCGCCAGCGTGGCACCGGAACCGCACGCGCCGAGGTCGGGACGCCCGCCAGCGCCCGCTCGTAGTGATCGAGCACCAAGCGGTTGCCGCGGTCGCCGATCGCGTGGGTCTCGACCTGGATGCCGCGCTCGAGCGCTTTGGTCAGCATCACGGAGAACGCCGCCGTGTCGGTGGTGACCAGGCCGCGGGTCGAGCGATCGTCCGAGTAGGGCTCGAGCAGGGCCGCGCCCCGCGAGCCGAGGGCGCCGTCGATCGCGACCTTGATGGTCCGCACGGTGAGCCGGCCGTCGAACTCCCGCTCCGCCGGACCGATCGCGAGCAGCGAGTCGGCGTCC
The DNA here is from genome assembly GCA_041390205.1 of Gemmatimonadales bacterium. Classification (GTDB taxonomy): domain Bacteria; phylum Gemmatimonadota; class Gemmatimonadetes; order Gemmatimonadales; family GWC2-71-9; genus SHZU01. Next base: position 97,854 of record JAWKQJ010000014.1, read on the forward strand.
GGGCCGGGGCCTCGGATCGCCTGGTAGATCCGGAGCTTGAGCTTTCCGTCCGCGTAGAGCCGCCGCATCCGGCCGACGGTGCCCCAGTCACTGCCGGCGTCCTGAACCTGGGTCCAACCCCACTCGGCGCTCTTCCGGGCGCCGATCACGACGGCCGAGTCGAGTTCCGCTTCCGTCGGAGCGGGAACGTGCCGGGCCACGAGCCCCTGGGCCCGGTCGATCAACATCCCGGTCAGCTCGCCGCGACCGTCCTTGTTGAACGCTCCGCCGAAGGGCGCGCGGGTCGAGCGGGTCACGCCGGCGATCTCGAGCGCCCGGGTGTTGGCCACGGAGGCATGGCCGTCGGCCCGGGTCAGCAGGACGGGGTTGTTCGGCGCGATGGCGTCGAGGTCCTGCCGCGACGGGAACGCCTGCGGCGTCCAGAAGGTCTCGATCCAGCCCCGACCGGTCACCCAGTCGCCCGGCGGGGTCGCGTCGACCCGCTCCTTCACCCGGGCGAGGAAGGCCTCCTTGGTGTCGGTCCCCTCCAGGTTGAGCGTCATCTCCCGCTCGCCGACCATGCTCAGGTGGTAGTGCGCGTCGGCGAGCCCCGGCAGCACGGTCGCGCCGCCCAGATCGATCACCCGGGCGCCGGAGCCGCCCCACGAGCTCGCCTCCTCGTTGCTGCCGACGAAGACGATCTCGCGGCCGCGAATCGCGACCGCCTCGGCGGGCGCCGCGTCGTCGACCCCGGTGTGGACGACGCCGTTGATCAGAACGAGGTCGGCGGGGTTCGAAGCCGCACAGCCGCTCGAGGCGGCCAGGATCGCGGTCAGGACGAGGGGTGCGTATCGCATCGGGCGACTGGGGTGAGGAAGGTCGTAGGTTAGCGGGACGCCGGGACCGGCACAAACGCCGGCGGGTGAGACCCGCCGGTCAGCGGACGGTGCGCCTGGCGATGGTGATCGGGCTGGGATAGTCGATCGGGCCCAGGGGGGTGTCGACGGTGGGCACCGCCGTCAACCGGATGGTGGTGGCGTCGGCGTCGTCGCCCAGGGCGGCGCGGGCCAGCTCGAACATGCTCTGTGCCGGCCCGTCGAAGAACTGGAAGAGGTCGAGCCGCATGCCCACCGGAATCACCGCGGGACTCCCCGGCGGCAGCGACACCGGCTGGTCGACGACCCCGTTGATGGTCTCCTTGTCCTGGAGAAAGAGCGCCCACTGGAGTCGGATCATCCGCGCGGTGACGGTGTTCTCGCCGGGATTCTCCGCCCCGACGTCGACGGTGAACTCGAAGGGAAGATCCCGCCGGGCCACGGCCGCCGTCAGCTTGATCAGGTCGGCCGGCGTGAAGTCGGAGTAGCTCCGGATCCGGGCCAGGTCGACGCCGGCGAGCCGGGCGTCGCGCACACCGTCGAGGTCGAAGCGGACCTGACGGAGCGCGGCCAGCTGCTGGAGCGTGGTGCAGCCGAGCCCGGCCACGCCCACGATCGCCACGGCCAGCCACGCCCGCCAGCGCGCGCGCCTCAACGGACCAGATACCACGAGGTCTGTCGCGGCGCGAAGAAGCGCCAGCCCTCCTCGGTGAGGAAGGCGTCGTCCTCCATCATCACGAACACGCGCTGCCCGTCCCACTCCGGCACCGGCGTGGCGGTATTGAGCTCGATCGAGATGTAGGAGCCGAGTCTGAGCGGCTTGCCCGCGCGTCCGGCCCCGCCCGAGTTGATGCCGGCGCCGAGGCCGTGCCCCTGGTTGCCGATCGGGTGGGAGTAGATCTGGGCCTCGATCCCCTGGTTCTTCATCTCGGCCATGGCGCACTCCGCCACCTCGGTGTTGAGGCGCCCCGGTCTCGAGCACTGGAGCATCACGGCGTCCTGGAGCGCGTTGGTGTTGGCCATGGCTTTCACCAGCCCGTCGGGCACCGAGGCTTCGCCGTCCCGGAGCACGTAGGCCATCTTCTGCCAGTCGCTGTGGAGCCCCATGAAGCTCAGGCCGAAATCGATGTGGACGGCGTCGCCGCGCTCGATCACCGTGGCTTCGCGCGCCGGACCCGGCGCGCTCGGCGTCGCCGCGTGCTTCCCGATCTCGGAGGCCACGCCGCCTTGCCGCTGGATCCGCACGTCCGGCTGGAACCAGGTCCGATACCCCTGACGGACCAGCTCGTCCATCAGGAAGCGACGCACGTCGCCCGCCGTGGTGACGCCCGGAGTGATCACCTCGTTCGACAGCGCCCGCTTGGTGATCCGATCCGTCGCCTCGACCAGCGCCGTGTAGCGCGCCTGCTCCTCCGGGATCCGGGTGTCGAGATACTCTTCGATCAGATCGGACGCGCTCACGAAGCGCTTGGACGTCTCGGGCCCGAGCCAGTCGACCAGCGCCGAATAAGTGGCGTGGGTCATCCCGCGGGTGACGCCGCGCGATCCCTCCATCGCCAGCGCGATGGTCGCGGGCCGGTACTCGGCCACCAGCTGCGCCAGCATCTTGCCCGGGCTCCGTCCCTCGGGCATCGCCTCGAAGAACCGCGCCAGGTTCTCTTCCGGATAGCCGGTGATCGAGAACCGCCTGAGTCCGTCGGCGCCCGCATCCACGAAGACGAAGAAATCCCGGTTGCCCGCGTAGGGCCGGGGCGGCGCCACCAGCTCGACCAGCGGGTCGTCGTGGAACTCCTCGTTCACCACGATCCACATCGCCACGCCATGGCGACGCATCATCGGGAGCAACAGCTCCCGATGGCGCCGCTCGAGCCAGGCTTCCCGCTCGGCCAGCTGCTCCGACCAGCTGGGGAGCCCGGCGTCGCCCGAGGCCGGGTCGGCCCCGGCGGCGCTCGGCCGGCACCCCTGAGCCCCGAGGAGGGCCGCGCCGAGGAGGAGCGGCAAGACGGTCGCCGCCGGACGCTTCCCCATCACGGCAGATCCGTCGCGTGCCGGGTCGCGGGCGCCTTCGCCTCCTCGAGGGTCTCGAGCATCTTCTTCCAGTCGAGCCAGTTCGGGTTCCCCCTGATCCAGCGCTCGAACCAGCCGAACTCCGCCATCGCCTTGGTGAGCTGATTGCGGGGATCGGGGATCCCGTGGGTGTTGCCGGGATATACGAAGTACTCGGTGGGCACACCCAGCTTCTTGAGCGCCATGTGCAGCTCGCCCGACTGCGGCGACGGCACCCGCGGATCGCCCGCCACCACGTGGACCATGGTCGGCGTCTTGGCGTTCTTGATGTACTTGAGCGGCGACACCTGCCAATAGGCGTCGAAGTTGTCGTAGGGCAGATCCCCGCCCATGTACCAC
>JAWKQJ010000015.1:0-93797 GCA_041390205.1 Gemmatimonadales bacterium
GCCAGGAAGCAGTGGCGATACGAGGGCACCCGCGGGTTCGTGGCGCCGAGGATGAAGGGGTGGTCCCGCTCGTCGTTGTCGGTCTCGAGCAGGTTGGCCGCCTCGGCGTCGGTCCGAGCCACGATCAGGCCTGGCACCTTCATCACGTCGAGCTGGAAGCGGGCCGCGTTGAGCCGCTTGATCTGCTCGTCCACCGCGACCAGCACCTTGCCGCCCTGGTGGCCGCACTTCTTGGCGCCCGGCTTCTGGTCCTCGATGTGGTAGCCGGTCACCCCGACTTCGACGAAGCGCCGAATCAGATTGCGGACGTGGGCCTCGCCGCCGTGGCCGGTGTCGGCGTCGGCGATGATGAAGGGGCGGAAGTCGTGCTCCGGAGTGGCCTCGCGCTGCTCCTTGGTCATCCGGCTTCGAGCGAACTGCTGGTTCTTGTCGGCCGTGATCAGCGCCCGCACGATCACCGCGGCCTCGTCCGGCACCTGGCTCAGCGGATAGCTGGCCAGGTCGGGGCCGGGATCTTCGGTGATCGAGCCCTTGGCCGAGGTGGCCCAGCCGCCGAGGTAGATGGCCCGGATTCCCATCCGCTTCATCATCGCGGCCTGGCCCGGCGAGTAGGGGCCGAAGGTGGTCACCGACTCGCGCTTGGCGTAGAGCTCGCGGAGCAGCTCGTGGAACTCGGCGGAGTACCGCGCGGCGATCGGGTACTCGCACGGCATGGTGCCCTGCTGCTCCACCACCTGGCGGGCGGAGTGCAGGCGGGTGATCTCCGTGAAGCGGGGGCTCTTCATCCAGGCACGAGTGTCGTGCACGGCTCGGGTCAGGGTGTCCATGGTGTCGTTACCGGCTCTTCGTTCGATGGGTCGGTTGGAAATCGAGATTGTCGGTGATGCGCCTGCCGTCTTTGGTCAGCGCGTCGAGGTACAGAGCGATCCGCCGCTTGCCGATCTCGAGATCGTGGTTGTTGAGATTGATGTTGAGCAGGTCGATGTACCAGGGGACCTTGGTCGGATTGCGGACGTACTGGCTCACCACCTCGCGCACGATGGGGAGGGTGGTGGTCTTGCTGTCGTCGTGCACGTCCCGGTTCCCGGCGGCCAGCAGCTTCGCGTACTCCTCGTCGAGGAGCCGGTCGAAGACCTTGCCGTCGAACAGCGCGCCCGCCGCGAGCCCGGTCTCCGGGTCGGCCTCGGTCAGCCGAGCGCCTTTGTGGAGCCACTCCCAGAGGATGCTCATCCGGATCTCGCCGGTGGCTGCGTCCTCCATCAGGTACATCACTTCGTCGTCGCCGAAGAAGTCGGCCGCCTTGAGGGCCGCCGCCTGCATTCCCTGTCCGAACGCGTTGCCGTACTGCAGCGCCACGCTCAACAGGTTGCGCGCCCCCCGGATGGTGCGGGGCGCCTCTTCCAGGAGGGTCAGCCCCGCACCATCCGCGTCCGAATAGGTGAGCGCGGGGAAGCTCCTCCCCAGTTGATTGGCCTCGCCGACCTTCTCCCAGACCGGCCGGACGATGTGCACCATCTTCCAGTGCGCGACCCACTTCCCGCTGGCGCCCGCTTCCTGCTCGCGCCGGGCGCCGCCCACGGCCTTCTCCATCGCCCGAGCCACGCCTTCGGCCGAGCTGACTGGATGTTGGGCTCCATCCCGCCCTGCCAGAGCGCCATGTTGCTGTTCCGGTCGGCCGTGTTGACGGCTCGGCATGCACGCGGTCCTCGTAGTTCCGCATGTAGCCGTAGGTCATCACGATCGACTCGATGTTGGGATTGATGAACTCGTCTCAGGTCATCGCGTCTGAGACGCTGTTGATGTAGTCCCAGCGGGCTTGCATAGCCCACGAAGTGGGAGGGGGCCCAGCGTGATTCCACCACGAAGGTGGCCTCCAGCTGCTCGACCAGCACGTAGACCTGATCGTGCCGGGCGCGAGGCCGAGGTGCCGCTCCAGGTGGTCAGCATCTCGTTCCAGAGCGCCGCTTCGGCCGTCTCGGATCTTGGGGAGATAGAGCACGACCGGAGCGCTTCTGCTCGAGCAGCGCCTTGTGGTTGTTGACCACATAGAGCACAGGTCGATCGAGGCGCCGAGCGCGGGAAGCCGTCGGCGATCCGACGTGGCGATCGTCGAGGTGGAGCCTGCGCATCTGCAGGAACTCCAGCTGCTCGAGGTGGCGGCGTCCGAAGAAGCCCTCCGCCCAGCGGTTCATCTCCCCCGCCACCTGCTCGGCCACCTTCAGGAACATCGGGTCGCGATGGATCGCGAGCTTCAGGTTCCGCTGGTTGTCGAGCGACATGCTGTCGATCTGCCCGAGGGCGTCCTCGCCGTCGAACATCCAGCCGTCGGCCCCGGAGAGCAGGGCGTAGGCGACGTTGCGGATGCTGCTCTCGACCGGGGCGTTCGGCTTGGCGGCGGGGCCGGTGCCCTGGATCCACTGCCGGCGGAGGTCCGGGGGGATGGTGGAGCCGTCGAACCGGCCCTCCCGCGCGTCCGCCACCGTGAGGCCCGTCCGCGGGATCTGCCAGTTGGGATCGAGGAAGTCGATCCGCCGGCGCTCGCGGATCCGCTCGGCCCGGCGCTCGAGCCGCTGGCTCATCAGCTCCAGCCGGTCGGTGTTGTATCCGGCCAACAGTGCCATCGCGGCCATGGCCTCGGGGGTCATGACGTCGGCGTAGCGGGCTTCGAGGTCGTCCCGGACGACCAGGGGGAGGGGGGAAACGGCTGACGGGGTCACCAATTTCGTCCTTTTTGGGAGTTTGCCGTCCGATAATTAACACCATTCGGGCTTGGTTGCTGCCCGGGGACGAGGGGAGCTCGCGGCCCGGCCGCACGGGCTTGCCGCCGGGCCGGTGGGTCTTCCTCGGCCGGCCCGGTCAGGCGGTGGAAGGATGCCCAGGGACCCCGGATTGATTGCTCGGCCGAGCCGAGCGTAGCTTAGGATGGGACCGGCACCCACAGGGAATCGGGTTCGATGCCGGTCACGGCCAAGCTGTCGCGGAAGTTCTACGAGGCCCTCGGAGACGAGGTGGCCAATGAGCTGGTGGAGTGGTTCAACGCCGTGGATCTGACCTACCGGACCGACCTCCGAGCCCTCAACGACTCGAACCACGCCCGGTTCGAGGCCCGTCTGGGGGAGGGTGTGGCCACCCTCAGGGCCGACCTGGACTCGAAGATCGCCGAGCTCCGGGCCGACTTGCAGGCCGGGCTCGCTGAGGTCCGCGCTGAGTTGGACGTGAAGCTCACCGAGTTCCGGGCCGAGGTGGACACCGGGTTCACCGAGTTCCGGGCCGATTTCGGGATACAGCTCGCCGGGCTCCGGACCGAGCTCAAGCAGGACCTGGCCGACACGCGCGCCAACCTGATCAAGTGGATGTTCGTCTTCTGGCTCGGCACCGTCGCGGCCAGCGTCGCGAGCCGGTTCTTCTAGCCCGTTCGGGCAACCCGCCGAAGCGCCTGCTGCCCGATCGACGGGCTCCCGTCATCCTGCTCGTGCAGTGCGTCTCGGTTTTCCGTCCCGATCGGCGGCGTCGCTGAGGCGATCGGCCGCGTCGATCGTCCGATCGCCGGCGTCGGCGGTCCCTCTGCCTATTGCGACGGTCTCTTGGCCGGTTTCGACGGGGCGATCGACGGCGTCGCCGCTCCCGTCGACGGCGTCGCCGGTCCCCTCACCGGCGCCGACGGCCAGCTCGCTGGGTGCGCCGCGACCTCGGTCGACGGCGATGCTCCCTTGGTCGACCGCGGCGCTGTCTTGGCTGACGGCGGCGCTTCCTTGGCGGGCGCAGATGCTCCCTTGGCCGGTGGCGATGCTCCATCCGCAGGGGGCGCTGCCGTCTCCGGCACCGTCGGCCCTGAGTTCTGCGATCTCGACGCACCCCTCGGCCGCGCCGCCGGGCCGATCGCCGGTGACGTTCCGTCCTTCGCCGGGTGCGCTGCGCCCTTCGCCGATTGCGAAGCTCCGATGGCCCGTGGCGACGTCGTCTTGGCGTATGGCGGCGTTCCCTCGGGCGGCGGCTTTGCTCCCTTGCGTCGTTGCGGCGCTCCCTTGCGCGATTGTGGCGCTCCCGTGCGCGGCGTCGGCGGGCCCTTGCCGAGCGCTTTGCTCGGCAGCCCGGCCCAAGGAAAACCGTCCCGCTGTCCCTGATTAGAGACAGAGCTCGCGCCTGGAGCTGCCTCGCGAGGTGGCAGATTCGGGCCGCGTTCCGGGCTCTTTTGTAACGAAGCTCGTGCCCGCGACGCCGAGCCCGGCCCTAGCAAGGATCAGACGGTCGATCGTCTTCTTGAAAGCAAGTGACTTCGAGGCGTCGGCGCAGGTATCGCGCCGTTTGGTGTCGACATCGCGGTGTTTGGTGTCAGCCCCCAACCTGATGGCGAGCTTGGATTTGATCCCGAAGCGGCGAGGCCGTCTGCTCGTGTTCGTTTGGCCCGGGTCGTTTCGCGATGCCCCGTCGAGCGGGCTTCAGCCTCGGTGTCTGAGATCTCGACGACGGGCCGCGCCCGCGGTCGAATGGCCCTAGCGCGTTGCGACTCTGCGCGGTCTCGCCTTCTCGAACGATCGATTTTCTGGCACGCCGATTCCGGTGGACCCTCCCGACAGCGCGACAGTGGGGCCGCGCCGTCGAATCGTTGGAGTCGGTCGGCGCCCCCATTCGCCGGCCATCACCTTGGAGAGGGGAGGGTAGTGTCATGGATGCCGGGGTTCGTAGACGGATCGAGATGGGCGACGACGTGCTGGTGTACTTCGTGGCGCATCCGCCCACCGAGGAGCCGTTCCAGAGCCTGCACCCGCAGCTGGTGGAGGCGGTGACGGCGGCGAAGAGCCTGGTGGAGAAGGAGCGGCAAGGCCGGGACACCGCGTATGGTGCCCGGAACTACCGGCGGGTCCTCCGCCAGCAGGCGGAGCTGGGGCCGATCCGGCTCCTGGTGCGAGCCGGGCAGGCGGTGGCCGCCGAGTCGGCGCCGGAGCTGGCGGGGACCTTCAAGGCCACGGCGCTCCGGGGTCCCAACCGGTCGTTCGTCGGCAAGGTCCGGAGCATGGTGGCGACGGCGCGGGAGCACCTGGAGGCGTTCGGGAAGTACGGCGTCTCCGCGGGCACGCTCGACCGGATTCTGGCGATGGTCGATCAGTTCGAGACCGTCGACCGGGAGGCGGAGGACCAGAAGCAGGTCCACGTCGCCGCGCGGGCGGAGCTGATTCGGCTGGCCGCGACGATCACCAAGCTGGTGGACTTGATGGACCCGGTGATCGGCGAGCGGGGGCAGAGCGACCCCGACTTGCTGGCGGCGTGGTCGAGCGCTCGCCGGCTTGCTGGCCGGTCGCGTCCAGCCAAGGAGGCTCCCGGCTCGATGCCGGTTGGCGCGGAACAGGTGGCGCCGGCGGCGTAGCGGCGTGGTGAGGTGCAGAGCAGGGTCCATGGCGTTGGTCAGGTGATCGAGGTCCGTCTGCATCCGACGCGCAGTCCCGACGCGAGCGACTCGCCAACCTAGTGACCACGCCATGCCCCGGCTTCAGAGCGTCGATGCCGCGTCGCTCGCCACCAACAGGATCCTACGACCCTCGTCCACCATCATCCCCGCGACCGCAAGTGGCTCCGCCGCTGTCAGACGCTGACAAGCCTGTTGCTCTCCGCGCGGCCCGACAGACCCGCAGGGTACTGGTCGCAGGACGCGGGCCAAATGGCTTCTGGTCCTGGCATGTAGTCCGATCGCGACGCCCGGTGCCGGCGGGTGTCCGCCCAGGGACAGTCGTTGGTCGGATACCGGATCCGTTAAGAAAGGTGAAAGACGGGGGCGAATGGCCGGAGGCTCTGCTCAGGCGGCGGAGCGGTCCGAGCCCGATCCGTCGGCCGACCGGTGGGACGGCGGATCCGTACCCCTTGGAATCCCGCCTCGGCCGGTCGTCTCAGGATTGAGGTCGGTAGCCGGCGACGAGCCTTTGCCGCCATGCTCACCCGTCTCGATAAAGGCATCGCGCGTCGACCTCCGATTCGGGCTCCGCCTCCAGGCGAAGATGACCAGTGCCACGAGGGCGGCGGCAGTGGAGACCACCCACGACGCTTCCGTGGGACCTAGGTAGTCGATGCTGCGCACCTGCTGGATCACGCGCACCTCGTTGCACGTCCTTGGTCTCTCTGTATCTTCCGACGCGACTGCCGCAGGAGCCAGGGGCGGTGGATCGACCGCCGGGGTGATCGTCAGGACTCGACGCTCATCCTACATCTGGGAGGTCAGCGGTCGGTCAGATGGAAAAGGAACAAGCACATAGCGAGTCCTGCCGGGATCGGATGTCCGGCGTGCGGCTTCGTACGCTCGGCGACTTTGGTTTGTACCGCGCTGGCGGCGAGCGGCTGCTCGGCGCCGGTAAGCCGCTCGCCCTGCTCGCGTACCTGAACGCCCTGCCGGGGCACTCCGCCTCGCGCGATCACCTCCTCCATACGCTCTGGGCGGACCTCGACGAGAAGTCCGGCCGTCACGCCCTGCGCCAAACGGTCTGGTATCTCCGCCAGCAGCTTGGCGATGGCGCGCTGGCCGTCCGGACGGGGCGAGTGAGCCTGTCGGCCCCGATCGATGCCGATGTCGGCGAGTTCCTCGCGCTGGTGGAGGCTGGCCGACTCGAGGACGCCGTCGCCGCCTATGACGGCGATTTCCTTGAGACCTTCGTGGTGCCGGGGGGCCTCGGGTTCGAGCAGTGGGCCGACGCGGAGCGGCATCGACTGCGGCTGTTGTTCCGCCGAGCGCTCGAGGCATTCGCGCGGTCGGACCTTGCCCGGGGCCGTCATCGCCAGGCCCGGGCGCTGGCGACCCGGCTGCAGCAGGCCGACCCGCTGGACGAGGCTTCCTGGCGGTTGCTGATCGAGACCGCGCTGGCCGCGGCTGACCGGGTCAGCGCACTCGCCGATGCCGCCCGGCTCTCGGATCTGCTCGCCGCCGAGCGCCGCGAGCCCGAGCCGGCCACAACCTCGGTGCTGCAGCGACTCGAGGACGAACCCCTGCACGGCGAGCCGCCGCCTACCCCCAGTATGGTCGCCGACCTGGTGGGGCGCGAACGCCAGCTCTCGACGCTCGTCTCCGCGTTCCGCGAGGTGGCGCGTGGTCGAGGACGCACTGTCGAGGTCGTTGCGCCGGCGGGGCTCGGCAAGACCCGACTGCTTCGTGACTTCGCTCGCCACTCATCCGCCAGCGGCCGGGACGCCGTCTACGTCCGAGCGCTGCCGGCCGACCGTGAGCTGGCCTGGTCGTACGCGGGCGAGGTCGTTCGCCACGTTACCAAGCTGCCGGGCGCGGTTGGAGTGTCGCCGGCGGTCGCCGCGACCCTGTCCTCGCTCGACCCGGGCGTGGCGAGCCGGTGGCCCGGCGTGACGGCACCCTCGCCCGCGGGCGGCGAGCGGGTCCGTCATCGAGTGGCCGCCGTCGCCGAGCTGTTGCGGACGGTCGCCGATGAGCGACCGATCGCGCTCCTGCTCGACGATCTCCACTGGGCCGACGCTCGGTCCCGCGAGCTGCTTGGCCGGGTCTCCGCCCGCCTGTCGGATGCGCCGGTGCTGATCGTGGGCGCATTCCGCGAGGGCATCCCCGTGGGGCTCGGGGCGCCGAGCGACCCGATCACCCTGGATCCGATCACGGTCGAGCAGACGGCGACGCTGGTGGCGAGCCTCGGCGCCTGGTCCGAGGAGAAGCTCGTACCGGATTTCGCAGCGCGACTCCACGCGACTGCCCATGGATCGCCGATGCTGGTCCTCGAGACGCTCAAGCTCGCGGTCGACTCGGGATGCCTTACCCTGGCGCGCGGCAAGTGGCGGTGTGCCGATCGGGCTCGGCTCGACAGCCTGCTCGAGGCCGGCGCCGCGCCTCCCGGCGGATCGGTCAACTCCATCCGGCCTCCCGCAGGTTGCTGCTGTTACTCTCCCTCGCCGAGACCCCGCTGGTGGCAGACATCCTCGCCGCCGCGTTCGGCGCGGACCGGGCCGGCGTCAGCGAGCGCCTCCACGAGCTGGAGCTCCGCGGGTTGGTGACCCGGGTGGGGTCGGATTGGTCGGTCGCCCACGACGAGATCGCCGAGCAGGCTCGGGTGGCGGCCAGCCCGGAGGAGTTGACGGCCGCGCACGGCATGTTGGGGCGCGCGCTGCTCCAGCGCTTGCCCGGGCGCGCTGGGCTGCACCTCGCGGCGCGCCATCTCGCCGAGGCGTCGCTCGACGAGTCGCTTGGTCGCGCGGCGACCCCCTGGGTCCGCCTCGCCCGGTCGTCGGGAGACCGACGACCGGTAGCGGTGCTCGTCGCCGAGCTGCTGGGCTCGCGGGCCGACCCACGGCGGATTCGCGACATCGTCAGGGGTCTGTCGTGGCGCGTACGCTTCGGGTCGGCCAGAGTCCTCGGCATCGCCGTCGGTGCGGCCGTCGCGCTGGTCGTGGGGGTGATGCTCGCCGCGCCTCGGCTTCTGCCCGAGCCGCCCGTCGTCCGCGTCGCCGCCTGGCACCGTGACCCGGACGGCGGCTATCGCCTCTTCGCGCGCGGGGTCGGCTCGGTGGACGTCGCTGGTGAGCCCCTCGCGGTGGACGGGCTCGAGCCGACCGAGTTGCGAAGTGCTGACCGACCCTCCGGTGTCGTTCGACCGGGCGGCTGGGATGCGCTGGTCACGACACGGACCTTCGCCGACTCGGGGGGCGAGGATGTGCTGCTAGTGGCGAAGGGCGCGACCCCCATGCGGCTTACCTCGTTGCCGGGAGACGACGTCGTGGGTGACTGGTCCCCCGACGGAGAGTATCTGGTGATCCAGACAGATCGCTGGAGCGGCCGCAGCATGAGTGATCTTGCGATCCTCGACCCGCAGCACGCTGACTCGATAGTGCGGCGTTTGACCGCAGAGCCAGACGCCCGAGACGTCTGGCCGCTCTGGTCCCCGGATGGCACCCGGATCGCGTTCGTCAGGACCCCACTCGAAGTCGCGGCTGGCGATCCGCCGCACTCCGTCTGCGTGGTCTCCAGCGACGGATCGGAGGAGAGCTGCTTGACCGTCCAGGGGTACGAAGGCCTGCACCTCGTCGGGTGGGCGAACCCGGTCGAGTTGGTGGGGCTCTACTCCGATCGGGCTGGCTCGATCCGGCTCGTTGTGGTGAGCACGCTTGGTGGAAGCGCCCACGAACTGGCGGAAGCCGCCAGCATTCCCTTTCAGTCCAGGGCGCAGGGATGGACGGCGTGCTACTGCCGTCGCGATCCCGGTGAGCCATACCAATCGTTGGTGTTTCCGGTAGCGCATCCCGAGCAGGCGCTCCGACTGCTGCCGAGCGACCCACCGCCCGAGCTTGAGTTGCTGCCAGCGCGCGAGGACCGTTCGTACCTCGACCGGCTGGCCATCACCGGTGTCGACCGGCCGGTTCCCGCGGACGTTGCGTATCAGCTTCGCCTGAGTGGATGGGACCCGGCTGGGCGTCCCGTTCAGCCACTCGGCGTGCGCTGGCGAACGAGCGACACGAGCGTGGCCGTGGTGAGCGCAGCCGGCATTCTTCAAGCCCGGCGGGCGGGGACGGTGACAGTATGGGCAACCGCGGGGGGCTGGAGAACCGATTCGGCGGCGATCACCATCGTGCCGCCGCGGGTCCGCGCCGAGGTGAGCGAGCGATGGACGTCCGACTTCGAGGAGCGGTGGGTGCCGTTCGGCGAGCCCCGGCCGCATTTGGTCGAGACCGCGCGCGGCCACGCGCTCGTGCCCAACGGTGACTCTACCTTCACGAGCGGCGTGTATCTTCGGCGTGCACTGCCCACGGAGGACGGGATCGGGGTCGACTTCTCTTTCTCGGCGCCGATCACGAGCCGCTCCTGGCAGTACCTCGACGTCAAGCTGGTCGCGGCCGACCAGGGAGTATTCGACCTCTGGGACCATCGCACCGGCGGGCTGCCGATCGGCGACTACCAATGGCGGAGCTGCGGGATCTACTATCCCCATGGCGCGCGTCGCGATCAGCTCCACTTGCAGGGAGGGCTCACTCGCCCGGTCGACATCGCCCCGGAAGCGGAGCGCGGCGCCTGGGTCGGCGTGCGACTCAAGCTCTTTCCGGACGGCCGCTGCGGCGTTGCAGTGGACGGTCGACCGCTCGCGATCCTGCCGCGGCGGATTCCGCTGGGGGATTCGGTGCGGCTGGTAATCGACGCATACTCGCATCGGACGCGCATCCTGGTGGGTCCGATGACCGTGTGGACGGGGGTGAGGCGGGACATCGATTGGAGCGGGGTTGAAGGAGCGGGTCCGGACGGTCGTTGATTCCGGTCCCCAATTGGGCTTCGGTAGCGGCGGTCAGGCACAAGGGACGACGACGGCTTGCGGTGTGGACGCAAGTGTGTGGCGGACCTATCCTAGTCCCATGCGAAACGCCCTCCTCGTCGTTGCCGCCCTTGCTGCGCCGCTCGCTGCGCAGGGGCAGGATTCTGTCCTCAAGCGTGCCGGGTCTGCGCTGCCTCTCCGGACCCTCGGTCCCGCCTCGATGGGCGGCCGCATCTCCGACATCGCCGTCCACCCCGCCGACAAGTCCACCTGGTACGTCTCCGCCGGCTCCGGCGGCGTCTGGAAGACCTCCAACGCCGGCGTCACCTGGACCCCGGTCTTCGACGCCCAGCCCTCCTACTCGATCGGCGAGATCACCATCGATCCTGCCAACCCCAGCACCGTCTGGGTCGGCACGGGTGAGAACGTCTCCGGCCGCCACGTCGCCTGGGGGGACGGGGTCTATCGAAGCCGCGACGCGGGCCGAACCTGGCAGCGGATGGGCCTCCCCAACTCCCAGCACGTCGGCCGGATCCTGATCGACCCGCGGGACAGCGACGTGGTGCTGGTGGCGGCCGAGGGCCCGCTCTGGTCGGCGGGCGGGGATCGCGGTGTCTACCGGAGCGAGGATGGCGGCGCCACCTGGACCGCCGCGCTTCAGATCGACGAGAACACCGGCGTCACCGACCTCGAGTTCGACCCCTCGAACCCCGACGTGGTCTACGCCGCCGCCTACCAGCGCCGGCGGCACGTAGCCGGGTTCCTGGCCGGCGGCCCCAAGTCCGGGATCTGGAAGTCCACCGACAACGGGAAGACCTGGCGGCAGGTGAGCACGGGGCTCCCGAAGGGAGACATGGGGAAGATCGGCCTGGCCGTGACCCCCGCCAACCCCGATCTGGTCTACGCCACCATCGAGGCCGGCCCCGAGGAGCGGGGCTTCTACCGCTCGCGCGACAAGGGGGAGAGCTGGGAGAAGCGGAGCTCCTATATATCCGGCGGCACGGGGCCGCACTACTACCAGGAGATCGAGGCCTCGCCGGTCGACCCGGAGCTGGTCTATCAGATGGACGTGTTCGTCCAAGTCACCCGCGACGGGGGCAAGACGTTCGACTACCTCGAGAGCGGGCACGACAAGCACAGCGACAACCACGCGCTCTGGATCGATCCGGCCGACGGGCGGCACCTGCTGGTCGGCACCGACGCCGGGCTCTACGAGAGCTTCGACCAGGGCGTCCGCTGGCGGCACTTCCCGAATCTGCCGATCTCGCAGTTCTACAAGGTGGCCGTCAACGACCGGGAGCCCTTCTACGACATCCTGGGCGGCGCGCAGGACTTGGGCACGCTCCACGGGCCGTCGCGCACGATGCACGTGGACGGGGTCCGGAACCAGGACTGGTACGTGCCCTACGGGGCCGACGGCTACGCGGTGGCCTTCGATCCGCGCGATCCGGACCTGATGTACCTGACCTGGCAGGAGGGGAACCTCTACCGGAAGCACCGGCGCAACGAGGAGGCGGTGAGCATCAAGCCGGAGCCGGCGCCCGGCGATCCGCCGGAGCGCTGGAATTGGGACTCGCCGCTCCTGATCAGTCCGCACGATCCCGCGAGGATCTACTACGCCTCGCAACGGGTCTGGCGGAGCGACGACCGCGGTAACAGCTGGACCGCGATCAGCGGCGACCTGACCCAGGCGCGGAACCGCTACGAGCTCCGCTACATGGGCCGCGTCTGGGGCGTGGACGACCTCTACGATCACGGCGCGATGTCGAAGTACGCCACGATCACCACGGTGGCCGAGTCGCCGGTCAAGGCGGGCGTGCTGGCGGTGGGGACCGACGACGGGCTGGTGCAGGTGTCGACCGACGGGGGAGCGAGCTGGACTCGCGCGGCCGCGCTGCCAGGGGTGCCGCCGTTCTCGTTCGTCAACCGGGTCGAGCTGTCGCTCACCGACGCGTCGACGATCTACGTGGCGGCCGACGCGCACAAGACCGGCGATTTCTCTCCCTATCTGTTCCAGAGCACGGATCTCGGGAAGACCTGGCGCTCGATGGCCGGCGACCTGCCCGCGGGGACGCTGGTCTACGCGATCCAGCAGGACCACGTGCGGCCCAATCTCTTCTTCCTCGCGACCGAGACGGGGCTCTACTGGACGCCTAACGGCGGCGCGAATTGGCATCGGTTGAAGGCCGGGGTGCCCACGATCTCCTTCCGCGACTTGAAGCTCCAGCGGCGGGACAACGACCTGGTCGGCGCGAGCTTCGGGCGCGGCTTCTACGTGCTCGACGACTACGCGCCGCTCCGGGAGATCGCGGGCGGCACCGTCGCCAAGGAAGGCGGGCTCTTCCCGGTGCGCGACGCCTGGTGGTACGTGCCCTTCCAGGTGGCGCAGGCGCCCGGGCGGCCCACCGCGGGGAGCGACGATTTCACCGCGGACAACCCTCCGTTCGGGGCGCTGCTCACCTACTGGCTGCCGGAAGTGCCGACGACCGCGCGCGAGGCGCGGCACGCGCGGGAGAAGACGGTGCGCGACCAGGGCGGGGACGTGCCCTTCCCGGGCTACGACCAGCTCCGGGCCGAGGCGCTCGAGCAGGGACCGAAGGTGCTGGTGACCATCGCCGACCCGTCGGGACGCGTGGTGCGCTGGGTCGAGGGGCCGGCCAAGGCGGGGATGCACCGGGTGAGCTGGAATCTCCGCGGCCCCAACCCGAACCCCGTCAACTTGAGCGCGCCCGGGTTCCAGCCGCCGTGGGACGCCTCGTCGAAGGGGCCGCTACTTGCGCCCGGCCGCTACACGGCGAGCCTCGCCGTCGTCTCGGCTAGCGGGGTCCGGGCGTTAGGCAGCCCGCAGTCGTTCCAGGTGAAGCCGGTGCCGACCCTGCCGGAGGGCACCGACGTGGCCCAGGTGGTGGCGTTCCACCAGGAGGCCGCCGAGGCGCGGCGCCAGGTGGCGACGGCGGGGGCGCGGCTCGGGCAGGTGCGCGAGCGGCTCCGCTACTTGCGCGCCACGCTGCTCGAGACGCCGCGCGCCGATCGGGCGCTCTTCGCGCGGATCGACTCGGTGGCCGCCAGGGTGGCCGAGCTGAGTCTCGCCCTCCAGGGCGACCCCGCCCGGCGGCGGCTCGACGAGTCGGACAGCCCGTCGATCGCCTCGCGGGTGTCGTCGGCGACGAACAGCTGGGAGACCCGCCAGATGCCGACGGCCACGCAGCGGCGGGCCCTCTCGGTGGCCACGACGGGGCTTGCGGCGCTGACCAGAGATCTCGATGCCTTGGTCGCCGGGGATCTGGCGCGGCTCAAGGCGGCGTTCGACGCCGCAGGAGCGCCCTGGACTCCCTGACGCCTGGTCACCGCGACCGTTTGACTCCGCCGGAGCCGCGGCGGATCTTTGGGCCGTGACCGTCCCGACATCGCTCGCGGCCGCCCTCGCCGACCGCTATCGGCTCCAGCGTCAGCTGGGCGCCGGCGGGATGGCCAGCGTCTACCTGGCCCACGACCTGAAGCACGGCCGCGACGTCGCCGTCAAGGTGCTCCGTCCCGAGCTCGCGCGAGCGCTCACCGACGAGCGATTTCTCCGCGAGATCGGGATCACGGCCCGCCTCAACCATCCCCACATCCTGCCGCTGCTCGACTCCGGCGTGGCCGGCGACGGGGCGTTTCTCTACTACGTCATGCCGGTGGCGTCCGGCGAGTCGCTCCGCCACCGTCTCGACCGTGAGGGGGCCCTGCCGCTGGCGGACGCGCTGCGGATCGCGATCGAGATCACCGACGCACTCTCCGCCGCGCACGCCCTGGGCGTCGTCCACCGCGACATCAAGCCCGAGAACGTCCTGATCTCCGGCGGGCATGCCGTCGTCGTCGACTTCGGCATCGCCAAGGCCGTCGGCGACGCTCGCGACGGGGCCACGCTCACCACGGAAGGTGTCTCGCTCGGGACGCCGGTGTACATGGCGCCGGAGCAGGCGGCCGGCCAGCGCGACGTCGACCATCGCGCCGATGCCTATGCGGTGGGTGCGACGCTCTGGGAGATGTGCGCCGGCGAGGCGCCGTTCTCGGGCACGCTCCAGCAGGTGCTGGGTCAGAAGCTCGGTGGCCCGGCGCCCTCGCTCGCGCCTCGCTGTCCGGCCGCGCCCGCGGCGCTGGTGAAGCTGGTGGCGCGATGCCTGGCGATCGAGCCGGCCGAGCGTCCGGCCACGGCGGCCGACCTGCTGGCGGAGCTCCGCTCGATCGCGGCATCCGCGGCTGGGGCCGCACCGTCGGGCCGGCGAACACTGGTGGCGGCGGGCGCCTCGGCGCTCGCCGTGCTGGCGCTGGCGTCGATCTTCATCGTCCGCGATCGCCGAGCCCGCTGGGTGAGCGAGACGGCGATCCCCACCATCCAGCGCCTCTTCGAAGCAGACCAGCTCGACTCCGCGTTCGCGGTGGCGACGGAGGCGGCCGCCCGCGCCCCCGACGATTCCTCGGTCGCCCGGTTCTGGCCGCTGATCTCCCAGACGCAGCAATTCCTGAGCGCGCCGGCGGGGGCGACCGTCACCCGAGCGTCGCTGGACGACACCGCCCGGTGGATCCCGATCGGAACGACACCGACCGGCGAGGTGCGGATCCCGAACAACGCCTGGTTCTATCGCTACACCAAGCCGGGCTATCGGACGGTCACGGTGATGGGAGCACGCCTTGGGGGATCCTACGTGCCCATTCCCGACCCCGTGGTGCTGAGGCGCGAGGCCGACCCGGATACGGGCATGGTGGCCCTCTCGGGCGCTCACCTCCAGGGCACGCTGTACGGCCTGACCGGGCAAGACAGCTACGAGCTCGCCGATTTCCTGATGGACCGCCTCGAGGTGACCAATCGTCAGTACAAGGCGTTCGTGGACGCCGGCGGCTATGCCAAGCGCGAATACTGGGATTCGACCATCGTCCGCGAGGGCCGGCCGATCCAGTGGGACGAGGCGATGGCGCTCTTCGTCGACGGGACCGGCCGGCCCGGCCCGGCGACCTGGGTCGGCGGCGCGCCGCCCCCGGACCAGGAGGATTTTCCGGTGGGTGGGGTGAGCTGGTACGAGGCCCGCGCGTATGCCCGGTTCGCCGGCAAGGAGCTCCCGACGGTGATCGAGTGGAACTCCGCCGCGATCCCCGACGCCGCGCGATGGGTGGTGCCCCACGGCCGTTTCGAGACGACCGGACCGCAACGGGGAGGGGATCCCCGCGGCGTGAGCCCTCGTGGCGTGTTCGACATGGCGGGGAACGTTCGCGAGTGGACCGTCAACGCCCGCGAGCCGGGGAGCCGCTACATCCTCGGTGGTGGGTGGTCGGATCCGACCTATCTCTTCGCCGAGCTGTACACCCAACCCGAGCTCGATCGCTCGGCCATCAACGGCATCCGGCTGATTCGCCGGCTGGGCCCCGGCAAGGATCTCGCCCGCGCCGAGGCGCCGATCCCTGGCCTGACGCGCGACTACGCCAAGGTCACGCCGGTGGACGACGCGACCTTCAGGGGGTATCTCGCGTTCTACGACTACGACCACACCCCGCTCGACGCCAAGGTCACGTCGCGCGACTCGAGTGACACCGACTGGATCCGCGAGGACGTCACCGTGGCGCCACCGGTGCCCGGCGACCCGCTGCCGGTGGTGCTGTTCCTCCCGAAGCACTCCGCGCCGCCCTACCAAGCGGTGGTCGTCTGGCCGGCGTCGGACGCGCTGATCATGTCCGACCCGAAGCAGCTCCCCACCTGGATCCTCGATTTCATCGTCAGGAGCGGGCGGGCTGCGGTCTATCCGGTCTATTCCGGCGTGCTCGGCCGCGGGCTCGGCCCGGCCAGCGGAGCGTCGGGCACGGTTGCCAGCCGCGACCTGATGCTGCGTCGGGCCAAGGAGATGCGCCGGGCGATCGACTACGCCGTTTCGCGCCCGGACGTGGACAGCGCTCGGCTGGCCTACGTCGGCGCCAGCTGGGGCGGACGGCTGGGGGGCGTGGCGATCGCGATCGAGCCGCGCTTCAAGGCCGCTATTCTCTACGTGGCCGGGTTGAGCATGAGCCCGGTTCGGCCGGAGGTCGATCCCGTCAACTTCCTGCCGAGGATCCGGGTGCCGGTCCTGATGCTGAGCGGCAAGTACGACAGCGTCTTTCCGTATGAGCTGTCGCAGAAGCCCTTTCACCGGCTGCTGGGAACCAGGGAGGCGGACAAGAAGCTCATCTCGTACGAGGGGGGGCACTTCCTGCCCCGTCCCGAGCTGGTCTCGGAGTCGCTGGCGTGGCTCGATCGCTACCTGGGGCCGGTCGCGCGCCCTGCGCCCGTTGACTGACGCTTTCGGGCCACGGTGCTGTCCGAGCTGAAGCGGTCAGTGAGCGATCCGGCACGACACCATCGTCGCAGTCGGGTCGGACTCGGACGTGCGCGCCCTCTTCGGCCGGTCGACCAGGGTCGAGGACCTCGAAAGGCGGCAGGTGGTGGCCGGGTCGGTCCGCCATTCCTGCTCGATCTCGAGACCGGCGAGACCACCCGCTCTTCAACTTCGACGTGGTCGAGATCCGATACTCATCGGGCTTGCTGATCTATGTGCTCAACACCGGTGCTGCAGAACGTACCGGCCCTGGTACGGGAGCTGGAGCAGGACGCTCGGCGCCGAGAATCTGACTTGACGCGTAGGTGTTCAGCCCGGGCGCGGCACGGCGTTGCCCTCCGCAGAGACGGGTATCCGTGAACTTCGAGTTCACGGATACCCCTCCGCTCGTGAACCGGCACCGCCTCGATCCAGCTCGTGATGCCGGGTCGGCGGGAACTTCCAGCGGCCTAGACCTGGAGACTTTGGAGATCCCAGTTGCCCCCGGGTCTGGATCGTCGCGACGGGAACCGGCTGGGTCAGCACGACCGCGGTGATCTCGGCAGCGGTCGGCGAACAGCGAAGATCCGCCTGGCACAGGCGGCGGTGTCAGGCCCAGATCACAGGAACGCGGTAGGGCTCGAGCTGCGGGTCGGCGGTAACGAGGGTGAGGCCATCCGACTGCGCCTGCGCGACGAGCATGCGATCGAACGGATCGTTGTGGTGGGTGGGGAGATCGCGCACCGCATCGGCATGGCCCATCGAGACCGCGAGCGGCGTGAACTCGCTCTCGTCGACGGCCGCGGCGAAGGAGCCGGGGAAGCGGAGCTTCCCCAGCCGCACCTTGATCGACGCCTCCCAGGCCGATGCCGCGCTGACGTAGACCAGGCTCGCACGGGAGATGGCCCGCTCGGCGGCCCGATCGATCCGCCGAGGGTCGCTCCGCCACCAGAGAAAGACCTGCGTGTCCAGCAGGAGCCTCACGAGGCCGGGCCCCGCGGCTTCGCCGGATCACCGCCGGTGAACTGCGACAGCTCCTCGGCCGGCAAGGGCGCGTCGAAGTCGTCGGCGATCCAGACCAGCCCCTCCCAACCGCCCGGCGTGCGGCCCCGCTCGACGCCGGCCAACGGAACCAGGCGGGCCATCGGCTTTCCGGCTTTCGCGATCACGATTTCCTCCCCGGCGGCGGCCCGCTCGACCAAGTCGGACAAGTGGGTCTTCGCCTCGTACAGGTTGAATGTCTCCGCCATAACCCACCTCGTTTGGTCGACTGCACCAATCTATGGTGGGAAACGTATTGGTCAAGTTGACCAAAAGTATCGGGGCTCGCTTCCGGTCGGAGCCGGTGCCCGCCTGTGCGACAATCTCGGTCGGGGCCGTCGTGGGGTAGAACCGAAGCGTCGCGAAGCGGACCGATCCTTTGCGCCGCACGGGTTGCACCATTGAGGCGACCGGTTCCGGCTCCTAGCTTCTCTGGCCCATGAGCCGACGAACGCGTTCCGCCGCCACCGAATCCCAAACGACCGCTCGGCCGGCCGCATTGGCCCAGCGCACGGTCAGCCGCCGCGCCATGCTCTCCGCGGCGATGGGCGCCGCGATCCTCGCGCGGGGAGATCGCGGCTTGTTCCGGTCCGCCCAGAGCAACCGACTGATCGTCGACGGACTCGACACCTCGGTGGTGAACGACGGCTTCCTCGACCTGGTCCGGAAGGGCGGCGCGCACTGCGTCCACAAGACGCTCTACCGGGAAGACTCGTTCACCGCGCTCCGCGACTTCGTGGCCCAACGCTCCGACCGCGCGACGATCGCGACCACCGTGCGCGAGATTCGCGAGGCGCGCCGGAGCGGACGCGTCGCCTTCGTGTTGGGGGTGCAGGCCGCGGGCGGCGCCTACGGTAACGGCATCGACGTGGCCATGGACGGCGCGCCGCTCGGCAGCCTCGCGGCCATCGGCCCGGCGCTCGACCGCTACTACGAGCTGGGGCTTCGGATCCAGGGGCTCTGCTACAACGGCTACAACGTCTTCGGGAGCGGCTGTCTCGATCACACGGTGCCGCTCACCCGCGCCGGTCGACGGCTGGTCGAGGAGATCAACCGGCGGAGGATCGTGCTCGACGTGGGCGGCCACACGGGGGAGCGGACCAGTCTCGACGCGCTCGAGCTCGAGTCCGGCGTGCCGGTGGTGGTGAGCCACACCAACTTCGCGGCGCTCAATCCCAACATGCGGTGCATCTCCGATCGGCTGGCCGAGCGGGTGGCCGCGACCGGCGGGGTGGTGGGCATGACCGCGATCAGCGACTTCGTCAATCGCAACCCGGCGGCGGCGCGGCGGGACGGGCCGGTGAGCCCGGTGGCCACGCTCGACCAGCTGCTCGATCACTTCGACCACGGCAAACGGCTGCTGGGCGCCGAGCACCTGGGGCTCGGACCGGATTTCCTCTGGGGGCAGCAGCCCGTCGCGGTGGATCCGACCGACGCCGCCACCTTTACGCCGGAGTCGTTGAGCGCGGGACCGGTGCGAACCGTGGCGGGCTTCGAAGACATCTCGGAGCTGCCGGCGCTGGTGGCGGGTCTCCGGCGCCGCGGCTGGAGCGAGTCTGAGCTCGATCAGGTCCTGGGCGGGAGCTGGCTCCGGGTGTTCCAGAGCGTCTGGGGCGGGTAGCGGCTCGGAGCCAGGTCTCCGGACCTGGGCCAGGATCGCTCCGGTAGCCATCGCGCCGGGACGGCTATAATTGTGGGTCCAATGCCTACAGCCTGCGCGTGACCGAGCCTCCCGCCAGCATCGATCGGCTGAACCAAGCGCTCGCTGGCCGCTACCGCGTCGAACGCGAGATCGGTGCCGGCGGGATGGCCACCGTGTACCTCGCCCGCGACCTCCGGCACGACCGGCAGGTCGCGCTCAAGGTGCTCAGGCCCGAGCTGGCCGCCGCGCTCGGCGAGGAGCGCTTCCTCCGCGAGATCCAGGTCACCGCCAACCTGCAGCATCCCCACGTCTTGCCGCTCTACGACTCGGGCAGCGCCGGCGGCGCCCTGTATTACGTCATGCCCTTGGTGCGCGGCGAGTCTCTCCGCGAGCGGCTCACCCGGGAGCGGCACCTTCCGGTCGAGGAGGCGGTCGGGATCGTGCGGCAGGTGGCGCTGGCCCTCGACTACGCCCATCGTCAGGGCATCGTCCACCGGGACATCAAGCCCGAGAACATCCTGCTCCAGGACGGCGAGCCGCTCCTGAGCGACTTCGGGATCGCGCTGGCCGCGAGCGAGGCCGGTGGCAGCCGACTCACCGGGACCGGGTTCTCGATCGGCACCGTCCAATACATGAGTCCGGAGCAGGCCGCCGCCGATCGCGACCTCGATGCCCGGAGCGACGTCTACTCGCTCGGCGCGGTCGCCTACGAGCTGTTGACCGGAGAGCCGCCGTTCAGCGGGGCCAACCCGCAGGCCATCGTGGCCAAGCTGCTCACCGAGCGGCCGACCGCCGTGCGGGTCCTCAGGGAGGCGGCGCCCGAGGGCGTCGAAGCGGCCGTGATGCGAGCGCTGGCCAGGGTGCCCACGGACCGGCACCCGACCGCGCGCGCCTTCGCCGACGCGCTCGTCGCCCCGGCCGCCGCCTCGGCGCCAGTGCGACGGTCGGCCCGCGGCCGCCTCGGGTGGGCGGTGGCCGCCGCGGTGCTGGTGGCGCTGGCCGGCTACGCCGCTTTCCGGAGCGGGTTGCTAGGCCGCGCGACGGCGCCCGACGCCGTCCTCGCCAAGGAGGGGATTCGCTCGATCGCGGTCCTCCCGCTCGACAACTACTCCGGCGATCCGGCCCAGGACTACTTCGCCGAGGGGATCACCGACGAGCTGACCGCGGTGCTGGCGTCCATCAGCGAGCTCCGGGTCATCTCGCGGGGATCGGCGATGCGGTTCGGCGGGCGCGGTCGCCCGCCTGCGCCCGAGATCGCCAGGGTGCTCAACGTCGACGCGCTGGTGGAGGGATCGGTGGCGCGCTCGGGCGACCGGGTTCGGATCACGGCGCAGCTGATCGACGCCCGGGCCGACCGGCACCTCTGGGCCAAGAGCTTCGAGCGGAGCTCGGCCGACGTGCTGGCGCTGCAGGCCGAGCTGGCGTCGGCCGTCGCGGGAGAGATCAACGTCCACCTCACAGACCAGGAGGCCGGGCGCCTGGCCTCCGCTCATGCGGTGAACCCCGAGGCCTACGACGCCTATCTTCGGGGACGCTACTTCTTCAACCGCCCGAGCGACGAGAACCTGCAGAAGGCCATCGGCCAATTCGAGGAGGCGGTGCGGCTGAGCCCCGAGTTCGCGCCAGCCTGGTCGGGTCTCTCCGACGCCTATCTCTGGGCCGGCTACAACGAAGGGTTCATGACCGCCTCGGAGGCGCGACCGAAGGCCAAGGAGGCGGCCGAGCAGGCGGTGCGGCTCGATCCCAGCTCCGCCGAGGCTCACGCCTCGCTGGCGACCTTCAAGCTGTTCTTCGAGTACGACTGGGAGGGCTCCGAGCGCGAGTATCGGCGGGCCATCGAGCTGAACCCGAGCTACGGATTCGCCCACGACCAGTTCGCGCTGGTGCTGGCCTTCACCGGGCGGTTCGAGGAGGCCGAGGCGGAGGGCCGGCTGGCGGCGGCGCTGAGACCCGCTGTCCCCTCCAGGTCTTCGTGGACGCGTCGGTGGTCCAGCTGTTCCAGAAGGACTCGATCGAGGCGCGGGCCCTGGCCAGGAGGGCCGGCGAGCTCGATCCGGCCTATTTCTTTCCGGTCATGATGGAGGGATGGCTCGAGCTCGAGCTGGGTCGTTTCCGCGAGGCGATTCCCCACCTGGAGCGCGCCGCCCGGATGGGCGCTCCGCCTTTCGTGACCGCGTTCCTCGGCCTGGCGTACGGGGCGGCGGGCGAACGAGCGGCGGCGACGGCCACGTTCGACCGGCTGAAGCAGGAGTCCCCGGGGGGGCGGGTGGCGCCGTTCAACCTGGCGCTGGTCCACCTGGGTCTCGGCGACCATCAACACGCCCTCGACTATCTCGAGCAGGCGCTCGCGGCCGATTCGCAGATGATGCCGTGGTTGGGGCGGGACGCCATCTTCGACCCGCTTCGCGGCGAGCCGCGCTTCGTGGCCCTGATGAGGCGGCTCAATTTCGCCGACTAGCACGGCGGCGTTCCTCCGGCGTGCGATCCAGTTCGACGACGGACTCTACGGACGGGTGAGGTCTCGATGGGGCGGAAGCGAGTCGAGGTCGCCGTGCTGCGCGGCTTCACCGATGGAGCCGCCGGCGGCAACCCGGCGGGGATGGTGCTCGACGCCGAGCGGTTGAGCGAGGCCGAGAAGCAGGCGGTGGCGAAGGAGGTCGGCCTCTCGGAGACGGCGTTCCTCTCCCCCTCCGCCACGGCGACCTTCCGCTTCGACTTCTTCACCCCGACTCGCCGGATCGCCCATTGCGGCCACGCGACGATCGCGGCCTTCGCGACGCTGGCCGCGGACGGGCTCTTGCCGGAGGGACCGATCTCGAAGGAGACGATCGACGGCGATCGGGCGATCAAGATGGACGGCGAGCGGGCCTTCATGGAGCAGCAGGCGCCCGACTTCGTCGGAGCGATCGGCGAGCTCGGCGTTTCCGACCGGGACCTCGCCACGGCGCTCGGCCTGAGCCGACTGCCCCCGTCCGATCACTCGCCCACGGTGGTGAGCACGGGCAATCGATTCCTGCTGGTGCCCGCGCCGGACGAGGCGGCGGTCCTGGCCGCCCGGCCGGATCGGGCGCTCCTCACCGCGATCAGCGAGCGGCTCGATCTGATCGGCGTCTATCTCTTCTCGCCCGAGACCCGCGTGGCGGGCCGCGACGCCGGCGCCAGGATGTTCGCGCCGCGCTACGGCATCGACGAGGAATCGGCGACGGGCATGGCCGCCGGGCCGCTCGGCGCCTTTCTGGTCGCGCGGATGGGGCGGGGCGGCCGGGTGCTGTCGATCGAGCAGGGGCAGCTGATGACGCCGCCCTCGCCGAGCCTGCTCGAGGTCCGGCTCGAGACGCGTGGCGACGCGATCGGGTCGGTGCTGGTCGGCGGACGGGGGGCGCGGGAGCGAACCGTTACGGTGTCGATCGAGAGCGCGCCGCCTGCTCCGCCCTCGTCGCGAGCAGCCGGAGCTCCGCCCTGTACACCTTCCTGAGATAGCCCGGCACCACCAGACCCTGAAGCCACCCGCCGAGTCCCCGCACGGGGTAGCTGGTGTCGAAGGTGACCCGCGCGCCGGTGGGCGTCGGGTCGACGGTGAAGGTGGTGACGATGCCCGAGCCCTCGACCGTCTCGACCAGCACCCGCCCCGGCTCCGGCTCGGTCACCAGCGCGCGACTCACCTCGCGGCGGCCGAAGGCCTTCATCGTGAATCGGATCCGGGTGCCGGCGCCGCGCCCGCCCTCTTCGACGACCAGGTCCTCGAAGTATTCGGGCGGGAGGATGCTCGGGTGTCCCTTCCGGTAGTCGGCGATCAGGTCGTAGACGACCTCGGGCGGCGCGGCCACGTCCTTGGACGCGGTGACGTTGAGCGTTCTCATGGCATCCTGGAATGCGCAGGGGACCGGCGGGTCGCGACAGCCTCCCCTCCCGTCGGGGACGGAGGCGGCGGTGGGCCGGGCGGTGGTGGCGGAGGCGCCGCCGCCGCCATCGGGCCAGGCTCGGTCACCACGATCGGGGCGCTGTACCCGCGGATCGCCGCGAGCGGCCCCGACTTCGCGCGCGGGTAGCCGTCGACGTCGGGATGGATCGCCTCGATCCGATAGCTGGTTCCCACGCCGCCGTGCATCAGTCTCACCGTCGTGGTCTTCCGTCCCCGGTCCGCCGGCGTGAAGGTCAGGGTGAGGGAGCCCTGGGGCTCACCCGCCGGGTCGATCACGGTGACGGTGGCCATCCTGCGGTCGCGATAGACCGTGGTGGCGGGTGACCAGTTGCCCGTGTGCAACCGAACCGTGCCCGTGAACTCGGTGGCGCGTTGCCCGGTCGGACCGACCGCGGTGACCGTCACCGGGATCTCGTCCCCCGCCGAGTATGCCGAGTCCGGCGCGACGACCAGGAACCCGTCGGCGCCGCCCACGCTCCGGCGATGGCGGTCGCCGGGGACGTGGGTGATCGCCTCGCCGGGCACGGGCGCCGGCACCGAGCGGTCGAAGGCGCTGATCAGGAACATGATCTGGCGGAAGTAGTCGCCCTGGTAGTAGTAGGCCTGCAGCCGCGGCGACCAGCCGTCCCGTCCCCGCTCGAACGGGGGCGGTCCGGTCCAGTCGAGCGCGGCCCGGTACATCGACGAGCGAAAGTGGCTGTAGGGCAGGTGGAGGAGCGTGCGCCAGTCTCCGTTAGGCGCCGGGTTGGGCTGGAACTGGACGAAGACCCTGGTCACCCAATCGGCCGCCGCCTGCCAGGTGTTCCCGGACTCGGCGTCGCGGTAGCGCCAGAGATCGACGCCGCGCTGCCAGGCGGCCTGCATCAGGACCTGCGCCGCGTAGTACTGCGCCAGCGCGTACGGCGGCGCCCCCTCGCGGTCCCAGAACCGCGCCGAGCTGCCGTTGGGCAGGAAGGCGTCGTGGAGGAAGTGCTGCCAGGAGTACGGATTCTGGATCCCGGTCGGTCGGGTCGCGTGCTCGTCGAAGGCGATCGGATAGAAGCCGTCGCCGGCTCCCCAGCGGATCAGGCTCGGGTCCTCGAGCGGGTAGCCGAGGGCGCCGCCGTAGAAGACCGGGACCTGATCTTCCGGCACCACGTAGAGGCGGCCGAGCCCCTGATAGGTCGACCATCGCGGGGCTCCGCCCCAGAGTCGGGCGCGCGGCCGATTCAGATCGACGCGTCGACGGAGCCAGCCCTCGATCGCCGTTCGGTCGCCTTCCGACACGGCGTGGTAGACGAGGTCGTAGGCGAACATCATCGAGAAGAGCCACGCCCCGTCGAACCCGTCGAACCAGCCGTTGGAGAGCGCGCCGACCGGCCCCCCACCGGACGCGACGAAGGCCCGCATCACCTCGCGAGCCCGGGCAGCGTAGCTCACCTCGCCGGTGAGCGCATAGGCGAGTCCCAGCGAGGCGAGCGGGACGCCGACGTCCGCCCCGCCGTCGCGCCGGCTCGCGGCCTTCGGGCCCGCCCAGTCCTGATAGTTGCGCTCGGTCAGCGCTCCGCCGTTCAGATGCCGACCGGCGCGGGCGCTGTCGGCGTAGCGACGGACGACAAGCCAATTCTCCCGCACCGGGCCGGGCCGCTCGATCATCTCCCCGAGCAGCGCGATCTCCGTCGGATTGAGGAGAAAGCCGGGGTGCCCCTTGTTCGCCTGCATGGTGGAGCGTGGGAAGGCCGCGATCGGGCCGGCCGGCTCCTGGGTCGCCGATACCGGGGTGCCGGTGAGGCCGGCACCCGACAGCACGCCGACGAGCAGGGCCGGGCCGAGCGCTCGAAGACGGCTCCCGGTCGGCGGTGAGGCCGGTTTGCGGCTGGCGGTGGTGGCGCTCGGACTGCTCATGGCTCCCTTCGTTGCGCGTCTGCGGCCGCCGGCGGCGACCGTCGCCTACCGTTCAAGATATCCGTCCTGGCGATGCCGGCCGCTCGAGACCCGTACGTCGCGCGGGGGGATCGGCCTGAGCCAGTCCCAGTCCGGATTGCGTGCTCCAGGAGAGACAGCTTGCCTGGAGACGCTAGATGCCCAGACCCGGTCGCCTGATCGTCGGGTTCTCGTTCGCCGTGCTGGTCGGGTGCAACACCGGTCCGGTGCCCGTCTCGGACACCGAGGACTGGTATCTGCACCTCGAGCAGGTCGAGGACGGCGCCGCGACCAGCGGGCGGAACGCGTTCCCGCGACGGGGATCCGTCTGGGTCCGTCTCCGCTTGAATCGAACCAGCCAACCGGACCCGACCTGCGCCGGGAACGCCATTCCCGACGTGACGACGATCCTGGCATCGGCCACTGCGGAGCCGACCCGGCTGCAGCAGGGGACCACGGGCTCGCTCGACGGCAGCTGGAACTGTCACGGCTTCCGTGCGACGCTCCGGCTCGACGACGGCACCAGCTACGAGCTCGTCTCGGACCAACCGGCGGCGCCGAGCGACTCGTTCGAGCTCGCGGCGCATCGGACCTGGCGGAGCGGAATCCGCCGCGGCTACTTCAGCCTGCTCCCGAGGCCCGACGGCCGGGTCGGCGGGGACTCCTACTTCGACGTCGTGGTTCGGAACGAGACCGGCAAGCCGCAGCTGCTCGAGCTGGAAGATCCCCATCTCGACTTCATCGGCCCGGTGCGCCTCTCCTTCGACGGTGGAGCCGACGTGCCGAGCGTCGGGCCGATCACGTTCTCGTGGCCGTCGCACTCGTTCCAGCACCGCACCGGGTGGAGCGAGCGGCCGGATGGCCGAACCTGGACGGTGCGGGAGCTCGCGGGCAGCGACACGCTGCGGACCACCTGCGTGCTCGGGGCCAACCATCCCGATCTGGCGGTCATCACCCTGAAGGACGACGGCACCCGCGAATGCGGCGACGGGTGGCTCGGCGCAAGCTTCGTCGAGGCTCCGCTGGAGGTGTATCTCAGGCCGGCCGGCACGGACACGGCCCGGGTCTCGATCTTCACGGCGGGGATCGACAGTGTCTGGGTGAGGCCCTCGCACCCCGCGCTCGAGGCGAGCCTCGGCTCGGGTCTCTCGAGCGCCGGCACGATCGGTCTCAGGCTGGTGGCCGGTGCGGGGCTGCCGCTGATCGATCACGGCGTGGTGATCTGGGGTCGCGACGCCGCCACGGGCGACTCGGTCTGGACCGCGATGACGGTGCACGCCTTCGATCTCCAGCTCTCGCTCGATCCGGACAGCGTCGAGGTGACGACGGGTGTCGACACCGCCGTCCGGATCCGAATCGTCCGCTCGGGCGTCGTCGCGCGGTTCATGGAGGTCTCTTTCAGCGCGAGTCCCGGCGGGCACTGGCAGGATCTTCTCTCCCACTGGTCCTTCGACGCCAACCCGTCGCTTGACTCGGTGGCGTTCATGCGATTCGCGGCCAGCGTCGCTACGCCGCCCGGCCTCGACTTCTCGATCAGCATCTGCGCGCGCCATGCCGCGACGGGCGACCACTGCGAGCTGCTCCGGCTCAAGCTGCAGGCGCGGAGGCCGGCGGACTCGGTCGGGCCGCTGTCGATGCTGAAGGCGAGCAACCACAGGTTTCTCGAGCGCGCGGGACGGCCGGCGGCGACGCTGCCGGCGGTCCGGGTGGCCGACAGCCTCGACCGATCGATCGCGGGCGTGACGATCACCTTCCGTGTCGCGGACTCGCTCTCCGGAACGATCACGGACAGCGTGGTCACTACGGACGTGACGGGCATCGCCCAGGTCGGCGGCTGGCGGCTTGGACCGACGGTTGGGACCCAGACGGTGATCGCCGTGGCGCCGGCCGGCAGGGCAATTCAGCCGGTGTCGCTGTCGTTCCCGGTGCAGGTCGGCGCGGGGCCGCCCGCGACGCTGGCGATCGTGGCGGGCAACAATCAAACGGCGCCGGCCGGCGCGGCGGTGCCCGTGCCGCCGCGGGTGGTGGTCCGGGACGGGTTCGGTAACCCTGTTTCCGGTGTGGCGATTCAATTCGTGGTCGAAGCGGGCGGTGGCGCGATCACCGGGCCGACGCCGGTCACGGATCAGAACGGCGAGGCCGCCGTCGGGTCCTGGACCCTCGGCGCGACACCGGGCAGCAACGCCCTGGTGGCGTTCCTGGCCGCCGGGGGCGCGGTCACTCCGCCGAGCGTCACCTTCTTCGCGACGGGACAATGAGCTCGGCGGAGACCGCGCGGGCGGCACCGGCGCTCAGCCGGCCGGGGCCGCCGCGGCCGAGTAGTTCACCATCCAGTTGATCCCGAACCGGTCGGTGAGGCTCCCGAAGTAGTCGCCCCAGAACTGGTCCGCGATCGGCATGGTGATCGTGCCGCCTTCCGCGAGCCCGTTGAAGACCCGGTCGGCCTCCGCCTTGCTCGACGGATGGATCGAGATGCTGATGTTGTTGCCTTCGACGCGCGGCGGGCCCATCCCCTCGATCATGTCGCTCGCCATGAGCATCTGGCCGTCGGGCAGCTCGAGGCCGACGTGCATCACCAGCTGCTGCTGCTCGGGGCTCAGCTGGAAGCCGTCTCCCTGGGGCATCGAGCCGAACCGGTGGATTTCGGTCAGCTTGCCCTCGAGCACCTTCTCGTAGAAGCGAAACGCGTCCTCGGTCTTGCCGGCGAAGTTGAGGTAGGGGTTGATCCTCATGGTCTGGTCCTCCCGCGGTGGCGTGCGCATGGCGTGGAAACGGCGATGGAAGCTGGGTCCGTCGGGCCGGAGGCTGCCGCCGGCCCTGGACGGACCCTACGGGTCGTCGCCGGAATCTGTGCCGCCCGCGTAACGGCGGGGCGACGACCGGGTCGCCTCAGCGTGTGAGCACCGGCAGGACGAGGTGCGAGGGCTGCCCCGCCGAGCGGAAGATCGTCTGGGTGGCCTTCCGGTAGTCGGACGGCTTGGCGGTGTAGGTGTCGACGAAGGTCTGCGGGTTCCGGTCGTAGGCCGGGAACCAGGAGCTCTGCACGTGGACCATGATCCGATGGCCGGCGCGGAAGGTGTGGAAGCGATCCCGCAGGCTGAACCGGATCGGGGTCGCCTGCCCGGGCACCATCGCCTCGGGCCGCTCGAATCCGTTCCGGAAGCGCCCGCGCATGACCTCGCCCGCCATGTGCATCTGGTAGCCGCCCATCGGGACCTCGCAGAAGCGCGAGGGCTCGGCGCCTCCCGGGTAGACGTCGATCAGCTTGACCACCCAGTCCGAGTCGGTGCCCGTGGTGGAGACGAACAGGTTGGCGAGGATCTCGCCCGCCACGGTGAGATCTTCGGTCAGGGGCTCGGTCTGGTAGACCAGCACGTCGGGGCGAGTCGACGCGAAGCGCTGGTCTTCGACTTTCCAGAGGTGGCCGAGCGTGGTGCGGATCTCGGCGGAGAAGGGAACCGGGCGGCTCGGGTCGGAGACGTAGCTGTCCGCCGCCGCGGCGCCGCTCGCCGTCGGGGCGCTGAAGGAGAGCGACCCGTCGGCGCCCAGGTAGAGTGACCGGGACTCGACTCCGGCCGGCGGCCACGCGGTGAAGCTGCGCCACCGGTTGGTCCCGGTCTCGAAGACGGTCGCCTCGGGAGCGGCCCAGTCTCCGGCGTCCCTGAGGTGCTTTTCGAAGAAGGGGAATTGGACGTCCCGCTGGAAGTCGTGCGAGGTGGCCTGCCCGAAGTCGACGCAGCCGAGATTCTCGCCCGTCATGGAGCGCCAGCCGCCGTGGAGCCAGGGGCCCACGACCAGGGTGTTCTCGATCGCCGGGTTGTCCCGCTCGATGGTCTTGTAGATCGACATCGGGCCGTAGAAATCCTCGGTGTCGAACCAGCCCGCGACGTTGAGGATCGCGGGGCGGATCGATCCGAGGTGGGGCAGCGCGGCTTGGCGCTTCCAGAAGTCGTCGTAGTTGGGGTGCTCGATGAAGTCCCGCCAGGCGGGGACCTGGCCGGCGAAGTACTTCTCGTCGATGTCCTGGGCCGAGCCGGCTTCGAGGAAGAAGTCGTAGCCCCAGGGCGTGCCGTAGTCGAAGCGCTCGGGCCGGCTCTCGGTGGGGCCCGAGCGGACCCGGGCGTTGCCGGAGAGCCAGCTGAAGGCGTACATGATCCGGAAGGCGCCGTTGTGGTGCCAGTCGTCGCCGACGAACATGTCCGAGGGCGAGGCCTGCGGCGACGCCGCCACCAGGGCTGGGTGGGCGTTCACCATGCCCATCACCGTCTGCCAGCCGGAGTAGGAGATTCCCCACTGGCCGACCCGGCCGTTGTGGTTGCCGACGTTGGCCAGGATCCACTCGATGGTGTCGTAGTTGTCGGTGGCCTCGTCCACCGCGCCCGCGGCCACTCCGGCGGAGTCGGCGAGCGCGCGCATCACCTCGAACTCGCCCTCGGAGCGGAACTTCCCGCGGACGTCCTGGAGCACGAAGATGTAGCCGGCGCGGTCGAACTCGGGTGAGGGGCCGAGCACCTCGCGGTAGTCGTCCGGGCCGTAGGGCGCGATCGAGTACGGTGTGCGGTAGAAGATGACCGGATACTCGCGGGCGGTGCTGTCCTTCGGCACGTAGATCTGGGTGAAGAGCGAGGCGCCATCCCGCATCGGGACCATGGTCTCGCTCTTGACGTAGTTCTGCTTGACCCACGCGGCGTGCTCGGCCCTGGCGGCCGAGTCGGTCGCGGCGGACGTGCCCGCGGTGGCGGAGGGCGTGTCCGACGCGGGAGCGCAGGCTGCGACGAGCACGAGGGCCAGGGCGGTGGCGCCGATCGTCAGGCGGCGGGCTGAATGGTGGCTCTTCGCGTCGCGTCTCACGGACCTCTCCAGGAAGTTGGGTCTGTCTTAACTCTTGGGATGTTCGCGTCCCTCGCCGGAGTGTGCAAGGTGCCACGGGGGCGGGATGTTGCGCTCGGTTTACCGGATCGTGGCCGTTCGGCGGTCCGGACGAGACCTCGCGGAGCGGTCTTGAGGCACGGCGGCGCCCAGCCGCTCGGCCCGTCAACCCAGGTTGGATTGGATGATCCGGAAGGGGTGGTGGATCGCGGTCGCCCTCGTGGTGGGCTGCGAGCCGCCGTCGGAGGTGCTGGAAGGCGCGGCCCCGATCGCGCTGCCCGAAGCGCTCACGGGCTGGCGGAGCGCGTCGTTCGTGGTCGACGTGGACCGGGATCGAGGCCGGATCGTCGTGCACGGGCCGGCGGGCGTGAGCGCGGCGCCCAACGACGCCCCGGGCCCGTCACTCTCGATCGTCGGCGGCGACGCGGTGGTGATCGACGCGTCGAGCTTCTCGGCCACGGGAGTGGGGAGCGGCGGGGCGCCGCCTGGCAAAGTGCTGGTCCGGTTCGACCTCGCGCTCACCAACCGGCTCGGCGGCACTCGCCTGGTGCGGCCGACCTTCCCGATCCCGCCCGATCCGGTGGCCTCGAGCGTGTATCTCTTCCCGCTGGAGGCGATCCCGACGACGACGACCGGAAGCGTGACGAGCGCCGGCAACGACGTGATCGTGGAGCAGCCGAACTATGGAGGGGTGGTCGCCAGCGCCGACTTCGACGGGGCGCCGCACAACTTCTTCAACGACGGAGGGTGCCCGTCGGGGGCGAACGACTGCTTCCGGTACGAGGCGTATCCGGCGCCGGTGAGCGGCGGGGCGACGACGGCGGGGCGGCAGGTGGGGTTCGTCATCGATCCGACCGTCGGGACGTTTCGGGCGCGGTTTCTGGTGGTGGCGGATCTCGAGAACGAGGTGACTGTTCCGCAGGCGGCGATCGTTGGCACGGTCAGGTCGCCGCAGCTGGGCTACCTCGACGGTGTGACAGTGCGGCTTTCCAATGGGGTGACGGCGCAGACTGGCTTTCCGGGCGGTGTGTTTCAACTCGACCTGCGGAACAGTCACCTCGGCCCCTACTCGATCTGGCTCGAGGGCCTTCCCGCCGGTTGCGCTCCGCCCGCCTCCCAGCACGTCATGATCCCCGCAAACCCGGGGGGCATTCCCATCACAACCATCGACTTCGTCGTGGACTGCGGTGGTATCGCGGGCTTCGACGTCTCGGGCACGCTCCAGGTGCCTGGGGCCGGCTCCCTGGTGGGGAGCGCGGTCAGCCTCCTCGGCTCCGGGGCGCCCATCACGGTGCTCACGTCCGGTTCCGGTGCCTGGGCGATCACCAACGTGCCGCCCGGCAGTTACGTGGCGACGGCAACCGGATTGCCGTCCGGGTGCAAGGCGATCGCCGCAACCGTGACGGTCTCGTCGGACGTCTCTGGCGTGGTTGTGGACGCGGCCTGCGGGCCGCCGGGCATTACCGTCGACGGCGCGGTTGCCTTCGCCCCGGGCAGCGCCACCCCGCCTCTCGGACTCGCCCTCGTCTTGGCGAAGGGCGTCGTGCTAGCCGTGCCGTCGAGCGGAGGCGGCTTCCAGCTGGTCGACGTTCCGGTGGACAGTGGTGCCACGGTCTCGAACGGGGCGGTCGGGATTGGCAACCTGCCGCCATCATGCACCTCGAGCCCGGCAGTACCGTTCTCGGTGCCGTCGGGTGGAACGTTCGACGCGGGCACCTTCACGGTCAGCTGTGGTCAAGCCTCGTACTATCCACTGCGTGGCGAGTGGTCGGTCGTCGGCGCGTCGGCGGAGCTGACGGTCTGGATAGATCTCAACGCGTGGAACGACCCTGGCAACAACGGATCCGGGCCGGACGCCATGGGCGCGTACCAGATGCAGCTGACGTATCCCGAGGCGCGAATGACGGTGCAGTCCTGTAGCGGCGTGCCTGGGTGGACGTTCGTTCTGAACGGATTCAACCCGGGCGCAGTCATCCTCGGGGCCTTCACGACGTCGCCGTCAGGCGGCGGGGGGGCGCGCATCGAGCTGGCGCGGTGTGCGTTCGTGGTCAGACCGGGCCCGACCGCTCAGGTACTCCTATCCAGGTTCTTCGTGGGGTCGCCTCAGTTCCTGCCGGTGACGCCGATTGCGGGTTCGATCGACCCGTTGCCTTAGCGCTTCCCGGGCGGAACCCGCGGGTTTGGCATCCGCGCGGTCTCGACGGTCGTTGGCTCCATTACGATTCGGACCATGCCGAAACGCCGCGCCGCCTCTCACTCACGCGACCCGTTCGATCCGCTCGACGGTCCGGTGGCCGCCACCCTCGACCTGCACGGAAGCACGGCCATCGAGGCGCGAGCCCGTCTCGACGGCTTCCTCGCCACCGCTCGCCGGCGTCACCCCAGCGGGTTGCTCCACGTGGTCACTGGCAAGGGACGGAACTCGCCCGGCCGCCCGGTCTTGAAGCCCCTGGTGCGCGGGCTCCTGGCAAAGGCGCAGGGCACGGTGGTCGCCGCCTGGGGGAGGGATCTCGACGACGGCGGCTTCCTGGTCCGCCTGGCCGGCTGAGGCGCGCCAGGCTCGAGGCGCCGCGCGAGTCAGTTGGCGATCAGCGAGTCGAGCATCGCCCGCAAGCGGGCCGGCTCCAGGCTGTGGCGGTGGCGTTCGTTGAGCTCCACCGCCTTCTCCAGCGCGCGCCGCACCGTGCCGTGCGCCGCGCCCGCGGTGGGGGTGACCAGGTAGCGCACCTTGGGGTTCGGGTCGAAGAGCGCGTGCTCGACGGCCTCCGCCACCTCGATCGGATCGGCGTGGGTGGACTCGTCGACGCTGAAGTTGGCGAGCATCCGCTCCAGCTGCGCCTCGTAGCGCGACCCCTCGGCGCTCCGGCCCTTCGTCCGCATCCGCTCCATCACGTTGATCGACATCTCGGACGAGTAGCGACCCGGGTGGACGATGCTCACCCGAACCTCGAACGGCCGCATCTCGGCAACCAGCGCGTCGGTGAAGGCCTCCATCGCGAACTTGCTCATCGCATAGGGGCCCGAGAAGGCGCCGGCGAGGATCGCGTTGAGCGAGCCGATGGTGGAGATCCGGCCCTTGCTCTCGATGATCAGGGGCGCGAACGCCCTGGTGATCCGGTAGGGGCCCAGGACGTTCACGTCGAGCTGGAAGCGGAGGTCCTCCTCCACCGTCTCGATCATCGGGGCGATCACGGCGACGCCGGCGTTGTTGACCACCCCGTAGAGGCCCCTGCCGCCGCGGCGCACCGTCTCGACCGCCGCGTCGATCTCCGCCTGCTTGGTGACGTCGAGTCGGACCGCCTCCACGTTCGGGATCGCGTCGAGGGCCCGCATGTCCTCGTCCTTGCGGGCCCCCGCATAGACGTAGTGGCCCTTGGAGGCGAGCAGCTCGGTGATCCGCCTCCCGATACCGGAGCTGGCGCCCGTTACCAGAACGGCTTTCGGCGCCCCGCCGGTGGTTTGAGCGGCGAGTGGCTCGGGGCCCAGGGCGCTCGGATCCGACAGCCAGACCAGGATGGCGGCAAGGAAGGAGACTCGCGCGGTGCGACGCATGGCGGACCTCGGCGGCTCGGCGTGGACGAGGGAGGTGTCGGGGACGGTGCCCCTCCGTCCAACCTACCTCTTCCGCCGCTCGGGCCCGGTCCGGGTCAGCGACTGGGAGACTTCGGCGCCGGGACGAAGTCGGGCACCGGCACGATCAGCGCCGCGAGGGCCTGACCCGGGTTCTCGATGAACACCGTGGCGCTGCCGCCCTCGCCGAGGCCGATGTCTCCGGGCGTCACGTACGGACGGTAGATCATCAGGTGCGGCTTCCAGGCGCCGATCGGCGTGCCCGTCTGGGTGATCAGCTCCTGCGCGGCGGACATCATGTAGGTGACCGCGTCCCGGCGCGGCAGGCGAAAGCGGCCCGACCGGATCCCGTCGGCGATCTCCCGCTCGGCCTCGTCGTCCGACTTTCCCTCGACGTAGAGCTCGACCCTCCGGATCTGAATCGGGAGGATGGTGGCCGAGCCCTCGGGGTCGAAGCAGTGCGGCTCCAGGCTCCCGCTCCAGGGCCGGCCGACGTAGCAGCTCGCCTCCGTCTCGCCGGAATCGGCGACGACGTAGGTCTTGCCGGTGAACACCCAGACGCGAGCCTTCGCCGACACCGAGGTCGGCGCCGCGCTCCGGGCCAGGGCGACTTCCTCGGCCCGGTCGAGCAGCCGGCGGGTACCGTCGCGGGTGGG
This sequence comes from Gemmatimonadales bacterium, assembly GCA_041390205.1. Classification (GTDB taxonomy): domain Bacteria; phylum Gemmatimonadota; class Gemmatimonadetes; order Gemmatimonadales; family GWC2-71-9; genus SHZU01. The sequence continues at coordinate 34,158 of JAWKQJ010000015.1, forward strand.
CGCCTGGGCGAGGATCGGCCCACTCCCCGTCGCGACCAGGGTGACGAAGAGCAGCGTGATGCGCGGGGATGGCGGGAGCGAGACGGACGCGGGTCGGGTCATTCGCGGAGTCTGGTCGCCTGTCGCCGGACCGTCTTGAACGAAGCTGTCGGTCGGACGGGTCGGATCAGTGCAGGGTGACGCCGACCTGAATTCCCGGCAGGAGGCGGCGCGCGGAGCCCGGTCGCTGGTTGCTGGCGACGACCATGCCCAGCTCAGCGAGCGCGGTCAGGCTGACCCCGCTGCATCGGTTGGTTCCCGAGTGGTCGAGTCGGCACCACGATCGGCGTCGAGCGTCCCCCCGGAGTGACCTCGAAGGCGGGGGTGCGGTTGCGTCGCCCGTCAGAGGCAGTGTAGTCTGGCGACCGGTGGTCCGGACCGGTGGCCAGGAGACGATCGGTGAGACGACTCGACCTGCCCGAGATCGAAGACCAGCCCTGGTGCCCCGGCTGGCTCCGCGACGCGCTGACGGGCTACCTCCAGGTCGCGATCGAGCAGGGAAGGCCATACGACGTCGCCCTGCCCGCGCTCGACTCGCTGGTCTCGGCGACCCGGGCCACTGGTGTGATCGACCTCGGGTCGGGCGGCGGCGGCCCGTGGCCCGGCCTCTGGCCCGAGCTCCGGGCCCGGCACCCCGGGCTCACGCTGACGCTCACCGACCTCGCGCCCAACCGCAACGCCGTCGAGCGCTTCGCCGGGGTGGAAGGTGCCACCTACTCGACGGAGGGCGTCTCCGCGCTCACGGTACCCCCGCGGCCGGGCGAAGTGCGCACGATGTTCACCACGCTGCACCACTTCTCCCCGGAGGAGGTCAAGGACGTCCTCCTTTCGGCCCAGCGGGATCGCGTCGGCTTCGCGGCGTTCGAGGCGACCCACCGTTCGGCGGCCGGCCTGCTGGTGACCCTGCTGGTGCCGCTGCTCGCTCTGGTACTGATGCCACGAGTCCGGCCCCGCAACTGGATCGCCCTGCTCCTCACCTACCTCCCGCCGCTCGTGCCGCTGGTGATCTGGTGGGACGGCCTCGCCTCGACGCTGCGGACCTATTCGGTGGAAGAGATTCAGGCGATCGCCGCGGAGATCGCGGAACCCGGCTACCTCTGGCAAGTCGAAGAGGTGAGGTCGCCCGGGATTCCCCTGCCGGTCCTCCAGGTGATCGGGTTGCCGGGGGCCACCGCGTCGTGAGCGGACGGGCATATGAGCGGGTCTAATGCTTCCCATAGGTGGCATTAGCCCAACTTGCGTGCCTCGGTGGGGTCCGGCAGAATGATAGGACAGAGAGGCAACGGCCCTTGCCGGGCACCGAACGACACTCCAACCACGACGTGCCGCGGACGGCTCGCCCCGTCGCTCGGCGTTCACGTCGCGCCGCCAGCCGGCTTTCGGGAGAGAACAGAGTGGACAAGACCAAGGAAGCCGCGGCGAGCCCCGGGTCTCCCGACGTGGAAACCTGGAAGCGAACCACCCTCGCCGCGAGCGTGAAGCGGATCCCACCTCGGCAAGAGGCGTTCACCACGCTGTCGGGACTGCCGGTCAAGGAGCTCTACACCGCCGACGACCTGCAGGGCGTCGATCCCGCGAAGGACATCGGGTTCCCCGGGGAGTATCCCTATACCCGTGGGGTCCACCCGACCATGTATCGGGCCCGACCCTGGACGATCCGCCAGGTCGCCGGGTTCGGCACCGCCGAGGACACCAACGGCCGCTACAAGTACCTGCTCGCGCACGGCGAGACCGGGCTCTCGACCGACTTCGATCTGCCGACGCTGCTCGGCTACGACTCCGACCACCCGGTGGCGGTGCCGGAGATCGGCAAGATCGGCGTCGCGGTGGACACCGTCGACGACGTCCACCTCCTGATGAAGGACATTCCGCTCGATCAGGTCTCCACCTCCTATACGATCAACGCTTCGGCGTTCGTGCTGATGGGGATGTACGAGGTGGTCGCCAAGGCGCAGGGCGTCCGCGCCGAGCAGATCACGGGGACCATTCAGAACGACATCCTCAAGGAATACACCGCGCAGAACGAGTACATCTATCCGCCGGCCGACGCGGTCCGGCTGGTGGTGGACACGATGGAGTACGCCGCCAAGGCGATGCCGCGGTACAACCCGGTCAGCGTGTCCGGCTATCACATCCGCGACGCCGGCTCGACGGCGGTGCAGGAGCTGGCGTTCACCCTCGCGGCGGGGCACTGCTACGTGACCGAGGCCGTCGAGCGCGGTCTCTCGGCCGATTTCGTGGCGCCTCGGGTGTCCTTCTTCTGGAACATCCAGAACGACTTCTTCGAGGAGATCTGCAAGCTCCGCGCGGCGCGGCGGCTTTGGGGCCGGATGATGCGCGACTGGGTCGGCGCCAAGGATCCTCGCTCCTGGATGATGCGGGCCCACTCGCAGACCTCGAGCGTCAGCCTGACCGCGCAGCAGCCTGGCAACAACATCGCCCGCACCGCGATCCAGGCGCTGGCCGCCGTCCTCGGCGGCACCCAGTCGCTGCACACGAACTCGAAGGACGAGGCCTACCAGATCCCCTCGGAGGGCGCGATCAAGATCGCGGTTCGGACCCAGCAGATCCTGGCGCTGGAGAACCGGGTGGCGGACGTGGTCGACCCGTTGGGCGGCTCCTACTACGTGGAGTCGCTAACCACGGAGCTCGAGGAGGAGGCGGAGTCGCTGATCCGGGAGGTGCTGGATCGGGGCGGGATGGTCCAGTCGATCGAGGACGGCTTCATCCAGCGCCAGATCGCCGACGCGTCGGCCGCCTACCAGCAGGCCGTCGAGGCGAAGCGGGAGTTCATCGTCGGGGTCAACGTGCACGCCGAGCCGGAGGGCGATCTGCCGTTCGAGCCGTTCGTGCTCGACCCGGGCCTGGCCGAGCGCCAGATCAAGCGAACCCAGGGGATCCGGCGCTCCCGGGCTCAGGCGGAGGTGGCCGGCGCGCTCAAGGCCGTCGAAGAGGCCGCCCGAAATCGGGAAAACACCATGCCCAGCACCGTGCGCGCGATCGAGGCGCACGCGACCGTGGGCGAGATCTGCGACGTGCTCAGAGGAGTCTACGGTGAGTACCGGGCTCCGATCGTCTACTAGTCAGTCACGGGAAACGACAACCATGAGTCGACCGTTGCGTGTGGTCGTGGCCAAGCCGGGACTGGATGGTCACGATCGCGGAGCGAAGATCATCGCGCGGGCCTTCCGCGACGCCGGGATGGAAGTCATCTACACCGGGATCTTCCAGACCACCGAGATGATCGTCCGCACCGTGCTCGAGGAAGACGCCGACGTGCTGGGCCTGAGCATCCTCTCGGGGACCCACCTCCATTTCGCCGAGGAGATCTGCGGCGCGCTCAAAGAGCAGGGCGTGAAGGAGGTGCTGGTGGTGATGGGTGGCACGATTCCGCCCACCGACATCGGCCCGGTCAAGGCGTCCGGGGTGGCCGAAGTGTTCGGGCCGGGGACGGCCACGGGGACCATCGTGGACTTCGTGCGGCGGTGGCACGAGGCCCGATGACTCGGGTGGAGCAGGGCAGTCCTCTGCGGGTGGACGCGCTCCTGGCACGGGCCGCGACGACCGTGCCCGACCGGGAGGCGCTCCGGTTCGAGGAGCGGAGCTGGACCTACCGCGAGGTCCACGACCGTGCCAGCCGCCTCGCGGGCGGGTTGGCCCGGCTCGGCGTGGGTTCCGGCGACCGCGTCGCGCTCTGGGCCCCCAACCGCCCGGAGTTCGTCGAGGTGTTCTTCGGCGTGCCGAAGCTGGGAGCGATCGTCGCGCCGTTCGATTTCTGGTGGCATTGGCAGGAAGCCTCCGGCGCGCTCGAGCAGCTGCGGCCGAAGGTGCTGATCGTGGGCTCGCCGCAAGCGAGCATGGTGGCCGACGCGCTCGACGCCATCAGGGGCTTCGGCGTCGGACGCGTGCTCACGCTCGACGATCCCCCGGCCGCTGCGACGCTGAGCTCCTACCACCGGCTGCTCGCCGAAGCGCCGCCGCTCGAGGCGCCGAGCCCGGTGGAGCCGAGCGCGCCCGCGGCGATCCTCTTCACATCCGGGTCGACCGGCCGGTCGAAGGGCGCGGTCCACACCCACGCCGGCCTGACGGCGGCGGCCGCGACGATGGCGCTCGAGCTGCCTTTCGTCGACGGCGAGCGCACCCTCCATTTTCTGCCGCTGTTCTCCTCGTGTCTGGAGCATCTCCTCCCGCTCACGCTGGTGCGGGCGACCCACGTCGTGATGCCCGGGTTCGACGCGCGAGCCGTCTGGGAGACGGTGGAGCGGGCGCGCGTCACCCACTTCGACGCGGTGCCGACGACGCTCCGGCGGCTCCTCGAGGCGATGCCGGACCAGGTCCCGCCGTCCCTGCGGTTCGTCTCGTACGCCTCCGAGCGGATGCCCGAGCAGCTGATCGCCGCCCTGATCGAGCGGTTGCCGGCGGTGACCTTCGTGCAGTTCTACGGCATGATCGAGCAGCTCTGCCTCACGGTCCTCGAAGGGTCCGATCAGCTCCGGAAGAGCGGGACGGTGGGCCGGCCGATGTTGGGCGCCGAGATCGCGGTGCTCACCCTGCCCGGCGACGATTCGGTCGGGGAGATCATCGCCCGAGGGCCGACGATGTTCGCCGGGTATTGGCAGGATCCGACCACGACCGCGCAGGTCGTCACGGACGGCTGGATGCGGACCGGCGACCTGGGCCGCTTCGACGAGGACGGCTTCCTGATCCTCGAAGGTCGTGCCAAGGAGATGATCAAGTCGGGCGGGATGACGGTGATTCCGGCCGAGGTGGAGGGCGTATTGGCGGCGCACCCGGCGGTTCGGGACGTCGCCGTAATCGGCGTGCCCGACCCGGAGTGGGGTGAAGCGGTGCACGCGATCGTGGTGTTGACGCCGGGGGCCACGGTCGGCGAGGCGGAGCTCAAGGCCCATTGCCGGGAGCGGCTCGCCGGCTACAAGCGGCCGAAGGCCTTCCATCTCGTGGCGGAGCTGCCGCGCACCGGCATCGGCAAGATCGCGCGCCGGATGGTTCGTGACCAGGTGATGGCCGTCGAGGCCACGGAAAGGCGAGGGTGAGCTGTGGAAGGCGTCATTCGAGTGCGGATGTCCGCGGCGGACGGTCACTACGGCGGCGGCCTGGTCGCCGGCGCCCGAGTGCTGGGGCTGGTGGGCGACGCGCTGACGGAAGCGTTGATCCGCCACGACGGCGACGAAGGGCTCGAGCGCACCATGAACGTCGAGCTGCTCGCCCCGGTGTACTCTGGTGACTACCTGGAGGTGAGAGCGAAGCTGGTCTCGATCGGGAATTCGTCACGCCGCTTCGAGTGCACGGTGCACAAGACGATCCGACTGGTGAGCCCCGACGACTCGGCGGCGGACGTGTTGGCCGAGCCCCTGCTCGTCATGAAGGCCGCCGGGGTGGCGGTGGTCCCGGTCGCGAAGCAACGAGCCGGGAGCAGATGATCACGCCGGAGGCACTCCTGGAGCGGGCCCGCTCCGGGGAAGTCGCCCCGACGGCGCGGCTGCTCTCGATCGTCGAGAACGACGAGCCGGGAGCCGAGCGCGTCGTGCGCGCCACCTTTCCTGACGTCGGCCGGGCGATTCGGATCGGGATCACGGGCTCGCCGGGCACCGGCAAGAGCACCCTGGTGGCCGCGCTGCTGGCGGCCTATCGGCGCGTCGCGTCGCGGGTGGCGGTCGTCGCCGTCGACCCGTCCAGTCCGTACACCGGCGGGGCGATCCTGGGCGACCGGATCCGGATGCGGGAGACCTCTCTCGACCGGGGCGTCTTCATCCGCAGCATGTCGAATCGCGGCGCCTCGGGCGGGCTGGCCCGAGCGACGGGGCGGGTGGTCGATCTGCTGGACGCGCTGGGCTTCGAGGTGATCCTGGTGGAGACGGTCGGGGCGGGACAGCAGGAGATCGACGTGATCCGGCTGGTCGATTCGGTCTGCGTGCTGACCATCCCTGGCGCCGGCGACGACATCCAGGCCATCAAGGCCGGGATCCTCGAGATCGCCGACGTCCTGGTGGTGAACAAGGCCGACAAGCCGGGCGCCGACCAGGCCGTGAAGGAGCTGACCCAGATGCTGACGCTCGGTGAGCCACGCAACGACTGGCGGCCGCCGGTGCTCCGGACCTCCGCGACGACCGGCGACGGGATCGACGAGCTGGTCGCCGCGCTGGCGCGACACCGCGACTGGGCCCGGCAGTGCGGGGAGACTGAGCGGCGCCACCATGCGGCGATGCGAACCGAGATCGAGGCGCTGATGCGCGAGCGGGTCCTGCGGGACCTGGCTCGGCGGATCGACGCCACGGCGGTCGCGGCCGCCGCGTCGCGGGTGTTGCAGAAGGAGCTCGATCCCTACGACGCGGCCGAGCTGTTGCTGGCCGGGCCGGAGGGTGTCTCGACCACCTGAACCGAGTGAGGCCCCGATGCGACGGTCGTTCGCCGGCCTGATCCTGTTGCTCGGCGCCGCGGCGCCGGGAGCCGCCCAGCCTCCCACGCGGGAGCGCTTCAACGACGTCCCGAACGACTTCGTGGTTCGGGAGCTCCCGCGGGACTACGTCACCCGGGTCGAGATGATCCCGATGCGTGACGGGGTCAAGCTCAAGACGTTCATCCTGCTGCCGAAGGGCGCGAAGGACGCGGCCATCCTGCTGGAGCGGACGCCCTACAACGCGGCGAGATTCTTCGGGAACCTCGCCGCCGACGATCTGTTCCAGGCCGGCTACATCCGGGTCTACCAGGACGTGCGCGGGAAGTACGGCTCCGAGGGCGACTACGTGATGGGCCGCCCGGCCCGAGGCCCGCTCAATCCCACCGAGGTGGATCACTCGACCGACGCGTGGGACACGATCGACTGGCTGGTGAAGCACGTGCCCGAGTCCAACGGCAAGGTCGGGATGATCGGCGCGTCGTATGACGGCTTCACCGTCGCGATGGGGCTGCTCGATCCGCACCCGGCCCTCCGGGCGGCGGTGGCGCAGGGACCGCTCCTCGACGGTTGGATGGGCGACGACTGGTTCCACCACGGCGCGTTCCGCAACATGATGCTGGGGTACATCCACTCGCAGACCGGCCAGCGGGGCGCGGGCGTGATCCCGCCGAGCGACACTTACGACAAGTACGAGGAGTTCCTTCGAGCGGGCTCGACCGGCGACTACATCAGGGCCAACGGCCTCGACCGACTGCCCTGGATCGCGCGGGCCATGGCGCATCCCGCCTACGACGCCTACTGGCAGGGGCAGGCGGTCGACAAGCTGCTGGCGGCCCGGCCGTCCACCGTGCCGACGCTCTGGACCCAGGGGCTCTGGGACCAGGAGGACATCTACGGCGCCAACCACGCGTGGCGCGGCTTGAAGGCCGCGGGGCACGAAGCCACCAACTGGCTGGTGCTGGGACCCTGGAATCACATCCAGGTGCACGGTCTCGGCACCGCGATCGGCCCGATGGCGTGGGGCGAGGAGACGGCGCGGATCTATCGCCGCGACATGGTGCTGCCGTTCTTCGAGGAGCACCTGCGGGGCGGGCCCCCGGCCAAGCTCGCGCGGGCCGCGGTGTACAACACGGGCGAGAAGCGCTGGGAGCGGTTCGCCACCTGGCCGATGGCGTGCGATCGGGGGTGCCCGACCGCCCTCACCCCGCTCTATCTGAGCGACCGGTTCGGCCTCTCGTTCGACCTGCCGACCCGGGCGGACGCCGGCGACAGCTACCAGAGCGACCCGGCCAAGCCCGTTCCCTTCCTGCCGCGCCCGGTGGTGGACCCGTTCGCGGAGCTCGGCGGCGGGTCGTTAGGCAGCCCCTACGAGCCCTGGAGCAAGTGGCTGGTGTGGGACCAGCGGTTCGTGGACGGGAGACCGGACGTCCTCACCTACGAGACGCCGGTGCTGACCTCGCCGGTTCGGGTCCAGGGCATTCCGATCGCCGACATCCGGGCTCGGACCACGGGCACCGACCTCGACGTGGTCGTGAAGCTGATCGACGTCTTTCCCGCGACCGATCCGTTGAACCGCGCCGCGAGCGGCTATCAGCTGCCGATCGCGCTGGACATCTTTCGCGGCCGCTACCGGGAGAGCTTCGAGCGGCCGATTCCGACCCCGGCGAATACCCCGCAGCGATACCGCTTCGAGCTGCCCAACGTGAACCACGTGTTCCAGCCAGGGCACCGGATCATGGTGCAGATCCAGTCGACCCTGTTTCCGCTCTACGACCGCAATCCCCAGACCTTCGTGCCGAACATCTTCGACGCGAAGCCCGCGGACTATCGCCGAGCCGAGATCACGGTGCTGCGCTCGGCTGGGCAGGCCTCGGCGATTCTCCTGCCGGTGGTTCCGGGGCACTAGGCGGCGGCGTCCCGCGCGCGAGGGCTACTTGGCCTTCTTGCGATGGTAGCGCGCGATGCCGTACCAGCTGGCCTTGTAGTCGGAGAACAACGCGGCCCGGTCGATCAGCTCCTGGCTGGCCTTGTCGGCCAGCGACCCGAGGACGTGCTGCTCGAAGGCCGCGGCGCGCTCGGCGTCGGTGCCCGGGCTCTCGAGCAGACGACCCCCGGCCTCGGTCCAGTCGTGCAGGCCATGGCGCAGCTGGGCGAAATGGGTGACCAGGTCGTCGTCGAAACCGAAGTGCGTGGAGAAGATCCGGCGCGGCTTCCAGGCCTCGATCGCGTCGACGCTCGCGAGCCAGCGCTCCAGGCTGAAGTCGGGGGGCGGCGTGACGGGCAGCGCGACGGGCAGCCAAGGCAGTCGAATCCCGCCGATGTCGCCGACGTACGCCGTGTCGGTGGCCCGCTCGAGGTAAGTCACGTGATGAGAAGCGTGGCCAGGCGTGTAGAGCACCTCGAACGAGCGGCTGCCGAACCTCACCTGCTCGCCGCCCTGGAGGACCCTGATCCGATCCGCGGGAACGGGCAGGAAGGGACCCCAGAGGTAGTCCATCTTGTCTCCGAACACCTGGGTCGCGCTGGCGAGCAGCTTGGTCGGATCGACCAGGTGCGGAGCCCCCCGCTCGTGCACGTACACCGGGAGCTCCGGATGCTCGGCGACCAGTAGCCCGATCGCGCCGGCATGATCGAAATGGATGTGGGAGAGGAGCACGGCCTGCAGGTCGGTCACCTGGAGTCCGTGCGACTCGAGGCCGGCTCGGAGATTCGCGAGCGTCGAGCCGGGCCCCGGGTCGAGCAGCACGGGGCCGGCTGGCGTGTCGAGCAGGTGCGAGGCCACGTAGGCGTCGCGGCCCAGGTGCTTCACGTCGATGATCACGTCGGTCATGTCGTAGAATACCCGCGGTTCGCCGACGGTCGCTAGATCGTCGGCAACGCGAGCCGAACGTGCTCCGCGAACGCGCTGACCAGGGCGCTCGGCTGATCGCTGTCCACGGTGAGAGTGATCCCGACGCTGGGCAAGGGTGGCAGCCCGCTCTCGGGCGGCAGCACCCGAAGGTCCTCGGGTACGGCGGTGCGGGTGAGCACCGCGATCGCCTGCCCCGATCGGACCACCGCGGTCAACCCGGGCAGGCTGGCGCTCGCGTAGGCGATCCGGTAGGCGCGACCGGCCTTCTCGAGGCTCCGGCGCGCCGCCCGATGGTCGAGCGTGTCGGGATCGGTCAGCGCGAGCCGGAGCGGATCGAGGCGCGGCACGTTCGATCCGACCGAGCCGACCCAGACCAGCGGCTCTCGCCGGATGATGGTCTTGCCCTTCTCGGGCTCGGCGACGGACGTGAGGGCGAGGTCGAGCCCGTGCCGCTCGAGCCGCTCGAGCAGCCGGGGGGTGTGCGCGCAGTGCACCTCCACCAGGACGCCCGGGTGCTCCCGGGCGAACCCGCGGAGCAGATGGGGCAGGATCACCACCGCATAGTCGTCCGGGCAGCCGAAGCGGATCGTCCCGACGAGTCCCTTGCCCGAGAGCTCGGCGAGCGCCTCGTCGTGGTAGCGGAGGATCCGCTGGGCGTGGGCCAGGAGCCGGGTCCCGTGCGCCGTGAGGCTCACGCCTCGCCCGCTTCGATCCAGCAGGGTGTGGCCGACGATTTCTTCGAGACGCTTCACCTGGAGACTGATGGCCGCCTGGGTCCGGCCGACTCTGGTGCCGGCCCGGCTGAGGGTGCCCGTCTCCGCGATGACGGCGAAGGTCCGGAGCAGTCGGAGGTCGAGCTCGTCGATCATGGTACATAAAGTACACAAATACTTCGGATTAGCGCCATTAACCCGGCTTGTGCTTCGGGTCGTACGACGAGTATCTCTCATCGACCCGATCGTCATCGCATGCTTCGTGGAGCGAACGTGTCCCTGAACTCCGACCCCAGGTTCTGGCGGGATGCCGAGGCGCACCTGGTTCGCTACGGCGGCCGCTTCCAGCCGCTGATCATCGAGCGCGCCCTTGGGAGCTTCGTCTACGACGCGGACGGACGGGCCATCCTCGACTTCACCTCGGGGCAGATGAGCTCGTTGCTCGGCCACGGACACCCCGAGGTCGCGGCGGTCGTGGCCGAGCACGCGGCGAGACTCGACCACCTGTTCAGCGGGATGCTCTCCCGGCCCGTGGTCGACCTCGCGCGGGAGCTCGCCCTGGCGACGCCGGCCGGTCTCGATCGGGTCCTCCTGCTCAGCACCGGCGGCGAGTCGAACGAGGCGGCGATCAAGCTGGCCAAGCTCTACACGGGCGGGCACGAGGTGGTCGGCTTCTCGCAGTCCTGGCACGGGATGACCGGTGGCGCGGCCTCCGCCACCTATTCGGCCGGCCGGAAGGGGTACGGGCCGGCGGCGGTCGGCTCGCTCGCCATCCCGGCGCCCAACGCCTACCGCCCGCGCTTCGAGCGGGGCGGCCAGCCCGACTGGCGGGCCGAGCTCGACTATGGCTTCGACCTGATCGACAGCCAGTCGACCGGGAATCTCGCCGCCTTCATCGCCGAGCCGATCTTGAGCGCGGCCGGGATACTCGACTTGCCGCCCGGGTATCTGGCGGCGCTCAAGCGCAAGTGCGAGGAGCGGGGCATGCTCCTGATCCTCGACGAGGCGCAGACGGGTCTGGGTCGGACCGGCGACCTGTTCGGGTTCGAGCGGGACGGCGTGGTGCCGGACATCCTGACCCTCTCGAAGACTCTCGGCGCCGGCCTTCCGCTCTCGGCCGTGCTCTGCTCCGCCCTGGTCGAGGAGGTCTGTCACCAGCGCGGCTTCCTGTTCTACACCACCCACGTCTCCGACCCGCTACCCGCGGCGGTCGGGCTCAAGGTGCTCGAGGTGGTGCAACGGGACCGGCTGGCCGAGCGGGCGCGGGTGGCCGGGGCCAGGCTCGAGCGGGGATTGCTGGCTCTTCAGGAGCGCTGCGCCTGGATCGGCGACGTGCGGGGCCGGGGCCTGTTGCGCGGCGTCGAGATCGTCTCCGACCGCGCCGCGCGGACGCCCGCCCCGGAGCTGGGCGCCAAGATCAGCCGCGCCTGCATGGAGCTCGGCCTCAGCATGAACATCGTCCACCTTCCCGGGATGGGTGGCGTCTTCCGCATCGCCCCGCCGCTCACGATCAGCGACGCGGAGATCGATCTCGGCTTGGATCTGCTCGGGCGCGCCATCGCGACCGTCGCCGATTGACGCCGCGCAATCACCAGGAGGCTTCGTGCTCGTCGTCGAGAATCTCAGCAAGACCTACCCCAACGGCGTTCGCGCCCTCGACGGGGTCGATCTCGCGGTCGGGTCCGGGATGTTCGGCCTGCTGGGCCCGAACGGCGCGGGCAAGTCGACCCTGATGCGGACGCTCGCGACGCTTCAGCTCCCGGACGCCGGCTCGATCCGCTTCGGCGATCTCGACGTCCTGGCCGAGCCGGACGCGCTTCGGCGGGTGCTGGGGTATCTCCCGCAGGAGTTCGGCTTCTATCCGAGTCTCTCGGCGGAGCACACCCTGGATCACTTCGCGGCCATGAAGGGCGTGACGGATCCCGGGCAGCGCCGGACGCTGGTGGCCGACTTGCTCGAGCAGACCAATCTGCATCCGGTGCGGAAGAAGGCCGTCGGCTCGTTCTCGGGCGGGATGAAGCAGCGTCTGGGCATCGCGGTGGCCCTGGCGGGGTCGCCCGAGCTGCTGATCGTGGACGAGCCGACGGCCGGCCTCGACCCGACGGAGCGGCACCGGTTTCTCAACCTCCTCGCCGAGATCGGCCAGCGGATCGTGGTGCTCCTGTCCACGCACATCGTCGAGGACGTGCGCGAGCTGTGCGAGGCGGTCGCGATCGTCGACAAGGGCCGGGTAGTCGTCAGCGGCGACCCGCGGGAGATCGTCGCCACGATGCGCGGCAAGCTCTGGCGGCGGGCGATCGAGAAGCGTGAGCTCCCGGCGCTCCGAGCCGGGCATCGGGTCATCTCGACCCAGCTCCTGGCCGGGGCGCCCGTCGCCCACGTCTACAGCGACACGCCCCCGGCCGGCTTCGAGCCGGTGGAGCCGGACCTCGAGGACGTCTACTTCTACCATCTGAGCCCGTCCGACCGAGAGCTGGCCGCCTGATCATGTTCGGCACCCTGCTGCGGTACGAGATCCGCTATCACCTGACCCGGCCGATCACCTGGCTCTACTTCGCCCTCTTCCTGGCCGGCTCGTTCGCCGTGGCGGCGACCGACACGATCCAGCTGGTGGGCGCCTCCGGGCAGGTGATGCGCAACGCGCCCTGGGTGATCGTCCGGGCGACGCTCTTCGTGGTGACCATCGGGCAGATCGTGGTCGCCGGGCTGGTCGGGGGCGCGATCCTGCGCGATTACCAGTACCGGACCCACGAGCTGATCTTCACCACCCAGATCACCCGGTTCGCCTATCTCGGCGGGCGCTTCGTCGGCGCCTTCGTCGTGATGGTGCTGGTCCACCTCGGGATTCCGCTCGGACTCCTGCTCGGCACCCTGATGCCCGGGATCGACGCCACCAAGCTGCTCCCGCTCGATCTGGCCGCGTACTTCGTGCCCTTCGTGACGATCGCGGTGCCGACCATCCTGGTGCTGTCGGCCATCTTCTTCGCGGTCGGGGCGTTCACCCGGAGCGCCTTCGCCGTTCACGCCCAGGGGTTCGTGCTCCTGGTGGCGTGGCTGATCGCCCAGACCCTGATCGGCAGTCTCAACGACCAGACCCTGGCGGGCCTGCTCGACCCGATCGGCAGCTCGGCGTACCTGATCGCGACCCGGTACTGGACGGTGCTCGAGAAGAACGCTCAGATCGCGCCGCCCGGCGGATTGGTGCTCGCCAACCGACTCCTCTGGATCGCGGTGTCCCTCACGATCGCGGGAGCGACCTTCGCGCTCTTCCGCTTCCGCGCGGCGCCGCCCACCCTCGGCCGCCGTCGGAAGCGGGTCGTGGACGAGGCACCGCCGGCTCCGATGCCCGCGTTCGTCGCGGTCACCCAGCGCTTCGACCGGCTGGCCTGGTGGCGCCAGACCGTCTCGACCGCGCGGATGAGCTTCTGGAGCATCGTCCGGCAGGTGCCCTTCGCGGTGATCGTCACGATCGGCCTGATCAACCTGGCCATCGCGGCGGCCTACGCCGAGGCGATCTTCGGCCAGAAGGTCTGGCCGGTCACCTATACGGTCGTCGAGGTGCTCAACGGCCAGTTCTTCATCCTGTTCGTGGTCCTGATCGCGCTTTACGCCGGCGATACGGTGTGGCGCGAGCGCGAGCTCCGGGCCGATCAGATCGTGGACGCGCTCCCCGCGCCGACCAGCACCCGGGTGGTGGGCAGCCTCGCGGGCCTGATCCTGGTCCAGGTCGCGCTGCTGGTGATGCTCGCCGTCACCGGGATCGCGTTCCAGGCGGCGAGCGGCTATTTCCGCTTCGAGCTGCCGCTCTACATCGCCTTCCTGTTCGGGACGGTGCTGCCGTCCCTGGTCCAGTTGACCGTGTTCGCGGTGGCCGTCCACGTCCTGGTGAACCACAAGTACCTCGGCCACGCGCTGGTGATCCTGGCCTTCGTGCTCCGGGCCGCGGCGCCGCGATTCGGTCTGGAGCACCCGCTCTTCCAATTCGCCAAGGCCGCCCCGTTCCGATACTCGGACATGAACGGCTTCGGACCCTATCTCCCAGGCCTCTTCTGGACGGCGCTCTACTGGAGCGGCGTGGCGGGGCTGATCGGGGTGGTCGCGTTTCTGTTCTGGCCGCGTGGAGCCGAGGTCCCGTGGCGGGCCCGCCTCCGCGAGGCAGGCCAGCGGTGGCAGGGGGCGGTGCGCCCGGTGGCGGCCGTCTCGCTGCTGGTGGCGCTCGGCGCCGGCGGGGTGCTCTTCTACAACGTCAACGTCCTCAACCACTACCAGCCGTCCGCGGTGGCGCGGAAGCTCGGCGCCGAATACGAGCGACGCTACAAGCCGCTCGACCGGCTGGCCGAGCCGAAGCTCGTCGACGTGGCCGTTCGGGCGGATCTCGAGCCGGAACGGTCCGCCTTCCGGCTGAGCGGGACCTTCACCTACGTCAACCTGGACTCGATTCCGATCGACAGCGTCCTGGTCTCGGGCTTCGCGCCGCGAGAGCTTCGGGTGGACACCTTGTCGTGGAGCCTGCCGGCCGACCTGGTCGTGGAGGACACGCTCCATCGCGCCTGGGTCTACCGCCTGGCCACGCCGCTCGCGCCGGGCGACACGATCGCGCTCCGGTACCACGCGAGCTACGAGGCTCGCGGGTTCCCGATCGCCGGGCCCGACACCGCGGTGGGGCAGTTCGCGATCCGGAACGCGATCTCCGCCAACGGGTCTTTCCTCAACTTTCAGTACTTCCCGTTCGTCGGCTACGTCGCGTGGCGCGAGCTGGCCTCGGAAGCGGACCGCCGGAAGGAGGGCCTGCCGGCGCGAGTGCGGGCGGCGCCGCTCGACGACGAGTCCGCCCGGGCGGTGACCTACCTCGGCGTGAACGCGGACTGGATCAGCTTCCGGGGCACGGTCAGCACCGCGCCCGACCAGATCGCGATCGCGCCGGGGTATCTGATCCGCGAGTACGAAGAGGCCGGTCGCCGGGTGTTCGAGTACGCGTCCGACGAGCCGATGCTGGCGTTCTTCTCGTTCCTCTCGGCGCGCTACGAGGTGCGGCGCGACCGGGTCGGCGACATCGCGCTCGAGATCTACTACCAGCCCGGGCACGAGTTCAATCTGGACCGGATGATGGCGGCGATGAAGGACGGGCTCACGGAGTACTCGTCGCGGTTCAGCCCCTATCAATTCAGGCAGCTCCGGATCATCGAGTTCCCGCGCTACAACCAGTTCGCCCAGGCGTTCCCGAACACGGTGCCGTTCTCGGAGAACATCGGCTTCATCCTGCGCGCGGGGAGCAGCAACGACGACATCGACACGCCCTACTACGTCACCGCGCACGAGGTGGCGCACCAGTGGTGGTTCCACCAGGTAGTGGGCGGCAACGTCCAGGGCGCCACGATGCTGTCGGAGGCGTTGGCCAACTACTCCGCCATCGTCCTGATGGAGAAGAGCTTCGGCCGGAACAACGTGCGGAAGTTCCTGCTCCAGCAGCTCGATTCGTATCTGGCGGGGCGGGGCAGGGAGGCGAAGGCCGAGCGGCCGCTGATGCTGGTGGAGAACCAGCCGTACATCCATTACAACAAGGGCTCGCTTGCGCTCTACGCGCTCCGCGACCTGATCGGCGACGAGGCGATGGACCGGGCCCTTTCCCGGTTCGTGAGCGACAAGGCGTTCCAGCAACCGCCCTTCACGACCAGTCGCGAGCTGATCGGGTACCTGGAGGCCGAGACCCCGGACTCGGTGCGGTACGTGCTGGACGACCTCTTCCGGACGATCACGCTCTGGGACGACGCCGTGGAGGAGGCGTCGGTCACGGCGTTGCCGGACGGGCGCTTCGAGGTCGCGCTCCGGGTCCGCGCGGCCAAGGCCCGGGCCGACAGCCTGGGCGGTGAGCACAAGGTCCCGATCGGCGACTTGATCGACATCGGGATCTTCGGCGAGCCGGCCGAAGGCTACAGCCTGGGTAAGCCGCTCCATCTCGAGAAGCACCGGATCACCACGGGGGATACCACGCTTCGGGTCGTGGTCGACGAGCGGCCCCGGAAGGTCGGGATCGATCCGTACAACAAGCTGATCGACCGGAATCCGAGGGACAACGTCATCGACGTTCGGGCGCCCTGACGTCACCCCGTCTCCCGCTTTCGAGAAGCTCGGACGCGGGGCGTGGCCGTTTGACGTCGAGCCGCGGGCCCGCGACATTCCCCTGACTTCTCGCGCCAGAGGCCCGACGGCGCCGCTGGCCCACCGATCGCACGCTGCCCTCCACCGCCTTCGCCGAGCCCAACCATGCGCCTTCGTTCCGGCCTCGCCGCCCTCGCCCTGCTCACTCTCGCTCCCGTCGGAGCCGTCTCGGCCCAGTACATCGTGGGCGCGCGGGACAGTCAGGCGGTCCGGGTCGACAGCGTGTTCCGGTCCTTCGATCGAACCGACGCGCCGGGCTGCGCGCTCGGCGTGTATCAGGACGGGGCGCTCCGCTACGGGCGCGGCTACGGTCTGGCCAGCCTCGAGCTTTCGGTGCCGCTCTCGACGCGCTCCGTGCTCGACGTCGGCTCGATCTCGAAGCAGTTCACCGCCATGGCGGTGCTGCTCCTGGTGAAGGAGGGGAAGCTCTCGCTCGAGGATCCGATCCGGAAGCACTTCCCGGAGATGCCGGCCTACGCGGACCGGATCACCTGGCGGCGGGCGCTCAGCCAGACGAGCGGGCTCCGCGACCTCTGGACCATGTGGGGTCAGACCGGCCGGACCTTCGCGGGCGACACGGTCGACGCGCTCCACGTCATCGTCAAGTCCGCCGAGCCCAACTACGAGCCGGGCGAGCGGTACCTCTACACCAATTCCGGATGGATCCTGGCCGCGCAGCTGGTCTATCGGCTGACCGGGAAGACGCTCGCGCAGTTCGCCAAGGAGCGGATCTTCACGCCGCTCGGGATGCGGGACACCCGCTTCCTCTCGGACCGCGACGCGGTGATCCCCAACCTGGCGGAGAGCTACGGACCGGCAAGCGGCGGCTATCAGGTGCGGCGCAACAACTACGACGGCGCCATCATGGGCGCGGGCGGGATCCATTCCACCATCGAGGACTTCGCGCGCTGGGTCGACAACTACGACAAGGGCACGGTCGGCGGCCGCGACGTCATCGAGACCATGATGACGGCGACGACCCTCAACGACGGGTCGCCGGCGACCTCGGGACCGGGCCTCGCATACGCGGTGGGCCTGACGGTGGGGACCGAGCGCGGTCTCCGGGTGATGGGACACGGCGGCGCGTGGGGCGGGTTCCGCGGGCACTTCCTGCGATTCCCCGACCAGCGGTTCGCGGTCGCGACGTTCTGCAACGTGGCCAACGCCGGACCGGACTCGCTGGCCCGCCAGGTCGCGGCCATCTATCTCGGCGACCGGATGGGCCCCGACACGACCGGAGCGTGGGCCGAGTCGCTGGCCAGCGCGCCGCGGGTCACCGTGCCGGTGGCGAGCCTGCGCGGGCTGGTGGGGGTCTGGCGCAACGACGAGGTCGGCGCGGTGCGCCGCACCCGGCTCGCCGGCGACACCCTGGTTTCCGACGACAATCGACCGACGCCCTACGAGCCGATCGGCGGCGGGCGGTTCCGGGTCGGGTCGCGGGCCGAGGTCCGCTTCGAGGGCGATCCCTCCTCACCCACGAGCATGCTGGTGCGGACCCCGGGTGGCACGGTCACCTTCGCCCGGGCGGAGGCGGCGGAGCTCGACGCCGCGAAGCTGGCCGAGTACGCCGGCGACTACCGGAACGACGAGGTGGAGGTGACCCACAGCTGGAAAGTCGAGGACGGGAAGCTCGTGATCTACGCTGGCTACCGGCGCCTGGGCGAGCTCGAGCCGAGCTACCGGGACGGCTTCACCCGCGGTGGGGCCGTGATCGACGTCGTGCGGGACCGGCGCGGGCGGATCACGGGCTACCTGATCGAGTCCGGCCGGGTGCGGCACCTGCGCTTCACCCGCCTCCGTTAGGCGCGGCCGCCGCCGGTCGGCCCGGAGCGCGGTTCGCGGCGGCGGTGGAGGTTCCGGTCGCCAATCCGATCGCCAATCAGCCGCGGCGGTGGAGGGCTCGCCAGCCGAAGTAGACCGGCACCGCGAGCAGCGTCGCCCCCAGACCGATCGCGGCCTGGCGTGGGTCGGTCAAAACGGTGTTGACGACGATCGCGAGCCCGGCCAGGGCGAAGAGGATCGGGGTGACCGGATAGCCGGGCACCCGGTAGGGCCGGGGCGCGTCGGGACGGGTCCGCCTGAGCACGACGACGGCGAGCGCCGCCAGGCCGTAGAAGACCCAGCCCACGAACACGACGTAGCGGAGCAGGGTCTCGAAGGTGCCGGACGCCGCCAGCACCGCCGCCCACACGCCGCCCGCGATCAGCGCGACGGCGGGGGTGCCGTAGCGGGGGTGGATCTTGCCCATCGGAGAGAAAAAGAGCCCGTCCCGCGCCATCGCGTAGTAGACCCGTGCCGACATCAGGCTGTTGGCCTGCGCCGCGCTCAACATCGAGATGATGATGGCGACGGCGATCAGCTTGCCCCAGGCGGCGCCGAAGACCGCGCCCACCGCGTCGGCCGCGACCCGGTCCGACGCCGCGACGGCGGCCGGACCGATGCCCGCGACGTAGGCGATCGCCGCGGCCACGTAGATCGCGACCAGCCCCAGGGTGCCGAGCGCGATCCCCCTCGGAAAGTTCCGCTGCGGCTCCTTGGTCTCGCCCGCCAGGAAGGTCAGGTACTGCCAGCCCTCGTAGGCCCAGAGCACGGCGATCAGGGCGGCGCCCGCCGAGGTGATCAAGCCGGATGGAATCGAGGTCGGGAACCAGGTGTCCACCTCCGCGAAGCCGTTCCCGCCGATCGGGAGGAAGATCACCAGGGCCGCGATCGCGGAGACCTTGATCCAGGTCGCCACCTCGATCGCGCGAGCGCTGCCCTTGGTGCCGGGCACGTTGGCGAGCGCGATCAGCAGGGTGAGCGCGACGGCGATCAGCCGCTGGGTCGACGCGCCGATGGGAACCAGGGCGGCCAGATAGGTGGCCGTGGCCACGGCGAGGGTCGCGACGGTGCCCGCGCCGATCACCGCGAAGAGGGTCCAGCCGTAGGCGAAGGCGGCCGCGGGGCCGAACGCGTCCCTGATGTAGAGATAGAGACCGCCCGCGCGCGGGCTCATCGCGCCGAGCTCGGCGTAGGTCAGCGCGCCGAGGTAGGAGAGCGCGCCGCCCAGGATCCAGATCAGGAGCGCCAGGCCGACCGAGCCGCCCGCGTCGCGCAGCACGAGGCCCGGCACCAAGAAGATCCCGGACCCGATGACGCTGCCGATGGTCAGGACGGCGATGTCGTTGGCCGTGAAGAGGCGGGGGAGCTCCTGCTCTGGAGCCGTCATGGGCGAGCGTCCGGGGTGAAGGTCAGGTCGTAACCCTACCCGCGACGGGCGGGCGACGGAAGTGGACGACACGACCGCGTCGCCGTGGAGCCTGCGATCTCGCGTCGATTCGGACAGGTGTTACCTTCGGTGCGACCGATCGACCGGGATACCCGATGAAACGCTTCCTGCCGCTGGCCCTAGCCCTGATCGCCTGCGCTCCCGAGGCGGCGCCACCCAGCGCCGGCGCGGCGGTGGCCGAGCGGTTGGGCCAGCTGCTCGACTCGGTGAAGGCCGCGAACCCGAGCTTACCGGGCGTGATGCTGCGGGTCGAGGCGCCGAGTCTCGGCCTCAGGTTCAGTCAGGCGGCGGGGGTCTCGGATCTGGCCTCGGGCACCCCCCTCGATGCCGGTGCGGCCGTCCGCGTCGCGAGCAACACCAAGACCTACGTCGCCACGGCGATCCTGCGCCTGGTCGAAGAGGGCCGGATCGGGCTCGATGACCCGATCGCGCGGCACCTGCTGCCCGCGTCGACGGCTACCCTGAAGCGCGGGGGCTACGATCCGAGCACGATCACCGTGCGGATGCTGTTGCAGCATACGAGCGGCATCGCCGACTACGCCACCGCTCCGACCGGCAGCGTGACGGAGCGCTACGGCGCCTACATGGACTACGTGCTCACCGACCCGACCCGGAGGCTCACCCGGGCCGACCAGCTCGACCTGGCGATGAAGAACGGGCCGGCCTACGGCGCCCCGGACGAGGTCTACCACTACAGCGACACCGGCTACATCCTGCTCGGCGAGATGCTCGAGACCGTGACCGGCCGTCCGATGTCGGTGGCGGTGCGCGAGCTGCTCGGCTTCGATCGACTCGGGATCCGAGCCACCTGGTTCGAGACGCTGGACTCGGTGCCGACGCCCGCTCCACCGCGCGCGCACCAGTACCTCGACACGCTCGACGGCAACGGGATCGACGCCTCGTTCGATCTCTACGGAGGCGGCGGAATCGTCTCCACGCTCGAGGACATGGCGACCTTCTACCGCGCCCTGGTGCGGGGCGAGATCGTGGGGCGACCCCTGCTCGACTCGATGCTGGCGGTGTCGCCGCAGAGTCGAACGCCGGAGGGCACCGGCTACGGCATGGGGATCGGCCAGCGGTCGGGCGGCGAGGTGCACTGTTGGGGCCACACCGGCTTCTGGGGGACCGCGGCGTTCCATTGCCCGAGCGTGGATCTGACCGTCACCGCCGCGGTGACCAACACCGAGGCCCGGCCCGTGATGCTGGAGCTCACGCAGGCCGCCACCGGGGCCGTGCTGCCGGCGCTCACCACGTCGCGGTGATCCGGGCCCGCGCTCGATTCCCGGCGGGCTAGCCGTCCTCGACTCCCCGATGTCCCCGAAACGCGCGCCTGGCGAGTCGGCTCTCACGATTCGGCTGACCGACCTGCGGGTCCCGATCTCGATCGGCTGGACGGAGCTCGAGCGACGGGCTCCGCAGCCGATTCGCTTCGACCTGGAGATCGCCTTGCCCGCGCCGCCGGCGGCGACCGTCTCTGACGAGCTGGCCGACACGATCGACTACGCCGCCCTGGCCGAGCTGATCCGCAGGACGGCCGCCGAGGAGCCGGTTCGCCTGCTGGAGCGGCTGGCGGCCAAGGTGGCCGACGCGGTGCGTGGCGCGCTGCCGGGCGGCGCTCGGCTCCGACTGGTGGTGACCAAGCAGCTGCCCGAGCTCACCGGCGGTCACGGGAGCGCCAGCATCGAGCTGATCGTCGGCGGCGACCTCGCCGAATGAAGCGACGCTCGATCCTGCTCGGTCTCGGCAGCAGCTTGGGCGACCGGGCGGCGACGCTGCGCCGGACCCTCCGGACCCTGGCCGCGGACGGCCCGGGCGAGCTCCTCGGCTGGTCCAGGGTGTACGAGTCGGAGGCGCTGTTGCCGGAGGGCGCTCCCGAGAGCTGGGACCGCCCCTACCTCAATCTCGCGGCCCTGATCGCCACCACGGCCGAGCCGGTCGAGGTGCTGCGCGCCTGCAAGAAGCTGGAGCTGGCCTTGGGGCGGGCGCCCGCCGAGCGCTGGGCGCCGCGCGCGATCGACATCGACCTGCTGGCCGACCAGGCCGTCGTTCGAGCCGACGGCGAGCTTCGGCTGCCGCACCCCGGGCTCGCCACCCGTCCCTTCGCCCTGCTGCCGGCCGCCGATCTCGCGCCGAGCTGGGTGCTCGAGACGCCCGACGGCAACGCCACCCTGGCCGATCTGGCCAGCCCGTGGCGGATTCCCGGGACCGCGCCGTTCGACACCAGGCCGGTTGCGGTGCCGACGACGGATCTGGTGGGTGTGCTCAATCTCACCCCGGACTCGTTCTCCGACGGCGGCAAGTGGCACGGGGCCGGGGCGGTCGCGCACGCGGTCGAGCTCGTTCGTTCGGGCGCGTCGGCGATCGATCTGGGCGCCGAGTCGACCCGACCCGGTGCGAGCACGGTGTCCGCGGACGAGGAGTGGGCCCGGCTGGGGCCGGTGCTCGCGGCGCTCCGCCAGCGCTGGCCCAGGGGCGAAGGCGTCGTGCTGAGCGTCGACACCCGTCATCCGACGACGGCGGAACGGGTGCTGGCCGCGGGCGCCGACTGGCTCAACGACGTCACCGGCTTCGCCGACGACCGGATGGTCGCCGTCGCGGCGGGGAGTGGGTGTGACCTGGTCGCGATGCACAGCCTCGAGGTGCCGCCCGGCCGCCTGACGCTCGACCCGGGCCGCGATCCCATCGGCCAGCTGCTCGACTGGGGCGAGGCCACGCTCCGCCGGCTCGAGGCCGCGGGGATCGCCCGGCGTCGGATCGTGTTCGATCCCGGCATCGGCTTCGGAAAGACGCCGGAGCAGACCCGGGTCCTGCTCGAGCGTGCCCACGAGCTCCGAACGCTCGGTGTCCGGGTCCTGATCGGGCACTCGCGCAAGTCGGTGCTCGCGAAGTGGCTGCCCGAGCGGGGGGCGGTGGCCGCCGACCGCGACCCCGAGACCCACGCCGTGAGCCAGCAGCTCGCGAGTCGGAGCGTCGACTACCTGCGGGTCCACGACGTCGGAGGCTCGGCGCTTTCGTTGGCCATGGGCGGTCTGCTGAACGACCGGCCGGCCTGGACCGGCCGCGGCTGACCGGAAGCAGGGAGAAGGCCCCGTCCGAGGCCCGCCGCCCGTTCCCGCAAGGGCGCGGCTCCGGCCCCAGGGATTTCCGGACCGACGGGTGGATGGTAAGATCTCTCTGCCTTCGGCGGAGTCGGGCCGTGACCGACCACACGCCGATGCGCGACTCTTCTCACACAGAACGGCGGTGACCATGAGACGGCGGACGATGGCGGTCGCGGTAGCGGTCGTGGTGCTCGGTTGTGGAGGCAAGGACGACGCGCCGTCGAATTCCGTGGAGGCGATGGCGAGGGCGGTCGCGAACGCCCCGAAGGTCGAAGCGGCGATGGAGACGGCCGAGCAGTTCCAGCAGGAGCGAGTCGCCCGCGGCGACACGCTTGCGATGCCCTACGCCGAGCTCCAGGAGTACCTCCCGAGCTCGGTCGACGGCTACTCGGCCGAGGGCGGTCCTTCGGGAAGCCAGCAGTCGATGCCGGGCTTCTCGATGTCGCAGACCCAGCAGACCTGGGTGGGCGAGGCGGACGGCGACGGCAACACGCCGGAGGTCGAGGTGACCCTGGTCGACTTCGGCGGGACCCAGCAGGCCTACGCGATGATGGCGGCGCCGCTCCTGATGGGCTTCAGCCAGGAAGACGACCACCAGCGGGTGGGCTCCATCCCGATCGACGTGGCCCACAGCGCGGGTTGGCAGGAGTACGACAAGGACTCGAAGGACGCCAAGGTCACCGCCATCACGCGCTACCGCTACGTGATCACGGTCGAGGCCCGCAACCAGGGCGAGGATCGGACGGCGATGGTGAAGCGCCTGGCGGAGAGCATCGCCCGGAGGTTCGAAGGCAAGTAGGCGGGGCCCGGCCGCGCCGGGCCGGGCATCACCTCTGCTTGCCCGGCACGACGCCCGCGATCTCCCTGGTGATCGCGCCCGCCTGCCCGGTCTCCAGGTTGGTGAGCACGGCGATGGTCAGGCGCTCGTCGGGGAAGTAGGCCAGGTTGGTCGAGAAGCCGGGGGCGCCGCCCCCGTGCGCGATCAGCCGCCGGCCCGCGAGCTCGCTGATCCCGAGTCCGAGCCCGTACTGGGTGCGTGAGCCGTCGTTGAGCGTGGCCGGTGTGATCATGCGCTGATACGTCGCGGGCTCGAGGATCCGCCCGCCATGGAGGGCGGCGTTCCAGCGGACCAGGTCCCGCACGGTCGAGCAGAGGCTTCCCACGCCGAGCGCCCAGCTCCAATGGAGCGGAGCGGCGTTCACCAGATGATCGTCTTCGGTGCCGTAGCCGTGGACGCGCCGCTCCACGACCGGCCGATCGCGGCAGTCGATCGTGCTGGTGAGACCCGCCGGCTCGAAGAGCTGCTCCTCGAGATAGTCGCCGAATCGCCGGCTGGTGACCGGGCCGGCGCCCCCGCCGGTCGAACCCTCCCGCCCGCCCAGCTGCTCCACGATCATCGACGCGAAGTAATAGCCCGTATTGCGATAGAGGTAGCGCTCTCCGACGGGGAAGTCGAAGGGCTGGTCCTTCATCAGCTCGAGAAAGCGCTGGTGGCCGAACGGCAGGGCGAGCTGGCCGTGCACCTCGGGCCGGTTGTACTCCTGCATGCCGTGGGTGTGGGCCAGCAGGTGGTAGAGGGTGACGTGCCGCCCGTTGGTGACGAAGTCGGGCACGAAGCGGGTGAGGTCGTCGTCCAGGCTGAGCTTACCCTGCTCGGCCAGCTTGAGGATGGCGGCCGCGGTGAATTGCTTGCTGACCGAGGCGATCTGGAAGACGGCGTCGGGCGTCATGGGGACGTCGTTTTCGACGTCGGCCAGGCCGTAGCCCTTGATCAGGACCGTGGTCCGCGCCGCGGACGACCGCGACGGCGACGCCGGGGATCGAGCGCGCCTTGCGAGCGGCCTCGACGATCGAGTCGATGGCCCTGACCTGGTCGCGGCGCGAGGGGACCTGGGCCGAGAGCGGGGTGGCGAGCAGGATCGCGAGGGCGATCGAGGCGGGTGCGGTGGTCTCGAGCATCATCCGCCGAAGATCGGATCTCGCCAGCGCCGTGGCAACCGGGATCCGCGGCGGGGCCCCGATTGGACCCGAGAGACGACGGGCGGTATCGTCGCTTGCACCCAGCCGAGGGGGCGCATGGCCGAGCTGATCGACTCGAAGACGACGACGCTGGATGGCCGCGGGGCCGAGACGGCGCGGCGCCGCCGATGGGCGACGTTGCCGTTGGCCTTGGCGATCGCCTGCGGCGGCAACCCGGCGCCGCCGGCGGATTCCGCCTGGGGGTCGGGGTTCGAAGCCGGGCCTTACGCCGTCGGCTTTCGCGACGAGGTCGTCATCCGAACCACCGGCGACGGGATCGCGAGACCGCTCACGCTCTCGGTCTGGTATCCGGCACGCGCCTCGGGCGATCGGATGCGCCTGGGCGAGCTGCTCACCCTGGCGCTCCGCGAGGGCCAGCTCGAAGAGGCGCGGGGCCTGGCGCCCGAAGCGGCGCTCGCGGCGGCGACCACGGGAGACTCGACCGCGATTCCGCGGGAGACCGCTCGCGCGGCGCTCGAAGCCGCGACGCTCGCGGCCCGGAACGCCGTGCCCGCCGGCGGCCGCTTCCCTCTGGTGCTCTGGGGATCCCGACACGCGACCGTCCTGGCGCAGGCTCCGCTCGCCGAGCTGCTCGCGAGCCACGGGACGGTGGTGGCGACGGTGTGGTCGTCGGAGCCGCCACTCGCCTTCATCTGGGAAGAGAAGCCCGAGAGCGAGAAGGAGGCCACGCTCGCCGCGCAGACCGACGACCTGCGCTTCGCGCTCGCGACGCTCCGGTCCGATCCGACCGTCGACGCCGGCCGAACGGTCCTGATCGCGTGGAGCTACGGCGGTCAGACCGTCGGGCGGGTCCAGGAGCTCGAGCCCGGGGTGCGCGGCGTGATCGGCCTCGACGCCAACATCGCGCCCGCCCGCGCCGAAGAGTCGCTCCGGCTCCGGCATCCCTTCCTCTGGCTGATCGGCCGCGACACCACCCGTCGCGGCCTCGAGCGTCTCGATTCGCTCGACGCGCCGGTGTTGCTCGCGCGGCTGCCGGAGCTCGCGCACGGCGACTTCAACGCGATGGAGAGCCATCTCCCTGCGCGGCTCGGCGCCGACACGCTGTTTCCCTGGTCGCGGGGTGGCGAGGTCGGGATCCGCGGCTACGAGGCGCTGGCCCGGATGACCCTGGTCGCGACGCTCGCCTTTCAGGAGGACCCGGCGGCCGAGCTGGTGACGATCGTCGAGCGCTTGCGGCACGCGGCGCGGAATACCCGGGTGGAGGTGCGAGGCTCGGCGCCGTGAGGCTCAACTCGCGGCGAGCACCTGCGCCATCGCGCGCGCCCCTTCGTCGGCAGCGGGGCCCCAGTGCTGGTTGCCTCGGAGCTCGGAGTGGCCGAACGCGATCCGGCCGTGCGGCGCGCGAATCACGTCCCTCGGCGCGGGCCGTCCGTCGCGGCCGAAGTAGAAGCCCGGGCCGGGCGCGACGTAGGCGTGGCCCCAGCGATTGAGCACGATGCCGCCGATGTCGGCCGCGGGATCGAAGCCCGCCGCGCCGAAGAGCTCCGTCAGCTGCCGTCTGATCCGACCCTCGTAGTCGGCGAAGCTGGTGCCGAGGAGCTCGGTGCGGCCCATGGTCCCCTGCACGGCCGCCGGGTGACCGGGGTAGTAGAAGGGCACGTAGAAGGTGAGCAGCGCGGGGCGATCCGGATCGAGCGCCGGACGGTAGTCGCCGACCCGCATCGGCTGGCGGAGGTTGCAGGAGAAGCCGAACTCGCCCTGGTAGCGACACGCGGTGATCCCGAGCCGCTCGAGGAAGCGCCAGCGCCGGAGCGCGACGTTGGCGACCAGGAAGGGCGCGTGGACGAACGAGCCATAGGCCGCCCGATGCGACTCCGGGAGGTCGCGCACGACGTGGCGGTTGACCCAGCCTCCGGTGGCCATCACCACGCCGCGGGCGCGGACCCGGGCCAGCCGGCCGTTCCGCCGATAGACGACCGACACCCAGTCGGCCGAGTCGACCGGGCCGTCGTGCTCGACCGAGACCACCGTCGCCGCGAGCCGCATTCGGAATCGCTCGCCCGACGTGTCGAGCGCCGCGAACCGGATCCGGCCCATCAGGATCTCGTCGAAGCGGGCGTCGCCCTCGATCGCGTGGGGCATGATCGCCTTGACGAAGTGGCGGGCGAAGCCGTCGTTGCCTCCCGGGAACGAATGCCGGTGATCGACCAGGCCCGGAGGGAAGTAGCCGGTCAACCCCGGCAGGAGATCGGAGTAGGCCGCGTAGGCCGAGATCGCGTCGCAGCCGAGGCCGATGGCGCTCGCGATGATCGGGTCGAGATGGGCGGTGGCGGACGGCGGGTAGCCGAGCACCCGCTCGAGGACGTCCTTGTAGCTCATGGTATCGAGCCAGGGCTCGACGTCGTCGCCGGTGCGGGGCACCTCGCGGCTGGCCATCAGGCGGGTGAGCGCCTCGGCGTCGGCGGCGCTCACCGGAGCCGAGCCGAAGCCACGCTGGAGCGGATTGACCGCCCAGACGCCGCGGCCGTCGTCGCCGCGGTAGAAGTAGCCGGTGCTGACCTGGTGCTCCAGCCAGTAGATGAACCCGTAGTTGTCGCGGCCGAATCGCAGGTCCGGCTTGGCGTTCTCGAGCGGGGCGTAGTCGAACTCGCGGGGGATGCCCAGCTCGTCGTAGTAGCGCGCGTCGCCCTCCGCGAAACGGGCCTCGGCGCCGGCGGCCGGGGTCGAGAAGCCGTTGGCGCCCTGAGGGCCGATCAGCCTGACGCCGTCGACCTCCAGCTCGTTGCGCTTCGACTCGCCGCCGAAGACCGGATGATTGTCGAGGATGAGACAGCTGCGCGTCGGGTCGCCGGCCCGGAGCGCGTAGGCGGCGCCCAGTCCGGCCATGCCCGCGCCGACGATCACGACGTCGTAGCGCTCGCCGGTCTCGAGGACCTCGGCGGGGTCCAACGTCGCGAAGCGGCCGTCGCGGAGCGCGTGCGCGGTGTTCACCACCTCCGGCGTGTTGCCGTGCGAAGGCGCGTAGTCGCCGATCCCACCCGGACCGTACCACTCGTCTCCGACCTTCGCGAGGAGGTCGGCGGAGCCGTCCGGTGCCTGGCCCGCGCCGCAGCCGGCGGTGAGGGCCGGCGCAGCGGCGGAGAGCAGCCCCGCGCCGGCGCCGATTCTCACGCCGTTCAGAAAATCGCGACGGGTGATGGGCTGGCCGAGACCGATGGCGCGGTCGGAGGGAGGCCTCATGGGCGGACGTTCCGGAGAGTGGTGACTCGGTAGAGATAGCGTCCGCGGGCGCCGGGTGGCAACCGCGGCAGCGGCTCCTGGCGGTCTCCAGGGAATGCAGTATGGTGATGGACGACCGACCGAGTGCCCACGCTCTCGTCCCGAACCCGAGGTGCCCGATGCCGACCGTCCGCGCGACCGTCTCACGAGCGCTCGTCGCCCTGTGGCTCTGCTCGACCCCGATGGCCACTCAGATGTCGGCCCAGACCGCGGACCCGTCCGCCGATCCGGACGTGCAGGCCGCGATTCGGCTCTTCTCCTCCTGGATCGAGGGGCAGATCCGCTACCGCGAGCTGCCGGGCGTTGCGGTGGGCGTCGTCGCCGACCAGCGGCTGGTTTGGGCCCGGGGCTTCGGCCTGGCCGATCTCGCCTCGAAGCGGCCGATGACGCCGGCCACCAAGTTCCGGATGGCGTCGCACAGCAAGCTCTTCACCGCGACGGCGATCATGCAGCTCCGGGAGCAGGGCAAGCTCCAGCTCGACGACCCCGTGGCGAAGTACCTGCCCTGGTTCCGGGTGAAGAGCGCCGCGCCCGACGATCCGCCCATCACCATCGAGGAGCTCCTCACCCACAGCTCCGGTCTGCCTCGAGAGGCGGGCGCCCACTGGACCACCTGGGAGTTTCCGACCAGGGAGGAGCTGGTCCGACTGATTCCCGAGCGCCAGGCGGCGTTCTCACCCGAGACCCGCTGGAAGTACTCCAACCTCGCGTACACCGTCGCGGGGATGGTGATCGAGGCGGTGAGCGGCGAGAGTTGGGCCAGCTACGTCGGCAAGCAGATCTTCGCCCCGCTCGGCATGGCGGGGTCGAGCGTCGATCGCGACGTGCCCGACCTGGCGACGGGCTACTCGGTCCGCCGTCCGGGGCAGGCCCGTTCCGTGATTCCGTTCGTCGACGCGCGGGGGATGGCGGCCGCCACCGGAATCACCTCGTCGGTCGAGGACATGGCCAGGTTCGTCTCGGCGCAGTTTCGGACCGGGCCGCGCGGCGGCGACCGGATCCTGAGCACCGCCTCGCTCAGGGAGATGCACCGCGTCCGGATGCTCGAGAGCACCTGGACCCGCGGGCAGGGCATTGGATTCTCGGTCAGTCGGGAGGACGGCCAGATCTACATCGGGCACGGCGGCGGCTATCCGGGGTACACGACCAACACCTCCATCGAGCTGGCGTCGAAGGTCGGGGTGATCGTGCTGACCAACACCAACGACTCCGACCCGGGCGACATCGCCGATCAGCTGATGAGCACGGTGGGCGCGGCCGTCGCCAAGGCGACCGCCGCCAAGCCGGCGGTCGTCGCGTGGAATCCGGCCTGGGCTCGCTTCGCGGGGCGCTATCGGAGCGCGCAGGGTTCGGAGACGGAGGTCGTCCTGCTCAACCAGCGCCTGGTGATCTTCTATCCGGAGGGGCGGAGCGCCAGCAACACCACGGGTCTCGAGCCGATCGGCGACGGGCTGTTCCGGATGGTGGCGCCGACGGGCGGCGGGCCGGTCGGCGAGGTGGTCCGTTTCGTCGAAGAGAACGGGCAGGTGGTTCGAATGATCACGGGCGACTCCTTCGTCGACCGGGTCCGATGAGACGGCGGGGGGCGGCCGCTGGCCTGCTCGTCGGCCTCCTCGCGGTCGGCGGGTGGACCGGGTCCGCTCGGGCCCAGCCGCGCGGCGACGACTCCCTCGGCGCGGTGGACTTTCCCGTCAGCTGCTCGGCGGCGGCACAGACCGGCTTCGATCGCGCGGTCGCGCTGTTGCACCACATGACCTATCCGGAGGCGCGAGCGGCCTTCGAGGAAGTCGCCCGGGTAGACCCGCGGTGCGCCATGGCGCATTGGGGTATCGCCATGACGCTCTTCCAGCCGCTCTGGCCAACTCGCCCGGGACCGGCCGAGCTCCGGGCGGGATTCGATCACGTCGAGCGGGCGTTGGAGCTGGCTCCGCCGACCGAGCGCGAGCGTCGCTTCGTGCGCGCGGCGGAGGCGTTCTTCGCCGACCCTGTCTCGACGGACTACTGGCTCCGGATCCGGCGCTGGGAGGCGGCGCAGGATTCGCTCTTCGCGGCCTTTCCGAACGACGTCGAGGCGGCCGTCTTCTACGCCCTGGCCCATCTGGCGACCGGCCAGACCGGCCAGAGCGCGCGAGCACACGCCGACCGCGCCGGCGAGATCCTGGCCCGGCTGTACGACGCGCACCCGAGCCATCCCGGGGTGATGCACTATCTCGTCCACTCGAACGACGTCCCCGGTCGCGAGGGCGACTCGCTCCAGGTCGCCCGGCGGTACGGGGAGGTTGCGCCGCGGAACCCGCACGCGCTCCACATGCCCACCCACATCTACACCCGGCGGGGTGAGTGGACCGAGTCGGTTCGTGGCAACCTGCTGGCAGCGGAGGCGGCGCTGGAGCAGCCGGTGGCGGGCGGCTGGGTGTGGGACGAGTTCCCCCACGCGATCGAGTATCTGGTCTACGCCTACCTGCAGCAGGGCGCGGACGACCGGGCCAGGGCGGCGTGGGAGCGGCTCCGAGCGACCCCTCGGCTCCAGCCCTCCTTCAAGACCGCGTTTCACCTCGCGTCGATCGCCGCGCGCTACGCCCTCGAGCGCCGGGCCTGGGAGGAGGCGCGCGCGATCGAGCCACGCCAGCCCGCCGGGCTCGACTGGGATCGCTTCGCCTGGCCCGAGGCGATCGCCCGGTTCGCCCGAGGCCTCGGCGCGGTCCGACTCGGTCGGCTCGACGAGACCCGGGCGACGCTGGCGACGCTGCGGGAGCTGGAGGATCGGACGACCGGATCGGGGGAGGAGCGCTTTGCCCGGAACATCCGGGTGCTGCGGCTCGAGCTCACGGGCTGGCTCGCGCACGCCGAAGGACGATCGGACTCGGCCGCGGCCATGCTGCGGCAGGCGGCCGAGCTGGAGAGCTCGACTCCGAAGCACGCGGTGACACCGGGGCCGACCCTTCCGGCCGACGAACAACTGGGCGATCTGCTGACGGAGCTGCACCTGCCGGGCGAGGCGCTCGACGCGTATCGTCGCTCGCTCGAGCGCTACCCGAGGCGGTTCAACAGTCTTCTCGGCGCCGCGCGGGCCGCCCGGGCCCTCGGCGACGTGCTCGAGGCGCGTCGCTACTACCGGGAGCTGCTCGACGCCGGAGACGGCGGGAGCCGCACCGCCGTGTTCGAAGAGGCGTGGGCGGTGCTGGTGCCCAGGCGCTGAGTCTCAGCGCCCCTTGCCGAATCGCTCGCCGAAGAAGTCGCCCGGTCTCCAGGCCGGCCGGCTGGGCGCGTTGGCGACCCGGGTTCCAACCCGGAAGACAACCTCCGCATAACGAGCGCCGGACGAGTAGTCCATCACCTGGTCGAGGTCGTCCTTGGGCGTGTGGTATACGGTGCCGAGCCACTTGGACAAGACCGCGGGGCCGTCGATCGTCGAGTCGCTGCTCTCCGTCCCGTTGATGAAGAAGAGCGACGGCACCCCTTTCTTCACGAACGGGTACTGGTCGCTCCGGACGAAGAACGCCTGCTCGGGCATCAGCTCGGTCTCCAGCTCGAGACCGGTAGCGGCGGCCGCGGCCGCCGCGTCGTCGCCGAGGCTCGACATCTCGGCGCCCAGCGCCACGATGCTCCGGGTCGGGAAGAGCAGGTGGTTCCCATCCATGTTGAGGTCGGCCACGATGCTGCCGATCGGCACCGTGGGGTGCGCGGCGAAGAAGTCGGCCCCGAGGAGTCCCTTCTCCTCGGCCGCGGTGGCGATGAACAGGAGCGATCGCTTGGGGCGGGGACGCTCGGCGGCGAAGGCCCGGGCGATCTCCAGCAGCGCCGCCACCCCGGCGGCGTTGTCGATGGCCCCGTTGTAGATCGAATCGCCCGCGATCGCCGGGCCGATCCCATCGTGGTCGAGATGGGCCGTGAACACCACGTACTCGTCGGCGAGCTCCGGATCCGATCCCGGAAGCCGCGCGATCACGTTGGAGGCCTCGACCTCGCGCCAGGTGCTCCGGGTGCCGACTCGCACGCTCACCGGCAGCTCGACGGACGCCGGCCGCCCCGCTCGCGCCGCCTCGAGCGCGGCGCCGAAGGTGGTCGGCGCCCCGTCGAAGAGTCCGGCCGAGGCGGCCGGGCTCAGTGTGGCGGCGGCGGGGATCGTCGGGCGGTCGGCCGGCGGACTCCCGTCGGGCTCGAGCCAGGTCATCTGGCTCCGATACGAGAGCCGCTCCAGGAACGACCAGGCCATGGCCCGCTCCTGATCTGGGGACCAGAGCGCGATCATTCCCACGGCGCCGTGCCGGGCCGCGACGTCGAGCTTCTCGGCGCCCGAGAGATGGGCGCGCGGGTTGGGCGGCAGCGAGGGCGGCCCCCCGAACAGCACGGCGACCACCTTCCCCTTCACGTCGAGATCGGCGTAATCGTCGTATCCGAGCTCGGGCGCGCTCACCCCGAAGCCGACGTAGACGACGGGTCCGCTCAGGGCGAGGACCGAATCGCGGAGCGAGGGCGACGCGACGAAGTCGGCGCCCGGCGTCAGTCGGCCGCCGCCGAGCGCGACCGAGGCGCTGCCCGGGACCAGCGCGCTCTCCCGGAAGCGAATCGGCTGGAAGTAGCCGCCGTCCACGCCGCCCGGCTCGAGGCCAGCCTCGCGGAACTGGTCGGCGACGTAGGCCGCGGCCTGTCGATATCCCGGCTGACCGGTGCCGCGACCCGCGAGCGAGTCGTCGGCGAGGACCGACAGGTGGCGGGCGATGCCGTCCGCCGTGATCGCGGGCTCCGCCGATCTGCCGGTCGCGTTGCAGCCCAGGAGCAACCCCGCGGCGCCGGCGGCGAGCGCCGGAGCGAGCCACATCTTCATCGGAACCTCGGAGAGTGAGAGCGCCGAATGCTAAAGGAGGAGCGCCGGCAGCGACAAGGAAGGCGCTGCCGGCCTGGAGCTTCCGGGCGTCGATCGGCTGGACCGGGCCACGCCTCAGGCCGCCGCCGCCAGGGTGGCGAGGGTCGCGCGGATCCGGGCGAGGTGGTGGTAGCTGTGCCGAACCGCGTGGTCCTCGAGCATGAACTGGCAGGACACGGGCGCGTCGCCGTAGAGCGACGCCGGCGCCGCGCGATCGAGCTCGGCGTCGGACAGCGCGCGGATCGCGGCTGCCGCGCGCGCCGCGTTGGCGCGAAGCAGGTCGATCGTCTCGTCCTTGCCGACCTTCGCGTTGTCCTTCGCATGGGCGGCGTTCATCGCGTGGACGTCCTCCATGGTGACGCCGGTGACCGGCTTGCCGGCGGCCAGCGTCTCCGCGAGCTGGATCTCGATCGGATACACGCTCGCCACGTGATGGATGACGACCCCGATGGGCCGGCCGTCCCGCGCGAGCGGCGTCCGCCACTCGAGGTCGGTGAGGTTCCGCGCCAGCTCTGTCAGGGAGCGGGCTCCCTGCTCCAGGCGGGTCGCCAGGGCGTTGGCTCGTGCGTTCATGACTCTGCTCTCCTTCGCTGTGGGTGGTCCTGCTCGGGCTCCGCGAGCCCGCGCCACAGTCTTGCATCGCGCGTCGCGCGGTCCAATGACGGATCGTCCCGATCTCTTGCTCGGACGTATCGAGGGCGAAGATGCTTGTCCGAGCTGGCCCGGCGCGGCTGTCCGGACGTCCGCGGATGGGGCCTCGACGGTCTACTCCTGACTCAGGCGACGGTCTCCCGCCAGACCGGGGCCTGGCCGGTGGTCTGCTTGAAGGCGCGGTCGATGGCGCTTCCGAGGCGTAGCCGACGAGCTTCCCGATCGTGGCCACCTTGTCGGAGGTTTCAGGAGTCGGTTGCAAGACCTGCATCTGCCAGCGGGTGAGGTACTGCATCGGCGGCCGTCGACGAGGGTCGAGAAGCGCTCGGCGAGGCGGGAGCGGGACGCGCTCGATTCCCGGAGCCAGGCTCCATAGCGTCCGGTGGCCGGGTTGGGCGTGGAGCAGGGCGAGCGCGCGACCCACCACCCGTCGCGGAGGCCCGCCAGCCATCCGGTCTGCCCCGGACCGAGGCCGTCCAGGTAGCGCCTCAGCGCCTCGATGAACAACAGCTCGGCCAGTCGGATCCGAACCTCGCTGGAGCCTGCCGAGGGCGCGCCCCGATTCCTCGAGAGCCGCCGGGCCGGGCTGGTGATCCAGGATCCGACATGCCCCGCAGGTGCAGCACCCTGGGGAGCGAAGCCAGGAGCGGGTTGAAGGGACGGCGGTCGCAGCCGAGGAAGCCGCAGACGAAGGCGCTGGTGCGGGCGGGGTCGTCTCCGATCCGCAGCGTGTCGGCGAAGGGGCCGGCGCCGGTGGTGGGGGTCACCCGGCCGAGCAGCTCGGCCGGCTCGCTCGACATCACGTGCGGGTCGCCCTGGGGGAAGAGGATCGCGTCACCACCGCGGAGCTCGATCTGGGGCTCGCCGACCAGGCCGCCGTAGCAGCGTCCCTCGGTCAGGATGTGATAGGAGACCAGATGCTCAGCGCCCGGCATGATTCGCGGGCTCAGCTCGCGCGCGGCCACCGCCTCGATGTGCCACGATCCGCCGCCCTCCACCTGATAGAAGTACGCCCCGTCCAGACGAACCACCCGAAGCAGATCGGAAAGGGGGTCGACGAGCACGGTCATGGCGACGCTCGACAGGACGGAGGGCGAGGGGGGCCGGCGACGTTGCCGGAAAGCTACCATCGGCGGCGCGATCCGTGGGCTGCCTCCCGATCGCCCAGGCTCCGCCGGCTCGCTCTCACCTCGCCGGCGCGTGGTCGGTATGATTCTCCCTCCCGCGTCCGATCCCGGGCTCGGGTCCTGGACTCCGTCGTCGAGGTGGCCGATGTGGAAATGGGTGAAGCGGATCCTGCTCGGGGCTCTGGTCGTGCTCCTGGTCGCCGTGGGCGCGGGCGCGGCCTACGAGGCCGTCGCGAGGCGGCGGGCCTGGACCGAGTTCCCACCGGCCGGCCGGATGGTCGACGTCGGCGGGCGGCGGATCGAGCTGGACTGTCGGGGAAGCGGCTCGCCGACCGTGGTGCTCGAGGCCGGTCTCGACATGAACGGCCCGCTCGCCTGGGCGCTGGTCCACGACTCGATCGCGACCTTCACCCGGGTCTGCGGATACAGTCGTGCCGGGATCATGTGGAGCGACGACAAGCCGGGGCCCCACGATGCCGATCGCGTGGCGACGGACCTCGCGGCCACGCTCGACGCCGCGGGCGAGCAGGGGCCCTTCGTCATGGCCGGCCACTCTCTCGGCGGTCCCTACATCATGACCTTCACCCGCCACTACCCGAGCCGGGTGGCCGGTCTGGTGTTCGTCGACGCGTCGCACCCGGATCAGGTCGCGCGCTTCGCGAAGATCACCGATCAGGGGGATGCCGCGATCGGGCCCTACAAGATCGCCGGCAAGCTCGCCTGGACCGGCCTGGTTCGTCTCCTGGCGCCGACCGACAGGGGCGAGAAGATCCCGCGTCCGGTCGCCGAGGCGATGGCCGCCTACGTGCCCACCTCGCTGGGGCCGATGCTGGCCGAGCTGGAGGTCATCGACAGCACCTTCGCCCAGGGTGGCCAGCTCCGCGACCTGGGCGACCGCCCGCTCGTCGTGCTCACCGCGATGGCCCCGATGGACAGCGCCCAACGGGCGGTGGCCAAGCTCGATTCCACGGGCGCGGCGCGCTTCAAGGAGGAATGGCGCGCGATGCACGAGGACGAAGCCTCGTGGTCGACCCGGAGCGAGCACGTGCTGGTGACGGACGCGACGCACTACATCCAGGTGGATCGCCCCGACGTGGTGATCGGGGCGGTGCGGAAGGTGGTCGAGATGGTCCGAGCCGACGCGGCAACGCCGTCGGACGCGCCCACGTCGCTCGGCTCATTCCGGTAGCGCGGGAAGGAGCTCGGGCTCAGGCCCGCGCCTTGCCGAGCCAGCACGCGGCGGTGAAGCGGAGCTCGCCGCCGTCCAGGTAGGGGTCGAAGGCGGGCAGGATCGACTCGATCACCCGGCGGCGGGTCGCGTCGTCGACCTTCTGGAGATACGCCCCGACCGGACCGAGCCAGGTCAGATAGCGCTCCAGCTGGTCTCTGCCGGTGGTGCAGACCAGGTCGACCGGTTGGACCTCGATCTCCCGCCAGCCGCTCTCCCGCAGCACCCGCTCGACCAAGGCTCGATCCGCCATCGCGAACTGTCCGGGTGCGTCTGGCTTCCGCGGGGGGAGGTCGGGCAGCAATGGGGCCGCCGCCCGCTCGGCCGTCGTCATGAACGGGTTCTCCTCCACGCTCCGCCAGGCCACGAACCGGAGAGGAGCGCCCTCCACGGCCGCGCGCCTGAGGTTGGCGAAGGCGCCGACCGGATCGGCGAAGAACATCACCCCGAAGCGGGAGACGATCGCGTCGAAGCTCGCGGCGTCGAACGGGTGCGCTCCGGCGTCGGCGGCGACGAAGCGGGCGCCGACGTCCGAGCGCTCGCCTCGGGCCCGCGCCGCGGCGACCATCTGCTCCGAGACGTCGATCCCGACCGCGTGGCCCGCGGGACCCACGGCGCGGGCGAAGGCCAGCGTCGTCCCGCCGGTGCCGCAGCCGACGTCGAGCACCCGGCCGCCGGACCCGACGGCCGTCTCCTCCAGGAGCAACCGCTCGACCGGGGCGAACACCTCGTCGAGCAGGTCCAGGGTCTCCACCCAGGCCCGTCCGCTCGGTCCGTTCCAGGCTTTGGTCTGATCGTCGTCGGTTCGTTTGGCCGCTCTTGTCGTTTGCTCCACTCTTGCCTCGCGTCGCTGTTCGCTACACTATGCGACTTCAAGTCGACTTGAGGTCAAGGGGTGGCCATGGACATCGGCGAGGTGGTGCGGCGGTCGGGGGTGCCGGCGTCGACGCTGCGCTACTACGAGGAGAAGGGCCTGATCGCCTCCACCGGGCGGCGGGGCCTCCGGCGGCAGTTCGACGACCGGGTGCTGGAGCGGCTGGCGCTGATCGCGCTCGGACGCACCGCGGGGCTTTCGCTGGGCGAGATGGCCGGGATGTTCACGGCGGACGGGCGGGTCCGGATCGACCGGAGGCTGCTCGCGGCCAAGGCGGCCGAGCTGGATTGCACCATCCGACGGCTCCGCGCGGTGCGCGACGGGTTGCGGCACGCGGCGGACTGCCCGGCGCGGAGTCACATGGAGTGCCCGACCTTCCGGCGGCTCCTGGCGTCCGCGGTCGCCGGGCGATCGGCCCTGGCGAAGGCCCTCTGAATGCTCCGAGGCGACCCCGCTGGCCGGGCGGGGTTTGGCTCATGGCGTTCCGAGCGCAATATTGGGCGAGCCGGACGGTCGACGGCTACCGTGGACCGTTCGCAGTGCCCATACGGAGGGTCGGGAGGCACGGCATGCGGTGTCGGGTTCAGGATGCTCGAGCGAAGAGTGGATCGGCAGGGTCGGTGCTGCTCGTGCTGTTGTGGCTGGGCCTCATCCTCGCCGACGAGGCGGGCGCACAATCCGTCCTCCGCGGGACGGTTCGACATGCCCAAACCGCGGAGGGTCTGCCGGCGGCGATGGTGTCGTGCGAGGGGGCGGTCGCGCTCTCGACCAGGTCCGACGACCAGGGTGGCTTCAGCCTGGTCGGGCTCCCGGCAGGACGGTATGACCTCCGGGTGGAACTTGCCGGCTTCGCGGCCGTTCGCGCCGTGGTGGCACTGACCGGGAGCGATACCCTCGATCTCGACGTCGAGCTGAGTCCGAAAGCTCAGCACATCGCGGAGCTCTCGGTCTCGGCGTCCAGGCCCAGACGACGGGAGAACCTGATCACCTACGCGGAGATCGACGAAGTCGTCGGTGCCTCGCGAGACGCCTTCGAGCTGATTCGCCACCTGCGGCCTCGCTACCTGATCGGGCGAGGCGCCTCCACTCTGGGCGACCCGACCCGCCCGTCCGCGATGGTCAATGGCGATACCGCTGGCGGAGGTCCCGCAGTGAAGGTGGAGCGTGCCAAGCGCACGGCCGCGGCCCGGGCCGGCGCGCCCCACCTGCCGCGGGTGAGCGTCGACGACGGGCCCCTGCAGGAGATCGACGTGCTCCACCGAATTCCGGCCGAGCGGGTCCGCGAGATTCGGCTGATGTCGTCCCTCGACGCGGCGACGCGCTTCGGCACCGGGGTGGAGGGTGGGGTGATTCAGGTCTTCACCAAGGACTAGGCGAGCCGCTCAGGGGACGACCACCTCGACGGACGAGACTGCTCCCGCCCGCACCCTGAGCGGGATCGGATCGACGCCCGAACTGCCGCCGACGCTCACCGTGATCTCGGTCCCATCCGGTATGCCACACACCGCGAACCGGCCTGCGCCGTCGCTCTCGAGGCGCAGCTCGATGGCG
This sequence comes from Gemmatimonadales bacterium, assembly GCA_041390205.1. GTDB lineage: Bacteria > Gemmatimonadota > Gemmatimonadetes > Gemmatimonadales > GWC2-71-9 > SHZU01. The sequence continues at coordinate 72,264 of JAWKQJ010000015.1, forward strand.
CCGTTGCCGAGGACCGCTCGGTAGCCGGCGCGGATGGGTGTGCCCGCTGGCAGGCCCACGCGGACTTCCGTGGACAGCGAACCTCCCGCCGGATCGAGGACCCGACCCAACAGCAACCCCTCGCCGGCAAGGTCGATCGGGCGATTGCGGCAATGGATCCGCGCGAGCGTGCCCACCGACGGAACGGCGACGTCGTGGCGGACCTGCTGACCTCGAATCACGGCGGCCACCGTGCCCGCCCGTGGAGCGTCGAACCGCTCGAGCACCGGGTGCGCGACCCGGACTTCGAAGACCCCGGTGTTTGGGAGATGGAGGGTGAAGCTCCCGTCGGAGGCGGTTGCCGCCTGGTAGCCGCCAGCGATCGTGACGACGGCGCCCGCGATCGGCGACGAGCTCGTGGAGTCGAACACCGTGCCGGTGACGCTGACGCCGCCCGAAGCGTCGGGCCGGTTCCCCTCGACCAGTGATACCTCGCCCCCCTGCTCGCTATACCCGACGCGGGCGCGCCAGGCCGCCACGATCCAGCGGCCGTTCGGCAGGCGGCCGAAGCTCATCGATCCGCCCTCGTGACCGGAGGCGAGCTCCTTCTCCACGTTGAGGTACTCGAAATCGATTCGTCGGAGCTCGAGGCTGGTGTGGTCGAGCCAGAGCGCGCCGCTCACCTCGGTGCGCCGCTCGAAGCGCCGGGAGGGCTTGAAGGCCAGCCCGACGAGCCCGCTGTCCGCGGGCAGCGCTCGAAAACAGTGGGAGCGGACGAACTCGTCCGAGAGCACCGTGCCAGCGTCGGGCGCGAAGAAGCGGTGGTTGCCGCCTCGGCGCCGATGGTAGCCCCTTTCGGCCAGCTCCGCCGGGTCGGCGGCCACGAAGGGGCTGATGGACGCCCGGGTCGAATCCCGTCGGGAGCGCTCGTCCGTGACGGAACCGGCGGCGCTGTAGGTCCGCTGATACCGGGCAACCTCGAGCATGAAGCTGCTGTCGGTCGGGAGCACGCTGCTGGTGAGCGCCTTCTTGGCCTCCCGCCAGAGCAGCTCGGTGACCTCGGCCTCGGCGGGCGCGAGCTCGCAGCCCTCGACCCCGGTCCCGCCGACGGCGAGCTCGGGCAGGGCCACCCGCTCCGTCGGCGCCGCGACGGTGAGCGGGAGGGTGTCCCGAGCGGCGAGAGCGAACGGGCCGATCGTGTGCCCCAGGTAGCCGATGCGGTCGACCTTGAGCAGGAAACGGCCAGCTCGGCCCGGTCGGAGGATCCCGACGCCGCGCTCGTTCGACAGGGCCCGGGCGACGACGGATCCGTCGGGTGCAACAAGGGTGAGGAGCACTCCCGCGACCGGTGCCGCGGCGGGCGCCGATACTCGGGCGACGACGAGCTGCGCGCTCGCTGGCGCGGCGAGCAGGCTCACGCAGGCGACCAGCCGGAACGCCGTCCGGCGCGTCTTTCGAGCTGGCATGCGTCTCTGGCCTCCGCCCTCAAGGTAGCGATCGGACGAGCCTGGGCCCACACGATCGAGGCAAGCCGCCGCTCGAGGAGCGGATGCCGATCGTCAGGGTTCGGTCAGGGATCGCGGCCGCCCGTTGCGCAGCCTTGGCTCGGGGTCGGACCTTGCCTCCGACCACCGCCCGGAGGATCGCGATGCCCCTACGCCGCCTGCTCTTCACGATCCTGCTCGCGCTGGTGACGCCGGGCGCGGTCGCTTCGGCCCAATGGCCCCCCGATTCGATCACGAACCTGCAGGTCCTTCCCAAGGACACCCCGCTCCGCGAGCTGGTCGGGACGATGCGCGGCTTTGCCGGCGCGCTCGGCGTCCGCTGCATCCACTGTCACGTCGGAGACGATCCCAACGACCTCGCGTCGACCGACTTCGCCTCCGACGAGCGGATCCAGAAGCGCAAAGCGCGGGAGATGATCCGGATGGTCCAGACGATCAACCGCGAGCTGTTGAGCCGGGTCCCGGAGCGCGCCGACCCGCCCGTTCAGGTCACCTGCACGACCTGCCACCATGGGGTCACCGAGCCGCGTGACGTCCGGGACCTGCTCACCGCGACCGCGCTGGCGAGCGGCGCCGACTCGGCGATCGCCGAGTACCGGCGGCTGCGGGAGCGCTACTACGGCTCCGCCAGCTACGACTTCCGGCCCTTCATGCTCGCGAACGTCGCGCAGGCCCTGCTCGCGCGGACGCCGGAGGCCGCGATTCGGATCACGGAATTCAACCTGGAGCTCCATCCGACCGACCAGGAGTCCTTCGTCACGCTCGCGTCCGCGCATCTCAGGCGCGCGGACACGGCGGCGGCGATCCGGGTGATGGAGCGGGCGGTGGCGCAATTGCCGGACAACCCCTTCCTGGAGAGCCTGCTGGCCCGCCTGCGACCGCGCTGACGCCGCGGCCGGGCGTCGTCGAAGGACGCCGCTGCCCCGAGGCGACCCGCGGAGTATCTTCCGCGGCCACCCTCGACCCGAGCGAGCTCCTTCATGGCCGTCCTTCACCGCGCGCTGTCGATCGGATCCTTCGTCGTGCTGGCCGGCGCGTCGCCGGTCGGCGCTCAGACACCGCTCCCGGCCAAGCCCTTCCGAGCCGGCCCGCACCAGCTCTACTACTTCGAGACCGGACCGCGGCGCGGAACCCCGCTGGTTCTGCTCTCCGGCGGTCCCGGCTTCAACTCCGACTACTTCTGGTTCGGACCGGCCTTCCACGAGCTGGCCCGCGATCGCTGGGTGGTGACCTACGACCAGCGGGGCACCGGCCGCTCGGCGCCGGTGGGTCCGGCGGACACGGTCACCATCGCCGACTTCGTTGCCGATCTCGAGGCGCTCCGCACGACGCTCGGCGTCGCGAAGATCGACCTGCTCGGCCACTCCTGGGGCGGCTACCTGGCCCAAGCCTACGCGGCGACTCACGGCGACCGGATCGCGCATCTGATTCTGGTCGGGTCGGCGGCCCCCAAGTTCTCCGAGAGCAACATCAGCTTCGACCTGGCCTTTCCCGACCGCGACATGAGCACGCCCTTCGCCCAGGGCGTGGCCAACGGCGACAGCGCGCTGGTCGCCAAGGCCCTCGGGATCTACGTCACCATGATCTTCTACGACGACGCCAAGGGGGAGCGGTGGCGGGAGCTCGGGGCCCGGATCAACAACTTCAATCTCTGGGTCCAGCTCCACCTCGCGCGGGATCTGGCGCGACAGGACTATACTCCGGCGCTCCGGGGCTTCCGCTTTCCCACGCTGGTGACAACCGGGCGCTACGACATGAACGTGGCCCCGCTCACCGCCTGGCGGATCCACCAGGCGATCGCGGGATCCGAGTTCCGGGCGTTCGAGCGGAGCAGCCACATCCCGTTCTACGAGGAGCCCGAGGCGTTCACCGCGGCGCTCCGCGCGTTCTTGTCTCGCTGAGGAAGGAGCACACCATGGCCCCCATGACCGGCAAGGTCACACCGCTGGCCGAGGCCGCGGGACTCGCGGAATACTGGTCGCAGAAGATCCTGGCCGAGGCGAACGGTCAGCTCTTCAAGGTGGCCAAGGGCGTCGGGTCGACCAACTGGCACAAGCACGATGACCAGGACGAGGCGTTCTACGTGCTCCAGGGCCGGCTGACGATCGACCTGCGCGACGGCCCCGTGGTGCTCGACGCGGGCGACTTCTACGTCGTCCCGCGCGGCGTCGAGCACCGGCCCAAAGCCGAGGAGGACGTGCTGCTCTTCTTCGTCGGGACCTCGGTGACCTCGACCAAGGATGGCGGGAAGCCCGACTGGAGCGCCAAGGCGCCGCCCGCATCCTGAACCCTGATCCCCTGGAGCGATCGACGTGAAGATCCGCCTGCTCAACGCCGAAGCCGTGAAGACCCTGCTCCCCATGAGCCGCTGCATCGAGCTGATGCGACAAGCGATGACCCTCGAGGCGGAGAAGCGAACCATCCAGCCGATCCGGCAGGCGTTGTTCCACCCTGATGGGCGCGGCCTGATGAGCATGATGCCCGGCTACACCGGCGATCCCGAATGGCTCGGCATCAAGGTCATCTCGGTGTTCCCGGGCAACTTCGGCACGGGCGTCGGGTCCCATCAGGGCGTCGTGCTGCTGTTCGAGACCAAGAGCGGGTCGCCGGTGGCGCTGCTCGACGGCCGGGAGATCACCGCCATCCGTACCGCCGCGGCCACGGCCGTCGCGACCGACGTGCTGGCGCGGCCCGATGCCCGGACGCTCGCGATCTTCGGCTACGGCGAGCAGGCGCACACCCATCTCGACGCCGTCGGGCAGGTTCGGCCCTTCGAGCGGATCCTGGTCTGGGGGCGGGACTTCGCGAAGACGGAGGCCTTCTGCGCCGACGCGAAGGCGCACGGGCGGTCCGGCGTCGTCGCGGTGAAGACGCCGGAAGAGGCGGCCCGCGAGGCCGACGTGCTCTGCACCACGACGGCCGCGGCCGAGCCCTTCTTCGAGGGCCGCTGGCTCCGGTCCGGGCAGCACCTGAACGCCGTCGGCTCGAGCGTGCCGTCGACCTCGGAGATCGACGTGGAGACCGTTGCCCGGAGCCGGCTCTACGTCGACTTCCGCGACAGCGCTCTCGCTCTGGCCGGCGATTTCCGGCTGGCCAAGGAGGCCGGGCGGGTCACGGACGACCACATCGTCGGCTCGATCGGCGAGGTGCTGACCGGCCGGATCGCCGGCCGGGGCGGCGCCGACGAGATCACTCTCTTCAAGTCGCTCGGAATGGTTGCCGAGGACCTGGTCTCGGCCGACGCCATTTTCCGCGAGGCCGAGCGCCGCGGCGTGGGAGCCGTGGTCGACTGGGCCTGAGCCCGTCGTCCGCGACTCCCCTGTCGCGTCCTACTGGCCGGTCTGCCAGTACTGCTGCAGCCGGGTCACCATGGCGTTCGCCGCCGCGTTGGGCGCGCCGCCGTCGGCCGCGGTATCCCCGGCGTTGGTGGTGATCAGGAAGGCGACGCCGGAGCTCAGGTAGACGAGCGAGCGGGACCGGTTGCGGTTGTTGCTGCCGTCGTGGGTCACCACCCGCTGCGCGATCCCGGTGTACACCACCCAGCCGAAGCCGTAGGCCGTCGAACCGTTGATGGTGCTCACCGCGGTGGTGAGACCCTGCGCCGCGCCCTGGCCGAGCAGGGTCGACTCGCCGGCGTCGGCCTTCAAGATCTCCTGGATCACCCGGGCCCAATCCGGAAGCGACATGTGCACCTTGCCCGAGCCGGTGGCCCAGGAGTTGTCGCACGCCTCGCAGACGGTCCAGCCGCCGGGTCCGGGGAAGTGGCCGATCGGCTGGTCGGTCATCCCGGCGCCGGTGGTGGGCCCGAAGCCTCCGCTGGTCACGCCCAACGGGTTCCAGAGCTGGTCGCGCATCGCCTGCTCGTAGCCGTTGCCGAACGCCCGGCCCGCGATCTCGCCGAGGATCTGGTAGGCGATGTTGCTGTAGTAGTAGGTCCCCACCGCGCCCGCGGGCGGCTGCTGCACCGCCCAGGTGTCGACCGCGCTCCGCTGCTGGGCGAGCGTGCCGGTCGGGGTGAAGCCCGGATTCCCGATGATGGCCGACTGCATGGTGGCGAGCTGCCGCAGGGTGAGCCCGACGAACTCGGGACGGACCACGGCGGCGAGCTCCGGGTAGCGGGCGGTCATCAGATCGGTCCAGGCCAGTCGGCCGTCCGCCACGGCCAGCGCGGCGAGGAACGAGGTCATGGTCTTGGCGTTGGAGCCGAGGTGCCACTTGTCGGCCATGGTCACGGGCGTGGCGTCGCCCCAGCGCCGGACGCCGCCGACGCCGGCCGACACCAGTCCGCCGGTCCGGGTCACGATGCCGGCGCCCATCGCGGGCAGGTTGAACGCCTGGCGGATCGAGTCGACGATCCGGTTGAGATCGCTGGCGACGACCCGGATCCGAGCCGAGCCCTGGATCCCGTCGCTGGTGGCGGTGATGGTGACGGTGCCGGGGAGCACGCCGGTCACCACGCCGCTCTCGCTGACCGAGGCGATGGCCGGGTTGCTCGACTGCCAGGTGACCGTCTTGCCCTCGATCGCCGCGCCTTCGCCGTCGAGCGCCGCCGCGCTGAGGGGCGTGGTGCCCCGATACTCCACGTCCGCGCTGTCCGGGTCGATGCTCACCGACGCGACCTCGCTGCCCGGGAGGGCGACGACGGCATATCGGCTGAACGAGCTGGTCTCGCCCGTGACGGTGCGGCTCGCCTGATCGACGGTGCTGCCGGGAACCTCCTGCCACGCGCCACCCTCGTAGCGATGGAGACGGAGCCGGCTCTGGTCGAGGCTCGCGACGGCCGTGGCCGAATAGCCGAGCCGGATGGTGACGGGTTGGGCGAAGGTGGTGCCGTCGGGACCGAGGTCGTACGCCGTGCCGCCGGCCAACCCGGGGTGCGTCGGCGGGGCAGCGACCGGGGTGATGGTGATCACCCTCGATTGGGCGAGCGCGCCGGCGGGAATCGTGAGCACGATGGCGCTGTCGGGTCGCGAGACCACTCCGCCGGCGGCGCCGACCGCCCCGCCGTCGAGCACGGTGATCGTCGCGGTTCCGGTGCGCCCCTCGGAAACCGCCTGCAGCTGGGTCGTGCCGGCGGTGACCGCGGTGACCAGACCGCCGGTGCTGACGGTGGCCGTCGTCTGCGATCCGGTCGACCAGGTGACGGTACGGCCCGTGAGCGGGTTGCCTGAGGCGTCTCGGGGTGTGGCGGTGAATTGACGGGTTCCGCCCGGCACCAGGACGGTACTGTCCGGCGACACGGCCACCGAGGCGACCGGCGCCGGGGCGGGGGGCGGGGGCGGCGGCGGAGCGGGGTTGGGATTGGTGGAGCCGCCGCCGCACGAGGCGGTGAGGGCGGCCAGGGGAGCCAGGATCCAACGGGCGCGAGCGGTCATGAACGTCCTCGGGTCGAGGGCGTGGACGAGCCTCACCCCCGTGGCGGGGCGTCGTCTGCCTCATGAAGGCGCGCAAAACCCCGGCGGGAGGGCTCATCGCGATTGCGGACCATCCCGCCTGGGGCTAGCCTGTTCCGTGCCTCGGGGCCGAGCCGGGCCGGCCCGGGGCAGGCTCCGGCTGGTACTCGAGCCGTCCGCCGTGCCGCCACCGGCGGCTCATCGCTCTCGCGTCAACAGGGTGGTCACGATGAAGGGTTGGTTGCTCGCGGCGCTGGTCCTCGCTCTCTCGCCCTCCGCGCTCGCCGGGCAGAGCGCGGCCGGCGTCGACCTGGAGTTCGGTGTGAAGATCCCGCTCCGTGACGGGGTTCGACTGAACGCAAAGCTCTACCGGCCTCCCGGGCAGCCGGAGCCGCGGCCGGTGGTGCTCGCGATGACGCCGTACATCGCCGATCGCTATCACACCTACGTCCTGCCGGCCGTGAAGCGGGGCTACGTGGTGGCCGTCGTCGACGTTCGAGGGCGTGGCAGCTCCGAGGGGACGTTCACGCCCTTCGCGCAGGAGGCCAAGGACGGCTACGACACCATCGAGTGGCTGGCCGCGCAGCCCTGGAGCAACGGCAAGATCGCGATGATGGGCGGCTCGTACGGCGGCTTCAACCAGTGGAGCATCGCCAAGGAGCTGCCGCCCCACCTGGTCACCATCACGCCGACGGCGTCGTCGTACATGGGTGTCGACTTCCCCCATTTGGGCGGAATCTGGCCGACGTACGTGATGCAGTGGATCACCCTCACCACCGGGCAGACGCCCAACAACAGCATCTTCGGCGATCAGGGCTACTGGCGCGAGAAGTCCCGCGCGCTCTACCTCGGCCAGCGCGCCTTCTCCTCGCTGGACACGCTGGTCGGCAATCCGTCGGCCACCTTCCAGGAGTGGATCTCGCACCCCGACCTGGACGACTACTGGCTCTCGATGGCCGGGTCGGCGGCGCAGCTGGCTCGGATCTCGATTCCGATCTTCACCCGGACCGGGATGTACGACGCCGACCAGGTCGGCGCCATGGAGCACTATCGCCGGCACATGAAGCACGGGTCGCCCGCCGCGAAGGCCAACCACTATCTGATGATCGGCCCCTGGGACCACGGCGGCACCCGGACGCCGCGGAAGGAGATGGAGGGTCTCACCTTCGACGACGCCGCCATCTTCGACATGGGCGAGCTGGAGGCGGACTGGTTCGACTGGATCATGAAGGGCGGGCCCCGTCCGGCGAAGCTGCCCAAGCGGGTGGCCTACTACGTGACCGGCGCGGAGGTCTGGAAGTACGCCGACGACCTCGACGAGATCGGGCGCGACCCGACGCTCTACTATCTGACCTCCAGTGGCCGGAGCGCGACCGACCCGTTCCACTCCGGCACCCTCGCGACCGAGCCGTCCGACTCCCCTGGCGACGTCTGGGAGGACGATCCGCTCGACCTTTCCCGAGGCCGGGCGGAGGACGATCTCCCCGACCTGACCGACGCCAGCTTCGCCAACGAGCTGCCCGGCGGCGGGGTGATCTACCACACCACCCCGTTCGCCGAGCCGGTCGAGATCAGCGGCTTTCCCAGCCTGTCGCTCTGGGTGACGATGGACGTGCCCGACGCGGACTTCTGGGTCGGGCTCTACGAGATCACCGCGGAAGGGCAGAGCATCCTGCTCGACGACGCGCAGCTCAGGGCGCGATACCGGGAGGGCAGGGAGCGGTCGGTGCTGGTGACACCCGGCCGCCCCACCCGGATCGATTTCGACCGGTTCCGCTTCATGAGCCGCCGGATCGCGGCGGGCAGTCGCCTCCGGTTGCTGATCCGCTCGCCCAACTCGATCTACGCCGAGCGCAACTACCACAGCGGCGGCGACGTGGCGCGGGAGACCGCGAAGGACGCGAGAGTGGCGCGCCTCGAGCTGCTGCACGAGGGCGCCCACCGGAGCGTGCTCTCGCTGCCGATCGTGCGCGAGTCGCCTTAGCCGGACCCGCCGCGCCTCAGCGCGGGGTGCGGTCGTAGCGCGACCAGTAGAACTCTCCCAGCGCCCGCTCCCCCGGCCAGATCTCGGCCATGGTGCTCGCGTCGTGGAGCGTGCCGGCCTTCATCACGTAGCGGATCCGCGCGGTGTTCCGGATGTCGTCCACCGGATTGGCGTCCAGCACCACCAGGTCGGCCAGCTTGCCCGCCTCGAGTGACCCGATGTCGCGCTCGAGGCCGAGCGCGGCCGCCGGGATGGTGGTCGCGGTACGGAGCGCCTCGAGCGGCGTGAGGCCCCCCATCGCGAGGGCCCAGAGCTCCCACTGGGCGCCCAGGCCCTGCCGGTTGCCGTGCGCGCCAAGCCCGACGTTGCCGCCAGCCGAGAGGATCTGCGCCGCCGTGGCCGCGATCGCCTTGAAGTGGTAGTCCTCCTCGGGCAAGAGCCGGCGGCGGCGGGCTTTCGCGTCGAGCACCGCGTGCGGCGTGAAGCGGCGGAGCTTGGCGTCGTCGTGGACGTCGTCGTGCTGGTGGAACCAGGTCTCCGCCGTCGGGCCGCCGTAGCCGACGATCAGAGTTGGCACGTAGTCGGTCTTGGCCCGCGCCAGGAGCGAGATCACATCGCGGTAGAGCGGCGCGGTCGGGATCGCGTGCTCGATCCCGCTGTGCCCGTCCATCACCATGGTGAGATCGAAGAAGGTGTCGCCGCCGCCTTCGGGGGTGACGATGATGCCCTCCTCGCGCGCGGCCCGGACCACCCACTGGCGCTGCTCTCGGCGCGGCTGCATGTACTGCTTGATGTAGGTCGCGCCGAGCGCCTTGAGGCGGCGGACCTTGTGGCGGGCGTCCTCGAGGCTGGCCACCGGGCTCGAGAACGGAGCGTCCCAGCCCCAGATGATGTCGCCCGTGCTGTAGATCCTGGGCCCGATCGTACGACCCGTCTCGACCATCTCCGCCAGGGTGAAGATGGTCTGACTCCGGACCGAGACGTCGCGGATGGTGGTGACCCCGTACGCGAGCTGAGCGATCAGGGCCCAGTCGCGCTCGGGCTGGATGTCGGTGTTCTCGTCGTAATAGTGCGCGTGGAGGTCGATCAGTCCGGGCATGACCGTCTTCCCGTCCAGGTCGATCACTCGGGCGTCCGCGGGCGTCGGCACCGAGCCGCTCGGCCCGATCGCGGCGATCCGGTGGTTCTCGATCAGGATCGAGCCCCGCTCGATCACCCCGGCCTGCCCCATCGTCAGGATCCGCGCGTTCCGGAGCAGCACCCGACCCTCTGCGAGCTTCCGCGGCAGCGTCATCGAGATCCGGGTGGTGTCGGGCTTGCCACCCTCCCTCGCCCGGCTCAAGGGCAGGCGATAGAAGACGGGTCCCCAGCCCCAGGTGATACTGCTCCCGTCGGCCGACCAGTCGACGAAGGCGCCGCCTTCCTCGCTCAGCTTCTTTACCGGCAGCTTCGAGCCCTCGAGCCTGACCTCCACCGGGTCGTCGCCGGCAACCGGCATCGGCACGACGTAGACGTTGTGATGCTGGGTGAACGCGACCCACTTGCCGTCGGGCGATGGGATCAAGTCGTCGGCGTGGGTGAAGCGGAGGTGGCGGCGCTTGTCGGTGCCGTCGAGTCGCACCGAGACCAAGTCGGTCTGCTTCGGCAGGAAGCCGGCCATCTCGGCGTCGGAGTAGTAAATCCGCTCCCCCATCGGGTCGAACCGGGGCCGGACCAGCTGCCGCCGGATCCCGCGGGGCTTGAAGGCCGTGACGAAGTGCGCGGGGCCTTCGCCGGCCGCGTCGAGCCAGCGCACCTCGTAGTAGAGGCTCTCGTTGCCGACCGCGCCCCGGAACTCGCCGCCGGAGCCGAGCAGCACCACGAGGCGACGGGAGTCGGCGGACCAGGCGGGGTGCTCGTAGTGCCCCGGATCTCTCGTCAGGCGAACCGGGGCGCCGCCCTCGATCGGCGCCTTGTAGACGTGGCCGCCGATCGAGTCGGTCCAGCTGACCCAGGCCACCCACCGGCCGTCCGGGGAGATCGCCGGCGCGAACTGGAGTCCGGGTCCGTCGCCGACCGGCTCGACCCGACGCTGGTCCGGCCGGTAGAGATAGGTCTTGCCCGCCGCGCCGAACGCGATCCGCGAGCCGTCGGGCGACGTGTGGGTCCAGCGCAGCAGCTTGAGCTCGACCGGCCCCTCGGCGACCCGCGCCGGCGCGGTGACCTTGGCTGTCAGGGTCTGCTCGAAGCGGGCGGAGAAGGGAATCGGGGTCTCCGCTCCCGTCGCCACCGCGATCCGGCGCAGCTTGCCCCGCGCCGAGAGGACCAGCGCTGACCCGTCCGGCGTGAACGAGTAGCCGGGCAGCAAGTCGTTGACGGCCGCGCCCTCCTGCTCGTCGCGATCGAGGCCGCGGTAGACCACCCGCTCGGCGCCGGTGACCAGGTCGCGGAGGATCAGGACTTCGTCGGCGTCGATCCGCCGTCCGAAGGCGAGCCAACGGCCGTCGGGGCTCACGGCCGGCCGCACCGCGCCTCCGTATCCCTCGGTGAGAGGCAGCACCTCGCCCGAGCGGCGGTCGAAGCGCTTGATCACGGCGCCGCCCTGCTCGAAGGCTTGCCGGCTGGTGAAGTACACCCAGCGCCCGTCGGGCGAGACCACGGGGCCGGCCGGGTTGCTCTCGCCGGCCACCAGCTCGACGCCGCTGCCGCCGTCGAGGTGGAAGAGGTGGAGCGTCTGCCCGGCGCTGTTGTCGATCAACGAGCGGCGCCGGGTCACCACGTACTCGCCGTCCGGGGTCCAGTCGGGCGACGCGAACGCCCAGGTCTTCTCTCTGGTGAGCGCCGCCGCGTTGCCGCCGTCGGGATCGGCCAGCCAGAGGTTCATCGAGCCGGAGCGGTCGGAGACGAAGACGATCCGCCGCCCGTCGGGCGAGAACCGCGGCTGCATGTCGAAGGCCGGTCCCGAGGTGATTCGGGTCGCGGTGCCGCCGGTGACGGGCAAGGTGTAGAGGTCGCCCAGGAGGTCGAACACGATGGTCCGGCCGTCGGGCGAGAGATCGAGGGACATCCAGGTGCCCTCGTCGAACGTCTCCGCGAAGGGAACGCCCGGACCGTGGAGGGCCGCGATCGACCAGGCGCTGTCGCCGGCCGGCTTTGCCTGACCGGTGAGCGGCGTTGCGAGCGCGACCACGAGGCTCACCGTCGGGCCGATCGACAAGGTCTTCATCGGGTTCTCCGTTCGGGTTCGCCCGGTAAGGTAGGGCCGCGGGCGGGACGCCGCTCAGTCAGGCAGCTCGAAGAGGTGCTCGACGGAGGTGTCCAGCGCCCGGGCCAGACGGAGTGCCAACTCCGTCGACGGAACGAACACGCCATTCTCCACCGTGTTGATCGTCTTCCGCGAGACGCCCACCAGGGCGGCGAGCTCTGCCTGAGTGAGGTGCCGCCGGGTTCGAGCTTCTCGAAGATGCGTGCGGAGCCGCTCAGCCATCCGCGTGGGCGCGGAGCTCGAGCAGCGCGAAGGCGAGCAGCGGCACCACGACGCTACCGGTCACGATCAGGTAGACGCCCTGGCGCATCGTGAGATCGCGGAACCAGGGTCCGAGGTACAGCACCAGCGCCAAACCCATGGCCACCCAATAGCCGGTCCGGATGGCAGCTCGCAGGTTGGCGCGCGCGAGCTCGTCTTGGACGATCGAGCGAACCGGGCGCGAGTTGAGCACCCCGCCACCCGTCGCCAGGACGGCGAGCAGGGCAACGGCGTTGATGGCCCACCAGTCGATCCGGGTGGGCGACGAGTCGCGGAAGACCGCAGGCGTCGCGATCAACTGGACGCCTAGGAAGGCGACGACCGCTAGCAACGCGATCGTGATCCGTCGTCGTGAGTAGCGGTCGGCTGTCTCGATGGTGCGCTTGTCCACGAGGGGCTCCCTTGACCTGCTCGCCAGAGCAAATGTAACCTAAAGGTGACATTTCGCCAAGGGCGATGGTACGGTCGGACCTTGGCTGAGGTCGCCGTGGAAGCCCCTGGATCGAGGCGGCGTGCCCGAAGCCGCCTTGCTGCTGGCGGTCGCCGGCCAATCTGCGATACGTTATCGGCATCGATCGGGTAGAGGGACGGCGTTGGTCCGGCGCTCCATCCCGGTCGCGGTAGTAGAGCGAGGGACAGACCCTGGAAGCCGCCGGGCGCGGTGGTCACCCGGTTCGGGCGCCTCGGAGTGTCAAGCCATGATCGATCCCAAGCACGTCGGAAAGACCTGGCCGCCCTACGAGGTCGAGATCGACAAGAGCCAGCTCCGTCTCTTCGCCAAGGCGATCGACGAGACGAGGCCCGAGTACGTCGACGAGGCCGCGGCGCGCCGAGCCGGCCATCCCTCGCTGCTCGCGCCGCCGACCTTCGCGATCGCGCTGGCGGCCGCCGACCCCAACGGTCTCGACTATCTCCACGACGTCGGCATCCCGATCGCCCGGCTGCTCCATGCCGACCAGCGCTTCACCTACCACGCGCCGATGTTCGCCGGGCATCGGGTGGCCGTGACGCGCCGGGTCGCCGACGTCTACGCGAAGAAGAACGGCGCCCTCGAGTTCGTCCGCTTCGAGATGGAGTTCCGCGACGCGGAGAGCCAGGACCTGCTGGTGGAGAGCGCGATGCTGCTGGTCGTCCGGCACGAGGCGACCCCGTGACGGTCCCCGCGATCGGCGCCGAGCTGCCACCGCTCGCCCTCCCGCCCCTTTCCCGCGCGACCCTGGCCCTCTACGCCGGCGGCTCGGCCGATCACGTCCCGCTCCACATCGATTCCGCCTTCGCCAAGGCGGCGGGGTATCCCGACGTCTTCATGCACGGGATGCTGGGCATGGCGTATCTGGGCCGGCTGGTCACCGCGTGGATGCCCCAGGCGGCGCTCGCCGACCTCGCCGTCCGCTTCGTCGCGATCACCTACCCGGAAGAGCGGCTCACCGCGAGCGGACGCGTCGTGGAGCACGACGTCGGCGGGGTGCCGGAGCGCATCAAGGTCGAGCTGCTGCTCCAGAACGCAGCCGGCGAGACCAAGCTCACGGGATCGGCGCTGCTCGACTGCGGCCGCACCCGCCGCTGACGGATTCCGAGGCTCTCGCCGATCGGGTGGCTCGCCGAGCGCCTGGCCGTCACCCTCGTTCGACTCGCCGTAACCAGCTGATACAACACCACTTGTAGGATGTCGCCTGGGGGCTCCCGCCGCCCGGCGAGAGCTCGGGCTCGGCCCGGCGTCGGGTTTCGCCCCGCTTCTACGCCTCATGGGTAGACGGCTGGACGATCAGGATTCCACGACTGCCAAACGAAAGGGGAGCGTCATGAGCACCACCAAAGAGCTGGCCAACAACGGTGTCAACGTCGAAGCCTTGCTGGGCGCCCGTGAAGCGCTCACCCAGACCCCCGAAGCCGCGCAGTTCGTCTGGCGCGCGAAGAACGAGTGGGTGAACGGCACCCACAGCCGCTCCACCGTCGAGCGCTTCTTCGGACTGGGCGCGGAGCAGCAGCACAAGCAGCCCTACACCTTCGACGCGGACCATCCGGAGATCTTCGCCTCGGAAGACAACGGCGCAACCCCGGTCGAGCTGGTGCTCTCCGGCCTCGCGAGCTGTCTCACCGCCGGGATCGCGGCCGTGGCGCAGAACCGCCAGATCCAGCTCCGCTCCGTCACCGCGACGCTCGAGGGCGCCATGGACATCCAGGGCATCCTCGGCATCGACGGCGACGTCCGCAACGGCTTCAGCGGGATCACGGTCCGCTACGAGATCGACGCCGATGCCTCGCCGGAGGAGATCAAGGCGGTCGTGGCGCAGTCGCAGAAGCGGTCCGCCGTGTTCGACATCATCACCAACCCGACCAACGTCTCGGTCGAGGTCGGCTGACCCGAGTCGGGTCGGCAAGGAGCCGGAGCGATGCGCACCACGACCGTCATCATCGGCGCGGGACAGGCCGGACTCGCGATGAGCCGCTGCCTGAGCGAGCGCTCGATCGACCACATCGTGATCGAGCGCGGCGAAGTGGCCAACTCGTGGAAGACCGAGCGCTGGGACTCGCTCCGGCTCCTGACGCCCAACTGGCAGAGCCGCTTGCCCGGCTACGGCTACCGGGGCGACGACCCCGATGGCTTCCGGACCATGCCCGAGACCATCGCCTTCCTCGAGCGGTACGCCCGGGTCGTCGCCGCGCCCGTGCTCACCCACACGCGGGTGCGCTCGGTGCGCCGGGCGGGCGACGGCTATCTGGTCTCGACCAGCGAGGGAGACTGGCGCTGCCGGGCCGTGGTCATGGCGACCGGCGCCTGCAACGTCGCGAGTGTGCCGGGAGTCGCCGCGGCCATCCCGCCGACGATCGCGACCCTGTCGCCGCTCGAGTACAAGAACCCGGACCAGCTCGCCCCCGGTGGGGTGCTGGTGGTCGGCGCCTCGGCCAGCGGGATCCAGATCGCCGAGGAGATCCATCGCTCCGGCCGTCCGGTCACCCTCTCGGTCGGCGAGCACGTCCGGGTGCCGCGCAGCTATCGCGGCCGCGACATCAAGTGGTGGATGGACCGGATCGGGGTGCTCGACGAGCGCTACACGGAGGTGGACAGCGTCGAGCGGGTGCGCGGCGTGCCTTCGCTGCAGCTGATCGGCTCGGACGACCGCCGCAACATCGATCTGAACGGGCTGAGGGAGCGGGGGGTCGAGGTGGTCGGCCGCCTCGCCGGGGTCGCGCACGGCAAGGCGCAGTTCTCCGGATCGCTCGCCAACCTGTGCGAGATGGCCGACCTCAAGATGAACCGCCTGCTGGACCGGATCGACGAATGGGCGGCCGCCCTGCTGCCCTCCGCCGAGCTCGAGCCTGCGCACCGTTTCGAGCCGACCCGGGTCGATCCGGCCCCGCGGCTCACTCTGGACCTGGCGAGCGGCGCGATTCGCACGGTCGTCTGGGCCACCGGCTTCCGGCCGGATCACTCCTGGCTCGACGTCCCGGTGTTCGACCGGAAGGGGCGGGTGAAGCACGACGGCGGCGTCGTCGAGGCGCCGGGACTCTACCTGATGGGCCTCCCGTTCCTGCGGCGCCGGAAGTCGAGCCTGATCGACGGCGCCGCGGACGATGCCCGCGACCTGAGCGCGCACCTCGCGGCCCATCTCGACGGGCGGCCGACGAAGGCCCGCGCTCGCCAACCGCTCTCAGAGCTGGCAGGTGCCGCATGATCGCAGCGCGCACGACCTTTCCCCTGGCACGGCGACACTACGACGCGGTCGTCGCCGGCGCGCGCTGCGCCGGCGCCGCCACCGCGATGCTCCTGGCGCGACAGGGCCTCCGGGTGCTCGTGGTCGATCCGATGCGCCGCGGGAGCGACACGCTCTCGACCCATGCCCTGATGCGGGGCGCCGTCCTCCAGCTCCACCGTTGGGGCGTGCTCGACGCGATCCGCGCGGCCGGCACGCCGACGATCCGGACCACGACCTTCCACTACGCCGAAGACGAGATCGAGATCCGGATCAAGGAGCGCGACGGCGTCGACGGGCTCTACGCCCCACGACGCACCGTGCTGGATCCGGCGCTGCTCGACGCGGCCGAGGCGGCCGGCGCCGACGTGCTGCTCGGCCACTCCCTCGCCGAGCTGGTGCGCGACCCGCGGGGTCGGGTGCGGGGCGCGGTGATCGCCGGGCCGGACCGCCGGGAGCAGGTCGTCACCGCCGACGTGGTGATCGGCGCCGACGGATTGCACTCGCGGGTGGCCAGGCTGGTGGACGCGCCGGTCGATCAGCCGGCGACCCACTCGACCGCCTCGATCTACGGCTACGTCCGGGACCTCGGGCTCGACGGATTCCAGTGGTTCTACCGGGTCGGCGCCTCGGTCGGCACGATCCAGACCAACGACGGCGAGACCTGCGTGTTCGCGTCGATGCCGCCGGCCAGGTTCGAGGCCGGCAGAGTCGGCGGCGTGGACGCGCTCTATCGCGAGGTGCTGCGCGAAGTCTCGCCGATGCTGGCCGAGCGGGTCGAGCGGTCGGGTCTGAGCGCCAAGCTGCGAGCGTTTCCCGGGATCCGGGGCTTCCTCCGCCGCTCGGCCGGTCCCGGCTGGGCCCTGGTGGGCGATGCGGGCTACTTCAAGGACCCGCTCACCGCGCACGGCATCACGGACGCGCTCAGGGACGCCGAGCTGCTCGCCCGCGCGGTCACGACCGGCGGGGACGCGGCGCTCGGCGAGTATCAGACGACCCGCGACGAGCTGGCGCGTGGCCTCTTCGCGGTGACCGACCGGATCGCGTCGTTCGAATGGGATCTGGACGAGGCGCGAGCCCTGCACCTCGAGCTCAGCACGGAGATGAACGCCGAGGTCGACGCGCTCACCGCCCTGGTCCGGCGGCCTCTACCGCGGTTCGCGGAGCTCGGCTCGACCGCCGCCTAGCGTACCGCTCGCTCCCGGGCGCGAGCGCCGATCGCGGGTCTGCCTTGCCAGGCCGAGTCGGCGCTTTCGTCACTTGCGGCGGCGAGCCCTCGGAGCAGGTCGTCCCACAGGTCGTCGACGTGCTCCAGCCCGACCGAGAGCCTCAACAACCCCTCCGACACGCCGCTCTTCGAGCGACTCTCGTCGTCCACCAGATGATGGGTCAACGCGGCCGGGCACTGGATCAAGCTGTCGGTCGAGCCCAGGCTGACCGCGTGGGTGATCAGGTCGAGCGACGCCAGGAGCCGCTCCGCCGACGCCCGACCACCCGCGACCTCGAACGCGATCATGGTGCCAGGGCCCGCCATCTGTTCACCGAGGAGCCGCTCGCCGGGAACGCCCGGCAGGCCCGGGTAGGCGACCCGCGCCACCGCCTCGTGCCCGGCCAGCCGTCGCGCCAGGGCTTGGGCTGTCCGTTGCGCGCGCTCGACCCGGACCGGCAGGGTGGCGAGGCCGCGATGGAGGAGATAGCCGGCGAGCGGATGGAGCACGGCGCCCGTTGCGACCCGCACCTGACGCAAGCGGGCCGCCCATTCGTCGGAGCAGGCGACCACCCCGGCCAGCACGTCTCCATGGCCACCCAGGAACTTGGTGGCGCTGTGGATCGCGAGCGCGGCGCCGTGGCGGAGCGGTTGCTGCAGAATCGGCGTCGCGAAGGTGGAATCCACCGCCACCGGCACCCGGCCGGCCTGACGCACCACGTCGGCGATGTCGACCAGGTCGAGGGTCGGGTTCGCCGGCGTCTCGAGCAGCACCAGGCCGGTGTCGGGTCGGATCGCGTCGGCGACCTCGGCCGCGCCGGCCCAGGTGACCCGCCCGCCCAACAGTCCACTGGTGAGGAGATGGTCCGTCGTTCCGTAGATCGGTCGGATGGCGACCACGTGGCGCCCCGCCTGTCCGGCCGCGAGCAGCGCGGCGGTGACGGCCGCCATGCCGGACGCGAAGGCGACGGCGTCGTCCGCGCCCTCGAGCGCCGCCAGCGCCAGCTCGAAGCGGCGGACCGTCGGTGAGTGCAGCCGGCTGTACACCGACTCGGCCGCTCGGGGTGCGCCCTCGGCGAGCGTGCTGAGGGAATCGACCGCGTCGTCGAGATCGCGGACGGGGTAGGTGGTCGAGAGGTCGATCGGGGGCGCGTGCAGGCCGAGCTCCCGGAGGTCGTCGCGGCCTGCGTGGGTGGCGAGGGTTTCGAGTCGCATGACGCCCTGTCCATTCTGGTTGTCTCGCCTCATTTTGGGATATCTTTCGAGAGAACGCCACAGACGCCGAAGATTCTTCCGACGGGACGCAGGCAAGACCATCATGGACCGAATCGACTCTCAAATCGTCGCCCTTTTGCAGAAGAATGCCCGGATCACCAACACCGAGCTCGCCGACAAGGTGGGTCTGGCTCCCTCCAGCGCGTGGGAGCGGGTCAAGCGGCTGAGCCAGGCCAAGACCTTCACCGGCTTCCACGCCGACGTCGATCCCGCCGCGTTGGGGATCCGGCTCCAGGCCATGGTCGCCGTGCGGATCGGGCGGCACGACCGCGAGCGGGTCGATCGCTTCCGACGGGAGGTGCTCGGGATTCGCGAGGTGGTGGCCCTGTACCATCTGGCGGGGCGGGACGACTACCTCGTGCACGTCGTGGTGCGCGACGCCGAGCATCTCCGCAAGGTGGTGCTCGGCAGCTTCACGACCCGGCCCGAGGTCGCGCACGTGGAGACGCATCTCGTCTTCGAGCACGTGCGCAAGCCGGCGCTGCCGGACTACACTGGAGCAGACGAGTAGCCGGCCGAGCTGGCCGTGCTGTCCTCGATTCCATACCCCGAAGGGAGACCCGATGCCGCTGCCTCGCCGCGACTTCCTCCGTGCCGCCGCCGCCGCCGGCCTGACACCCGCCCTGCTGGAGCGGTCCTTCCGCCGGAACGCCGCGCCCCGCGCCTCGACCTGGCCCGGCTACGACGAGGCCATGGTGATCGACTTCCTCGGCAGCCCCGGCTACTTCAACTACCCGGAGAACCCGCCGCTCGATCGGACCATGATCGACAACGCCCGGCGCTCGGGCATCACCGCGATGAACGTCACGATCAACGGGGGCGACTTCGAGTCGACCATTCGCCGCACCGCGCCCTGGCTCGAGAACGTCTCGCGCTATCCCGACGTCTTCCGCCAGGTCCGAAGCGTCGACGAGCTGCTCGACGCCAAGCGAACCCGGCGGGTGGGCATCGTGCTCGGCTTCCAGGACACCACGCCATACGGTCGCGACCTCTCCACGATGGAGGTCTTCCATCAGGTCGGGGTCCGGGTGGTGCAGCTCACCTACAACGTCCGCAATCTCGTGGGCGACGGATGCCTGGAGCCGGGCAACGCCGGGCTCAGCGGCTTCGGGCGCGAGGTGGTCGCGCGCTTGAACGAGCTGGGCAGCATCGTCGACCTCTCCCACTGCGGCAAGCGGACCACGGCGGAGGGAATCGCTGCCTCGAAGGCGCCGGTCGGGATCACCCACACGGGCTGCAACGCGGTGGCGCGGCATCCCCGCTCCAAGGACGACGAGGAGCTCCGCGCGATGGCCGAGCGGGGCGGGGTGGTCGGGATCTATCTGATGCCGTTCCTCTCGCCCGGACGGGTGCCGACCACGGCCGACGTCGTCGCCCATCTGGAGCACGCGATCCGAGTCTGCGGCGAGGACCACGTCGGCATCGGGAGCGACCTCTCGATCACCCCGATCGACGGCTCCGAGCGCTACTGGTCGAAGCACCGCGAGTTCGTGGCCGCTCGAATCGCCGCGGGAATCGCCGCCCCCGCGGAGGATCCCGAGGTTCTCTTCATGGTGCCCGAGCTCAACACGGAGCGACGGATGGAGCGCCTCGCCGACGCGCTGGCGGCGCGCCGCCACCCCGATCGGGTGATCGAGAAGGTGATCGGCGGCAACTGGCTTCGGCTCTTCCGCGAAGTCTGGCGGTGAGGCCCGCGCGGGCGGCGCCCGCGCGGTGATGGCCCCTCCGCCGGCCAGCCTCGTCGATTTGGCGGGGTTGGCGGCGGTTTTTCGCGTTTGGGATGGGCCCGAAACGGGCCCGGTCGTGCCGGCAGTCAACCACGGGCCCCGGCCCGCAAGCTCTGGCAGCGAGGTTTCCCATGCGCTTGGACGTCAGTCGTGTCTCTTCTTCGATCGGAGCGGTGGCCCTGCTCCTGGCCGTCGGGACGGCCTGCAGCTCGGGGCCGACCGACGACGGCGGCAACGGTCAGCCCGGGCCGGCTTCGGCCGTGGCCAAGCAGGGCGGCGACCAGCAGGTGGCGACGGTCGGGACCTCGGTCGCCGCGGCGCCCACGGTCAAGGTCACCGACGCGCAGAACCGGGCGGTCTCCGGGGTGTCGGTGACCTTCGCGGTCGCCTCGGGTGGCGGGTCGGTCACCGGCGCGACGGCGACGACCGACGCCTCCGGCGTGGCCGCCGTCGGGAGCTGGACGCTCGGCACGGCGGCAGGCGCCAACACACTCACCGCCTCGGCGACCGGTGTCTCCGCCAGCGTGACCTTCAGCGCCACCGGCCAGGCCGGCCCTCCGACCGATCTGGTGAAGGCGGCGGGCGACAACCAGATCGCACCGCCCGGCACGGCCGTGAACGTCGCGCCACAGGTGACCCTCACCGACGAGCACGGCAATCCGGTGTCGGGCCACGCGGTGACTTTCGCCGTCGCCACCGGCGGCGGCTCGGTGACCGGCGGCAACGCGACCACTGACGCCAACGGCCAGGCCACGGTCGGGAGCTGGACCCTGGGCGCGGCCGGTGCCCAGACCCTCACCGCGACGGCCGCCGGCAACGGGGTCGCCGGCAACCCCGCGACCTTCACCGCCACGGCGCAGCTCGACCCGCTCGAGCCGTCGCAGGACACCACGCTGAGCGGGACCGTCACGGCCGCGACCCTCACCGTCGCGGCCGGCGTCACGGTCACGGTCAACGGGAGTCTGACCCTCAACGTGAGCGGCGCGGCATCGATCGCCGGCTCGATCCAGGGCGACTGCGTCGACGTGGCGCTCAACGTGGACGGAGCCCTCGCCCTGACCGGCACGCTGGCGAACGACTGCGCCGCGCTGCCGGACGACGATCCGCCGACGCTCGCGATCGTCGCGCTCGGCGGGATGACGGTGAGCGGCGCGGGGACGATCAACACCTCGGGCGACTTCTCCGTCACCGACGATCCCACGATCACCGATGCGGACTTCGCGCCGGGTGGCTTCGCCGCGCCCTCGAGCCGGGCCATCGTCGG
>JAWKQJ010000016.1:0-92755 GCA_041390205.1 Gemmatimonadales bacterium
GAGCCGCTCCGACCTGCTCTTCGCCCGCTCGCTCGAGCTGCTGCCCGGCGGCGTGAGCAGCCCGGTCCGGGCCTTCGGCGCCGTCGGCGGCACCCCTCGCTTCATCGCGCGGGGCCGGGGCGCCTGGCTCGAGGACGTCGACGGTCGGCGACTGCTCGACCTCGTCCTTTCCTATGGCCCTCTTCTGCTCGGTCACGGCCACCCCGAGGTCCGCGATGCCCTTCGAACCGCGGTCGACGCGGGCTGGACCTTCGGCGCGCCGACCGAAGCGGAGCTCGCCCTGGCCGAGCGGATCAGCCGGACCTTCCCGAGCATCGAGATGGTCCGCTTCGTCACCAGCGGCACCGAGGCCGTGATGAGCGCCGTCCGCCTCGCCCGGGCGGCGACCGAGCGACGCCTGATCCTCAAGTTCGCCGGCTGCTACCACGGCCACGCCGACGCGCTGCTCGCCGCCGCCGGATCCGGGGTCGCCACCTTGGGACTCCCCGACGGCCCGGGCATTCCGGCCTCGGCGGTGGCCGACACGCGGGTGCTGCCGTTCAACGATCTCGCCGCGGTCGAGCGGGCGTTCGCCGAGACGGGCGAGCAGATCGCCGCGGTGATCGTGGAGCCCGTCGCCGGCAACATGGGCGTGGTGCCCCCGGTGGCCGGCTTCCTCGAGGGTCTCCGCCGGCTCACCACCGCCGCCGGCAGCCTCCTCGTCTTCGACGAGGTGATGACCGGTTGGCGCGTGCACCCCCGAGGCGCGCAGGCCCTCTTCGGCGTCGAGCCCGACCTCACCTGCCTCGGCAAAGTCGTGGGCGGGGGCTTCCCCGCCGCCGCCTACGGCGGTCGCCGCGAGCTGATGCGCCTGATCGCGCCGGCCGGACCGGTCTACCAGGCCGGCACCCTCGCCGGCCATCCGGTGGCGATGGCGGCCGGTATCGCGACACTCGACGCGATCGAGCGCGAGGGCGCCTGGGAGCGGGCCGAGTCCTGGGCCGCTCGAGCCGCCCACGTCATCGAGCGGGAAGCGGCTCGGGCGGGCGTCGAGCTCGTGGTGCAACGCGTCGGCACGATGCTCACGCCGTTCTTCGGTCGGGAGTCGGTCGAGAACGCCTCGCAGGCCGCCGCGACCGACCGGGCCGCTCATCGTCGCTTCTTCCACGCGATGCTCCGCGCCAGCGTCGCGCTGCCGCCCTCGCCGCTCGAATCCTGGTTCACCTCGGCCGCTCACGGCGACGCCGAGCTCGATCACTTCGAGCGCGCGGTGCGCGCCAGCCTCTCCGATCCTACCCCGGCGCCTGCCCTCGCCGCGCCGAGCTTCACAACGGAGCCCTTTGCATGACGCCGTCACGTTCCCCGACGCCCCGAATCCCGGCGCCGATGCCGAGGCCACCCGCGCCTTCGTCGGCTGGATGCTGGAGCGCTTCGAGCGATTCGACACCGTGCTCACCACCTCGTTCGGGATGGAGGGGTGCGCCCTGATCGACCTGGTCGCGTCCCACCGGCGTCCGCTCGAGATCTGGTACCTCGACACCGGGTTCTTCTTCCCGGAGACCCTGGCGCTCAGAGACCGGATGATCGCCCGCTACCCGCATCTCCGCTTCGTCGATCGCGGCACCGAGCTCTCGCCCGCGCTCCAGGCCGAGCTCTTCGGCGACCTGCTCTGGCAAACCGATCCCGACCTCTGCTGCCACCTCCGCAAGGTGACCCCGATGCGGAACGCGCTCCGCGAGGCCGACGTCTGGATCACCGCCATCACCCGGAGCCAGTCTCCCGAGCGGGCCGCGGCACCCTTGATCGGGTGGGACGCCGGCTACCAGGTGCTCAAGATCAACCCGCTGATCGATTGGGATCGGGCCCGGGTCTGGGACTACGTCCGCGCCCACGAGGTGCCCCACAACCCGCTGCACGAGCGGGGCTACTCCACCATCGGGTGCACCCACTGCACCCGGCCGATCGCCGGGCTCTCTCCGGCGGACTACAGTCGCGACGGCCGCTGGTCGACCTTCGCGAAGACCGAGTGCGGGCTGCACGGGCCGGTACCGCTGACCCCACGCCCGGAGTGAAGGCCATGGGCTCCAAGACCACTCCCAGGGAATCCGCCGTCGAGCGCGCCAAGCGCGACGGGCGCCAGCTCCGGGGCACCATTGCCGAGCAGCTGGCCGGCGACGCCCCGAGCTTCGAGGGCGACGACCTGCAGCTGCTCAAGTTCCACGGGATCTACCAGCAGGACGATCGCGACCACCGCCGCGAGCGGCGGAGCGAGGGCAAGGCGTACCAGTTCATGATCCGGGTCGCGCTGCCGGGCGGACGCCTGAGCGCCGAGCAGTACCTCGCTCTCGACGAGCTCACCGAGGAGCTCGCCGACGGGTCGCTCCGGGTCACCACCCGGCAGGGTCTCCAGTACCACGGCGTCGTGAAGGGTGATCTCAAGGGCGTCATGGCGAGAGTCAATCAGAGCCTCGTCTCCACCCTGGCAGCCTGCGGCGACGTGAGCCGCAACGTGATGGCCTGCCCGGCGCCCCTCGACGATCCGACGCACCGGGCCGTCCAGGAGCAGGCGGCGGCGATCGCGGCGGAGCTTCGGCCCCGCTCGCGCGCCTATCACGAGATCTGGCTCGACGGGGAGCGCCAGACGCCCGCGATCGAGGAAGAGCCCTTCTACGGCGATCGCTATCTCCCGCGGAAGTTCAAGGTGGCCGTCGGGCTCGCGCGCGA
The DNA here is from genome assembly GCA_041390205.1 of Gemmatimonadales bacterium. GTDB lineage: Bacteria > Gemmatimonadota > Gemmatimonadetes > Gemmatimonadales > GWC2-71-9 > SHZU01. The sequence goes on from JAWKQJ010000016.1 coordinate 2,704, forward strand.
CAACTGCGTGGACCTCTTCGCTCACGACGTCGCCCTGGCGGCTCTGGTCGATGCCGGCGAGGTCACAGGCTATGACCTGCTGGTTGGCGGCGGGCTCGGTATGACCCACGGCAAGGGCGACACCATCGCGCGACTCGCCGAGCCGCTCGGCCGAGTCGAGCCCGACCAGGCCGTCGAGGCCGCGCGGATCGTGGCCGCCATCTTCCGCGACCACGGCAATCGCGCCGACCGCCGTCACGCCCGGCTCAAGTACCTGCTCGCGGAGTGGGGGATCGATCGCTTCCGCGCCGAGTTCGAGGCGCGGGCGTCGTTTGCGCTCGCGCCGTTCGTGCCGCTCGACGACCTCGCCTTCCACGATCATCTCGGCGCCATCCGCCAGTCCGACGGCAAGTGGTGCTACGGCGTCTTCGTGCAGAGCGGACGGATCGCGGACCGCGACGGCCAGCGGCTCCGCACCGCCCTCCGCGGCCTGGTCGGCGTGCTCCGACCCGGCGTTCGTTTCACGCCGCACCAGAACGTCCTGCTCACCGATCTCGAGCCGGCCGACGTGCTCACGGTCGAGTCGGTGCTCCGGAGCCACGGTATCGGCCTGCTCCATGAGCTGCCGTCGGTGCGGCGCTACTCGATGGCCTGCCCGGCGCTGCCCACCTGCGGACTGGCGGTCGCGGAATCCGAGCGCGCGCTGCCCGATCTGCTTGCCGGCCTCGAGCCCGTGCTCGATCGGCTCGGCCCGCGACGAGCCCCTCGCCGTCCGGATGACCGGCTGCCCCAACGGGTGCGCCCGTCCTACACCGCCGACCTCGCCTTCGTCGGCCGCTCGCTCGATCTCTATCACGTCTACGTGGGTGGCGGGCTCCGCGGCGATTCGATCACCGATCTCTACCTCGCCGACGTCCGAGCCGGCGATCTGATCGCGTCGGTGACTCCCCTGCTCGAGCGCTGGGCGGCCGAGCGTGCGCCCGGAGAGGGCCTAGGCGCGTACCATCGCCGAGCGCTTGGCGACGCCACGCCCCGTCGCGTCGTGACCGGCAAGGAGATCCCGCGCGGACCGATCGAAGGGCCGGGTCACGGATGACCAGTCCGAGTCTGGTGCTCGCGGCGCACGGCCGCAGCGACGGCGACAACCGGGAAATCGAGCGGCTCGCGGAGCGGCTCCGTGAGCGGCTCGGCGGCATCCGAGTCCACACCGCGTTCCACCGCGGCGCACCGGCGCTCGCCGACGGAGTGCTGCACGACCAGGGCGGCACCGTCGTCGTCCCGCTCTTCACCAGCGAGGGCTACTACTCGAAGCGGGTCCTGCCCGACGCGCTTCGGCGCGGGTACGGCTCCCGACCGGCCGCCGGACCTTTCCGGATCACCAGGCCCATCGGCACCCATCCCGCCGTGCCCCGGTTGGTCGCGGAGCGGCTCGAGTCGGCGGGCTTGCTGGATCCGGACGCCACCCTCGTGGTCCTGGGCCACGGCACCCGCCGCGACCGGTCGAGCGGCCACGCGACCGAGGTGCTGGCGCGCGCGCTGTCGACCAGACTCGACGTTAGGCAGGTCCGCGCCGCCTTCCTCGACCAGCCGCCGCGGCTGGAGCGGGTGGCGAGGGAGCACCTGACGGACCCGCTCGTCGTCTTCCCCTTCCTGATCAGCCAGGGCCACCACCTGACGGTCGACGTACCCGAGCGGTCGGGCGCGAGCTCGGGCACGGCCGTCGTCGCGCCGGCCTTCGGCACCCTGCCCGGCCTGCCCGACCTGGTCCTCGACCTCTATCACGCCGCGCTGCCGGAGCTGGTCTCGTGAGCGGACGGGTCTATCTGGTCGGCGCCGGGCCCGGCGATCCGGGACTGATCACCGTGCGCGGGCTCGAGCTGCTCCGAGTGGCCGACGTGGTGCTGCACGACCGGCTCGTCGCGCCCGAGCTCCTGCGCGAAGCAAAAGAGGGCGCGGAGGTGGTCGACGTCGGCAAGCTGCCAGGCCGCGCCCGCGACACTCAGGTGCGCATCCATCGCCTGCTGGTGCAGCACGCGACGGAGGGCCGCGTCGTCGTGCGGCTCAAGGGTGGCGACCCGTTCGTCTTCGGCCGCGGGGCCGAGGAGCTGCTCGCCTGCCGAGTGGCGGGGGTGCCGTGCGAGGTGGTGCCGGGGGTGACCAGCGCGATCGCGGTTCCCGCGGCGGCCGGGATTCCCGTCACCCGACGGGGCGTCGCGCGGTCATTCGCCGTGGTGACCGCCGCGCAAGCCGACACCGGGCCCGGCGACGAGTCGCCAGCTGCAGCGCCGGTCGACGCCTTGCTCGGGTTCGACACCATCGTGGTGCTGATGAGCCGGAAGGGCCTCGCGGCCATGGTGTCCGCCCTGGTGTCCGCCGGACTCGGGTCCGACACTCCGGTGGCCTGCATTCAGAACGGCACCCTGCCCACCCAGCGGGTCGCCCGGGGCACGCTGGCCGACATCGCCGAACGCTGCGACGCCGCCGGACTCGAGGCGCCGCTGGTGACCGTGATCGGTCGAGTGGCGGCGCCATGACCGTCGTGTCGCTCGGCCTGGATGCCGGTACCGCGTCGATCGCCACCCGCGAGGCGTTCCTGATCGCCCCGACGATCCTCGCCGCGCGGCTCGCGGGCGATCCGGCGCTCGCCGGCGAGCCGTTTCTGCTCTCCACCTGCAATCGGATCGAGGTCTACGCCAGCGCGGCGCGCTGTCCCGACGCGGCGCTCGACGCCATCGCTCGCGCGTGGGCCGGCGATCGGGATCGGCTCGCCTGGTTGGAGCGAGAGGCGCGGCGCCGGGTCGGGCTCACGGCGGCGCGGCACCTCGTCCGGGTGGCCGTCGGCCTCGAATCGCAGGTGATCGGCGACCGCCAGGTCGCCGGCCAGCTCCGGCGAGCCTACGCCGCGACGGGGGCCGGCCGCGCCAAGGGCGAGCTGGCGCGCCTGATCGAGACCGCCCTCCAGGCGGGACGACGCGGGGGGCGTCGTGGCGGCGGGGCCCGGACGGTCGGCGCGCGCGCCGTCGACGACGCCGTTACGCGGCTCGGCGGAGCCGCTCCCTGGCTCGTGGTCGGCGCCGGGCGGGTGGCGGGCGACGTCGTCCGCCGCCTTGCGCGACGCCGACTCGGCCCGGTCACGATCGCCAACCGCTCGCCCGACCGCGCCGAGCGCCTGGCGCAGCTGGTAGGGGCGGACGTCGTGAGCCTCGCGGCGCTCCCGGCCCATGCGGCCGCCTCGCGGGTCATGGTGCTGGCCGCGGAGGCCGGAAGACCGCTCCTCACCGCCCCGCCGCTGGCCGCCGCGCGGGCCACCGCCGATCGCGCCGGGCGACCGCTCCTGATCATCGACCTGGCCATCCCGCGCGCGGCCGATCCCAGCGTGGCCCGGCTCTCCGGCGTGGAGCTGCTCACGCTCGACGATCTCGCCGCGCGGCCGACCGACGAGCCGGACCCATCGGCGCTGGCGTCGGCCGAACGAATCGTCGACGGCGCCGTCGAGCGCTTCGCTGCCTGGCTCGAGCTCGACGCCGCGCGACATGCAGTCGAGCCGCTCCGGGTCGCACTGGCCGAGATCTGCGGCCGCGAGCTCGCCCACGCGGCGCCAGAGCTCGCCTCACGGCGACTCCTGGCGCGGATCTCCGGCAAGCTGATGGCCGGCCCGATGCGCGCGCTGGAGAAGCGGATCGGAGACGGTCGGTCCGTGGCGCCGGTCACGGACGCGATTCGCGAGCTGTTTCCGCAAGCCTGATGGCCACGCCGCGACTGGGCACCCGCGGGAGCCGCCTCGCGCTCTGGCAAACGTCCTCCGTCCGGGCGGCGCTCGGTCGGGCAGGGCACGCGACGGAGATCGTCACCGTCGCCACCACCGGCGACCGGCGTCCCACGGTGCCGCTCGACCGCCTCGGGCTCGTGGACGCATTCACCGACGAGCTCGACGACGCGTTGCTCGAGGGCCGGATCGACCTCGCGGTGCACTCGCTCAAGGACCTCCCGACCCGGCTGGCGCCGGGCACCGAGATCGCCGCCATCGGCCGGCGCGCCGATCCGCGCGACGCCCTGGTCGGACGCGGCCCGCTCGATCTCGACAGCCTTCCCCTCCGCGGCGTGGTCGCCACCTGCAGCGTTCGCCGGCGGGCCCAATTGCTCAGGCTGCGGCCGGACCTCGCGGTCGTCCCGCTTCGAGGTAACGTCGACGGCCGGGTGCGGACCCTCGACCGGCGGCGGGACTGGAGCGCGATCCTCCTCGCCGTGGCCGGGCTCGAGCGCCTCGCCCTCTCCGCACGAATCGGAGAGCGGATCGATCCGGACCTGATCATGCCGGCGCCGGGTCAGGGCGCGATCGCCGTCACCGTCCGAGCGGGAGATCACGCGCTCGCCCGCCGCGTCCGCCGAGCCTTCCACCACGGCGACAGCGCCCTGGCGGTCGCGGCGGAGCGAGCCGTGCTCGATCGCCTCGACGCGGCCTGTCGATACCCGGTTGCGGCGTTGGCCACTCTCGCGAACGGACGGCTTCGCCTCGCGGCCCGCGTCGTCGCCCTCGACGCGAGCGAGCAGCTCGACGTCCGGGTAGTCGGATCGGCTCGCACCCTCCCCGACGCGGTCCGCCTCGGCGACCGCGCCGCCGACCGGCTGCTCGACCAGGGCGCCGCCCGGCTGCTCGCGACGGAGCTGGCCGAATCGGGAGCCCGGTCGTGACGGCGTCGGATCGGACGACGGTGGCGATTGGATCGAGCGAGGGGGGCCTCGAGGGGCTCGACGCCGCGCTCGCCTCCCTGGGCTGCGCGACGGTTCGAGTCCCGCTGATCCGCTTCGAGCGGCCCCGGTCCTGGGGCCCCCTCGATCGTCTGCTCCGCTGGCTCGACGGACGCGGCACGCTGGTGGTCACCTCGCCGCGCGGGGCGAACGCGGTGGCTGGTCGGATCCGGGTGCTCGACCCGAGGCCACGACCCGCCACGACCTGGGCGGTCGGTCCCGCCACGGGGGCGGCGTTAGGCGGGGCCGTCGGCCCGTTCCGTGATCCGGGCCCGCTGGCAAGCGACCGATCCCATGCCGTCCAGCTCGCGCGGGCCATGCTCCGCGATGGAGCCGGGGGCCCGGTCGGCTTCGCCAGGGGCGACCGCGCGGGAGCCGCGCTCCCTCGAACGCTCGCGGCCGGAGGTGTCGAGGTTCGGACGGCCGTCGCCTATCGAACCCTCGCGGCGTCGCGCGAGACGCTCGAGGCGTTGTGCGGCGTCGATCTGATCGTGGTGGCGAGTCCGAGCGCCGCGCGCGTGCTGGCCAAGAACGCGCTCATGCTCCCGATCGTGGCCATCGGACCGACCACGGCCCGAGCGGCGCGGACGCGAGGCCTCGACGTCCGCGCGACGGCCGCCACCGCCGACCCTTCAGGCGTGGTCGCCGCCGTCCGCGCTGCAATGGCGATGCGTGGTTCGAGACGATCGAATCCCGCTCGGCGACCGGGCTCCGGCGCGAGAGCGATGGCAGCCTCCTGAAGGCTCGTCGCAACCGGCCGAGCTGAACCCACGAAGGCAACCGCGCGCGCGAAGCGAGCGCCGCGACGTCGCACCCGTCATCGGCTTCGGCAGCCGTCGAACACCGGTGACTGCGGCCGAACCACCCAGCGGGCCCATACGGCGTCGCGCGGGAAGCGCATCGCGAAAGCCTTCATGGGAAGGGAGATCAACGTGGCGCCCGGTCGATCCGGCGGGGCAGCGCTGTGTCTCGGCTCACAGCCTCCGCGCGCTCACCCCGCGAACCGCCAGACCAGCGCGAGCGCGTACAGTCCGACGCCGAAGACGAGGTGCGTCCCCAGACTCTTCAGTCGCGCCCGAGCGGGATGCGGCGTCTTGGAGGAGGCGATGCCCAGACCGATCGCCGGCTGCATCACGAAGAGCGGCACCGCCACCGTCACGAGCCCGAACGCCACGGCCGGAAGCGGGGTGGGCCGGTCCAGCCACTCGCGCCCGACGAGGAGCAGGAAGCCCAGAGCGAACCCGATACCGATCGAGTAGTGGGAGACCCAGCCGAGCAGGCACTCGCCCGGCCTCGCCGCCGCGGCCGTGATGCTCGCATGGCGGAAGGTCCCGGCAGCCATGTGACTCACCCAGCGGCCCAGCAGGCAGTAGTCCAGCGACCGGATCCCGAAGCCGCGCTTGAGGAGCACGTTCCAGAGATCCATCAGCAGGGTGGCACCCACACCGATCAGCAGCGCGCTCGAGAGCATTGCCTGGTTTTTCCGTCGGAGAGCCGGGCCCACCATCACTCGGCATCCGGTTGCCCGGCAACCGGTCGAGTCCTGCGAGGCGATGGAGGATAGCGCGCCCCGCGGACAACGCTAGGGGAGCCGGGGGAGCTCGAGCAGCACCACGGTCGGCGCGCCGTCTGCGTCCAGCGCCACGCCGAGGAGACGGTTGCCGCGGATCGCCGGGGCGGGGCTGACGCTCAGCCTGACCGGCAGCTCCAGCACGTGGGTCGGCCGCCCCGACGGATCGAACCGCTCCAGGCGCCGGCCGGTGCCCTCCCCGGGCAGCTCGGGAAAGACCCAGACGTTGCCGTCGTCGTCGAGCAGAAAGTCGCGGATCGCGGGCTTCCGATCCGGGATCCGAGACGGATCGACTCGCCCCCCACGCTCCCGGAACCGCTTCAGGCCATCGAGCGCCGCCCGACGCTCGGCGGGCGAGACCCGAGCGGCCGCGCGCCGCTCGGCGATCCGAGGGCTCGTGGCACCAGAACCGGCGAAGATCTCGTAGCGCTCGGTCCACGCCCACCACACTTCTCCGCTCGGCGACAGGTGCCACGCCAGCCGCGGCGCGAAGGGCACTCGCGAGCGGACGGTGCCCCATCGCTTGGTCGAGCTCTCGAAGTAGGCCGGCGGGTGGGGCGGCGCCGGCGGCCGAACCGTGTCCCGCGGGACGAGCGAGCGGTCGTGGCGCACCATCACGAAGTCGAACTCGCCGCCGCTCGGGTCGACGGCGTAGTGGTAGAGACTGCCATCGCGATCGATCCGCCCCGGCCAGGGGGCGAGCTGGAAGGCGGAGACGAGACGACGATCCCCGCGGTGCGCGCCGTCGGGCCCATAGACGGACAGGCGCCCGTTGCCGGGATCGATGACCCAGAGGTGACCCTCGGGCGTGAGCGCCATGCCCACGGGGGCGCGGAGCTCGCCGGGGCCACCGCCTTTCCGGCCCAGGGTTCGGGAGAGCGCGCCGGTGGAATCGAACACCAGCACGGAGCCGGCGTCCGCGTCCAGCGCGTACAATCGGCCCCGGCCGTCGATCGTCAGCGCTTCGATGACGCCGATCAGGGGTCCGCCGGGATGCTCACCGATCTGCGCGACCAGCCTCGCCGTGACCGGGCGAGGCGCCTGGGCGAACGCCGCGGCTCCAACGAGCGAAGACCAGAGCAGCACCTGCAAGGCGACGGGAGCAGATCGGATGGATGCCATGCCCTTTGGACAGATCGCCCGGGACGATGGTTGGCACCCGTCGCCTTCCTGCCGTCGATCGGGACGGCAGGGTGCTACCGGCCGGTCCGTGCCCCACCGTTCGGAGCGGCCGAGAAGTCGCTCAGCACCAGGTGCAGCTCGTCCCGTGCGGAGTCGAACTCGCCGCGGATCGATCGCGGGTAGCGCACGCCGGCCGGCAGGTGAGCGACCGGGGGAATCGAGAGCGTGAAGCCCTCCTTCGCGAGCAGCCGCGCTTGCGCCACCATCGGCTCGACGAAGACCGGGCGGCCGCGATAGTAGCCGATCAGCGGACTCACCCCGAACGGATCCGTCGCGGCGAGATCCGACGAGGGGAGCGCGTGCATCCCCATCTTCGGCACGCAGAGCCCGACCAGCGTGCCCATCTCCGGGATCTCGATGTCGGGCAAGGCGAAGCCCTCGGGAATCGAGGCCGGCTTGGTCAGGTCGGCGCAGTCGATCGCATCGACCTCCTGGGCGGTGACGCTGTAGAAGTGGAAGTCGAAGTGCGGCGTCAGGAAGGTCGCCGGCGGATGGCCGTGCGCTTCCCAGTTGATCCCCAACCGCTCGAGCCCGAACGCCGCCCGCGCCTCCGGACCGAGCGGCACCGCTCCCAGCTCGGCGGGCGGCCAGGTCATCGGCGCGTGCGGCGACACGTTACGGATCAGGGCGAGGGGCACGCTGGCATGGAGCTCCACCGCCTGGCCGGCCCGGCTGACCACCCAGGCGCAGACCGACGACTCCATGATCGTGGCGCAGTGCCGAACCGGCGCTGGCTCGGGCGCGGCGCCGGGGCTTCCGACCAGGGCGAGGGCGGCGAGGGCCGGGACGAGACGCGGGGCGGACATCGAAGCCTCCATCATTTGAGTGTACGCACTGTTTAATCATTCCTTGAGGCCAAGCTATGGATGCCCGGAGTCCTTGTCAAGTTCGATGTACGCATTGTAAATTAAAACTATGCCACGCCGCCCCAAGCCCAGGCCCTACCGGAAACGCGAGCGGGCCCGTCAGGAAGAGGCCACCCGCCAGCGGATCACCGAGGCGGCGGTCGAGCTGCACGGCACCCTCGGCCCGGCGAAGACCAGCATCAGCGAGGTGGCCAGGCAGGCGGGTGTGAGCCGGGTGACCGTCTACAACCACTTCCCGACCGAGGCCGACCTCTTCGTCGCCTGCTCGACGCACTGGGGCACCGAGCATCCATTTCCCGACCCCGCCCCGTGGCGCGCCGTCGCCGACCCGGCGGCACGGCTGGCCGACGCGTTGCGGGATCTCTATCGCTGGTACCGGGACAATCGCGGGATGTTGACCCACGTCTTCCGCGACCTTCCCGTCGTGCCGGCGATGCGGGCCGCGATGGACCGCTCCTGGTTCGTCTATCTCGACGAGGTAGTGGGGGTCCTGATGGCGGATTGGGACGTTGCCCGCGGCGAGCGCGCGGCGCTCGAGGCGATGCTCCGTCTCGTGCTCGAGTTCCGCACCTGGGAGTCGCTCACGACGGCGGGGCTTGGCACCCCGGCCGCGGCGGCCTGCGCCTCACGGATGGTGGCGGGGGCCGTTCCTCGCAGTCCCGCCGGCAACGGCTGATCCGCGGGCTGTCGGACGACCGGTCCGTGGGGCCGATGGTCCGTCCGCGTCGCTCCGCAGTGGGTCGTCCCGACTCGAGCACCGGGTCCGCCTCGCCCGGTTGTCGTCGTTCTACATATCTGAGCGCCCGCCACCGCCACACCGCTCGAACCTGACCCAGTCCAGTTTTCCAGCTTAGATGGGCTCCGACCCGGTCGGCCCCGCGCGCCCTGGCGATTCGGCGGCAGGCCTGATATACTGTCGTCTATCGACAATCATGTCGATCGACGACCACGCGCGCGTGCGCCTCGACCCCGGAAATCGAACGATGGCCCAGTCCGAAGCGGCCTTCCTGCCGGGAACGCTCAACCTCTTGATCCTCAAGACCGTGGCGATGGGTCCGACCCACGGTTGGGGCATCTCCCGGCGGATCCGCGCCCTCTCGAGCGACGTGCTGGAGGTGAACCAGGGCTCGCTCTACCCCGCCCTCCAGCGGCTGGAGCAGCGCGGCCTGATCGACGCGAGCTGGGGCACGCTCGCCGAAGGCGGACGGCGGGTCCGGATCTACAAGCTCACCGCCAAGGGCCGGAGCTATCTGGCGCGGGAGCGCGATCTCTGGGCGGGCTTCGTCACCGCGGTCCAGCGCATTCTGGAGACCACATGAGCTGGCTCCACAGCGTCAAGCTCCGGCTTCGGGCCCTCCTCCATCGCGACGAAGCGGAGCGCGCCCTCGAGGACGAGTTCGCCTTCCACATCGAGCAGGAGACGGCGGCGAACGTGCGACTCGGGATGAGTCCCGAGACCGCCCGGCGGGCCGCTCTGCTCGCGTTCGGCGGGGTCGAGCGGCACAAGGAGGAGTACCGCGACGGGCGCGGGTTCCGCTGGCTCGAGGAGACGGCGGCCGATCTCCGCCAGGCGCTCCGGCGCTTCCGGCGGAGCCCTCGCGTGGTCGCGGCGGTCTGTTTGACGTTGGGACTCGGGCTCGGCCTCGCCGGCTCGGTCTTCGCCGTGATGGACGAGGTGCTCTTCCGACTGCCCTCGGTGCGCGCACCGGAGGAGCTGGTCATGCTTCGCGGCGAGCACGCTGGTCGCCCCGGGAGCGAGGGTGTCTCGTGGCCCGACTTCTGGGACTTGCGCGCGGGACTCGATCCGATCGAGAGCATGGCGGTCTTCGAGGACGCCTTCGACGCGCCGGTCGTGCTGGCCGACGGCTCACCGGCGCTCCTCGGCCAGGGCTCCGTCGGCTACCGATTCCTCGATGTCCTCGGCGTCGCCCCGGCGCTCGGCCGCGGGTTCGTCCTCGAGGACCATCGGGACCGGCTGCCGGTTACGATGGTGTCCTACGACCTCTGGCGAGGTCGCCTGGGCGGCGACTCCACGGTGCTCGCCCAGTCGATCGAGCTGGGCGGGCAGCGGCGGCGGATCGTCGGCGTGCTGCCGCCCGGCATCGGCTACCCGAGTGGCGTCGACTTCATCGTTCCCGCTCGCGAGACAGAGCCGGCGCCGGAGGAGAACCAGGCCAAGCAGGGATTCGGGCGGAGCTGGCGCCAGTACCGGGTGATCGCCCGGGTGCGCCCGGGCCAGGACGTCTCGGCAGCGCTCGAGACTCGGTCGGCTCTGCTCGAGCGCACCCACCCGGAGACCAACACCGGCTATCGGGTGCTGGCGGCCCCGTTCCGCGCGCCGGGCACCGACTCGCTCCGCCAGCCGGTCATGCTGCTCCAGATCGGTGTGTTGTTGATCCTCGCGATCGCGGTGGTCAACGTCGCGAGTCTGCTGCTCGCCCGCTCGATTCGCGAGCGCCACCAGACGGCGATCCGGCTGGCCATGGGCGCCGGGGCCGGGCGGCTGATTCGAGCCGGCGTGCTCGAGAGCCTGCTCTTCGCCGGCGCCGGCAGTGGCCTCGGTCTCGGTTTGGCCGTGGCGGTCGTCGAAATGGCCAAGCGCATCACTCCGGTCCCGCTGCCGCCCGGGGTGGAGGTCGACTGGCGGGTGATGGCGGTGACGGCGCTGGTCGCCACGATCGCGGCCGTCGCCGCCGGCATCGTGCCGACGCTGCTCGCCGCGAGGCAGGAGCTCGGCCGCTCGATTCGGATCGGCGGCCGCGGGGTCGGCGGGTCCGGGGGCGGCTCGAGTCGCGGCGTCGCCCGTGCCCAGGCGGGGATGCTGGCGGCTCAGGTGGCGCTCTCGACGCTGCTGCTCCTCGTCTCCGGCATGTTCCTGGTGAGCTACGGTCGGGTCAGCCGGGTCGATCCGGGCTTCAGTCACGCGAGCGACGTGCTCTCGGTGCGGATCTCCATCCAACGCCCGAAGTACGAGCCATGGGACGGCTTCCTGTCGTTCTTCCAGGCGGTCGATCGCGAGGTCGCCGCCCTCCCGGGCGTGGTGGCCTCGGGGCTCTCGTTCAACAACCCGATGGAGCCGGGACGGGGCTTCATGGTGGGATTCGAGATTCCGGGCGTCGTCGACGTCGCCACCGACGCGGAGCGTCCGACGGCGGCGCTCTGGCCGGTCTCGAGCGGCTTCTTCAGGACGGTGGGCCTGCCGCTGCTCCGGGGCCGCGCCTTCGACGGGTCCGACGGCCGGGACGGGTCGGGCGTGGTGATCGTGAACCAGGCCTTCGTCGAGCGCTATCTGCCGGGACGGGACCCGCTGGGGCTGATGCTCGAGAAGACGCACTTCTGGGGCGACGCCTTTCCAGCGGAGCACCGGATCGTCGGGATCGTCGCCGACCTGCGGGCGGACGGCTACGCAGAGGATCCCTACCCTACGATGTTCTTCCCGTTCGAGCAGACCCCGTTCGGCAACATGCGCGTGCTGGTGCGGTCGCGGGTCGAGCCCGCGGTCCTCGCCGCTTCGCTCCGCGAAGCGATCTGGCGGCTCGATCCGGCGATCCCACTCGATCGGCTCGAGCGGCTCGACCTGGCCACCGCCGCGACGCTCCGGCCCGAGCGCTTTGCCGCGGCGCTCACGACCGTGCTCGGGCTGGCCGCGATCCTGCTCACCGGCATCGGTCTCTTCGGCGCACTGTCCTACGCCGTGGGCGCCCGCATCAGGGAGCTGGGCATCCGGCTGGCCCTCGGCGCGTCACCGGTCCGACTGCTCCGCGAGGTCGCGGCGCGGGCCGGCGCGATCGTGCTGGTCGGCTGGGGCATCGGGTTGGCCGGCTTCCTGGCGATCGGCGGCCTGATCTCCCGGAGCGTGTTCGAAACTCGGATGACGGACCCGCTGGTCCTCGGCGCAGGCTCGGTCGTGCTCGCGATCGCGGCGGCGCTGGCGGCGGTCGGACCAGCGCGGAAGGCGGCCGGAGGCCGGCGGAGGTGCTCCGCTCCGAGTGACGTCCCGTCGGGCGAGGTGGTCCACCCCGACGTCGCGCTGGTGCCGGGGCAGAGAGCGCGACGCCTGCTCGATCTCGCCGCGCGCCTCGAGCCAGGCGCGCTCCACGGCCGGGGCAACGAAGAACGCGTCGAACGCGCGTCCGATCGACTCGTCCTCGCCCGCGAACCTGACCCGAAACGGGGCGAGGTCGACCGCCTTACGGGTGGCGTCGAGGTCGAGCCCGCTGGCCACTGCCGCCTTGGCCTGATGGAGCGTCGACCGGAGCAGGGCCACTACCTGATCCAGATAGTCGAAGTCGCGCCGGATCGGGCCGTGCCCCGGCACTACCACCGCCGCAGGCAGTGCCCGAAGATTCCCGAGCGTCTCGATCCAGTCGCCGAGGTAGGAGCCGAAGGCATAGGGGGCGGGCCCGACCAGCAGGTCGCCGGTGGCAAGGATGCGCTCGCCGGGAAGCCAGACCGAGAGGTCGCCGCGGGTGTTGCCGCGGCCCAAGTAGCGCACCACGATCGTCCGGTCGTCGCGACGGATGATCAGCGAGTCGGCCACGAGCAACGAAGGCAGGACCGGCCGAATCTCCTTCATCGCGGGGATCGCCCACTCGAAGGCGGCGATCTGTCTCGCGACCCGCGCGCTGTCGGCCGCCCCGTAGGGCCGTCCGTCCGACCGCAGCCCCTTGGCCAACCGGGCCCGAAGACTGACGACTCCGTCCGGCAGGGTCTTCCTCCAGGTCGTCTCGACCGCGGCCAGCTCCTCCGTCTCCATGTCTCGCAGCGTGGTGGGATGAGCGACGAGCTGGACCCCGGGGTACGCGTCCCGGTAGGCCTGATTGCCGAGCCAGTGATCGCCGTGCCAATGGGTGTTGATCACCAGGCTGACCGGGTTCCTGGTGGCGCGGCGGATCTCGCGAATCACCCGCCTGGCGGTCGCGGGGGTGCCCTGCGCGTCGACCACCACGACGTCGCGCCGGTTGACGATCACCAGCGCGGTGCCGTCGACGCCGGCCTGGTCGCCCACCGCGTTGTCGAAGACCAGCGCGAACACGCCCGGGGCGAGGTCGTGCCGGCTCATCGGTGGGCCGTCGTATCGAGGCAGCTGCGCCGCGATCGGGGGGATCCGACACGCGAGCACGACGAGAGTGACGATTCGAGCCGGTGCCAGCAGGTCGACGCTCCGTTGGGTCGGTCGCTCAGTGTGGCGCGCGAGCGCCGAGCCGGCTAGAACGATCGTGGCGCCGACCGCCGACGCGGTCGCCCTCCACGCTCACACCGTGCGCACACTCCCTCGGACGGGAACGCCGTGACGATCGACATCTCGGCTGGGTCAACCAGAGCGAGACGAAACCGAGCGAGGCGTCGCTGTGCGCGCATGGGTCCTGATCGTCGCGGTTTCGGCCGCCGTGGTCCTCTCCGGCTGTGGCGAGCCGCTCGAGCCGGCCCCGACGGCGCACGCCTTCATCCGGGCCGGCGACCGACAGATCGGCGCGACCAATCAACCGCTCCCGATCCTGCTCGAGATCGCGGTGCGCGATCAACGTGGGCGCCCCGTCGCCGGCGCTCCGGTGCGCTGGGGCAGCGACGCGAACGGACGGGTCGAGCCGATCGATCCGAACACCGATCGCGCCGGCAACGCCTCCGCGCGCTGGGTGCTCGGCGCGACGACGGGCCCCGCCGAAGCCTACGCCGTCGCGGCGGGCGACTCGATCGCCTTTCACGCGGAGGCTCGGGTCCTGGAGGAGGCGAAGCCGCCGCTCGGCGTGATCGCGCCGCTCGGCTTCGCGACGTTCGACGGCTCGGGCGAGGTCGTCCATCCGGACTTTGCGCTCGTGCCGGAGCGGAGCGCGGGACGCCTGCTCGCGCTCACGCCCTACCCGAACGGCAACGCAGCCTACGAGCTGCCGTCGCTGTTCGAGAGCGCCATCGGGGTCACCTGGCGGGTGCCCGCCGGCGTCGTCAATCCGCTGGTGCCGGCGCCGGCGTTCGGTCATCTCTCCGATCCGGATCTCGTCCGTCGGCCCGACGTCGGAGATCTCTGGCTCTACTACCGCGCCGTCATCGGCGACAACACGGTGCTCCTGACCCGCTCGAGCGACGGGGTGAGCTGGAGCGCGCCGCGAGCCGTCGTGCGGGCGCCGAATCACGAGCTGCTCTCACCGAGCGTCGTCTACCGAGGTCCGGGCGATTGGCTGATGTGGTCGGTGAACGGCGAGGCCGCGGGCTGCAGCGCGAGTCGCTCCTGGCTCGAGCTTCGCCGCTCCGTGGACGGAGAGGCCTGGGGAGCGCCCGTCCGGCTGCGGCTCGAGCACGACGGGCTGACGCCGTGGCACGTCGACGTGCAGTGGATCCCGGACCGGAGCGAGTACTGGGCGCTCTACAACGCCAAGCAACCGGGCAGCTGCACCACGCCGGCGCTCTTCCTGGCCACGAGCCCGAACGGCACCGATTGGACGCCGATCCGCCGCCCGGTGCTGGTCAAGGGCGCGCTGCCGATCTTCGAGCACATCGTCTACCGGAGCACCTTCCATCACGAGCCGGGCAGCTCGGACGTCTGGCTCTGGTATTCTGGGGCGCGGTTCGCGACGGGACGGTGGGTCTGGCGAGGGGCGGTGGAGCGCCGCCTGGTCGGCGATCTGCTGGCCCCGGCGAGCGATCTTCGGACCTTGCGCTTCGTCCCGCCGCCGAGCGAGCTGATCGATTGGCCGTGACCGCGGCTATCCCGGCCCGACGCGCGGCGTCTCGCGCTGCCGGGCCAGCATCCGCTCCGCGAAGTCGACCCGCTCCTCGAGCTCGGCCATCTGGTCCTTGAGCCGCTCGAGCTCGGCCACCCGCGCCTGGAGATCCTCGATCACCTGATCGCGCTCGGCGTCGCCGATGGCAGCACGGTGACGAGTCGGGAACTTCGAGGAGACCACCCGAATCGCGACCACCCCGGCGACGACCAGCGTGATCAGCGAGCCGATCCCGACCACCGGCCCGACTATCTCCATCGGAAGGGCTAAGGTCATTCGCACACCGAGCCATGGACTGAGCCGCTCGCGTCCGAGCCCGGCCCCCTGCCTACGGGGCGCCCGCCCAGCGGGCTCTCGAATTCTGGCCCGGTGGGAGCCCTCAGCCGGTCGCCTCCGCCGCACCGGCCGATCCAACCCGGCCGCCGCTTCCGACCCAGCACCCCGGCCGACACCAGCGTGAGCACCAGGGCCCACCGGCAGCGGCTCGAGGAAAGTGTAAGCGATGTTGACCAGCGGGTTCCGGTAGCTCTCCCGAAACTCGGCCAGCTCCCGCTGCCGAGTCGCGAGCTGCCCTCGCTCGCGCCCGCCGCCCGCTCCTTGTCGAGCGTGTACGCCGTGTACTTCTCCACGAAGTCGGGCGCCAGCTTGTAGTAGACGACCTGCCAGGTCGCGACGTAGCAGATCGTGGCCACCAGGGTGATCAGCAGCCCCACCGAGAAGGCCCGGCCGAACGAGATCCGGCCGCCGGCCACGTTGTCGCGATAGGACTTGACCCCGAAGAAGACCAGCAGGAACGCCAGCACCATGGTTGTGTAGCCAAGCAGGGCGGCGTTCTCGAAGCCGATCCGGTCCTGGAACGGCAGGGAGATCAGCATCATCGCCGAGAGGATGCCCCCGGCGATCAGTCCAAAGGTCAGCACGATCTTGCGCATCGACGGCTCCAGAGGTCTCGAGGAGGGTCGATCCTAGCGTCCGACCCCGCTCCGCGCGTCACCCGAAGGTATGATTTTGCCGAAAATCCTACGAAAGTGGGATGCCGGAGCGCCCCGATGCCCGATTCGGGCTCACGCGATCAGCCTGAGGGACTTGCCCAGCTGAACCGCCTGGGTCCGGCGGCGGGCGCCCAGCTTGTCGAAGAGCCGGCTCGAATGGGTCTTGACGGTGTTCTCGCTCACGTGGACCCGCTCCGCGATCTCGCGGTTGCTCAGGCCCTCGGCGATCAACTCCAGGATCTCGAGCTCGCGGGGGGTGATGCCCAGCGCCGCGACCCGTTCGTCGTCCCGCTCGAAGCTGGCCGGCACGGGCACGGGCACCGGAACGGCGACTTCCCGGACCACCACCTCGCGCCGCCGCCGGGTGATCCGCTGGCCGAGCCAGATTCCGAAGCCGGCGAACAGCGCGGCCACCAGCGCCCCGTAGATCTCCACGGAATGTTCGACCACCAGCCAGCGGTACTCGATCAGCTTGAGCCCGGCGATCAGGACGCCGCCGACCAGGCCGAAGAGCAGCACGTGCTTTCGCATCCTGGATTCTACCAGACAACGGGGAGTGCGGCGAAGCGCGGACCGAGCCGGTAACTTCCGGCATCGTCAACCGGCCGGAGGACCCGTGCGCGCGACCGCTCGATCGGCAGGACTCGTCGTCTTTGGCGGCCTTTGGCTCGCGCTCGCCCTGCCCGCCACGCCCGCGCATGCCCAGCCCGGAATGCCTCCCGACGACCCCGACAGCTGGAAGGTCGCGGGCACGGCGAAGGTGCTCTGCTCCGCGCTCTTCGTCTCGGGTCGCGACCAGGACGAGGCCCGCCGCCACGTCGCCGCCTACTTTCTCGGCCCCAAACTCGATTCGATCACCCGGTTTGAGGTCGACCGCGGCAGACAGCTGGTCCGGCTCACGGTGGCCGATCGGATCACCCGCGAGGCCAAGCGCTACGGCGACCAGGGCTGTGTGATCCATCAGCCCGGCGCCGACAGCGTGTTCTTCACCCCGGTGCCGGTCCGCTCGACGCTGCCCGCCGCCGCCTCGCTCCCCTGGCCCATGGGCGACCGCCTGCCCGACGCGCCGCTGCCGAAGGACGTCGACACGACCGCGCTCCGGGAAGCCGTGGACGCGGCGTTTGCCGACCCCGCCGGTCTCACCGCGGCGTTCGTGGTGGTGCATCGCGGGCGGATCGTCGCGGAACGCTACGGCAACGGCGCCGACCGCGAGATGCAGCTCGAGAGCTGGTCGATGGGAAAGAGCATCACGGGCACCTTGATCGGGGTGCTGATCCAGCAGGGCGCGTTCCGGCTGGAGGATCCGGCG
This sequence comes from Gemmatimonadales bacterium, assembly GCA_041390205.1. GTDB lineage: Bacteria > Gemmatimonadota > Gemmatimonadetes > Gemmatimonadales > GWC2-71-9 > SHZU01. Next base: position 20,070 of record JAWKQJ010000016.1, read on the forward strand.
CCGGTGGCCGCCTGGCACCGGGATCCGAACGACCCGCGCGGCAAGATCCGGATCATGGATCTGATGCGGATGTCGAGCGGGCTTCGCTTCAGCCGGGGCAGCCCGGAGGACCTTCCGGGCTATCACGATCACGACCTGATCTACACCGGCGCGATCGACGCCTTCGAGTTCTCGATCTCCCGCCCGCTCCAGTTCGAGCCCAACACCAAAGGCCGCTACCGGAACGTCGACCCGCTCACGTTGGGCTATCTGATCCGCGAGGCGGTCAGGAAGCGCGGCGAGGAGTACCTCACCTTCCCGCAACGGGCCCTCTTCGACAAGATCGGGATCCGGCGGCAGATGCTGGAGACCGATCCGTACGGCAACTTCCTGCTCACCGGCTACGACTACGGCACGGCCCGCAACTGGGCCCGGCTCGGGATGCTCTACCTGGCCGACGGCGTCTGGATGGGGGAGCGGATCCTGCCCGCGGGCTTCGTCGACTTCGTCCGGGCGCCTGCGCCGGCCTGGCCCGACTCGGCCTACGGTGGCATGGTCTGGCTCAACCGCCGGGGCCAGTGGCCGTTGCCGCGCGACGCCTACGCGTTCCGTGGCGCGGGTGGCCAGGAGACCTACGTGGTGCCGTCTCGCGATCTGGTGATCGTGCGGATGGGCCACTTCCCCGGCTCGGGCCCGGGCATCGCCGCGCTCCATGCCGCTCAATCGATCCTGATGCGGGCGATTCCGGAGCGTCGCCGCTAACGCAAAGCGATCAGGCGGCCGACTTCGGGCAGCCGCGGCGCCCCGCCGGCGTGGCCGGGCTCGAGGGGCTCCGCTGACGTCCGCTGGAGTCAGAAACCGGATCTCTGGTTCGGCCGTAAGCGCTTGTCGAACGCTAGCCACGCCAGAGAGATCCATGACCCGTCCGCCTGCAGCACACCGTTCCGACGTCGCGCGGCGCACCCGCGGTGACGCCGGAGGGCGCCCTTCCTCCGGGCCGTCATTCGCACGATCCGATGACCGCCGGTCGCGACCATCCGTCTCGCGGGGTGTCCTCCGGACCCTCGCCGCGATCGCGGCGGCGTCGGCCCTCGCCACCGGCGCGGTCGCCCAGACCCGACCCGGCGAATCGGCGGTCGTCGACTGGGCCCGACGGAGCTCGACGCCGCTCGCCGGCGACTCGACCGCCGCGGTTCGCGCCCTGGCGGCGCTCGCCGCGGACGCGAAGGTGATCGGAGTCGGCGAGAGCGTGCACAACGTGCACGAGTTCCTCACCATCCGGTTCCTGCTGCTCCGGCACCTGGTCGAGAGCGGGCGGGTGTCGGCGCTGGCGCTGGAGTCGGGCCTGCCGGAGGGCCTCGACCTCGACGCCTACGTTACCGGCCGGGCGCCCACGGTGGACTACGACACCGCGATCAACTACGGCTTCGGCTCCTATCCCGAAGTGCGAGCGGCCTTCGAATGGCTCCGCGAATGGAACCTCTCGCACCCGTCCCGGCCGCCGGTGCGGGTCCTGGGGATCGACCTGCCGGGGTCGGCGGGCAGCATGGTGCCCGCGCTCGATCGGCTGGTCGCCTACTACGACCGGGTCGACCCGGCCGAAGCGGAGTGGGTGCGCGCAAGGCTCCGCCCTCTGGCCGAGCAGGCGAGCGGGCCCTTCTGGCAGCCCGCGATCCAGCGGTATCTCGCGCTCACGGCACCGGCCCGCGACTCGCTCCGCCGGATCTCGGCCGGCTTGGCCGAGCGGCTGCGGGCCAAGGAGCGTGACTATCGCGCGGCCTCGTCGGACGGGGAGTATCGTTGGGCGCTCCGGATCGCGATCGTAGCCACGCAGACCGAAGAGATGTTGCGGCTGGGCGCATTCGACGCGAGCAATCCCCGCGACCGCGCCATGGCCGCCAACGCGCTCTGGGCCCTCGAGGACGAAGGGAAGGGCGGGATGATGATCTGGGCGCACAACGCCCACGTGCAGACCGCGCGAATCGCCGGCCAGCCGGTTCCGGTTCCCGGCGGCGTGCCCAACCTCGGCCTCGGGCTGCGCGACGCGCTGGGCGCCCGCTACGTCGCGCTCGGGTTCTCCTATGGGGGCCCGTCGCTCGACAGCACCACCGCGCCCGTCGCGGGCAGCGTCGACGCCATGCTGGCGACGGTCTCGAACGCCGCGTTCCTGCTTCCGCTCGCCGGCGCGTCTCGCGAAGCGAGCGCGTGGCTCGGGCAACCGCACCCGATGCGCTTCCAGGCCGGCCACCTGGAGCTGCGGCCGAGCGAGGCGTTCACGGCGTTGATCCACGTGCCGCGCGCGACACCGGCCGAAGCGGTGCGCTGAGCGGCGGCCGCTTAGGCTCGCAGCGTCGTTCGATCGATGGGAAGGTCGCGGATCCTGACGCCGGTGGCCTGGTGCACGGCGTTGAGGACGGCGGGCGCCACGGCGGGGACCGGGGGCTCGCCCATGCCGAAGGGGCGGAGCGTGCTCTCGACGACGTGGGTCTCCACCGCCGGCATCTGATCGATCCGGAGCACGGGATACTCCGAGAGCGAGCCGCCCTGTGCCCGCCCCCGCTCGAAACGGACCCCGGGCCCGAAGAGGGCCGAGAGCGCCCACGCCACGCCGCCTTCGAACTGTTGCTCGATGCCGAGCCGATTGATCGGCTGCCCGCAATCCACCGCGCTCACGATCCGATGGACCCGGATGTCACCTTCCGCGCCGACCGACACCTCGGCCACCTGAGCGACCATGGTGCCCCGGTGGTACGGATTGCACGCGAGCCCGCGCCCGACTCGACGGCCGGCACCCAGGTCGGGCAGCGGCCGACCCCAGTCACCCCGCTCGGCCACGAGCTCGAGCACCCGCCGCAGGCGGTCGCCGTTCGGCAGCTCTGTCTCTCCGCGCCGCACCAGGCCGGGTGAGGGAATCAGGTCGAGCCGGAGCGCCAACGGATCGCGCCCGGTCTCACGGGCGATCTCGTCGAGGAAGGACTCCCGCGCGAGCACGGCGGCCGGATAGGTGACCGAGCGCCACGCGCCCGTCTCGACCGGCGACTCCACGAGCGCCAGCTCCACCTCGAGATCCGCCACCTCGTACGGGGTGTCGAAGCCGCCCCACGGATCGCCGCCGGCCGGCGGATCGTACTCGGGGTCGTAGGCGCCGAACATCGAGAGGTGGAAGTCCGCCACCCGATGGCGCCAGGCCGCGATCCGTCCGGAGGGGTCGAGACCGGCCTCGAGCCGGTTGAGCTGCGCCGGGTTGAATCGGTCGTGCCGGAAGTCGTCCTCGCGCGACCAGAGCACCTGGACCGGACCGCCCGCGGCCCGGGAGACCAGCGCGGCCTCGACCACGAAGTCGCTCGCGAGCCGGCGCCCGAAGCCGCCGCCCAGCCGAAGCACGTTGACGACGACGCGCCCTTCGTCGATCCCGAGCGCTTCGGCCACCAGGCGCTGCGCGGCGTTCGGGTTCTGCATGCCCGCCCAGATCTCGCAGCCGCCGTCGGCAACGCTCGCCACGGCAGAGAGCGGCTCGATGGCCGAGTGGGCTTGCCAGGTCCAGCGATACTCGGCCGCGAAGCGGCGGGCGGCTCGACCGAGCGCGGCGGCCGCGTTGCCGGCTCGCCGCGCCGTCTTCCCGCCCCGGGCGAGCGCCCCCTCGAGGCGGCGCCATCCGTCGGCGTTGTCGAAGGAGCCGTCGGGCCCGTCGGCGAAGTCGAGCTGGAGCGCGTCGCGCCCGCGAAGCGCGGCCCAGGTCGACTCGGCCACCACGGCGACACCACCGGGAAGCTCGATGACGTCGCGCACTCCGGCCACCGCGCGCGCCCCGGTGTCGTCGAAGGAGCGGACCGCGCCGCCCTTGGTCGGGCATCGCGCGATCGCGGCGTAGCGCATTCCGGGCAGTCTGACGTCCGCTCCGTAGGTGACCGCACCCCGGACCAGCTCCGGCAGCGCGCGGTCCGGCACGCTGGTGCCGAGCAGCCGGTACTGTTCGGGCGGCTTGAGCCGGGGCTCCTCCGGGACCGGCAGCTCGCGCGCGGCCTCGACCAGCTCGCCGAAGCCGGCTCGGCGGCGGCCGTGGCGAACCTCGCCGCGCTCGGTGACGCACTCCTCGGGCGCGACGCCCCACTTCGCCGCGGCCGCGGCGATCAGCATCTCCCGCGCGCGCGCGGCGGCGAGTCGAGGCCCGAACCAGGTCTCGATCACGCTCCCGCTCCCGCCGGTGCCCATCCCGGTGAAGTCCGGCCCGGGACGCGCCACCTCGACCCGCACCCGGCTCCACTCGACCCCGAGCTCCTCGGCCATGATCAACGGGACCGAGGTCGACACGCCCTGCCCCATCTCCGCCTTGTCGAGCACCAGCGTGACGCTTCCGTCGGGCGCGATGGCGATCCACTGGCTCGGCGCGAACGGCGCACCGCCGCCCCGCGGCCGGCAGCTCAGCGACGGGATCGCCAGGACGAGGGCGAGTCCGCTGGCGGCCTGCTCGAGGAATTCGCGTCGAGTGCTCGGCATCGTCGTTCCCGCGATCGTGAGAGGTGAGGCTTCATTGCCCTACGGCGCCCTCGGGGCGCGAGATTCCCGCACCTCGTCGGAGCTCGTGTTGCCGGGGCAGTCTCCTCCGGCTAGTCTCAGGCGTCCACGGGCAACGGCGAGGGCATGGCCGATCCTCAGATGATCGCCGACCTGGAAAGTCGGCTCCGAACCATTCTGCGCGGGCGCTTCGAGGTGCGCGAGCTGCTCGGCGCTGGCGGCTTCGGCGCCGTCTTTCGCGCCTTCGACCCGACCTTGGAGCGCGACGTCGCGATCAAGGCGTTCTTCGCCGATCAGGGCGCGGGCGACACCGACGTGGCGCTCGACGAAGCCAAGCTGGTGGCCCGGATCGAGCATCCGCACATCGTGCCGCTCTATCACGCCGAGTCGCGCGACGGGATCGTCTATCTCGTGATGCGCTGCTTTCCCGACACCCTGCGGGCGCGAATCGACCGCGCGCCCCTCGATCCCGAGGCGCTGGCGCGGCTCGGCGCCCAGGTGGCGGACGCGCTGGCGGCCGCGCACGAGCGCGGCGTGGTCCACCTCGACGTGAAGCCCGACAACATCCTGCTCGACGGCGATGGCAACCCCGCGGTGACCGACTTCGGCATCGCGCGGCTGGTCGGCGCGGGCGATCAGAGCCCGACCGGCGTGGTGAGCGGCACCCCGCACTACATGAGCCCGGAGCAGGTGGCCGGCGACCGGGTCGATGGGCGCACCGACGTGTACGCCCTGGGCGCCGTGCTGTACGAGGCGGCCACCGGGAAGACGCCCGTGGCCGGCGACTCCGCCGCCGGTCATGGCCAATCCAGGTTCGCCAGGCGCCCGCCGCTCAGGAAAGGTGGCGCCCAATCCCGACCGCCGTGGGCGAGGATCATCAGCCAGGCCCTGGCGAAAGACCCGGACGACCGCTGGCAGAGCGCCCGCGCGATGGCCACCGCGTTCGCGACGCGACCAGCGCGGAGCACCAATTCTCGCCGAGCAGGCCAGGAAGCGCACCCGGCGGCGCTGGTGCCGTCTTCCGGGATCCTGGCGGCAGGCCTGTTCGCGGGCTTCATCGCGATCGGCTATCTGGTCTACCAGGGGTGCGCGTTCTTCGGCGGCCGCCGCCCGCCGTGAGCGCCCTGGCCCCCGCGATCCCGGAATCGATTCTCGACTCCGCGCTCGCGGCCGGCTATCTCACGCCGAGCGACTCGGTCCGCTACGTCTTCGTTCCCAATGGCGGCGGATTCCGCGAGGGGCTGCTGGTGACCCGGACCGAGTTCGTGGTCCCGAGCGGCGCGAGCGCGCGGCGCTATCCCCGCGCGCCCGACATGCAGCTCAACTTCAACTGGCAGAACGACCACGGCTTCCTGATCCTGCGCTACGCCGCGCCGGCGCGCTCCGACACCATCTACCGCTTCACCTCGGGGCCGGCCCTCCAGGCGGCCAACGTCGCGCTCCGCCAGGTGATCGGCGAAGAGCCGCCACGAGTGACCTGCCGCCGGTCAGCCGCCTAACGACCGAGCAGCCGCTTGATCCGATCGACGTAACGTTGGCCGGGCATCGCCCGGTCGGAGCTCCACGACCAGGCCCGCCCTTCCCCCGACCGGCCGCGGCGATGCGGTCGATGCGACCAGCGTCGAGCGGTGGATGCGCGCGAACCGGCTGGCGTCGAGCTCGCGCTCGGCGTCGCCGATGGTGCCGCGCGCCAGGTGGACCTTGCCGCCGACGTGGAGCTTGAGATAGTTGTCGGCCGCCTCGATCCAGTCCGATCTCGCCGACCGGCACGACCTGATGGCGATGACCGACCCGCGCACCGCGTAGCGGCGCGGCCCCCGCGACCGGGCCGCCTCGATCGTGGCGGCGCTCACCCGCTGGCGCTCCGCCCGACTCGCCCGGACGCTCGCCAGGCGGACCCGGGCGCGCTCGATATCGCTTCGGCGAAGCGAGCCCTGAGTGACCGGCTGACAGGTAGTCGATGGCCCCGACGTCGAAGGCCTTGACCGCGTAGTGATCGTAGACCGTCACGAAGATCACCCGGGAGCTTCGTCGCGATCGAGCGCGGTCACCACCTCGAAGCCAGTGAGGCCCGGCATCGACATCGAGCAACACGAGGTCCGGGCGCTCCCGAGGCGATCAGGTCCAGCGCTTCGACGCCGTTCTCGCCTCGCCCGCGAGCTCGGGCCACGTCCGTCGCCGCGACGAGCTTTGCCACCGCTCGCGCGCGGAGGCTCGTCGTCGACCACGACGACGCCGAGGCCTCACGCGGCCGGCTCCACCGCGCGCCTCGGGAGCTCGATCGGGCCGCCGATCCCACCTCGCCGTCCACCAGCTCGAGCGACGCCGCTTCCCGAACGCCGTCGCGAGTCGGGCTGCAGGTGTTGCCGAGACCGATCCCTTCGGGGTCGGGCTCGCGGCCGCCGGCGCCGTCGTCCAGGACCTCGAGGATCACGCGATCGTTCCGCTCCCGCCCTCGAATCGTCACCCGCCCGCCCTCGATCCGCTCGCCGATCCCGTGCTGCACCGCGTTCTCGATCAGCGGCTGGAGCAGGAAGAGCGGGACCGCCTGGTCGAGCAGCGCGTCGGGGACGTCGACGTCGTACGCGAAGCGATCGGCGAAGCGGGTCCGGATGATCGCGAGATAGGTGCGGGCGAAGCGAAGCTCCTCCCCCAGCGTGACGATCGGCCGATCGCGATGGCGGAGCGCGTCGCGAGGAGATCGCCCAGCAGAGCCAGCATCTCGTCGGCCGCGTCGGGATCGCGGTGAATCAACGTGGAGATGCCTGAAGGGTGTTGAAGGAAGTGCGGGTGGAGCTGCGCGGTGAGGGTGACAGACGCTGCTCGGCGAGCTCGCTCCGGAGCCGCGCGCTTGCTCAAGGCGCAGGCCGATCGGCGCCGCCCTCGACCAGCGCCACAACTCCGCCGACCGCCACCAGGCCATGAGGTGCCGCGCCCCCTCCGCCTGGAGGAAGGCCCAGATCGGCGGCTTGAGCGGCGCGCCGCCATAGACGGAGAGATACCGGGCGGCCGCGCTCCGCGGCGAGCCCGACGGGGAAAGCCGTGGAAAGAAACGCGGTCCGTCGCCAACCGAGGCGCTCAGGGTCGAGCTTGCGGGAGATCCAGACCAGCGGCACCAGCGCGAGGCGCGGCGTACCAGAGGCTCGAGCCGACCCCGAACGCGCGAAGAAGCGAGCGGAAATCCAGTGGCAGGCGCAGGCACCATAGGGCATCGGCCCGCGCCCGCCGCCTCGTCTCGATGGCTCCGACGACGAGAGCCAGCCCGAGCATGGCGAGCGCGATCAGACCGGGCCAGAGAAGGGCCGGGATCCGGCGACGTGTTCCGTGGGTATCCTGCATCGGTCGGGCTGATAATCTCCGAGTGTGGCGGCCCCCGCAACGTGCGGGCGTGCCGTTCGCCCCGGAAACCGAACCCGCCCAGGAGAGACGGCAGCCAGCTCGGGTCGCCGTTAGGACGACTCCAACTCTCGAGCGGGTGAGCGGATGCGTCGAGCAACCTGGACCTTGGCGGTGCTTTGCGGAATCGCCGGAACGGCGGCGGCTCAGGCCACCCGCCTCGCGCCCGACGTCACGCTGGGCGAGGAGTTCGCCTCGATCCGAGGGGTGCGCGAACTCCCGGACGGCCAGGTCCTGGTGAGCGACTATCGCGACCAGCGGGTGGTCCTGATCGACTTCGCCAGCCGGTCGGTGACAGACAAGGTGCGGCGCGGCGGAGGCCCAAGGGAGGCGCGGCTCCCCAGCATCCTGATCCCGACCCCGGGCGACAGCACCCTGCTGATCGACCTCGGCAACCAGCGGGTCCTGGTGCTCGATCCGAAGGGCGAACCCCGCCGCACCATCCCCGGCGACCGGCCGGGAGCAATGGGAGTGAGAGCCGTCGACCCTGCCGGACGGTACTACCTGACGATCCCCGCGTGGATGGAGCGCGGAAAGGAGTTGCCCGACGACTCGGTCCGACTGGTCCGGCTCGATCCGGCGACCGGCCAGAGCGAGCCGGTGACGCACGTGCAGGGGGAGCGCCTCCGCTCCGACCTCGGCTCGCCTTCGAGGGTCCCCCGAATCCCGCTGGTCGGCTACGGGAGCAGCGACGGTTGGGCGCTCGGCGCGGACGGAACGCTCTGGATCGTGCGTGGCGGCGACTACCACGTCGACGTGCGCCGCCCGGGAAGCGCGCCGGTGGCCGGCCCGAGCTACGCGTACCAGACCCGGCGGGTCACCTCGGCGGACCGCGAGGCGTTCGTCCGCCGCTTCAACGCCTCCGCCCCGAGCAGCGGTCGGGGCGAGGACGGCGCGGCGATGGGCTTCTCGCCGCCGATGAGCGATCGAGACGTGGCGGAGATGGCCGCGCGGACCGAGTTCGCCGAGCGCCATCCGATGTTCCTGGCCGGGAGCGTGCTCGCCGACCCGCACGGGAGCCTCTGGGTCGGGCTCCCCTCGGAGGTCGGACAGCCGGCTCGCTACGACGTCTTCGATCGAAGCGGACGGCGGACGAGGACGGTCGAGCTGCCGGCGGGACGGCGACTGATGGCGGTGGGCCGCGCGCACCTCTACGCCGCCGCCGAGAACGAGGACGGGCTGCAGTACCTGGAGCGCTACCCCCTGCCGCGCTGAGTCAGCCGAGCCAGGCGGCGCCGTCGTTCCGGCAGACGGTGCGCCACTCGTCGTCCTCGAGCGACCAGGCCTCCCGAGTGGTCGCGAGGTAGCTCTCGAAGGTGTCGCTGCCCCAGAGGGTGCGGCCGACGCCGAAGGCCCGCACCAGCTCCGCGAACCGGGCCCGGGTCAGCTCCGGCATGCCCGGTCGGAGCACGGCGGCGATGTCGATCCAGACCCGATCCGCCGTGGGGCTGTCCGCACCGGTGAGCTGGCCGAGCCGCTCGAGGCAGCGTTGCGTGGCGCCCGCGAAGCCGCCGGCACCGGCCGCGTGCGCGAAGCAGATCCGGAGCGACGGCAGCGGCTCGACCACCTCCCTGACCAGCCGCTCGGTGTCGTCGGGCCCGTAGCCTTCAACGTCGCCGACGAAGGCGTGCGCCAGCACCGGCAGGCCGCGCCGAGCGGCGTGCTCGATCACCGCCTTGACTCGCTCCAGCTGCTCGGGCTGCCGGGTGTCGATCAGGGAGTTCCAGAAGTGGAGCTTGAGCCCGCGCATACCCCCGCGATCGACGGCCCGATCCAGCTCGGCGATGGCATAGTCCCGCTTCGGGTTGACGCTCAGGAACGGGATCAGTCGATCGGGAAAGCGGGCGCACTCGCGCGCGGCGAAGTCGTTCTCGGACTCGACCTCGCCTCGCTCCTGGTCGAGCGGCACGTCCCGCTCGACGGCATCGACGGCCATCATGTAGGCGGCCGAGTGCACGGCCGCGCGGCGGATCCCCGCGGCATCCATCCGGCGAACCACCTCCGCGGCGTCGAGCGGCTCGAGGCTCCGGCGGCCGTACGCCTGTGCCGCCACGTCGGCGAGCGCGGGGCTCATCACGTGGGCGTGGGCGTCGAGCAGCGGAGCGCCGGTCGGCACCGAAACCCTCGCCCGTCGCGGGGACAGCGCGCCGAGCCCGGCGAGTCCGGCCGCCGCCTGCAGAAAGCTCCGCCGCTTCATCGAGCGCCGCTCTCCGTCTGACCCGCGCCGAGCGGGCGCTCGCGCCGGCGCCGCGTGTCGTCCGGCCCGCGGCCGGCGATCAGCATCCTGGCTCGGAGCGCTGGACTGATGCTCCTCCTGGTGAGCGCGATCTCGAGCGCGCGCCGGCGCTCCGGGGCAACTTCCGCGAGCAGGCGGATCTGCCCCGCTTCGAGCACCGCGATCGGCATCCCGTCCTCGAAGAGGATCCGGTTGGACGCGACCGCCGGCACCCGCTCGCCCGGTGTGAGGATGCCGGCCAGATTGAGCGGGTCCGCCGCCGAGATCGCCACCAGGGCGCCGTGCCGGGGCGCCCGTCGCGCCGCGCGGAGCAGCGGCACCGCCTCCGGCAGCGCGAACTGTTCGCCGGTCACCCCGGCGACGAAGCGGCCGCCCCGGATCTCGCCGCGGGCCTCCAAACGCCGATACATGGTGAGCAGGGCACGCCACGGCAGGGCGAGCGCCTCGCGGGCCAGGAGACGGTGGAAGACGACGCCGTACCGGGCGAGCAGCATCCGGGCATAGCGCTCCAGCTCGTCCGCGGGGAGCGCGGCCTTCTCCACGCCCTGGCGGTCGAGCAGCGACCAGCGGCCCGCCGCCTCGAACCCGAAGCTGGCCGTGCGGTGCCGGCGGGTCGCGCCCGCGAGCGGCGGGCGCTTGGCCGACGGCGTGAGCAGCGCGCGAAGACCGGCGAAGCCGTCGGAGGTGACCAGACCGGCCGCGGCGAGCTCGCCTAACGCCTGCTCCACCTGGGTCGGCAAGAGGCCGGTGGCGCGGGCCAGCTCGGGCAGGAAGGAGGCCCCGCTCCGGCGGAGCGCGTCGCGAACGGCGGCGGAGTTGGAGCTCAGCTCCTCGGGCTCGCCCGACCCGGCGAGCGCGAGCAGGGTCTCGAGATCCGCCCGTCCGAGCAACGCGACCGGCGAGGTCCGGATCGGTCGCTGCCGCGCGGCACCGGCGCCGGTGGGCGCCGAGAGCCGCGCCCACGCGACCCGACCCGTCAGGCTCAGCGCGTCGAGCAGCGCCGGATCGTATTCCTCGCATCGGGCGGCGAGGAGGTCCACCTCCCAGGCGCCGGCCGGCGCCTCGAAGCCGGCGAGCTGCTCGATCACCTGGGCCAGGCCCTCGAGCCCGGCCACCCGCTCGTCCACGGCAACCCGCTGCCAGCCCAGCAGGAAGCGCTGGAAGTCTCCGGTGCTGACCGGCTCGATCTCGGCGCGGAGACGATTCAGGGTGTAGCGATGGATCCGCGCGAGAAGCCGGCGATCGCACCACTCCTGCTCGCCCCGTCCCGGAGTGAAGCGGCCGCGGAGCGCCGCGCCGTCCGCCTCGAGCGCGGCCAGCGCCGCCGCAACCGCGTCCGTCGAGTCCACGGCGGCGGGGCCGGTCGCTCCGCGGACGCTGTCGGCGAGCTCCATGACGGTGGTCGGCCCGACGATCTCCAACCGACCTCGCAAGAGCTCGCGGAGCGCGTCGACGTCGCTCGGCACGGCACGCGCCTCCGCCGCACGCTCCGCCGCCACCCAGAGATCGCCCACGCGAACGGCGCGCCCGTCGGCGAGCAGCTCTTCGAAGAACGGCAGCCAGGAGACGCCATTCCGCCCGGCGCTCCCCTCGCGATCGGTGAGGAACCCCGAGACCACCAGCGCGTCGTGCAGCTCGTCGGCGTGCTCCACCTCGGGCCAGGCTTCGTCGCGCACCCGGGCGATGGCGTCGGCGTCGAGAGCGCCCAGGTCGTCCGCGCCACCGGGCTCGAAGGCGCGGCGGGTGTAGACCGCCTGGGTCCGGCGCTCCTCGAGCGGCGCGTCGTCGAGGAAAGCGTAGGGCCGCGCGTTCAGGATCTCGTGCGCGAGCGGCGAGGGCTCGGGCAGGTCGCGGGCGACGAAGCGGATCCGGCCGGCGTCGAGATCGCCGAGGATCGCGCCGAGCCGGTCGAGGTCCATCGCCTCGTGGAGACAGTCGGCGATCACCTGCTCCACCAGCGGGTGCTCCGGGATGGCGCGGTCGCCAGGGATGTTCTCCAGGCAGGCGGCGGCGTCCGGAAAGGCGGCCGCGAGTAGGTCGTCCGCCTCCATCCGCTGGATCTGCGGCGCCACCCGCTTGCCCGACCGGAAGCGCGGGACGGCGAGCGAGATGTTGGCGTTCCAGCGCCAGCGGGTCGCGAAGATCGGCGCGTCGAGCATCGCCTGGATCAGGATCTCGCGCACGGTGGCGGTGTTCAGGAACCGGAAGACGCTCTCCAGCGGGAACGAATGCTGGGGGCCGAGGGAGAGCAGCACCGCGTCGTCGGTGGCCGCCGCCTGCAGCTCGAAGTTGAACTGCCGGCAGAACCGCTTGCGGAGCGCGAGTCCCCAGGCGCGGTTCACCCGCCCGCCGAAGGGCGAGTGGATCACCAGCTGCATCCCGCCCGACTCGTCGAAGGACCGCTCGGCCACCAGCGTCTCCTGCGTCGGGAGCACCCCGAGCAGCCTCCGGCCTTCGCCGAGGTAGTCCACCATCTGACTCGCGGCCGCCGCCGGCAGGCCTCGTCCCTCGAGCCACGCCGTCGCCGCCACCCGATCGTCGAGCAGTCGGCCCACCTCGCCGCGGAGCCGCGCGACCTCGGCGGAGAGCTCGGTGCTCCGCGACGGCGCCTCGCCGAGCCAGAAAGGAAGCGAGGGCGGCTGACCCCGGGCGTCTTCGGCCCGCACCACACCGCGCTCGATCCGGAGCATCCGCCAGGAGGTGTTGCCGAGCTGGAAGATGTCGCCCGGGGTGCTCTCGACCGCGAAGTCTTCGTTCAAGGTGCCGACGAAGGTGCCTTCGGGCTCGAGCACCACGCGATAGTCGGCGTTGTCGGGAATCGCCCCGCCCGAGGTGAGCGCGGCGAGCCGAGCGCCCCGGCGACCGCGGACCCGGCGATTGACCGTGTCGTGGTGAACCAGCGCGCCCCGGCGGCCACGGCGGGTGACGTAGCCGTTGGCGAGCATCGCGACCACGGCGTCGAAGCGCTCGCGAGGGAGCGCCCGATAGGGCCAGGCGCCCCGCACCAGCTCGAAGAGCCGGTCGGCGTCCCACTGCTCCGCCGCCGTCTCGGCGACCAGCTGTTGGGCCAGCACGTCGAGCGCGGCGCCGGTGATCTCGACCCGATCGAGCTCCCCCCGCCCGACCGCGTCGAGCAGCGCGGCGCACTCGACCAGCTCGTCGCGGGAGAGCGGAAAGAGCCGGCCCTTGGGACGTCCGCGCACCGTGTGGCCCGAGCGGCCGACCCGCTGGAGGAAGGTCGCGATCCGCCGGGGCGAGCCCAGCTGGCAAACCAGGTCGACGTGCCCGATGTCGATGCCCAGCTCGAGCGACGCCGTCGCCACCAGAACGCGGAGCTGTCCGTTCTTGAGGCGAGCTTCGGCGTCGAGCCGAATCTCCTTCGAGAGACTCCCGTGGTGCGCGGTGACCGACTCCCGGCCGAGCCTCGCCGCCAGCTGGTGCGCCACCCGCTCGGCCAATCGACGCGTGTTGACGAACACGAGCGTGGTGCGGTGCTCCGTGGCGAGCGTCGCGACCCGATCGTAGACCTCGGCCCAGACCTCGGCGGACATCACCGCCTGGAGCGGCGAGCCCGGCACCTCGAGCCCGAGGTCGAGCTCACGGCGGTGGCCTTCGTCGACGATGGTGGCGGGCGGGCGAGTGCCGGTGAGCCAGTCGGCGACGGCCTCGATCGGACGCTGCGTGGCGGAAAGCCCGACTCGCTGGAGCCGGCGCCCGGCCACGTGGTCGAGCCGCTCGAGGCTCAGGGCGAGGTGCGCGCCCCGCCGGCTCTCCAGGAGCGCGTGGATCTCGTCCACGATCACCGTGCGCGCCGTGGCCAGCACCTTTCGGCTCCGCTCCGCGGTGAGCAGCAGATAGAGCGACTCCGGCGTGGTGACCAGGATGTGCGGCGGGGTGCGGATGATGGCGGCGCGCTCGGCGGCGGTAGTATCGCCCGAGCGGATCGCGGCGGTCAGATGAGGGCTGCCGAGGTCCATCGACTCCGCGATCCGGCGGATCTCCCGGCGGGGCTCGGCCAGATTGTGATGGATGTCGGCGCTCAAGGCCTTGAGCGGCGAGACGTAGATCACCTGCACCGCGTCGGGCAGGTTGCCGGCGAGCGATTCCTCGAGCAGCCGATCGATCCCGATCAGGAACGCGGCGAGCGTCTTGCCGGAGCCGGTCGGCGCGGCGATCAGCGTGTCGTCGCCCCGGCGAATGGCCTCCCAACCCCGGATCTGCGCGGGGGTGGGCTGGCCGATCCGCTCGGTGAACCAGCGGGCGACGGCGGGGTGGAACGACGCGAGCGCCATGGGGCGGAATATACGGTTCCGCGACGGCTCGATTGCTGTATCTTTCGACCCGTCGCCATTCACGGATCGGGCCCGATGTTCGTCGGCGGTTGTGCATCGGTCCCGATGTGTCGGCCTGGTCCTCCTGCTCGGCGCCAGCCGGCGACCGAAGCCCTCCCGGTCCGCGTCCCGACCAAGTCATCCGCCGGCGACCAGCGCCGACCAGCACTCTGCCGGTGCGGCCCCGAGTCCGGGTCAGGACTTCTCGCCGCCAGGCCGTGCAACCGCCAGCCGAAGGCCTCCACGACCGGACGCTCGGAACCAGAGCGAGCGGCCACTCCTCATCGTCCGGCCCGGCCTTCGACCTGGTGCTGATCAGCGGACGCCTGCCGTCGGCACCGAGCCGGATCCTCGCAGGGGAAGTGTCAGCGGACCGCTCGGCTGATACCCGGGCTCGCCACCGCCGTGGTGTGATCGCTACGACAACACGGTCGCGGCGCGCGGGTCGACTTCGTTCGGGCGGAGGCGGCACCCTCGGCGACACGACCACGGTGACCTCAGACCGCGGCGTCGCCACGCCGTCCTGGCGACTCGGACCGACGAGCACGTGCAGTCCCTGGTGGCCTCCCGCCCCGCGACTCCGTGGTCCTCGCCTTGATCGCCTATCCCGCCCGGGTGCTCAAGCTCGACGGCGCGATCAGCGCGTGAAGGTCGGGCGTCTTCTCCGGCGTGGCGGTGCGGGGCTCGACGCGTTAGGCGGGCCGTACGAGGGATACCCTCTTCGCAGCGGCTCGCTCGGCGGGATGGAGGCGGTCAGCGACTGAGCGGGTGGCGCGGTCGGGCCCCGGCGGGCGCCGTGGGCTCCGGACACCTTCGTGGTCAATCCGGCGCGGCCCACCAGATCGACTTTGCCGCCAACTCCTACGTCCTCCCGGCCCGTCCGGCCGACCTCCTCGCCGGCGCCGACAGACCGAGTACGCCGGCAACTCCTCCCGCGACGGCCTGAGATTCGCTTCTTCGACGTCGAAGAGAGGCCGTCGTCGGGTCTCGACGATCTGGCAGCCTTCGGCCGGCGGTGCCATCGCCAAACGCGACCGCCACCGACACGGCCGCTGTGCAACCCGAGGGTGGCGCCTCGGGACTCCGCCGGACCACAACGGCTGACGGCGGCACCCGGCACTGCAGCGGCCACCGAGATCGAGGCGACGGCGCTGCCGCCTCCGCCGGCCTTCCGATCGAAACCAGGCCGTCGGCAGCCCACCAGCGCTCCGGCCTAGAGCGCGCTCGCCCTGGCGGTGGCCCTTGGGAGCGGGTCATCCTGGGCGACGCGGACCTGCACTGGTCTGGACCGACACCACCGATGCCTGCATCCCAGCCCTCGACGAGACCATCGACGACCTGGTGGTCTTCGTCGATCCGCGCCATCGACGGCCCCGATGGTCCTGGGTGGCGGCGCGCGCCCGGTGCGCAGCGACGGTTTGCTGCCAGCGTAGCGACCATGGTTCTCGACCGGGTCGACGCGCAAGCCCATCGCTTGAACCCGTCTCTGCTCACCGACGTCTTCACCCATGAGCTGGGACACGCGCTCGGGTTCGGCGTCCTCTCGTTCAAGCACCTGCTCGGTCAGGCAACCAGCAGCGAGCTGGCCTCACGGGGCAGTTGGCCCGCAGCGCATTCCAGGCGCTCGCAGCGCCCGGCGAGTTCTTCGGCAGCCCTCGGTCCCGATCGACAACAGCGGAATTCCGGCACGACGTTGGTGCACTGGAACGAGGCGTGATGCGGTCGAGCTGACCGGCTGACCTCGGATCCAATCCGCTCGGCCTGCTTTACGTGGCGCTGGGCTTTCTCACCGACACCGCGTACGCGCTGCTCGCGAGTCGACTCCGCGAGTGGTTCGGGCCCCGGCTCGGCGGAAGCCGGCTGCCGCGGTACGCCTCGGGCGCCGCGTACATCGGGCTCGGGGTGACCACGGCGCTCGCGGACCGGCGCTAGCGCCGCGCCGAACCCGCGGCAGCGGGACGGGCCTCAGAGCCTGGCCGTGTATCGCCGGCCGGAGGGGTCCGTGGCCTCGACCCGAACGTCGGAAGCGCCAGGCGAGATCGGCGCGTAGAAGAGGTGACCCGTGGGGATCGGGTCGACCCAACCCCGCGTCGCCGGAAGATCCGGACCCGCCAGCTTCTCCATCGCGAGCGGATCGAACCCTACCCGCCGGGACATCAAGCCCCGGCGATCCGCGCCCTGGTACCACACCACCGACCAGCCTGGATCCCAGGCCCACACGTTGGCGACGATCTCCTCCGGCGCCCGGGGATCGGCGCCGCGGGGATAGACCCGGATCTGGTGGTCGTCCGGGCGACCGGTCGACTTGTAGCGCCACGTGATCTCGCTGCCATCGACCTCGTAGACGCCGTAGCCGTTCGGCGTGCCGTCGTAGCAGATGTCGCCGGTCCACCAGCCGCCGCAGACCGTGCCGTGGCAGCGCTCCACGGTGCCGCTCTCCTCCAGATGGTCGCTCTCGTGGATGTGACCCGTGAGCAGCAGCGCCCGATGTCCTTCCAGCGCCCGAAAGAGCGCCTCTCGATTGGTGAGGGCCTGTGCCGGGGCCGGCCGCGCCTCGCCGCGTCGCTTCCAGAGGGTCGAGGTGATCGGGATGTGGGCGAATACCACCACCGGCGTGCCCCGCTCCACCAGGGCGAGATCGGCCTGGAGCCAGGCCAGCTGCTCGTCGTCCAGGTAGCCGATGTAGCCACCGCCGTAATAGAGGACGTCGTCCAGCACCACGTAGTGGATCTGACCGCGGTTGAACGACCAGTAGCGGGGCCCGAAGCGCCGCTGGAAGGTGGCGGTGGACGCCTCGTCGGTCCGAGCGTCGAGATCGAGGTCGTGGTTGCCCACGACCTGGACGAAGGGGATGCCGAGCTGGCGGGTGGCGCGCTCGTAGTCGTCGTAGAGGGCGAGGTGATCCCACATGATGTCGCCGTCGGCCACCCCGAAGAGCGGGCGGTCGCCGAGCCCGGCGATGGTCGCGGCGACGTCCGGCACCGATTCGGCCTCGAAGCGGCGCATGTCGGTCGGATTCTCGGTCTGGACGTCGGAGAGCAGCAGGAAGGCGTGGCGCTCGTCACCTCCCACGAGGGGAGCCAGCCCGAAGTCGTGCTGCTGCTCGGCCCGTCCGGGCTCGATCCGGGCGAAGGCGCGGGCGGTGGCCGTGTCGGAGACCGGGAGCTCGTGACCGGCCGGCACCGAGACGCTCACGAACCGGCGCTCGCCGGTGGTGACCAGCTCGTACCGGCCGGTCCGGTCGGTCGCCACGACCGACCGCCCGTCGCTCACGGCCACCCCCGGGAGACCGCGGCCGGCGGCGTGGACCCGGCCTCGTATCCGGACGGCGGCTCCGGGCCGCTCCCGGCGAATGAGGGCCGGGCGGTAGGGATCGTCGCTGAAGAGGGCGGGAAGCGCCGGCCACGCGAAGGCGGCCGAGCGGAGCAGCTCCCGGCGGCTCAAGGGGGAAGTCATGACCTACTCCGGGCGGAAATCACGTTTAGTAGAGGTACACCCAAACGGTACCCGCCGGATCGGCCGGCCAAAACCCTCGTGGCACCCTCGAAACCGGGGCGCGACGACCTCGAAACACACACGGATAGGCTCAGGGGCATGACCAGCAAGCCCGGCGATCCAGCCAGCCAGCGGCTCCGAGAGATCCTCGGACTGTCCCACGGCCCCACCAAACGCCGCGGGGGGGCTTCCGCCCCCCCGCCAGAGTCCTCGCCTAGCCCCGACCCGGACCGCCGCGGCCTCCACCCCCGCCCCCACGCTCCCGATCCCGACCCCGAGGCCGAGTCTTCTCGCGCTGGGCGGCCTCAGCCGCCGCCTTCCGAATCATCTTCTCCGGGCTGACCGGATTGGCCCGCCCGGGGGCCCCCATCTTGAGCTGGAGCTGGCCCTGGTCGTCGCTCTCGATCGAGATCGGCCGCCCACCCCGGACCTCGTAGGCCCCCAGCACCTCCATCCCGACGCTTCCGCCCGGCTTGACCCGCTCGACCAGGCCGTCGCGATCCGCGAAGCCCTCGACCGACATGAACTGGATGCCGCTCGCACCCTGAATCCGGAACAGGGCCGCGTACTTGGCCTTGGCGAGGTGGCGGACGGAGCGGAGCTCGGCGCCTTTGGCCACCTCACGGGCCCACCGGAGGGCCTCCTGCTCCTGGGGCGACAGGCCACTCGGCGACGCACCTCCGGAGGCCTGTTGTCCGGAGGGTCGGGCGCGCTGCTGGCGCTCGCGGATGCGACGGAGATACTCGGGTTCGTTGCTCACGGCTGCCTCGGAAGGGGCGATACGTTCCTAACGAGACTAGGATAGGGCGGGTCGGGGGTGTTGGGAAGGGGAGCCGGGTGGCTCGAGGAGGGGTCTAGAAGGCGTCGGGATCCTCCTCGAGCTGGGCCAGCCGCAGGGTGGCGGCGAACGACCGCTGGGCCACCCGGATGGTCTCCTCGACCCGGATCGCGTCGGGGTCCGCGGCGGGCTCGACCCGCTCGACCGCGAGGCCGAGATGCTCGGTCTCCTCCGCGATCTCCGAGAGCAGGGCGGCGGCGCGCCGCATCTGCTCGGAGCTCGATCGGAGGGCGTCTACCGGCCGCTCCACTCCCACGCCTCGAATCACGGTCCTCTCCCGGGACATCGCGGTCACCTGCCCGTCACTCGGAAGTATCGGCGGGGGGCCCCGAACCCTTGAGGCCGGGGCCGCTTCGCTCGGCGTGACAACGCAGTACCTTCTCCAAGCCGGCCCCCACGAAACCCGCGAATCTTCGCGGGCAAGCGGGACGTATGAGCGGTCGGCTGCAGCACCGGATCGTCACACTCCACCACCCCACGAGGACTCGGGACCCATGGAACTCGTCATCGATCGGCTATCGAAGACCTACCCGAACGGCGTGCGCGCGCTCAACGAAGTCTCGCTCACGATCGGCACGGGCATGTTCGGTCTGCTGGGCCCGAACGGCGCCGGCAAGTCGACCCTGATGCGGACCATCGCCACGCTCCAGCAGGCCGACGGCGGGACGATCCGGCTGGGCTCGATCGACGTGCTCCGCCAGCCGGACGAGGTGCGCCGGCGGCTGGGCTATCTGCCCCAGGAGTTCGGGCTCTACCCGAACCTCTCGGCCGAGCACACGCTCGACCACTTCGCGACGATGAAGGGCGTCACCGACGGCGGCGAGCGGAAGCAGCTGGTGGCGCATCTGCTGGAGCAGACCAATCTGGCCGACGTCCGGAAGAAGCACGTCGGCACCTTCTCGGGCGGGATGAAGCAGCGGCTCGGGATCGCGATCGCGTTGGCCGGCCGGCCCGAGCTCCTGATCGTGGACGAGCCCACCGCCGGTCTCGATCCGACCGAGCGGCACCGCTTCCTCAACCTGCTGGGCGAGATCGGCCAGGACATCATCGTGATCCTGAGCACCCACATCGTCGAGGACGTGCGCGAGCTCTGCCGGGCGATGGCCATCATCCACAAGGGCCAGGTGGTGGCGTCCGGCGCGCCGAGCGAGATCGTGGGCGAACTGGAGGGCCGGGTCTGGAAGAAGCGCTCCACCAAGGCCGAGCTGCCGGGTCTGCAGGCGGCGCACGACGTGATCCTGGTCCGCCTGCTCGCCGGGGTGCCCGTGGTCCACGTCCTGGCCGACAGCCACCCGGGCGAGGGCTTCGAGCCGGTCGAGCCGGACCTCGAGGACGTCTACTTCCACCGGATCGGGCTGGCGGCGGAGCGGGAGGCGGTGGCGTGACCCTCTTCGGCTCGGTCTACCGCTTCGAGGTGGGGTACCACCTCCGACGGCCGGTGACGCTGGTGTACTTCGGAGTGTTCTTCGGGCTCGCCTTCCTCTTCGCGAGCTCGGACGTGGTGACGATGAGCGGCGCCGGCGCGCTGGTCAAGCGCAACGCGCCGCTGGTCGTGGCCATGCTGATGCAGGTGTTCACCCTGATCGGCGCGGTGATGCTGACGGCCGTGGCGGGCGCCGCGGTGCTGCGCGACTTCCAGTACGGCTCGCACGAGCTGCTCTTCACCACCAGCATCACCAAGACGGCCTACCTCGGCGGCCGCTTCCTCGGCGCCTGCACGGTGGTGGCGCTGCTCCACCTCGCCCTGCCGCTCGGCGTGATCGTCGGCTCGGCGATGCCCTGGGTGGACCGGGAGCAGCTCCTCGCGTTCAACCTGACCACCTACGTGCGGCCGTTCTTCACCCTGCTGCTGCCGAGCGTGCTGCTGGTGAGCGCGATCTTCTTCGCGGTCGGGGCGCTCACCCGGAACCTCTTCTGGGTCTACACCCAGGGAATCTTCCTGCTGGTGGGCTACTCGATCTCGGGGTCGCTCACCTCGAAGCTCGACAACCGGGTCCTGGCCGCGCTGCTCGACCCGCTGGGCCTGCGCGCGCTGGAGGAGTTCACCCGCTACTGGAGCACCGCGGAGCGCAACCAGCTCGCGGTGCCGCTCACCGGCGTGGTGCTGGCCAACCGCCTGCTCTGGCTCGGGGTGGCGCTGGCGATCTTCGCGCTCACCTTCGTCGTCTTCAAGTTCCGGAGCGCCCCGCCCACGCTCCGGCGGCGCAAGGCCAAGGCCGAGAAGGCCGTCGCCAGGGCGGCGCCGGCCGCCGCGCCCGCGAGCCTCACCCTCCGGGACGGCTTCGCCGCGCGCTGGCGGCAGTACCTGAGCGTCACCCGGCTCTCCTTCGCCACCGTCACCCGGAACATGGTCTTCCTGGCGATCACCACCGTGCTGATCGTCAACCTGGCGATGGCCGGCTGGTACGCCGACAGCCTCTACGGGCAGACGGTCTGGCCGGTCACCTACACGATGATCGAGGTCATGGATCCGAACTTCATGATCTTCTTCTTCGTGCTGGTCACCATCTTCGCGGGCGAGGCCATCTGGCGGGAGCGGCAGCTCAAGCTCGACCAGGTGACCGACGCGCTGCCGATCCCGACCAGCGTGTCGGTGCTGGGGAAGTTCACCGGGCTCGCGCTGATCTGGGCCGGTCTGCTCGGGATCGCGATCCTCGCGGGCGTGGTGCTGCAGACCCTCAAGGGCTACTACAACTACGAGCTGGGCCTCTACTTCAGATACTACTTCGGGGTCAGCTACCCGATCCTGCTCCAGATCACGGCGCTGGCCTTCTTCGTCCACGCCCTGGTGAACCACAAGTTCGCCGGCCACCTGGTGATGATCGTCTTCATCGTGGGGACCCTGGTGCTCCGGAGCCTCGGCGTGGAGCACCAGCTCTTCCACTACGGGTCGGCCGCGCCGCTCACCTACTCGGACATGAACCGCTTCGGCCCCTTCGTGCCGAATCTGGTCTGGTCCTTCGTCTACTGGAGCGGCGTCGCGATCCTCTTCGGGCTCGGCGCCCTGGCCCTCTGGGTGCGCGGCACCGGGTTCACCCTGCGGGAGCGGATCCGGACCGCCGGCGGCAGGCTGGGGCTCACCTCGCGCGCGCTCGGCCTGGCGGGCCTGGTCGCGGCGCTGATCGGCGGCGGGGTGATCTTCTACAACGCCAACGTCCTCAACCACTACGAGTCGTCCAAGGCGGCGCGGAAGCGGCAGGCGCTGTACGAGCGGACCTACAAGTCGCTCGAGCACACCCGCCAACCGCGCCTGATCGACGCCGACGTCCGGGCCGACCTGGAGCCGGAGCATCGTCGCTTCGCGGTGGCGGGGACCTTCACCTTCGTGAACCGGCACGAGGCGGCGCTCGACACCCTGATCGTCACCAGCGCCCAGCCCGAGCTCACCATCGACACCCTGAGCTGGAGCCGGCCCACCGAGTCCCTGGTGAGCGACTCCGCGCTCGGCACCCGGATCCTCAGGCTCCGGGAGCCGCTCGCCCCCGGCGACACGATCAAGCTCCGCTACCGCGCCCGCTGGATCGAGCGCGGATTCGGCAACGACGGCGTCAACACCGACATCGTCGAGAACGGCACCTTCATCAACAGCCAGTACTTCCCCGCGCTGGGCTATCAACCCGGCGGCGAGCTCGGCTCCGACGAGGCGCGCCGCAAGGAGAAGCTCCCCGAGCGCGAGCGGATGCCCCGGCTCGGCGACGAGTCGGCCCGCGCCAACACCTATCTCGGCAACGACTCAGACTGGATCACCTTCCGAGCCACGGTCAGCACCGTGCCGGACCAGATCGCGATCGCGCCCGGTTACCTGCAGCGCGAGTACGAGGAGAACGGCCGCCGGGTCTTCGAGTACGTCATGGACCGGCCGATCCTCAACTTCTACTCCTTCCTCTCCGCCCGCTACAACGTGGTGCGCGAGGAGCACGACGGGATCCGGCTCGAGATCTATTACCAGCCCGGGCACGAGTACAATCTCGACCGGATGATGGAGAGCATGAAGAAGTCGCTCGACTACTACGGCGCCAACTTCAGCCCCTATCAGTTCCGCCAGGTCCGGATCATCGAGTTCCCCCGCTACGCCGGCTTCGCGCAGGCGTTCCCCAACACCGTGCCGTACTCGGAGAGCATCGGCTTCATCCTCCGGCAGAAGCAGGGCGACGACGACCTCGACATGCCGTTCTACGTCACGGCCCACGAGGTCGGCCACCAGTGGTGGGCCCACCAGGTGATCGGCGCCCGGATGCAGGGCTCGACCCTGATGTCGGAGAGCATGTCGAACTACGCGGCGCTCACCGTGCTGGAAAAGGACCTGGGCCCCTCACGGCTCCGGAAGTTCCTGGCCCACGAGGCCGACCGCTATCTCACGGGCCGGGCCAACGAGACCAAGAAGGAGATGCCGCTCTACCTGGTGGAGAATCAGGCCTACATCCACTACAACAAGGGCTCCCTGGTGCTCTACGCCCTGCGCGACCTGATCGGCGAGGACGCGATGAACCAGGCGCTCTCGGCCTATCTCCGGGACAAAGCCTTCCAGCAGCCGCCCTACACCACCAGCGCCGAGTTCCTGAGCTATCTCGAGGCGGTCACCCCCGACTCGCTGGCCTATGCGCTGGAAGACTTCTTCCGGACCATCACGCTCTGGGACTTCGAGACCGAGAGCGCGGAGGCCACCGCGGTGCCGGGCGGCGGGTATCGGGTCCGGGTCGCGGTCAAGGCGAAGAAGTTCCGGGCCGACAGCGTGGGCAATCAGACCGAGATCCCGGTGCACGATCTGGTCGACGTCGGCGTCTTCGGCGCCCGGGAGCCGGGCAACAGCCTGGGCAAGCCGCTGGTGATGGAGCGCCACTGGGTGACCGGCGACACGACCTTCGAGTTCACCGTCCGGGAAGCGCCCGAAAAGGCGGGGATCGATCCCTACAACAAGCTGATCGATCGGGACGCGCGCAACAACGTGAAGTCGGTCTCCACCGTCGGCGGGGCGGCGGCGGTGGCCCAGGCGGGCCGGGCGACGGGGTCGCCTTAGCGGACGACGCCGATCAGGAGGCCGAGGTAGACGGCGTAGAAGCCGACCAGGACGGCGCCGTCGATCCGGGAGAGCGACTTCCGGAACCAGAGCAGGACGAAGAGGATCAGCGCTCCGGCGAGCATCCACCACAGGTCGCTCGCGAGCATCGCCGGCGAGACCCTGAGCGGGTGGATCGCGCCGGCCACGCCGACGATGCCGAGCGTGTTCATGATGTTGGAGCCGAGCAGGTTGGCGATCGCGATGTCGGAGCGCTTGCGGAGCGCGGCCACCACCGTCGTCGCGATCTCCGGCGCGCTGGTGCCGCCCGCCACGATGGTGAGCCCGATGATCCGCTCGCTCATCCCGGCGATCTCGGCCAGACGCACCGCGCCGTCGACCAGATACTTCCCGCCCAGCAGCAGGAGCCCGATCCCGACCACGGTGTAGACCACCGCGAGCGTGGACGGGCTGCCGGGCCCTCGCAACGCCAGCTCCTCCACCTCCTGGTCGAGCTGGGTCGCCTCCGAGGCCCCCACCTCGGCGCGCGCGAGCCGGATCGCGTTGGCGGTCACCAGGACCAGCAGGACCAGCATCAGCCCCGCCTCGACCCGGGTGATTTCGTTGTCCCGCGACCAGACCGCGAAGACCAGCATCGCGAGGAACATCACCGGCCACTCGACCTTGACCGCGTTGCCCGTGATCGGGAGCGGAATCAGCAGGGCGGCGAGTCCCAGGATGAAGCTGATGTTGATGATGTTGGAGCCGACCACGTTGCCGACCGAAAGATCGGGCTGACCGCCGAGCGAGGCGATCACGCTGACCACCAGCTCCGGCAGCGAGGTGCCCAGCGCCACCACGGTGAGACCGATCACGGCGGGCGTGAGCCCGGCGAGCCGGGCGAGCGCCACCGAGCCACGGACCAGGGCCTCGCCCCCCACGGCAAGGAGGGTCAGACCGAGCAGCACCAGACCGAGCGCGAGGAGCACCTGGCTACCGGATCAGGTGGAGCTTGTCCTGCCGCGCGAGGGCCCAGCCAAGCCGGCCCTCTCCGTCGATCATGAAGTCTTCTTCGAGCGCCATCCGAACCGGCTGCCCTCCCCACTCCGGCACCTTGGTGGTGACCTGGAGCTCGGCGGAGAACCACATGTTGGGGATCACCCGATGGTCGCCGCGACCGGGCACGCCCTCCTGATAGTCCCAGAGCCCGATCAGCGGACCCGCGCCGTGCCCGTGCATCCCGATCGGGTGGGTGTACATGGTGCCGTCGAGCCCCATCGCCGAGAGGCGCGAGCGGGTGGCCGCGAGGATCTCGTTGCCGGAGCGGCCGGGACGGGTCTCCTCGAAGAGGATGTCCTGGAACCGATTCGCGTTGGCCAGCGCGGCGCGGAGCCCGGCGGGCGCGTCGGTCTCGCCTTCCTTGAGGACGTAGGCCATGTGCTGAGTGTCGGTGTTGAGCCGGAGCGCGGTGATGCCGACGTCGCAGTGGAGCACGTCGCCCCGCTGGATGATCGGGTCGGCGCCGAGACTCTCGCCGGTGGCGCCCTGGCGCTGGACGTCGATCGAGGGTTGGAACCAGGTCCCGAGCCCGAGGTCGTTCACCCGCTGCCGCCACCACCAGACCAGATCGCTGGTCCGGGTGACCCCGGGCGTGACGGTCCGCTCCGAGAACATCTCGTCGATCAGGTCCCAGACCAGCTTGGTGAGCTTGCCGTAGAACTCGGCTTCGGCCGGGAGCCGGCTCGCGATCAGGTCCACGGCGAGCCCCTCCGCGGGCTTCATCCGGGCGGTCCAGGTCGGGCCGAGCGCCTCGCGCATCCCCTCCAGCTCCCCCGACGTGAGCCCGTCCGAGAAGGCGAAGACCCTCGAGGTGTTGATCCCGATCACCCGGGGATTCCGCTGCTCGATCGCGTCCTTGAGCACCAGCCACTGCTGGTCGCCCCAGAGCTCGGCCTGGCGGCCGCCGACCGCCGCGTCCACCGCCCGGGTGCTCCGCACGGCCTCGTAGAGCCCGCCCTGGGAGGTCCCGCCGAGGGCGATCCGCTCGACACCCTGCTCGCCACCCCGATCGAAGAAGACGTAGATGGTGCGCCGCCGGGCGGCGAACGTGGTGGGGGAGACCAGCGAGGTGAAGGTCGGATCCTCGTTGTACTCACGCATCGGGATCACCCACATGTCGATCCCGTACTTCCGCATCAGGGCCGGCAGCGTCGTGGTCAGCCGCTCCTCGAGCCACGCCTGCTGGAGCTCGGCCTGCTCCCGAAGGGTCCCGAAGGGCCGGGTCTGGGCGGCGGTCGCGGTGGGCTTGGCCGCCGCGAGCGCGAGGATCGCGAGGGCGAGTCGAGCACGCATCGGAGCACTCATGGATCGGGAAGAGACGGACGGCGACGGCACGGTCGGCTGAACAATCGCACCCGGAAGAGGGCCTTGCAACCCGTCGTCTCCCCGGTGAAGCTTCCTGCCGCCCTAACGCGCGGACGCCGTGATCCCGCTGCCCGTCGAGCCGGACGTCGCGATCGCCCCGACCCGGGACCCCGTGTCGCAGGCGATCGTCGCGGTCGTGCTGATCGTCCTCTTCGTGACGCTGTCGCTGGAAAAGGCCCACCGCGTCCTGGTGGTCACCGCCGCGGCCGCCCTCCTGCTGCTCGTCAGCTACGCCACGCCGTACCACCTGGTCACCTTCGAGGTCGCGAAGGAGTCGATCGACTTCAACGTTCTGGTGCTGCTGATGTCGATGATGGCGATCGTGGGCGTGATCCGGCCGACGGGCGCCTTCGAGTGGGCCGTCGGCCGGCTGATCCGGACCGCGGGAGGAAGCCCGCACCGGCTGGTCGGGCTGCTGGCGGGCTTCACGGCGGTCGTGTCCGCGTTCGCCGACAACGTGACCACGGTGATTTTCGTCGTCCCGCTCGCGGTCCAGCTGGCGCTCCGACTGGGGCTCGCGGCGCCCGCGCTGCTCCTGCCGGTGGTCATGGCCTCCAACATCGGCGGCACCGCCACCCTGATCGGCGACCCGCCCAACATCCTGATCGGCTCCGAGTCGGGGCTCTCCTTCCTGGACTTCCTGACCGCGCTCACGCCGCCGGTGCTGGTGATCATGCTGGGGCTCGACCTGGCGACCCGATGGAAGTTCCGGTCGGAGCTGGCCGCCGCCCACCCGCCCTCCACACCGGTGGCCGAGCCGCGGATCGCCGACCGGCCGCTGCTCCGGGCGAGTCTCCTGATCAGCGGCCTGGTCCTGGTCGGGTTCCTCACCCACGGGATCACCGGGGTGCCGGCGGCGCTGCCGGCGGGTCTCGGCGCGGTGGCGCTCCTGGTCGTGCAGGACGTGCTCTATCTCCGGCGCCGGGAGCCGACCCTGGCCGAGCGCAGCCACGGGGTCCTCCGGGTGATCGAGCGGGACATCGAGTGGCCGACGCTCGCCTTTTTCACCTTCCTCTTCGTGGTGGTCGGCGCCGCCGTCGCGACCGGATTGATCGACCAGATCGCCGCCTGGCTCCACCAGCTGATCGGCGCGACCGAGCGCGGCCTGGGACTCGGGCCCTCCGGCACGCTGCTCTTCGCCGCCCTGCTGGTGCTCTGGACCAGCGGCGTGCTCTCGGCGCTGATCGACAACATCCCGTTCGTGGTCGTGATGCTCCCGGTGATCGGCTCGCTCACGGCGAGTCTCGAGGGCCCGGTCACGGCGCTCTGGTGGGCGCTCGCGCTCGGGGCCTGCCTCGGCGGCAACGGGACCGTGATCGGGGCGAGCGCGAACGTGACCACGGTGGGGCTCGCCGAGCGGAGCGGTGTCCGGATCGAGTTCGGCGAGTTCGCGCGGTTCGGGGTCCCGATCGCCGTGTGGTCGCTGCTGGTGGCGTCCGGGTACCTGGTGGTCTACGTGAAGGTCGGGGCGATGGCGGCGGCCCTCTCGATGCTCGCCCTGCTGCTCCTTGGCCTCGGCGTCGTCCCGGCGGTGCGCCGGCGGACGGCCGGTTAGGCGCGCGGAGTCGAGTCCGGCCGGGCGCCGCTCAGAAGAGTCGGAACAGCAGGTAGGCCCCCAGCAACACCGCCACCCAGAGCACCATGCTCCCGGTCGGCCAGCTCCGCGCGATCATCCGCACGGGGCTCCGATCGCTCTCGAGCGCCCGGCGGCCTCCGTCGAGGAGCCCGAGCGCGCCGCGGCGCACCCCGCGGTCCACGGTCGCCACCGCCGCCGCCAGCGGCCGAATGACCGCGGGCGCGAGGCGCCGGTAGAGCCAGTCCGCGTCCAGGTTGACCGACCGGAGCTCGGCCGGGTAGATGCCCGTTCGCTGAAGGGCCACGAACGCCAGCGCGCCGAAGAACAGCAGCTGGGTCTGGGTCAGCACGTGGGTCAGGTCGTACGGGTCGTACCCGGTGGCGAAGGGCAGCAGCCGATAGAGCGTCTGCTGCGGCAGGATCCCGATCAGCAGGCAGAGCGCCGCCGCCAGCGTCATCGCCGCGAGCATGTTGCGGGGCGGATCGCTGGCGCGGATCCCCGAGTCGTGCCCGAAGAAGGCGAAGTAGGGGATCTTGATGCCGGCGTGGTGGAAGACACCGGCCGAGGCGAAGAGCAGCGCCGGCCAGACCCACTGATAGCCGGCGTCGAGCGTCGCCGCCATCACCATCGACTTGGAGACGAACCCGCTGAACAGCGGGAAGGCCGATCGAGGCCGCGCCGACCACGAGCCCGGTCGTGACCGGCATCGTCCGATAGAGGCCGCCGAGGTCCGACCCGTTGATGCGGCCGGTCATCTTGAGCACCGACCCCATCGTCATGAAGAGGAGGCCCTTGAAGATCACGTCGTTGAAGGCGTGGGCCACGGCGCCGTTCACGCCGAGGGCCGTGCCCACTCCGATGCCGGTCACCATGAACCCGATCTGCTGATCATGCTGTAGCCGAGCAGCAGATCGTTCTCGATCACGGCGTAGAAGATCGGGAAGCAGGTCATCACCGCGCCGACGTAGACCAGCAGCTCGGTCCCGGCGAAGCCGCGGGCGAGGGCGTAGACCGCCACCTTGGTGGTGAACGCGCTCAGGAACACGGTCCCGGTTGGGGTGCCCTCCGGATAGGCGTCGGTGAGCCAGGTGTGGAAGAGCGGAAAGGCGGCCTTGATTCCGAACGCCAGCAGGAGGAGCCAGGCGCCGAGCGAGCCGTCGAGACCGATCGCCCCGAAGGCGATCGACCCCTCGGGACCGGACGCCCGGAGCAGCGCGCCCGAGAGCAGGAGCACGCCGGACACGACGTGGACCACCAGATAGCGGAGCCCCGCCCGGACCGCTCGCGGCTCGCGCCGCGCCCAGATCAGGAAGACCGAGGTGAAGGCCAGCAGCTCCCACCAGAGGAAGAGGCTCACCAGGTCGCCGGCGAACACCGCGCCCACGGCGCTCGCGGCGTAGAGCATCGCCGAGGTGTGCTGGGTGGTGGCCCGCTCGTCCTTGCCCAGATGAAGCGCGTACAGGTTCCCGATGAAAGCGGCGAGATGGAAGAGAATCCCGAACAGCAGACTCATCCGGTCCACCCGCACCGGGGTGAGCGCGAGCCCCATCACCTGCCACCGACGACGGTGCCGTCGGGAATGGGGCCAGCAGGTGCAGCAGGCCGAGCACCGGAGCGGCCAGCAGCGCCACCCGACGGGTCGTGCCGCGAGTCAGGGCGGCGAGCAGCGCGCCGACCAGGAGGGCGGTGACGGGGGGCAGCGTCTCAATCCCCATCGTAGTAGTCCTCCGGGCGCATCAGCACCCGGCGCATCCGCTTGGCCAGGACCACCAGGATCCAGCACGCCGCGAAGCCGTACCAGGCGTGGAAGCCGAAGAGCGCCTCCCACGGGTGGGCGACGTGCCGGTGCACCACCAGCTCGACCAGCACCAACCCCACACAGAGCGCATAGAACACCCGGAGCAGCCGGGTGACGTTGGCCGGATCTTCTCCCAGTACCCGGGCGCGGCTCGTCCGCCGTCTTCATCCGGGCGCCGGGGCGAGGGGCGGCGGGGCGGGCTCGCCGCCTCGGAGGAGCGCCGGGTGACCGTGCTCGTGACTCATGGGGCCACCACCAGCAGCATCAGCCGATAGAGGGGATCGGGATGGAGGAAGAGCGCCACGGTGATCAGGGCCGTGGCCACGAGCGCGACGATCGGAGGGCCAGGGCGCCTCGCGCAGGCCTCCGTCCGAGGAATGCCCGGGCGCCGCCTCTGCCGCACCATCGGCCGCCTTCCACCGGCGGCGAGCCGAAGAAGCCGCGGATCGGAATCTCGAGCAGGTACACCAGGCTCAGCAGCGAGCTCAGCATCAGCACGGCGAGGAGCCCGAGCTGGCCCGCGTCGAGGGTGGCCATCCCGAGCATCCACTTGCTCCAGGTGCCGCCGGCCGGCGGCACGCCGATGATCGAGAGCGCGGCGACGAAGAAGGCCCCGAACGTGATCGGCATCCGCCGGCCGAGCCCGCCGAGGCGGGGGATCTCGGTCTCGTGGGCCGCCACCAGCACGGCGCCGGCGGCGAAGAAGAGGGTGATCTTGCCGAACGCGTGCATCGCGATGTGCATCCCGCCGCCCACGACACCCGCCTGGTTCGCGAGCAGGGCGCCGAGCACGATGTAGGAGAGCTGGCTCACGGTCGAGTAGGCGAGTCGCGCCTTCAAGCTCTGCTTCCGCATCGCGACCAGCGACGCCAGGATGATCGTGGCGCCCGCCGCCCAGGCGAGCCAGCGGCTGGCCGCGAGGGAGCGCACCAGGTCGAGTCCGAAGACGTAGACCACCACGGTCAGGATGGTGAACACGCCGGCCTTGACCACGGCCACCGCGTGGAGCAGCGCGGACACCGGCGTGGGCGCCACCATCGCGGCCGGCAGCCACCGGTGAAACGGCATCACCGCCGCCTTCCCGACCCCGAACACGAAGAGCGCCAGGATGACGCTCAGCACCGCGGGCGACGCCGTGCCCTGGAGGATTCCGCCCGGCCGGAGCTCGGTGGTGCCCGCAAGACTCCAGGTCCAGATCAGGGCCAGCAGCTGGAATCCGATCGAGGTGCCGAGCAGGATACCGAGGTAGATCCGGCCCGCGCGTCTGGCTTCCTCGGTCTGGTGATGGGTCACCAGGGGGAAGGTGCAGAGCGTGAGCACCTCGTAGAACGCGAACAGGGTGAACAGGTTCCCGGCGAAGGCCACGCCGAGCGCCGCGGCGATCGAGAGCGCGAAGAAGGCGTAGAACCGGGTCTGGTTGGTCTCGTGGTGGCCCCGCATGTAGCCGATCGCGTAGACCGTGGTCACGATCCAGAGCGTCGAGGCGACCAGCGCGAAGAGCAGGCCCAGGGGACCGACCCCGAGCGCGAGCGGGACGCCGGGCAGCATCTCGACCAGCTCGAGCCGGGGTCGCGCGCCGCCGGTCACCGGCCCGACCAGGCTCGCCGCGAGGAGCAGGGTGACGGCGCCGCCCACGAGACTCGCGGCCTCACGGAGATCCGGCCGCCGTCCGAGGGCCAGCACGGCCAGCGCCGTGAGCGCCGGGATCGCGACCACCAGGAGCGCCGTCGTCGCCGCGCTCACCGGGCGAGCCCCATCAGCTGTTCGGCGGCGCGGGTGGCCACTTCGGAGGTGAGGGTCGCGTCGACGCCGAAGTAGAGGTTGGCGAGCACCAGCACCCAGAGCGGGACCAGCAGCGCGAGCGGCGCTTCCCGCACCTCGGAGTCGGGCGGGGTCGGTCGCAGGTAGGCCACCTCGACCACCCGCCAGACGTAGATCACCGCCAGGAGCGATCCCACCAGCACCACCACCGCCACCCACCAGAGGCCCTGCGCCAGCGCGGCCTGCACGAGGAGCCACTTGCTCACGAACCCGACGGTGAGCGGCACCCCGATCAGACTGAGGCCTCCGAGCACGAACGCCGCCATGGTCCAGGGCATCTTGCGGCCGAGACCGGTGAACGCCTCGAGCCGCACCGAGCCGACCCGGTACATCACGGCGCCCATGGCCATGAAGAGCGCGCCCTTGATCAGCGAGTGGTTGAAGAGGTGGATCAGACCCGCGGCGAGCCCTCCCACGGAGGCCAGGCTCACGCCGAGGACGATGTAGCCGATCTGCGCCACGCTCGAATAGGCCAGCAGTCGCTTGACGTTGCCCTGGTAGATCGCGATCCCCGAGGTGGCGAGGATCCCGAGGATCGCCAGCGGCATCAGGATGGCGCCCAGGCGCATCACGTCGAAGGCGAAGCCGGTGCCGAAGACCATGAAGTGGAAGACCAGCAGCATGTAGACCGCCACCTTGGTGGCGGTCCCGGCCAGGAAGGCGCTCACCGCGGACGGAGCCAGCGTGTAGGCGTTCGGGAGCCAGAGGTGGAGCGGGAAGAGCGCCAGCTTGAGGCTCAGGCCCACCGTGACGAAAGCGAAGGCCACCTGGAGGGTCCGGGTCGAAGCCAGCGGCCGCACCCGCTCGGCCAGGTCGGCGATGTTGAGCGTCCCGGTGAGGCCGTACATCAGCCCGATCCCGATCAGCACGAAGGCCGCGCCCACCGAGCCGATCACGAGATACTGATAGGCGGCGGTGAGGGCGCGCCGGTCGCGGCCGAGCGCGACGAGCGCGTAGGTCGAGAGCGAGGAGATCTCGAGGAAGACGTAGAGGTTGAAGGCGTCGCCGGTGGCGGCGATTCCGAGCAGCCCGGCGAGACAGAGCACCCAGACCGCGTAGAAGAGACCGATCCGGCCCCGCTCCAGCTCGCGCTCGACGCTGACCAGGGAGTAGGGCGTGACCACCGCGGCGATCGAGGCGACGATCACCAGCACGAAGGCGTTCGGCAGCCCGATCCGGTACTCGATCCCCCAGGGCGCGGCCCAGCCACCGAGGGCGTAGCTGATCGTCCCCCCGGCGAGCACCCGGTCGAGCAGCGTGACGGCGGCGAACCAGGCCCACCACGACGCGCCGAGCGCCACCAGCCAGGAGAGACGGGGCCGGCGCACCAGCGCTGCGACGGGCGCGGCCAGGAGCGGCACCAGCACCAGCAGGACGGGCAGGTGCTCCATCAGAAGGACTCGTCCTTCTCGTGCAGCTCGTCTTCCTCGATCGTGCCGAAGGCTTCCTTGATCCGGACCGTGAGCGCGAGACCCA
Organism: Gemmatimonadales bacterium; assembly: GCA_041390205.1. Classification (GTDB taxonomy): domain Bacteria; phylum Gemmatimonadota; class Gemmatimonadetes; order Gemmatimonadales; family GWC2-71-9; genus SHZU01. The sequence continues at coordinate 52,951 of JAWKQJ010000016.1, forward strand.
CGGCGATGGTGGCGACGCCCACCACGATCGCGGTGAGGATGAGGACGTGGGGAATCGGGTTCGAGTACACCACCCCGGGCCGCTCCACCAGGATCGGCGCCGTCCCGTCGATGATCTTCCCGGTCGCGATGTAGAGCAGGAAGACCGAAGCCTGGAAGATCGAGAGGCCGATCAGCTTCTTCACCAGATTGCCGCGGGCGATCAGGGTGTAGAAGCCCAGCATCATCAGGAAGATGACGACCCAGTAGATGAAGTGGCCGATGACGATCACGGCCGGACCTGGATCCGGGTGCGCCCGGCGAAGACGTAGAAGATCGCGACCATCACGCCGAAGACCGTGACCAGCACGCCGAGCTCGACCAGCATGATGCCCGCGACCTGGGCATCCTTGCTGCCTTCGAGCAGCACGGCGTACTCCAGGAAGCGCCCGCCCTGGAGCAGCGCGGCCACGCCCACCGCCGCGAAGATCAGCACGCCGAGGGCCGCGGTGACGTAGACCACGCCCGGCGGCAGCACCAGCTTGGCGGCGTCGAGCCCGAACACCAGCGCGTAGAGAATGAATGCCGTGGCGGCGATCACGGCCGCCTGGAACCCGCCGCCGGGACCGTAGTCGCCGTGGAACTGGACGTAGAGCGCGAAGAGCAGGATGAAGGGGATCATCATCTTCGCGCCGACCCGCAGGATGACGCGGTCGTCCATCCGCTCGCCTTCGGGCGGCGGCGACGAGCCGGTGGCGGGCCGCGGCGGCACGAACGCGCGCCATGCCGCCGGATTGCCCGTGAGCAGGAGCAGCGCGCCGACCAGCGCGGTGAAGATCACCGTGGTCTCGCCCAGGGTGTCGTAGCCGCGATAGGAGGCGAGCACCGAGGTCACCACGTTGGGATCGATCTCCTCGCCGGATTGCTCGAGGTAGCGCGGCGCGACGTGGTGTGGACCGGGTTGTCGGGTCGGCCGAACCGCGGCATGTCGAGGGTGCCGTAGACCAGCGCCGCGCCGGTGACCACCACCACGAAGAGCGGAAGGAGCTGGCGGTGGGTGGGTCGCTTCTCCTTCCGGCCCACCAGGGCGAGCGTGCCCAGCATCAGCACGGTGGAGATCCCGGCGCCCACCGCCGCCTCCATCAGGGCGACGTCGACCGCGTCGAGCGCCACATAGAGCGCCGCGGAGAGCAGACTGTAGATGCCCGCCAGCATCGCGGCCGCGAACAGGCTCCGGAGCCGGATGATGGTGAGCGCCGTGATCGCCAGCAGGGCGAGCAACGCGATGTGGATGACCGACTGCATCTCAGGCGACGGGCGGCTCGGACGTCCGGTACGGCTCGACCCGACCCGCCCGGGCCGCGCGAGCCAGCGCGTGCGTGCCGATGGGGCTCGTGAGCAGGAGGAACGCGAGGATCAGCAGCAGTCGCGCGGTCACCAGGGTGAGCCCGGACTCGAGCGCGAGCCCGAGCAGGATCCCGGCGGCGCCCACCGTGTCGGTCATCCCGGCGGCGTGGAGCCGGGTGTAGACGTCCGGCATCCGGACCAGCCCGACGGCGCCGACCACGACGAAGAACACGCCGCCGCCCACCAGCACCCAGGCCAGGACGTCGAGCACCAGGTCGGTCATTCCTCGTCCGTCTCCACCCGCCGGATGCCGGCGAGCCCGCCGTGCTCGATGAACCGGAGCACCGCGATGGTGCCGATGAAGTTGATCAGCACGTACACGAGGCAGAGGTCGAGGAAGTCGGGCCGGCCGGAGAGGAACCCCATCACCGCGATCAGCACCACGGTCTTGGTGCCGAACACGTTCACGGCGAGCACCCGATCGTAGATCGTGGGCCCCATCAGCGCGCGCACCAGCGCCAGCGCCATGCTGACCAGCACCCCCGCGGCCGCCGCGCCGAACAGCATCAGCCCTCGCCCCCGCCCCGCTCGACCCAGGTGACCCGCCGATCCATGGCGTCCTCTTCCCCTTCGTGCACGTGGACCCAGGTGAGCGAATGGACCTCCAGCTGGTCGCCGCGGATCCCCATGGTGATCGTGCCGGGAGTCAGCGTGATCGAGTTGCCGTAGAGGGCCCGGCCCAGATCGGTGCGCTGGCTCGAGTGGTAGATCGCGACCACCGGCGAGATCGGGAGCCGCGGCGTGAGGATGATCCGCGCCACCCGCACCGACGCCACCAGGATCTCCTTGAGGAGCCAGGGCACGTAGCGGAGCAGCCGCCAGGCCAGCTGGATCGGCAGACCCTCGCGGTCGATCACCCGCATCCGTCTCGCGACGACCGCCACCGCGGCCGACGAGAGCAGGCCGAGGGTCAGCAGGAGCGGCGTGTAGTGCCCCGAGAGCACCAGCCAGAAGGCGAAGAGGATCACGCCGAGCCCGAACGCGCGCAGTCGGGTTTCCCCTCCGATCGGATCGGGATACGAGATGGCGAACCCTCCATGGCAACGGAAACCGGAGCAGAGCCTCCGGCCGCGTCCCGACCGGCACTCTGACGGACGAGCCCGCCTGGCGCGGGCCCGTCCACTGCAACATATCACCCTGGAAGGCTCCGGCGAGGGCTCGAGCGGACGGTGGCCGAGCCGCCGCCCATCCGTTGACACCGCCGCCCGGCGCGGGTACCCCACCCCCTGGCACGAAGGCGGCCGCGACGGCAACTTGCACCGTCCGAACCGACGAGCGCCAGGAGAATGAGAGAGGCCTACCCGTCCCGATGGCTCGCGCTGGCGATGCTGGCGCTCGGCGCCGGCACCGCGACCGCGCAGGACTCGAGCGCGGTGCGCGCGGCACCCTCGCTCCGCGCGACGCTCCTGCCGCTGGCGGGTCTGGTGGTCGGAGTGGCGATCGCGGACGACGGGGTGCGCGACCTGGCCCAGAACACCCGCGGCGGGCTCGGCAACGGCGTGGCTTCCGTGGGCAACCGGTTCGGCGAGCCGGCGGTCGTCTTCCCGATCCTGGGCGCGACCTTCCTGGTCGGGAAGCTGGCGGGAGACTCGCGGCTCGCGGGGGTCTCGTTTCGGGCCGGGCGGGCGGCGGCACTCGCCGGGGTCGCCACCCAGGTCCTCAAGTTCGGGCTCGGCCGCGAACGACCCTTCGTCGGCGACCACGACGAAGACCGCTTCCACCCGCTGAGCGGCAAGGACGTCCACCATTCCTTCCCGTCGGGCCACACCGCGATCGCCTTCGCGCTCGCCGGCTCCTTCGCCTCCGAGACGTCGAATCCCTGGCTCCGGGCCTCGCTCTACGGCGCGGCGGGCCTCACCGGCTTCGCCCGGATCAACAACGACAAGCACTGGCTGTCCGACGTGGTGGCGGGAGCGGCGTTCGGGGTGCTGACGGCCAAGCTGCTCGACAGCCGCCGGATCTCGGTGGTCGCGACGCCTGGCGGGATCGGAGTGACCCGGCGCTTCTAGCGGTCTACCAGACTTTCCAGGGCGCTTCGCCGCTCGCCCAGAGCGATTCGAGCAGCGCCTTCTCGCGGATGGTGTCCATCGGCTGCCAGAAGCCGTGGTGCCGATAGGCCACAAGCTGCCCCTCGCGCGCCAGGCGCTCCAGTGGCTGCCGCTCCAGGATGGTCTGGTCGCCCTCGATCAGGTCGAAGAGCGCCGGCTCGAAGACGAAGAAGCCGCCGTTGATCCAGCCTTCGTGGGTCTGCGGCTTCTCGGCGAAGTTCCGGACCAGGTCGCCCTCCATCTCGAGATCGCCGAAGCGGGCCGGCGGACGGACCGCGGTCACCGTGGCCAGCTTCCCGTGGGCGCGATGGAAGGCCAGCAGCGCGCTGATGTCGACGCTGCCGAGGCCGTCGCCGTAGGTGGCCATGAAGGTCCCGTCGAGATGGGGACGGAGCCGTCTGATCCGGCCGCCGGTCATCGTGTCGAGCCCGGTGTCGATCAGCCCCACCCGCCAGTCGAGCGAGTGCTGGTTGAGCACGGTCTGCTCGCCGGTCTTGAGGTCGACGATCGAGTCGTTGTGATGCTGGGCGTAGGTGTGGAAGTAGTGCTTGATCATCTCGCCCTTGTAGCCGCACGCGATCAGGAAATCGCGATGGCCGTGAGCGGCGTAGATGTGCATCAGGTGCCAGAGAATGGGCCGGCCCCCGATCTCCACCATCGGCTTCGGTCGGGTCCCGGTCTCTTCGGCGAGTCGGGTGCCGCGGCCGCCGGCGAGGATCACGACTTTCATCAGACCAGCCGCGGGCTCGGAATCGGGATCAGGAAGCGGCCGCCGGCCTCGTGGAAGGCGCGCTCCTGCGGCTGGCGCATGATCTCCTCCGCGAAGTTCCACGCCAGGATCAGGAGCACGTCCGGCGGATCGGCGGCCACGGTGTCGTAGGGTCGGACCGGCAGATGGGTGCCCGGGGTGAAGCGACCGACCTTGAGCGGGTTCCGATCGACGGTATAGTCGACCAGCTCCGTCGTGATCCCGCAGTAGTTGAGCAGGGTGTTGCCCTTGGCCGGCGCCCCGTAGGCGGCCACCCGCTTGCCCTCCGCCTTGAGCCCGGCGAGCATCGCGCGAAGCTCCTCGCGCTGCTTCGCCACGTCCCTGGCAAAGGTCTCGTAGCGCGCCCGGCTGGTGAGCCCGGCCGCCACCTCGGCCGCCGCCATGGCCACGACCTCGGGCGCGTGCTCCGGTCGCTCGGAGCGGAGGGCCGCCCAGGTCCGGATCGAGCCGCCGTGCACGGGTACCCGATCCACCCGGATCACCGAGAGGCCGACCCGCTCGTGGAGCGTCATCAGCGCGGAGACGGAGAAGTAGCAGAGGTGCTCGTGGTAGACCGTGTCGTACTCCAGCCGGTCGACGAACTCCTCGAGATAGGGCACCTCGGTGATCACCACGCCGTCCCTGGCGAGCAGCCGGGCCGCGCCGCGCAGGAAGTCCTGGGTGTCGTCGACGTGGGCCAGCACGTTGTTGCCGACCACCGCGCGGGCCGCGCCGAAACGCTCCCGCACCTCTCCGGCGACCTGGTCGGAGAAGAACGACTCGACCGTCTCCAGGCCCTTCGCCCGGGCGAGCGCCGCGATGTTTCGGGCCGGCTCGATCCCGAGCGTGCGGGTGCCGCGGGCGCGGAACTGGTGGAGCAGGCTCCCGTCGTTGCTCGCCACCTCGACCACCAGGTCGTCGCCGCCGAGACCGAGGGTCTGCACCACGGTCTCGGCGTAGCGCTCGTTGTGGGCCGCGATGGTGCTCGAGGTCCCGGTGACGTAGATGTAGTCGCGGAAGAGGACTTCCGGATCGATCACGTCGGCCAGCTGGACCAGGCCGCAGGTGCCGCAGAGGTAGACGTCGAGCGGGTAGCGGGCCTCGTCGGCGAACTCCTCCTCCGAGCTCAGGAAAGAGTTGGCGAGCGGCTGCGGGCCGAGCTCGAGGAAACGGATCAGCGCCGCCTCGTCGCAGGCGCGGCAGCTGGTCCGGACTCGATGCGGCGAGCGGCTCGCCGCGCTCGAGGGAGCGCTCATCTCACCATTCCGGGGTCTGGGTTCGGCGCGCGCTCGCACCACCGAAGGGCTTCGAAGTCATAGGGATTCGTCGGTCCGCAAGACTCGGGCCCTCGACGGCCCGAACCGGGCCTGGCGCGGCGCCCGAACGAGCTCGCGAGCGGCCCGCGTAACCTCCATCAAATAAAAGACTTGCACCGCCATGAACAAGCCCGGGCCGGGGCCCCGTCCGGGCGGCGCCGGGGCGCCACCCAGGCGGCGTCGCGAGCGGCCGACAACCTCAGAGCCCCATCAGCTCCGCCGTCCGCCGCACCCCCTCCGCGATCGGGGTCGACGGCACCCAGCCGAGCGCCGACCGCAGCCGGTCGAGATTGACGTCGTCGTGCGCCATCTCCTCCCGCCGGACCTCGATCTCTCCGAAGCCCAGCCGCTCCGCGTCGATCCCGAGCTCGCGGGCGGCAACTTCGACGAAGTGCCGGACCGTCCGAAGGCGCCCGGTCGCCAGGTTGAGCACCGGAGGGAGGGCCGCCTCGCTGGCGGCGAGCCGGACCAGCCCCTGGGCCACGTCGTCGACGTAGGTGAAGTCCCGCTTCTGGAGCCCGTGGCTCAGGGCGATCCTGCCGGCCCCACGCCTCGCCTCGAGCAGCGACGGCAGCAACCGCCCGGGGTGCTCGCCCGGGCCGTACACCGTGAAGAGCCTGGCCGTGGCGGCCCTCAGCCCGGCCTCCGCCGCCTGGACCAGTCGCCGGGTGCCCGCCAGCTTGGTGCGGCCGTACACCGTCGTGGCCACCGGCTCGGTCTCTTCGCGCAGGTCTCCGGCCGCCTCTCCGTACTCGAGCGCGGAGCCGACGTGGATCAGGCTCTGGCCTCGCCACCCTGCCCGCCGCTCGGGAAGGGCCGAGATCAGCCGGCCGACCAGCTCGTCGTTGATCGCCGCCGCGACCGCCTCGTCGCGCTCGGCCCGGTCGACCCCGTAGCCGATCAGGTTGAAGACCAGGTCGGGCGCGACGCTCGCGATCGCCGCTTCGAGCGCTCCGGGCGCCGCGGCGTCGAGCTCGAGCGCGATGCCCTCGAAGCCCAGCAACGCGCGGGCGCGGTCGAGCTCCTCCCGCGAGCGGGCCGTCACCCAGAGCTCGCACCCGAGCCGGGCCAGACGCACGGCGACCCAGGCGCCGATGAAGCCGCTCGCGCCGAGCACCAGGACCTTGCGCCCCGCGTACGCGGCGTCGAGACCCTCTTCGGCCCGGCGGCCCGGATCCGCCCTCACGCCCTGGTGCGTCCCATCACCATCAGGTCGAGATAGGCACGGTCCCAGGCGGCGGGAATGCTCTCACGAGCCGAATACGGCCCGGGCGCATAGCGGCGCGAGCGGATCCCCGCGAGACTCTGCTCTGTGATGAGCCAGTCCTGCCGGTTGGTCACGTCCCACATCTCGATCGCGCCCTTGGGGTCGAATCCCGGATCGGCCAGCGCGTCGGGATGGAAGAGCCACTCGCTCTCGACGACGGTCCGGTCGACCCCGTCGGGCCGGACCAGATAGTAGTTGACGTAGTCGGGATGGAGGCTGAGCAGCAGGTTCGGCATCAGGAGTGTAGTAAGAGTACGCCCCGCCGGCGATCCTCGGAACAGCTCGCCCAGGTAGGGGCCGACCGGGCGCCGGTCGTGGTCACCGAGTCAAGCCCTCGGTGATCTCGTAAGCCGCCGAGGAACGGCCCCTCGACCAGGTCGTTGGCGCCGCTCTGGTAGGGGAGCCGGCACGACAGCTCCGGGATGGAGCGTCCGGGCAGTGCAGGCACTCGCTGTAGTTCTACCGGAAGACCAGCTTCAGTTCGAGGCGACCTCGTAGCGGATCGCGTGACCGGTCACCAGCCGCTCGAGGCCGAAGCGCGCGAGCCGGCCGATCATCGGCGCGAACGCCTCGGCGAAGGGCACGGGCTCCACCGCCAGGTTGACGAAGACGAAGCCCTCCCACTCGACGATCCCGGCCTGGTGGAGCGGATGGCTCGCGCTTTGTCGAAGCCACTCGGCCTCCTGCATGTGCGGCGCGCCGATCAACCGGCCGTCCGTGGTCCAGGTCCAGGCGTGATACGGGCACTGGATCGTCTCGGAGAGATGCCCGGTCGCCGCCTCGCAGAGCCGGGTGCCCCGGTGGCGGCAGACGTTGAAGAACGCGCGAAGCTCGCCGTGCCGGTCGCGCAGCACGATCAGCGACTCGTCGGCGATGGTCGTCAGGAAGAAGTCGCCCCGCCGCGCCAGCCGGCAGGCCCGGCCGACGCAGTGCCACTGGGTGAAGGTCGCTCGGTCTCCTCGGCGAGGATGGCCGGCGAGGTGTAGTACTCGGCGGCCGGCATGGTGTGGGCGCCGGGGCGGTGCACCGAGGCGGTCCGATGGAAGACGCTCATGAAGATCAGGACGAATCTACGGCTTCGTCCCGCGGGTCGCGCCCCCGGCCCGGCGGGCGGCCCCCGCCCGTCTCAGCCTGAAACTCCCAGGCGTTACACTCCGTAACGCTGCGGGCTGGAACCGTTTGTCACTGGCCGTTTTCCACCCCCGGGGCCCCACCGTGCCGACCTTGCTTCGCGAGCTGCGCGGCTCAGTCCTCGCTCGGAAGCCGCTCTTCACGCTGCTGGTCGTGGCCACGCTGGCCCTCGGCATCGAAGCTCAATACCGCGACGTTTTTTCGGCGATCAAACGCCCCCTGGTCCTGAGGCCCCTCCCCGGCACCCGGGATCCCGGGAGCTGGTGAGTCTCTACCGCTCCGGGCCGGAGATGCCCTTCGGGTCAGACTCCATCCCGCACTACCGGGACGTGCGGGACCGCTCGAGCGCCGTCTTCAGCGACGCGGGCCTCTGGCAGTTCGCGATGGTGAATCTCTCGGTGGACGGCAAGCCCGAGCGGGCGATGGGCTTCGTGACCTCGGCCAACTACTTCAGCGTCCTCGGCGTCGACGCGATGCTGGGCCGGGTCTTCGCGCCGGACGAGGACGTCGGTCGCGGCGCGCATCCGGTGCTGGTCCTGAGCCATCGGGGCTGGCAGAAGCTCGGCGGCGACCCGGCGATCGTGGGCCGGGCGGTGATCGTGAACGGGCAGCAGTACACCGTCGTGGGGGTCACCCCACCGGAGTTCAAGGGCTCGATGCCGATCATCAGCCCGACCTACTACGTGCCGCTGATGCAGCTCGATCAGATCGAGCCCGGCGCCTCCTACGATCGCTTCGAGTCCCGCGGCAACAACTCGTCCAACATCGCCGCGCGGCTCTTGCCGGGCGTCACCATCGAGCAGGCCCGGCAGCGGATGGACGCGCTCACGGCCGAGCTCCGGTCGGAGTATCCGGACGAGTACGAGGATCGCGGGATCACCGTGGTGCCCCAGGCCGAGGTGGGGATCCACCCGATGTTCCACTCGGCCACCGTCGGGCTCACCTCGATCGTGATGGCCGTGGTGGCGATGCTGCTCCTGGTGGCCTGCCTCAACGTGGCCAACCTGCTGCTCGCGCGGGCGACCGACCGGGCCCGGGAGATCGCGGTGCGGCTGAGCCTCGGCGCCCGGCGCCTGGTGATCATCCGTCAGCTCCTGGTGGAGAGCATCCTGCTGGCGACGATCTCGGGCGCCGCCGGCCTGCTCCTGGCCGAGTGGGTGATCGGGATGGCCAATCGGGTCAGTCTCCCGATGGACCTCGACATGAGCCCGGACCTCTCCTTGAGCCCCAAGGTCCTGATCTTCACCGGCCTGGTCTCGCTGCTGACGGGTGTGGTATTCGGCCTGATGCCGGCGCTCCAGGCCACCCGGCCAGCGGTGCTCCCGGCGCTCAAGGGTGAGACCCCGGCCGGCCAGTCCAAGGCCAAGGCGATGCGGGGCCTGGTCATCGCCCAGATGGCGCTCTCGATCGTGCTGTTGGTCTCGGCGGGCCTCTTTCTCCGGAACCTCCAGGCCGCGTCGAACATCGACAAGGGCTTCAACCCGGACAACATGCTGGTGGCCCAGCTCGACCCCTCGCTCCAGGGCTACGACCGGCCCCGGACCGAGGACTTCTACCGGCGCCTGACGGAGCGGGTGCAGTCGCTGCCGGGCGTGACCGCGGTCGGCTACGCCGACTACCCGCAGCTCGGGGTGCAGAACAGCGACTGGGGCGTCGAGGTCCCCGGCTACACGCCGGCCGAGAACGAGGGGATGAGCATCTCGGTGAACCGGGTCACGCCCGGGTTCTTCGACGCGATGCAGATGCGTTTCCTGGCCGGTCGGGGCTTCACCGAGCGCGACGACACGTCCGCGGCCCGGGTGATGGTGGTCAACCAGCGTTTCGTGGACCGGTTCTGGCCGGGCCAGGACCCGATCGGCCGGACGGTGCGGGCCGGCGGGCGCGAGCACACGGTGATCGGGGTGGTACCCACCGGCAAGTATCGGAGCATCGGCGAGGACCCGACGGCCTACATGTGGCTCTCCGCGACCCAGTATTTCTCCGCCGGGACCTACATCCACATCCGCACCCAGGGCGACCCGGTCGCGCTGATTCCGTCCCTCCGGGCCGAGGTGGCCGCGCTCGACCCGACGCTGCCGCTGGCCGACGTCCGGACGATGAAGAATCTGCTGGGCACCGTGCTCCTGCCGGCGCGGCTCGCGGGCACCGCCCTCGGCGCCTTCGGGGCGATCGGCCTCCTGCTGGCCGCGATCGGGATCTACGGGGTGATGGCGAGCGCCGTGGCGCAGCGCCGGCGGGAGATCGGGATCCGAGTGGCGATCGGGGCGGCCGGCGCCAACGTCGTGCGCCTGCTGCTCGGCGAGGGGCTGACCCTGGTCGGGATCGGCGCCGCGTTCGGGATGGTGGGCGCCCTGGTGGCCGCCCGGCTGATCGGCGGCTTCCTGGTGGGTCGGAGCGGACTCGATCCGGTCACCTTCTTCGCGGTGCCGCTGATCCTCGGATCGGTGGCTCTGCTCGCGACCTGGGTGCCTGCCCGTCGCGCGGCGCGGGTCGATCCGATCGAGGCGCTCCGGGCCGAGTAGCCCGAGGGTGGCGCCAACGAAGCGCGGGGGCCGGAATCCGGCCCCCGCGCTCGTTTCGGGAAGTCGTTCGCCCGACTCAGCCGAGCTTGACGGTCCGCAGGTAGGGCGTGTGGGTGGTGAAGCCCTGCGGGTACTTCTTCTTCGCGTCCTCCTCGGACATGCTCGGCGGAATCACCACCTCGTCACCCGGCCGCCAGTTGACCGGGGTGGACACCGAGGCCGAGACCGTGAGCTGGAGCGAGTCGAGCAGCCGCAGCACTTCGTCGAAGTTCCGGCCGGAGCTCATCGGATAGGTGAGCATCGCCTTGACCTTCTTGTCCGGGCCGATCAGGAACACCGCGCGGATGGTCTGATTGTCGACCGCGGTCCGCTTCCCGCCGCTCGCGTTCGGGTGGATCATGTCGTACAGCTTCGCCACCGCCAGGTCGGCGTCGCCGATCAGCGGGTAATTGACCGCGTGACCCTGAGTCCGCTCGATGTCTCCCATCCAGCGGTGATGGTCGCTCACGGGATCGATGCTGAGACCGATGACCTTGGCGTTCCGCTTCTCGAACTCGGGCTTCAGGCTCGCCAGATAGCCCAACTCGGTGGTACAGACCGGGGTGAAGTCCTTGGGGTGGGAAAAGAGGATCGCCCACTGATCCCCGATCCACTCGTGGAAGTTGATCGTCCCCATGGTGGTCTCGGCCGTGAAGTCGGGGGCCTCGTCACCGATCCGGATCGTCATCGTGCATCCTCCGTTGCGCGTCGTCACTCAACTGCCGGGCTGCGAGAATATCAGGTTCGCCGAGCGTCCTCAAGGGAGCCGCTCGCGGTTGCCCGATGCTGACGGGTGGTTCGACCGGCACCTTCCCCAGCTACTTCCTCCCGGTGGCGGGCAGGCCGGCGTCCGCGAGCACGGTCTCGGCCTGAATCACGATCGGGCGGTCGATCATCCGCCCGTCGAGCTGCACCGCCCGGCCGCGGGCCTTGCGGGACGCCTCGAGCACCCGCTTGGCCCAGGCCACCTCGTCGCGCTTGGGCCGGAAGCAGCCGTGCACCACCTCGATCTGCCGCGGGTGGATGCAGAGCTTCCCGCCGAAGCCGAAGCGTCGCTCGCGCTCGGTGTCGGCGCGGAGCGCGTCGTCGTCGCGGAAGTCGGCGACCACGCCTCCGATCGGCGGCGCGAGCCCCGCCAGACGGGAGGCCAGGACGACGCGGGAGCGGAAGTAGTCGAGCTCGGCGCCCAGCCCACCGATCCCGAGGTCGATCCCGAGATCCAGCGAGCCGAAGGCCAGGCGGGCCACCCCGGTGAAGCTGGCGATCTCGTCGAGCAGCCGGATCCCGTGCGCGGTCTCGACGATCGGCAGGATCGGCGCGGCCGGAAGCGCGTGCCGGACCGCGTGGAGCTCGGCCAGCCGCTCGACCTTGGGCACCACCACGGCGGTCACGCCCGCCGCCCCGGCGGCCTCGAGGTCCCGGCGATGCCATTCGGTGGCGGCGCCGTTCACCCTCAGCATCGCCCGATTGCCCTTGATCGAGAGCCACGCCGCCGCGGCCTCCCGCGCCGCGTCCCGCTCGGCGGGCGGCACCGCGTCCTCCAGGTCGATGATCACCGCGTGCGCCCCGGAGGCGACCGCTTTGGGAAAGCGCTCCGGACGGTTGCCGGGTACGAACAACAGGGTGCGGGCGATCCGCGTCATCCACGAGCTCCGAGCAGTCGGGGTACGGTGGCGACCTCGGGAAGCCGCCAGATGGTCTCGAGCAAGCTCGCAACCTCGTCGGGTCGGGCCCCTTCGCGGTAGGCCGCCAGCCGCTCGACTTTGTCGACCAGCTCGGCCCGGGTGAGCGGATTGCCGGGATCTCCCTTGGGATCGTCGACCCGGCCCACGAGGCTCCGGCCGTCGGTCGTCGTGACCGTGACCTTCCCGATCCAGCGCTCGGGGTAAGCCGCGTCGACCTCGGGATCGAGCGTCATCGTCACCCTGTCGCGGAAGGCCGCCACCCGCGGATCCGAGAAGTGGGCGTCGAACTCGGCCACGCCCGCCCGGCCGAACACGGCGATCATCCCGAGCACGGTGCCCATCGAGAACTTGGCCTGGTGCACGGTGCGCGGCTCGCCCACGTCGCCGAGCACCTCGAGCGCGCCCTGGTGGACTCGACACTCGACGCCGGCGATCCGATCCGTGGACAGCCCATCGCGCTGGATCACCTGGGCCAGCGCGTCGGCCGCGGGATGGGCGTGCCGGCAGGACGCGTGGTGCTTGAACGAGGTCTCCGCGGTGGCCCAGCGCTGGCCCAGCCGGTCGGTCAGCCTGGCCGGATCGGCGTCTCGCGAGGTGCCGGCGGCCAGCCCCTTCTCGCCCTCGAGGATCCGACTGGCTCCGGTCAGGCCGCTCGCCGCGAGCTCGGCCGCGAGCAGGCCGTCGGCGGCGGCCTTCGCCGTGTGGAGCTGCTTCGAGTCGGCCGCGTCCCGGAGAAACTCCCAGAGGCCGGCCGCCTGGGTCCCGGCGGAGCCGAAGGCATGGAGCATCGTGCCCGAGTCGAGCCGGAGGAGCGAGCCGACCGCGGCGGCCGCCGCAACGGTGCCTGCCGTGCCGGTCGTGTGGAAGACGCGATAGTGGCTCCTGCCGAGGAACTCGCCCACCCTGATTCCGACCTCGTAGCCCGCCACCACCGCGGCGATCAGCTCGCGCCCCGAGCGGCCGAGCGCCTGGGCCGTGGCGAGCGCCGGTGGAAACACCACGGTGCCCGGGTGGAAGACCGAGCCGTTGTGGACGTCGTCCTGCTCCACGACGTGGGACGCGGCCGCGTTCACGAGGGCCGCAAAGAGCGGGCTCGACCCCTCGCGGCTGGTGAGCAGCTCGGCCGGCCCCGACGACGGTCCCATCGCCCGGGCGAAGCGCTCGAAGGCCCGCACCTGGTGCGACCCGCGACCCGCCAGCGCCGAGCCGACCCAGTCGGCCGCGAGCTCCTGGGCCCGGCTCACCACCGGTGCCGGGATCCCGTCGAACCTGAGCTCCGCCGCGAAGCGCGCGAGGGTCTCGGTCGGTCGATCGCTCATCGCTAGACGGCGCCCGCGCTCCGGAGCTCGGCGATGGCCTCGCTGGAGAGCCCGAGGGAGGCGAGGATCGGATCGGTGTGCTCCCCGAGGGCCGGGACCGGGTCCATCCGCGGGTCCCACTCCGCCGGGAGCCCGGGTGGGAGCAGCGCCGGCAAGGGTCCCGCCTCGGTCGTGATCTCCCGCCAGCGGCCGCGGGCCGCGAGCTGCGGATGAGCCCAGACGTCCGCGACGGTGTTGACCCGGGCGTTGGCGATTCCGGCGCGATCGAGTCGGGTCACGACCTCGTCGCCGGTGAGCGGCGCGAAGCACTCGCGGATGATCTGGTCCAGCTCCGCGCGGTTGGCCACGCGGCGCTCGTTGCGATCGAAGCGCGGATCGGCGGCGAGCTCCGCCCGCTCGAGCACGCGGCCGCAGAAGGCCGCCCACTCGCGCTCGTTCTGGAGCCCGAGCATCACCACCCGCCCGTCGCCCGCCTCGAAGGGACCGTAGGGGCTGATCGAGGCGTGGGACGCGCCGCTCCGCGCGGCCGACGGGGCGCCGTCGGTGGCGTAGTAGAGCGGCTGCGCCATCCACTCGACCATGCTCTCCAGCATCGCGATCTCGATCCGGGTGCCGCGCCCGGTCCGCTCCCGCTCGAGCAGGGCGGCGAGAATGCTGGTGGTCGCGTTGGTGCCGGCCGCGACGTCGGCGATCGACGCGCCCGCCTTGACCGGCTGCTCCGCCGTGCCGGTCACCGAGACGAAGCCGGACTCGCTCTGGATCAGGAGGTCGTACGCCTTGCGGTCGCGATAGGGGCCGTCGGACCCGTAGCCGGAGATGTCGCAGACCACGAGGCGTTCATTCCGGGCCGCGAGCGTCGAATACCCGAGCCCCAGGCGGTCCGCCGCGCCCGGAGCGAGGTTCTGGACGAAGACGTCCGCCCGATCGAGCAGCTGGTTCAGGATCGCCAGGGCCTTGGGATGCTTGAGGTCGAGGGTCAGGCTCTCCTTCGACCGGTTGCACCAGACGAAGTAGGAGCTCAAGCCGCGAGCGCGGGTATCGTAGCTCCGAGCGAAGTCGCCCACGCCCGGCCGCTCGACCTTGATCACCCGGGCGCCCAGGTCGGCCAGCTGTCTGGTGCAGTACGGCGCCGAGAGCGCATGCTCCAGCGACACGACCGTGATGCCGTCGAGCGGCCGCACGGTCAGAACGAGCGGGGCAGGCCGAGCACGTGCTCGCCCACGTAGGAGAGGATCAGGTTGGTCGAGATCGGCGCCACCTGGTAGAGGCGGGTCTCGCGGAACTTCCGCTCGACGTCGTACTCCGCCGCGAAGCCGAAGCCGCCGTGGAACTGGAGACAGGCGTTGGCCGCTTCCCAGGAGGCGTCCGCCGCGAGCAGCTTGGCCATGTTGGCCTCGGCGCCGCAGGGCTCGCCCGCGTCGAACAGCGCGCACGCCTTGTAGCGCATCAGGTTCGCGGCCTCGGTGTTGACGTACGCCCGGGCGAGCGGGAACTGCACACCCTGGTTCTGCCCGATCGGCCGGTCGAACACCACTCGCTCGCCGCTGTACCGCACCGCCCGCTCGATGAACCAGTAGGCATCGCCGATGCACTCCGCCGCGATCAGCGCCCGCTCGGCGTTCAAGCCGTCGAGCAGGTACCTGAAGCCCCGCCCCTCCTCGCCCACCAGGTTCTCGGCCGGCACCTCGATCTGATCGAAGAAGAGCTCGTTGGTCTCGTGGTTCACCATGTTCCGGATCGGCCGCACCGTGAGGCCCTGGTGGATCGCGTCGGCCAGATCGACCAGCAGCACCGACATCCCCTCGGACTTCTTGCGGACCCGCTCGACGGGCGTGGTCCGCACGAGGAGCACCAGCAGGTCGGAATGCTGAACCCGCGAGACCCAGACCTTCTGCCCGCTGACCACGTAGCGATCGCCCTTCCGCACCGCCACGGTCTTGAGCTTGGTGGTGTCGGTGCCGGTGGTGGGCTCGGTCACGGCCATCGACTGCATCCGGAGCTCCCCCGCCGCGATCTGCGGCAGGTAGCGGCGCTTCTGCTCCTCGGAGCCGTGCCGGAGCACGGTGCCCATGTTGTACATCTGCCCGTGGCAGGCGCCCGAGTTGCCGCCCGCGCGGTTGATCTCCTCGAGGATCACCGACGCTTCGGTGAGGGAGAGCCCGCCCCCGCCGTACTCCTCGGGAATCAGGGCCGCGAGCCAGCCGGCCCGGGTGAGCGCTTCGACGAAGGCTTCCGGATAGGCGCGTTCGTCGTCCATGCGCCGGAAGTACTCGTCCGGGAAGTCCGCGCAGAGCTTGCGGACCCCCTCGCGGATCTCGGGATGGTCGTTGGGGCCGATCGTGGTCATGGCTCGGTCGGGACGGTGCGCATCAGCGTAACGTAGCCTCGGCGTCCATGGCGAGCCGCCCGTCCGCGGCGCTCGCCCAGAGCGCGGCGCCGCCGTCGGTCCAACGGCCCGCCACCGTGAGGTCGGCGCCCAGGAAGTGCGGGCTCACCGCCCGAAAGGCGAACCGGGTCACCACGCCCCCCGGGCGCTCGCGCCGGAGCAGGTCGAGCAGCAGCGTGGCGAGGAGCGGACCGTGCACGATCAGCCCGGGATAGCCCTCGACCTCGGTCACGTAGCGCCAGTCGTAGTGGATCCGGTGGCCGTTGAAGGTGAGCGCCGAGTAGCGGAAGAGGAGCACCTCGTCGGGTCGGATCGTGCGGGAGAACTCCGCGTCGGTCGGGGCGGCCGGCCCGCTGCCTGCCGCCAGCGACCCGCCCGGGACGGAGGCGGCGCGATAGACCAGGTCCTGCTCCTCGACGATCGCCGGATCGCCGGCCGGCCCGAGCTCGTGACGCACGGTGACGAAGACCAAGGGTCCGCTCCGCCCCGCCTTCTCGCGGACGTCGGCGATGATCGAGGCCTTCCGCACCTCCTCGCCGATTCGGAGCGGCCGATGGAAGTCGAAGCGGCTTCCCGCCCACATCCGTCTCGGCAGCGGCACCGGCGGCAGGAACGCCCCGCGCGCCGCGTGGCCGTCCGGACCGAGGTCGGCAGCGCGATGTCTGGGCAGGTGATAGAGCCAGTGCCAGAGCGGCGGGACCGGATCGCCGGGCGCCGGCGGCGGATCGTCGCGGTCGAGCGTGTCGGCCAGGAGCCCGATCGGCGCGGCCGTGACCGAGTCGACCTGCTCGGTCCGCCGGCCGATCCAGTCACGCAGCGCGGCGAGCTCGGCGCTCACCTGGGGCTCCGCCGCCCGCTGCACGCGAACATCACAGCCGGCTCAGCCAAGCTCATCGGAGCCCAGGAGCGCCTCACGGAACCGCGCCCGCAGGTGGGTGCCGTCGCGGGCCGGCAGCTCCGGCTTGGTCGGCGACGCGCTGACCGACACCGCGGCGAACAGGAGCCCGTCGCCGAACAACCGGTCGGCCAGCGCGTCCAGCTCCTCGGGCGTCCGAACCCGCGCCACGTCGGCGAAGCCGGCCGCGCTGGCGACCCCCGCCAGGTCGACGCCCCGCGCCGTGTGCGACTCCTGCATCCCGGTCTCGCCGTAGCGGGCGTTGTCCAGCACCACGACGGCCAGGTTGCGCGGTCGCTCGACGCCGGTCGTGGCCAGGGAGCCGAGCCCCATCAGGAGCTCGCCGTCGCCGGTCACCACCACCACCCGCCGGTCGGGCTGGGCCAGGGCGAGGCCCAGACCGAGCATGGCGGCTCCGCCCATCGCGCCCCAGAGGTAGAAGTTGAGCGGGGTGTCGCCCGCGGCCGCCACGTCCCAGGTGGGATTGCCGAGACCCGTCACCACCAGCGCGTCGCCGCGATCGCGGAGCAGCCGGCGCACCGCCTCACGGCGGTCGAGCCCGGCCCCACTCATCGGGCGAAGGCCTTCGAGCCGATCACCCGCTGATCGACCAGGACCGCGGCGGCGCGGCGCGAGTCGAACGCGAGGCGCGCGGCGGCGGCGAGCGTCGGCCCCACCTCGTCCGCGCGACCGACCTCGTGCACGATCACGCCCGCGAGCGCGAGCGCCCGACCGGCGGCCTGCCCCATCGGCACCTGCCACGGATTCCCTTCGCCGTAGGTGCCGCGCATCGTGATCAGCGCGAGCAGCGGGATCCGGCACTCCTGGTTGAGCGCCAGCATGTTGACGCAGTTCCCCACCCCGCTCGACTGCATCAGCAGCACCCCGCGCTGACCGCCGAGCCAGGCGCCGGCCAGCATCGCCACGCCCTCTTCCTCGGTGGTGAGCGAGACCGCGCGGATCTCCCGGTCCTCCTCGCACCGGCGGATCAGCTCGGTCAGGCCGGCGTCGGGCACGAAGGCCACCTGGCGCACCCCGGCCGCCTTGAGGGTCTGGTAGGCCGCGCTCGGCCACCCATCGCCGCCCGGGCTCATCGCATCACGAACGGGTTGGCCGTCTTGACGCCGGTGTTGATCCAGACGCTCTTGGTGGCGAGATACTCGTCGACCGCCTCGATCCCGTTCTCCCGGCCGTGGCCCGAGTCCTTGAAGCCGCCGAACGGCGACATGAAGCTCACCGCCCGATAGCAGTTGACCCACACCGTCCCGGCCCGAATCCGCTCGGCCACCCGATGGGCGCGGCCGATGTCGCGGGTCCAGATCCCGGCGCCGAGCCCGAAGCGGGTGTCGTTGGCGATCGCCACCGCCTCCTCTTCGTCGTCGAAGGGGATCACCGAGAGCACCGGGCCGAAGACCTCCTCCTGCGCGATCCGCATCGAGTTCTCGACGGCGCCGAAGACGGTGGGCTCGACGAACCAGCCGGTGCCGCACTCGGGCCGCGACGCGGGCCCGCCGCCCAGCAGCAGCTCGGCGCCCTCGGACTTGGCGATCTCGATGTAGCTCAGGACCTTCTGGTACTGGGGCTGGGTGGTGACCGGGCCGACCTGGGTCCCGGGATCCATCGGGTTGCCCATCTTCGCCGTGCGGGCGAGGCCCAGGAGCTTCTCAACGAAGGCGTCGTGGACCCGGCGCTCGAGCAGGAGCCGCGATCCGGCGATGCAGGTCTGGCCGGTGGCCGCGAAGATCCCAGAGACGGCGCCGTTCACCGCGTCGTCGAGATCGGCGTCCGCGAACACCACGTTGGGCGACTTGCCACCCAGCTCGAGACTGACCCGCTTCAGGTGCTTCGCCGCGAGCTGGCCGATGGCGCGCCCGGTGGCGTCCGAGCCGGTAAAGCTGATCTTGGCCACCAGCGGATGCTCCACCAGCGCCGCACCGACGTCCTTGCCGAAACCGGTCACCACGTTCACCACGCCCGGCGGGAAGCCGGCTTCCTCGAAGAGCCGCACGAACTCGAGCGTCGAGGCCGAGGTGAACTCCGAGGGCTTGATCACCACCGTGCAGCCGGCGGCGAGCGCGGGGGCCAGCTTCCAGGACGCGAGCAGGAGCGGCGAGTTCCAGGGCGTGATCACGCCCACCACGCCAAGCGGCTCCCGGCGGGTGAAGTTGAAGTAGCCCTTCTTGTCGAGCGGGATGACCCGGCCTTCGATCTTGTCGGCCAGGCCGCCGAAGTAGTAGTACCAGTTCGGGATGTAGTTGAGCTGCCCCTGCATCTCCGCGATCAGCTTGCCGTTGTCGCGCACCTCGGTGGCGGCGAGGCGCTTGGCGTCGCGGGCGATCAGCTCGCCCACGCGGTGGAGCAGCCGGCCCCGCTCCGACGGGGTGGCGGCGGCCCAGGGCCCGGACGAGAAGGCCCGGTGCGCGGCCTGGACCGCGGCGTCGACGTCGTCCGCGCCCGCCTGCGCGATCCGCGCCCAGGGCTCCCCGGTGAACGGATCGAAGCTGTCGAAGAACTCGCCCGACGCGGGCGGGCGCTCGCGGCCGTCGACGAAAAGCTGATATGATTGCACGGTGACTCCGAGACCGGACGACGAGAGACCCATAATATCACCAAAGGAGCGGACCGGCATGGGGCGAGTGGAGGACAAGGTGGTGATCGTGACCGGCGCGGGCCACGGGATCGGACGCGCGGTCGCCGAGCGGTTCGCGGCCGAGGGCGCCAAGGTGGTGGTCAACGACCTGGTCGAGGCCCGCGCGGCCGAAGTGGCCGGCGGGATCGGTGGGCGCGCCATCCCCGTCACCGCGGACGTCTCGAAGAAGGACCAGATCGACCGGATGTTCGACCTGACCCTCGACCGCTTCGGCACCGTGGACGTGCTGGTCAACAACGCCGCCGACATCGACTCCGCCTGCCACCTGCTCGAGGGAGACGAGGCCTGGTGGGATCGGGTCGTCGGCACCAACCTCAAGGGCGCCTTCCTCTGCGCCCATCGGGCCGCCCACATCATGGCCCGCGCCCGGACCGGCGTGATCATCAGCATGTCGAGCGGAGGGGCCACCAAGGCGCACCGCGGCAACGTGGCCTACGACGCGGCCAAGGGCGGAATCGAGGCGATGACCCGCGCGATGGCCCTCGACCTGGCGCCCTACGGCGTTCGGGTCAACGCCATCGTCCCCGGCCTGATCCGCACCTACGACATCAGCGACGAAGAGGCCGTCCGCCGCGGCGAGGTGGTCCCGCTCGGCCGACTGGGCTCGGCCGAGGATCTGGCCGGCCCGACCGTGTTCCTGGCCACCGACGACGCCCGCTACATCACCGGGGCCTGTCTCGCGGTGGACGGCGGCGTGCTGGTGCAGCAGCGCTCGCCGCAGGTGGAGACCTTTCCCGTGTCCGGGTTCCCGGACCCTGGAGCTGAGCGGAGGTGAGCGCCCCCCCGTTAGAGCGGCTCGCTCCATCCCCGCCCTCCTGATAAGATTGGCTGCACCGCCGACCTCCGGCGGTGGACCAATCACGAAAGGGCGGGAGTGGACGCACCCGGGAAGCCGTGTCGGGTCGGTGTGGACATCGGCGGGACCTTCACCGACCTGATCCTGATCGACGATCGCACCGGCGCCTTCACCATCGGCAAGGTGCTCACCACCCCCGACGATCCGTCGCAGGCGGTCGAGACCGTGTTGAGTAGCGCGCTTGCGAGCGCCTCTCGCGCGGCGGGCGACGTGGACACCGTGGTGCACGGCACCACCCTGGTCACCAACGCGATCATCGAGCGCAAGGGTGACCTGACGGCGTTGCTCGCGACCCGCGGATTCCGCGACGCCGTCGAGATCGGCAAGGAAGCCCGCTACGATCTCTACGATATCTCGATCGAGCCGCCCCGCACGCTGGTGCCCCGGCATCTCCGCTTCGACGTGCCGGAGCGGACCGGGGCGGACGGCGGCGTGATCGAGCCGCTCGACGCCGAGTTCGTCGAGCGGCTCACCCGCGAGCTGGTCGAGGCCGGGGTCGAGGCGATCGCGGTCTCCTTCCTCAACAGCTTCGCCAACCCCGCGGGCGAGCAGGCCGCTCGCGAGGCGATCCGGCGGGTGGCGCCCAGGATGCGGATCTCGCTCTCCTCGGACGTCTCGCCCGAGATCCGCGAGTTCGAGCGGACCAGCACCACGATCGCCAACGTCTACGTCCAGGCCCGGGTGGAGCGCTATCTCCGCGAGCTCGAGAACCGGCTCGCTCGGCTCGGCTTCGACGGCCACCTCTTCATGATGCTCTCGAGCGGGGCGATCGCCACCTTCGAGACCGCGATCGCCTTCCCGATCCGGCTCCTGGAGTCCGGGCCCGCGGCGGGCGCGCTCGCCGCGGCGCACCTCGGCAAGCTCGCCGAGCGCCCCGACCTGGTCTCCTTCGACATGGGCGGCACCACCGCCAAGTTCGCCGTGATCGAAGACGGCACCCCGCTCTCGAGCCACGAGTTCGAGTTCGACCGGGTCTATCGCTTCCGCAAGGGCTCCGGCCTCCCGGCCAAGATCCCCGTGATCGAGATGGTGGAGATCGGCGCGGGCGGCGGCTCGATCGCGCGGGTCGACTCGCTCGGCCTGCTCAAGGTGGGCCCCGATTCCTCGGGCGCCGACCCGGGGCCGGTCTGCTACGGCCGGGGCGGCACCGAGCCCACCGTGACCGACGCCGACCTGGTCCTGGGCTACCTGGATCCCGGCTTCTTCCTGGGCGGGCGGATGTCGCTCGACCTGGAGGGCGCCCGCCGCGCGATCGCGAGCCGGATTGCCGAGCCGTTGGGGATGACGGTGGAGGAAGCGGCCTGGGGCATCCATCAGGTGGTCAACGAGAGCATGGCCAACGCCGCGCGGGTCCACGTGCTCGAGCGGG
This sequence comes from Gemmatimonadales bacterium, assembly GCA_041390205.1. Lineage (GTDB taxonomy): Bacteria > Gemmatimonadota > Gemmatimonadetes > Gemmatimonadales > GWC2-71-9 > SHZU01. Next base: position 74,567 of record JAWKQJ010000016.1, read on the forward strand.
GCAAGGATCCGGAGCGGCTGCCGGTCTTCGCGTTCGGCGGCGCGGGCCCGGTCCACGCGTACCGGATCACCCAGGCCCTCGGCGCCCGCGAGCTGATCGTGCCGCTCGGCGCCGGGGTGATCAGCAGCCTCGGCTTCCTGGCCGCGCCGCTGGCCTTCGACTTCGTCCGCTCCTGGCGGGCGGCGCTCGCGGGGTTGGATTGGGCTCGGGCCCGCGAGCTGTTCGCCGAGATGGCGGCCGAGGGACGCGCCCTGCTCGAGCGCTCGGGCGTCGCGGCCGGGGAGGTCGCCATCACCCGCGAAGCGGACATGCGCTACGTCGGGCAGGGGCACGAGATCCGAGTGGCGGTGAGCGACGCGGTGCTCGAAGGCCGCGAGGACCAGCTCCGCTCCGCGTTCGAGGCGACCTACGAGACGCTCTACGGCCGACTCGGCCCCCCGGTCGGGATCGAGATCGTGAACTGGCGGCTGGTGGCGAGCGGACCTCGCCCCGAGGTCCATCTCGAGCTCGAGGCGCCGTCGGGCAAGCCGACCGAGGCGCGCAAGGGCTCGCGGCCGGCCTATTTCCCCGAGGCGGAGCGCTTCCTCGACACTCCGGTCTACGACCGCTATCGACTCGGCGCCGGCGCGGAGCTCCTCGGGCCCGCGATCGTGGAGGAGCGGGAGTCCACCCTGATCGTCGGCCCGGACGCGCGGGTGCGTGCCGACCAGAATGGCAACCTCGTGGTCCACCTGCCATGAGGACGCCAACCTCCGGTCTCGAGTGATGGCGGGCCCTGGCGAGCCGATCGGCCGCTACCGCCTGGTGCGCCGACTGGGGCGAGGCGGCTTCGGCGAGACCTTCCTCGCCGAGGACGAGGCGGGCCGATCCGTCGCGCTCAAGGTTCTCTCCGACGAGGCCGACTGGAAGGCGCGCGAGCTGTTCGAGCGGGAGGGGACCGTGCTCGCCACGATCCGCCACCCCGCGATCCCCGAGTTCGTCGAGGCCGGGCGGGCGCCGGCCGGCGACCGGCTGGTGCCCTTCCTCGCGATGGAGTTCGTCGACGGCGAGTCGCTCGCCACGTTGATCGAGCGGGGCGCGCCGCTCGACCGCGCCGACGTGCTCCAGCTCCTGGCCGACCTCCTCGCCACGCTCGAGTACCTCCACACCAGGGTGCCGCCGGTGCTCCACCGGGACATCAAGCCGTCCAACCTGATTCGCCGGCCGAGCGGAGAGCTCTGTCTGGTCGACTTCGGCTCGGTGCGCACCAGCTACGAGGCGCCCGACAGCCCGGGCTCGACCGTGGCCGGCACCTACGGCTACATGCCGTACGAGCAGTATCTCGGACAGGCCTCGCCCGCGAGCGATCTCTTCGCCGTCGGGGCGACGTTCCTCCACCTCGTCACCGGGAAGCCGCCGGGCGCCTTCCTCGGCGCGGGCGGACAGGTCGAGGTGCCGGCCGACCTTCCGGTCGGCGAGCCCCTCGGCGGACTGCTGACCCGAATGCTCCGCGCGGCGCCAGAAGAGCGCTTCCGCTCGGCCCAGGAGGCTCGCCGCGCCATCTTCGAGACCGAGCCGGCCAATCGCTCGCCGGCCCTGCTACCGGTGGCGACGCCGACCACGATCGGCCTCGTCGCGGCCTGGCCCGCGGCGCCGCGTCCAGTCGACCGGGCGATGCGGGAGCACGCCCGGCGGATCGCGGGGTCGGCGCTCGAGCTGATGGACCCGACGCGACGGCCGACCTCCGAGTTCAACCCGGTCGGTCTGGCCGTCGTCGCCTTCGCGTCGGTGCTCACGATCGGGATCCTGCCCGGCATCTACCTGAGCGCCGCCAAGAAGCGGCGCGTCCGCACCCTCGAATTCCTCGCGCACGGGCAGCCGGCCGTGGCTCGGATCCAGGCGCTCGAGCCGGTCGAGTTCGGCATGGGCGGCAAGCTCACCCGCGTCGACTACGAGTTCACCTTCGAGGATCGGCTCCATCGGGGGTTCGACGAGGTCCAGCCGTGGATCACGAGCCGCTGGCGGGTCGGCGACCAGGTCGCGGTGCTGGTCCGCCCGGAGGACGACTACGACAGCATCGTCGTGACCCGCAGCTGAGGGTCACCTCGCCTCGCGCGCCCGAAGCCACTCGTGCTGGGCTTCCCACCCGAAATAGAAGCCGTCCGCGAGACGTCGCGTCACCGCCGCCGCGGAGTCCGCCTGACCCATGAGGCGGTGGGCGTCCGCGAGGATGCCGAGGCGGAACGCTTCGTGGTCGTAGTAGCTCGATCCCCGCGCTTCCCGTGTCGCCTCCGCCGCCCGGCCGCGAGCGAGCAGCAGACGCGCCCGGAGCAGCCGGGTCGCCGAGAGGTCCTCTTCGCTGGTCCGATAGCTCTGTGATTCCGCCGCCCTGAGCAGCGCCTCCGCTCGGTCGACCAGGCCGGCGCGAAGACACGCCGCGCCGGTGAAGAAGTAGAAGACCGGCCCCTGCGGCTTGGCGAGCAGCGCCGCCGCCGCGCTGTCGGCTTCGGCTCGCGCGGCCGCCCTGTCGCCTGCCGCGAAGAGCGCCTCCGCGAGAATCGCCCGATTGCGGATGCTGGTGAGCGAGGCCGGATCCTCGCGGAGCGCCTCGATCGCCGCGCGCAGGTGCTCGACCGCCTGCTCCGGTCGGGCCCCTTCGAGCGCGAGGTAGGCGAGGGAGCGCAGCGCACCGGCCCGCTCCAGGGGATGGGGCTGGCCGAGCCGCAGTCGAAAGACGGAGTCGGCTTCGCGCCGTCGGTCGAGCCGGACCAGCAAGCGGCCCACTTCGTGGTTCAGGTTGGTGGCATGAAGGATCGTCGAGTCGACGGCCTCGGCTCGATGGTAGGCCTCCAGCGCCCGCAGCGGCTGGTCGAGCAGCTGCTCGCAGGTCGCGACGTTGACCCAGCTGCTCGCCAGCATCGGGTCGAGACTGACGGCCCGCTCGAGCGCCGGCAGGGCCTCGCCGCACTGGTTGTTGCGCATCAGGGTGGTCCCGATGCTGTGCCAGATCGCCGGTTCCGGGAAGGACGCAGCCAGCTGGCGCTCGATGGCGACCGACCTTCGCCAGTCGCCGCGGTATCGGGCGCTCGCCGCTTCGAGCGAGAGCCGCTCGCGCGGGCTGAGCCGTTCCTGATGTGCCAGCGCCCGCCCGAGATACCACTCGCCCCGCGGCCGGTCGAGCTGACCGAAGTGCCATCCCGCCAGCGCCCCCGCCGCGAGGGCGAAGGCCGAATCCAGGGCCAGGGCCCGCTCCCAGCTCTGGACCGCCAGCACGCCGTCCCCGCGGGCCGCCGCGGCGCGACCCGCCGCATAAGCCCGCAGCGCGTCGAGGGAGGCCGTGGTGACCTGGGGCAGCGGCACCCGGTTGGCGCGCAGGCTGTCGGCCGACTCGCCCATCGCGTGACGTAGCTCTTCGAGCAGCTCGTCGACGGCGACCACCAGGTGCTCCCGGCTGCGGGCCAGGCGCCGGCCGGCGCCCAACAGCCGACCGCTCCGCGGCTCGACCACGCGCCCCGTGAGCAGGAAGGACGAGTCGAGGGGCGCGAGGGCGAGCGCCACCACGGCGGCGAGGTTCTCCCGCTCCGCGATCTCCCGGGCCAGCGGCTCGTCGAGCCCGGGCACGGTGTCCGGCCGGCGCATCCGGCGAAGCACCTCGCGCACCCGGGAGCGAGGGTAGAGCACCACGTGGCGGGACTGCTGCAGACCGACGGTGGCCGCGGCGTCGATGGCCGCGCCTAACGACGGCTCGCCGGTCGCGTCATCGAGATCCGCGAGCAACACCTGGGCGCCCGCCGGCACCCCGCGCCCCGGATGGAGCGGCGCCCCAGGCACCAGCCGAAGCGCCGCGATCGTGCCGAGCAGCAACGCCGCCGCGAGCCCCGCGATCCAGCGTCGCGACCGATCCCCCGCGGCGGCCCGGTGCTCGGCGAGCCTGGTTCGCGCGCCCGGCCGCCCCCGCTCTCTGCCGAGCGCCTTGGCCGCCGCTCGATGCCATTCGCGCCGCCGGCTCGGCGCCATCAGATCGGATACCGCCCGACGGACGCTCTCGCTCCCGAACTCGAGCCTCTGCCCGCCGGCCACCGACTCGCGCAGGAAACGCTCCGCCAGCGCGCCGGTCAGCGCGCGCTCGAAGCGCGCGTCGTCCAGGCCCATCATCCGCTCCAGCAGCGCCGGGTCGACCTCCGGCGCGAGCACCGCCGCGGCTTCGAGCAGCCGCCGCGTGGCGGGGTGGAGTCGCTCGAGCCGAACCCGGGTCCGATCCCGAACCGCGGCGGGGAGCGGCAGCACCAGCTCCGGCAAGGGCCTCGTCAGGATCCACCGCCCGGCGGGATCCACCGCGACCGCCCCGGACTCGGCCAGGGCGCGGACCTGCTCGACCATCGCGCCCGGGTTGGCGTCGGACTCGACCAGCAGCCGCTCGGCCAGCGGATCGATCACCGCCGGATCGAACGGGCCCAACGAGGCGAGGAGCGCGCGGGCGGCCCCGCGATCGAGTGGCAGCAGTCGGATCGTCTCGACGTTAGGCGGGCCGCCCTCGGCCGGGACCGGGTCCTGTCGGACGTCTCCCGAGAGCATCAGCAGCACCGAGCGGGGAGCCGCCACGGCCAGGCCGAGCAGGTAGGCCAGGTCCTCGGCCCCGGCCGCCTCCAGGTCGTCGACCGTCACGAGCAAGGCCCGCTCCGCGCCCACGGCCGCCACCGCCTCCGCCAGATCGTCCGCCGACGGCCTGCCGCCCGGCGGCAGCGAGGGGAATCGCTCGGCGAGCTCGGGCGCGAGCGTGGCCAGTCGCGCCAAGCGCTCCGGCGAGGCGCCGGCCAGCCCCGGCTCGCGAGAAAGCTGCACCAGCAGCCGGCGAATGGTCGCTCCCGGCGTCCCGGTCACTTCGATGATTCGTCCGGTCGAGCGCTCCCCGACCCGCGCCGCAAGCTCGCGACAGAGTCGGCTCTTCCCCGACCCCGATGGGCCGATGACGAAGACCGCGCGACCGGCGCCGGTTTCGACGGCGGACCAGATCCAGAGCAGCCGCTCGAGCTCCGGGCCGCGACCGACCAACTCCGGGGTGAGCACGCCGCGCGGGTCGAGCGGGTGTCCGGCCCGCGCGATCGGCGGCGTCTCGGCGCTGACAGCCTCCGGAAGCTCGACGCCCTCGGCCCCGAGCACGCGAGCCGCTTCCGCGCGGCGCCCCGCCGCCTCCGCCGTTCGCCCGAGGTTGACGAGGCCCTCGATGGCGCGAGTCCAGGCCCGCGGGTCGAGGGGCTCGGCTTCGCGCCACCGATCGGCCAGCCGAATCAGCAAGGGCCAGTCGCCTCGAAGGGCCGCGGCGGCGGCGAGCTGCTCCACACCGGCGACGAGCGTCGCCCCGACCCCGGCGCGCTCGCCCTCGAGCCAGTCGCGCCACGCTTCCCCGCCCAGATCGTCGAGTCCGGCCAGAAACTCCCCACGCCAGAGCGCAAGCGCGGTCTCGGCGTCGCCCCGATCTAGCGCCGCCATCCAATCGTCGAGGTCGAGGCGCACGACGGCGGGATCGAGCCGTACCAGCGGCTCGGTCTCGAGAGCGTCGCCCACGATGACGCGGAGGTCGGAAAGCGCCTGCCGGAGCGACTGCCGTCCGCGGGCCTCGTCGAAGGTCGGCCAGAGCAGCTCGACCAGCTGCGCCCGCTCGGTCGCCCGCCCCTCGCGGCGCGCCAGAAAGACGAGCAGCCCAAGGAGCTTCCGGCGCCCGACACTCGACGGCTCGTCCCCCAGCCGAAGCTCAACCGGGCCCAGCACGCGAGCGAGGAGCATCGACGCGAGTCTCTGTTCGCTGACCGTTTCGAACCGGATGCAACCGGAGGGTGGCTGCCCGACGGGAAGTTGCGCGCCGGACTTCGGAGACGCAAGACGGCCTCGACCCTCGCCGTTTCGGGCTCGACGGGATCGGAGCGCGCTCCCCTCCTCCGACCCGCGAAGCCTCCGGAGACGAGCGCCTCCAGCCGTCGCAAGTCGGTCCTGCTCATCCGTTTGACACGCCTGTGACGGGTGCTTGGCACCCCACCCCGATCTTGGCCGCGCAAACCCGCGCCGCGCCCGTCGGCTCGAGTCAACGTGAGAGGACCCCATGACCGGCGACGAACGACCCGCTACCCGATACGGCTCCTTCGTGGTGCAGGCCAGGACCGATTCGGAAGCGGGGGGCGTGCGAGTGCGCGGAGTGATCGAGGACCTCAGGAACGGCAATCGGGTGCCGTTCGAATCGGCGGCGGAGCTCGGCCAGCTGATCGGCCATTGGGGCGAGGCCTCCACCCTCGGACCGGAGACGACACGATGAGATTCCTGACAGCGGCGACCCTGGCGCTCCTGATTGGCTGCGGCTCGGGCCCGGACGGCTGGACCAGTCCAGAGCCGCCAGCGCCTCCTCCCCCTCCGCCACCACCGGCGACCCCGGTAGTCGCGGCGGTCCAGGTGACGCCCGGCCAGGCAGTGCTGACCATCGGCCGCACGACGGCGCTCGCGGCCACCCCCCGAACGGCCGGCGGCGATCCCGGTACCGGCAGGACGGCGAGCTGGAGCTCGGGCAACTCGGCGGTCGTCACGGTCAGCGCCGCCGGCCTGGTCACCGCCGTTGGCGAAGGCTCGACCTCGGTGAGCGCCACGGTCGACGGGGTGAGCGGCTCCGCCCAGATCACAGTGCTCGCGCCGGGCGAGAACGTGGTCGAGGAAGCGGGTCGGAGCGCATCGGCCACGATCGGCGTCGACGGCGGCACGTTGGTGGCGACCTCCTCGACGGGCGTTACCTACACCTTCACGGTGCCGCCGGGCGCCCTTGCGAAGGGAACCGCGATCACCGTCACGCCCGTCAGCGCCATCCGCGCGCTCGACGTGACGGCGCTCGCCGGCGCCGTCACGCTCGAGCCGTCGGGCCTCGTGTTCGCGAAGCCCGCGGCGCTCGTGATCGAGGCCCCGGCCAACCAGGATCCCTCGCTCCGGCTCATCGGGTTGGGCTTCGAGGGCGACGCCGACTCCGTGTTCGCGAGCCCGGCGGTCGACGCCTCCGGCGCGATCCGGCTCTCGATCCGACATTTCAGCGGGTCCGCCGCGGCCTTCGCCACGATCGGCCAGATCGCCGCGGTGCTCAGCTTCGGCGGGACCTCGGCCAACAGCCAGAACTTCATCAACCAGCTCGTGGGCCTCGCGCAGAACACGCCCCGCGATCTCAATGCCGAGGTCGCCGTGATGCAGCAATGGATGACGGCGGTGATCGCCCCCGGGCTCTCGGCGGCCGCGACCGACATCCAGCTGCTCCGGGCGGTCTCCGAGTACGGCTTCTGGCGGAGCACGCAGCTCGCGTTCGGCACCGACGCCGGGACCTTTCCGGGCCTCGCCTCCGCGCGCGCGCAGGCCGGCGCCGCGGCCCTGCCGAAGCTGCTCCAGGCGGTATCCGACAACAACCAGGAATGCCTCGCGGGCGACGACATCAGCTTCGCCTCGAACGTGCTCTTCTGGCAGACCGTGGCGGAGGACCTCCAGGTCGCGACTCAGGCCAACGGGCTCGACCGCGCCAGCGTGCTGACGGGGCTCTGCATTCAGGTCGTGCTGAGCCAGGTGCAATTCCCTGACCCGGTGGCCAACGGCTCGCCGGCGATCCTCGACGTGCTCTCGGGGCTCAAGTTCGGAGCGGATCCGCTGCTCCGAAACGGGCGCTTCAGCTACGACCTCCGGGTGACGGGCGCGAGCAACACCACACAGCCGCTCGGACTCACCGACGACGTCGGTCGCTTCCTCCACACGGTGATTCCCGGGTCGGGCACCGTGTCGATCCTGATCACCGTGTGTCTCTTCGCCAACGAGATGCCCTACGGCGACGTCTGCGGCAGCGACGTGGTGGTGCGCACACCGCCGCCTCCGCCACCGCCGCCGCCACCGCCTCCGCCCCCTCCCCTGACGAGCAGCTGCCCGGGCACCTTCGCCGACGTGCGCGACGACGCCGGCGTCCAGAACATCGCGACCAAGACCTGCCTGGACGCCCTCAAGATCGGGGGCAGCTTCACCCAGCCGATTGCGCTCCCGGCGCTCCAGGAAGTCGGCTCGATCAAGGTCCAGGGCAGCATCCCCGGCTTCTCGGCCCCCGCCCTCCACACCATGATCGCCGGGCAGTTCCGAACCTCCGGGATGACGAGCCTCGACCTCGGCGCCCTCAATCGGATCGAAGCCCTCGCGATCGACAACAACGTCGACCTCGTCCAGCTCAAGGTCGGCGGGACGGTCGGCGACATCGTCACGGTGGAAAGCAATCCCAAGCTCACCCAGCTCACCATCGGGGTCTCGACCCTTGGCTTTCGGCGTGAGCCACATGCGGCGTTGACCTCGCTCGGCGGCGTCGCCTGTGGGTCCCGAGTGGACTTCGTCAACTTCGACAACCCGCTGGTCAGCCACGCCGAGCAGGACGCGAAGAAGGCCTGCATGATCCTCCCTCCGCCATCTGACGCACCGCGTGCGGCGGCCCGCGGACCGGGCGCCGCGCGCGCGTTAGGCATCCCGGCCACACCGATCGAGCCCAGAGCGTCGCGCCCCGCGACGTTCGGGGCTCGGCCCGTCCGGCCGGCGGGGGTGTGGCCGCTCACGCCCCGATCCGGTAGCTTCGGTCACCGCCGAATCGATCCGCGCCAGCTTCGGAGCCCCATGTCCGGCCTCGACCCGATCAAGCTCGAGATCCTCTGGAATCGCCTGCTCTCGGTCTGCAACGAGCAGCAGGTGACCCTGATGCGAACGGCCTTCAGCACGGTGGTGCGGGAGTCGCAGGACCTCGCCTGCGGCGTGTTCGACACCCGCGGCGCGATGATCGCCCAGTCGCTCACCGGCACGCCCGGCCACATCAACGCGATGGCCACCGGGGTCCGGCATTTCCTCGCCGCCTATCCGCCCGAGACCCTGCGCGAGGGCGACGTCCTGATCACCAACGACCCCTGGCAGACGGCCGGACAGATCAACGACTTCACGGTGCTGACTCCGGTCTTCCGCGCCGGCCGCGTGGTCGGCTACTTCGCCTCCACCTGTCACGCCCCCGACGTCGGCGGCCGCCTGCTCTCGGCCGAGGCGCACGAGGTCTACGAGGAAGGGCTTCGGGTCCCGATCACCAAGCTCTTCGACGCCGGCCACCCCAACGACGAGCTGCTCAAGATCGTCCGGGCCAACGTCCGAACCCCCGAGGAGACGGTCGGCGATCTCTACGCCCAGGCCTCCTCGAACGCGGTCGGCGCCCGGAGCCTGCTCCGCTTCATGGAGGAGTTCGAGCTCGACACGGTCGATCCGCTCGCGGACGAGATCATCGCCCGATCGGAGCGGGCCCTCCGTGGCGCGATCCGGACCATCCCGAACGGACGCTACGAGAACGAGACCTGGAGCGACGGCTTCGAGCAGCCGATCCGGATCAAGGTGGCCGTGATCGTCGAGGACGACTCGATCGTGATCGACTTCGCGGGCTCCTCCCCGCAGAGCCGCCGCGGGATCAACGTGGTGCTCAACTACACCCACGCCTACGCCTCGTTCGCGATCAAGGCGGCGGTGAGCCCCGAGGTGCCGCACAACGAAGGCTCCTTCCGCCCGGTCCACGTGACCGCGCCCGAGGGCTCGATCCTCAACTGCACCGAGCCCGCGGCCGTCGCCTCCCGCCACCTGATCGGACACTTCCTCCCCGGTGTGATCTTCGGCGCGCTGGCGCCGGCGATGCCCGGCAAGCTGATGGCCGGCGGCGCGGAGCCGGTCTGGATCTCGGTCTGGCGCGGCGACCGCACCGCCACCCGTCCGCCCTGGGTGTTCAGCCTGTTCCAACTCGGCGGCGCGGGCGCCCGCGCCACCAAGGACGGCCTGAGCACCACCGGCTACCCGAGCGGCGTGGGCGGCGTGCCCGCGGAGGTGATCGAGTCGCTCACCGCCATGCGGCAGACCCATCGCGCGCTCCGGACCGACTCGGGCGGCGCGGGCAAGTTCCGCGGCGGACTGGGCCAGGCCACCGAGATGACCTGCGACGCCGGTCCCTGGAGCGTCTCCGGCATGGTCGACCGGATCCAGTTCGCCGGCAGCGGGCTCGAGGGCGGCCGGCCGGGCGCGACCGGGCGGCTGCTGGTCAACGACGAGCCGCGCGCCAAGCCGAAGTCGCTCGTGACGCTGGAACCCGGCGAGCGGGTCACCCTCGACCTCCCGGGCGGCGGCGGCTACGGCGACCCCAAGACCCGCGATCCCCAAAAGGTGCTCGCCGACGTGGTCGAGGGCTACGTCTCTCTCGACGCCGCCGAGCGCGAGTACGGCGTCGCGATCGACTACCTGGGCCGCCCGGATCAGCTGGTCCGCCTGCCCCGCCACTACGCCATCGATTCCGCGAAGACGGCTCGGCTCCGCGCCTCCTGACTTCGCGAGCGGCGCGCCCGTCCCTCGCCGCGCCATCGCATCGCTCGCCGCGGGGCCCCGGGCGAGTGGCCCGGGCCGGTCGGCGCCGGTACCTTGCGGAAGCCATCGCGCGGCGCTCGCCGCCTGACCTCGAGCCTCGGGAACCCAGATGATCCGTCCGACCCGCCTCGCCACGTCGAGCCTAGCAACCGCCTTCGCGCTCGCCGGCCCGTTGGCGGCCCAGCAGCCGCTCTCACCCCAGATCGCGCAATTCGTGAGCGTTCGCGGGCCGACGATCGCCCTGACCCACGCCCGGGTGATCGACGGCACCGGCGCCGCCGCGCGCGAGGATCAGACGGTGGTGATCTCCGGAGAGAAGATCGTCGCGGTCGACCCCGCGGGCGCCACGGTCGTCGACCTGACCGGGCGCACCCTGATCCCCGGCCTGATCGGGCTGCACGACCACATGTACTACAGCTCGAGCGTCACCGGCTCGATGATCCCGATGCGGGTGAGCTACCCGAAGCTGTTCCTGGCCAGCGGCGTCACCACGATCCGGACGACCGGGAGCGTCGACTCGTATCAGGAGCTCAACCTGAGAGCGCGCATCCTCGAGGGCGAGGTGCTCGGTCCCGAGATCGTGGTGACCGGCCCCTACCTCCAGGGTCCGGGCGGCGGGATCGGCGCGATGCATCCGCTGAGCGGCCCCGACGACGCCCGGCGGCTGGTGAGCTACTGGGCCGAGGAGGGCGTGACCTGGTTCAAGGCGTACACCACGATCTCGCGCGCCGAGCTCCGGGCGGCGATCGACGCCGCGCACCGGCACGGCGTCAAGGTCACCGCGCATCTGTGCTCGGTCGGCTTCCGCGAGGCCGTGGAGCTCGGGATCGACAATCTGGAGCACGGCCTGCTCACCGATTCGGAGTTCTTCCCCGGCAAGCAGCTCGATCGCTGTCCGTCGGACTATCAGGCGATGACCCGGAACTGGGCGAGCCTGGACCTCTCGCGGGACGACGTCAAGGAGACCATCGCGCTGATGGTCAAGAAGAAGGTCGCGATGACCTCGACGCTCGCGGTGATGGAGCTCTCCTCGCCGACCCGGGTCCCGCGCGACGAGCGGGTGCTCGCCGCGCTCCACCCCGACGTCGCCGCCAACATCGAGCGCTACTACCAGCAGGCCGCGACCGCGGAGGACTCGGTCGATCGCGCCGCGCTCGCCAACGCGATGGCCTTCGAGCGGGCCTTCGTCGCCGCCGGCGGCCTGCTCGGCGCCGGCTCCGATCCCTGCTGCCTCTCCGCCATCGCCGGCTTCGCCGACCAGCGGAACTTCGAGCTCCTCGTCGAAGCCGGGTTCCCGACCGAGACCGCGGTCCAGATCATGTCGGCCAACGGCGCGAAGATCCTCGGCTTCGACGACCGGGTCGGGACGATCGCGCCCGGCAAGGCCGCCGACCTCGTCGTGCTCGACGGAGACCTGACCCGGGATCCTGCTGTGATCCGCCGGGTCAGCACGGTCTTCCGACTCGGCCTCGGCTACGACTCGGCCAAGCTGCTGGAGGCGGTCAAGGGACAGGTCGGTCTTCGCTAGCCTCGCCGGCCTCCGGCTCGGCGCGTGGCGCCCCGTGGCGGATTCCACGGGGCGTTTGCGTTGTCTAGAGAGACCACGCGGCCACGGCGCGCCGGTCACCGGAGCCCGGTGGCGGCGCCCGGCCGGAGCCGGCGACCCGATCGCCGACCACCCCTGGCAGCCAGGAGACCCCCATGCAGCTGGCCATCCCGACGGCGATCGCCGTCCTGGCGACGACCCTGATCGTATCGCCCACCTCCGGCGACGCGCCCGCGATGCCCGAGATCGGAATCACCGCCACCGACGTCGTCCTCGCCGACGGGTCGATGGGGTGCGACATCAACATCACGGCCAGGAACACCGGCAGCCAGAACCTCAAGTTCGAGACCAGCAGCCAGGTCCGCGCCAAGCCCAAGATCTCGCCGTCGTACGGCACCTGGAAGAAGCTCTGGTCGAGCGCGCAGACCGTGCCGGCCCGGCAGACCTCCTGGTCGCGGGCGGTGCGCCTGGACCTCGGGTGCAACTTGAAGCGGCAATACCGCTTCACCGTCACCTACGGGGGCAACAGCCGGGCCTTCAACTATCCGAGCAGCGGGGGCACCACGAGCAAGACACTCTCGATGGGCGATCTCTACACCAAGTTCTTCGACTAGCCTAACCGTCCGCCGCGAGCGCCCGGGTCGGGTCCACCCGCACCGCCCGGGCCACCGGCAGCGCGACCGCCAGCCCGACGACCAGGAGCAGCACCAGCGCCACCACCGCCGCGACCCACGGCTCCAGCGCGTCCACCCGATAGAGCAGCCCGCTCACCAGACGCGAGGCGGCCACCGCGCCCAGGAGCCCGACCCCGAGGCCCAGACCCGCGAGCCGACCCGCGCGCCCCAGCTCGCGGCCCGCGATCCGCCACGACGACGCGCCCAGCGCGATCCGCACGCCGATCTCGCTCCGGGTGGCCGCCACCGCGGCGCTCGCCACCGCGAACACTCCGATCGCCCCGAGGCCGAGGGCCAGCCCGGCGAAGACCGCGAAGGTGACCGTGAGCGCGCGATCCTCCGCGAGCGAGGCCCGCACGATCGCCTCCATCGGCGCCACCCGGGTGATCGGCACCTCGGCGTCGAGCGAGCGCACGATCCGCCGGAGCGCGGCCTCGAGCGGACCGCTCGCGCCGTCGTGCCGGATCACCAGCGTCATCGCGCTCGCCCACGCCGTCTGCTCGAGCGGCAGATACATCTCGGGCTCCGGCGGCGTGGCCAGCTGGAACTGGCGAACGTCGGCCACCACCCCGACCACCGTGAAGAACGGCTGGCCGCTCGCCCGGTAGAGCCGCTGGCCCACCGCCGGCGCGCCGGGCCACAGCTGCGCCGCGAGAGCCTCGTTCACCAGACCGACCGGCTCCGCCCCCGCCCGATCGCGCTCATCGATCGCCCGGCCGCGGCGCACCGGAATCCGCATCGCCTCGAGATAGCCGGGCGTCACGACCCGGTAGCTCGCGAACCGGCGCTCCTCGCCGTCGTCGAGCGAACGCCGAAAGCCCACGCTCGGACCGCCGTCGGCGATGGGCAGGAAGTGCACCGCGCCGGCCGAGCGCACGCCCGGCAGCGCCCGCGCCTCCTCCAGCGCGCCGTTCACCAGGCCGCGACGGACCTCGGGATCCCGATAACGCCCCGCGGCCGGCGCCACCCGCACCGTGAGCACGTCGGCCGGCGCGAAGCCGAGATCGACCCGGGTCAGTCTGACCAGGCTCAGCCCGATCGCGAGCGCGCCGTACGTCACCAGCATCGCGAGCGCGATCTCGGCCACCACCAGGAGCTGACTGATCCGGCTCTCGGCCCGGCTCACGCCCGCCGCGCGCCGCGAGGCGAAGCCCTCGATGGCCGGGGCCCGCCCGAGCGCGAGCGCCGGAATCAGCCCGCAGCCGAAGGTCGCCAGCACCGCGACCACGAGGGTGACCGCGAGCGGCGCGCCGACGATCCCGACCCGCGTCGTCCCGAGCACCTCGGGCAGCGAGACGGCGACGAAGCGGGCGAGCAGCAGCGCGAGCGCCACCCCGAGCAGACTCGCGGCGCCCGAGAGGACGGCCGCCTCGGTCACCAGCTGGCGCACCAGATCGGCGCCCGTCGCGCCGACGGCCCGCCGGATCGCCATCTCCCGCTGCCGCTGCCGGAGACGCACCAGCAGCAGGTTGACCACGTTGGCGCCGGCGATCAGCAGGATCAGCAGCGCCGCGCCGAAGGCGACCAGCAGAGTCCGCCGCTGGTCGCCCACCAGCGCGGGACCGAGCGGGCCGACCGGATCCGCCGCGAGGGCCTCCGCCGTCGCGCGGAGCTCGGCTGCTTCGCTCGACGCCCGGCGGAGCGCGAGCGCCACGTCGGCGCGAGTGACGTCGGCGCGCCGCCGGCCCACCGCGTAGAGCTCGCTCAGATTCACGAAGTTGGGATCGTCGGGGTCGGCCACGAGCGGGGTCAGCACCTCGACTTCCGACCCGAACGGCCGATAGCCCGGGGGCAGCACGCCGACCACGGTGTGCGGGCGTCCGGTGAAGGCGCCGGCGGCCATCGGGATCGCCGCGGCCACGAAGAGGTCGAGCCGCCTGCCGATCACGCCGCTGTCCGCGCCGAAGCGATCCCGCCACAGTCGATAGCCGAGCAGCGCGACCGGCTCGGCCCCGGGCACGCCGTCTGCCGGCGAGAGCTCGCGACCCAGCAGCGGCGGAGTGCGATAGACCCGGAAGTGATTGGGCGTCACCGCGAGACCGGTGACCTCGACCGGCTCGCTGGCGCCCGTGAGCGCGAAGGCGCGGGGCGCCAGACCCGAGAGCTCGAGCACGGGCTCGACCGCTCGCCCGAGCACCTCGAGCTCCCGCTGGCTCAGGCTCACGCCGCCGCTCGGTCCGACCCACTCGAGCCGATCCGGCTCAGGGAATGGCAGCGGCCGGAGCGCCACGCTCCACGCGGTGCCGAAGGCGACCGTGACGACCGCGATTCCGAGGTGCCGAGCGTCGCCACCGCGCCGAGGGAGCGCAGTGGCGCGCGGGCGAGTCCCGTCGCCGCGGCGCGCAGGGTGCCGACGACGCTCGCCCCCGCCAGAGCGGGGCCGTGATCGGCGAGCCCGATCCGAAGCGCGTCACGCCAATAGCCGAGCGCCGCGCGGAGCCATCCGAGCCGGCGACGACGATGGGCGAAGACGAGATCGAACTCCTCCAGCAGCTCCTCGCGATCGTCCTCGCGGAGCGAACGCGCGAGCCACCAGCGCGCCAGGCGCGGTGGCCGGCTCACCGGGCCTCGTCCTCGAGCGGCTTGAGCCCCTCCCAGAAACGCTCGAGGGTCCGCCGATTCCGGCGCAGCAGCGCCACGGCCCGCGCGGTCGCCTTGAAGCTGCGGCGGCCCCGGCCGCCTTCGCCCGGCTCGGGCTCCCGCTTGCACGAGATCACCAGACCGCGCTGCTCCAGGCGGCGGAGCGCGATGTAGACCTTGGCCGCCGAGACCGGACGCCCGCTCCGTTCCTCGATCTCGATCACCAGCGGGGCGGTGTGGGCCGGCTCGCCGAGACGGAGGAGGGCGAGCAGCACCAGCTGCTCGAATCCGCCGAGTCCGTCCTTCGACATCGCGCCCCCATCAAAGTAGCGCCGCTAGTTTACTGCGATCGGCGGCCTCGGTCAACCGTCCCGCGCTGGTCATCGGCACGGGCGTCGGAGCGGATCGGATCGAGAGATGGAGAGCGCGGCGCGCGGCGGGGCGCGGGGTCGGCTCAGCGGCCGCGGCCCTTGAGTGCGTGCTGCGCCGCCAGCCATCCGGCCGCGCCGGTGATGCCCGGCCCTGGATGCGCGCCGGGACCGCCGAGGTAGACGCCGGGCACCGGCATCGCGTATCGGCTCCACCCGGCCACCGGCCGACTGAAGAGGATCTGGTCGAGCATCAGCTCGCCGTGGGTCGGGGCGCCTTCGCTCACGCCGAGCATCTGCTCGGCATCGGGCGGCGCGATCACCTTCCGATGCAGGATCCGCTCGGCGAGCCCGGGCAGCGAGCGCGCGGCGATCGCCACCGCGCGGTCGGCCACCCGATCGCGCTCGCTCTCCCAGCTGGTGTCGCGGAGCGCGTAGGGGGTGCACTGGACCTGGATCACCATCACGTGCTGGTCGCCGGGGGCGAGCGCGGGCGTGGTCAGGGTCGGCACCCGGACGTCGAGCCAGGGCTCGGGCGCGGTCTGCCCGTACTTGGTGGCGTCGGCGGCCCGTTCCAGGTAGTCGAGCGACGGCGCGATCCGGTAGCTCCCGCCTAACGCTCGGCCGTCGCCGCTCCCCGGCAGCTCCGGCAGCCGCTCCAGCGCCAGCAGCACGGTGGTGCGGGCCGGCCGGAGCCGGAGATGCCGAAAGGCGTCGATCGTCTCGGGATCGAGATGCACGGGGTCGACCAGCTCGAGCATCGTCCGCTTGGGGTCGAGCGTGGAGATCACCTCGGCGGCCCGGACCTGCTCGCCCGAGTCGAGCCCCACGCCCGTCGCGCGCTCGCCTTCGACCAGGATCTCGCGCACGGCGGCGCCGGTCCGGATCTCCACCCCCGCCCCGCGAGCCTGCTCGAGCAGGACCTCGACCAGCGCCCGCGGCCCGGCGGCCAGCAGCCCCCGCGGGCCGAAGGTGCCGGCCGGCTGACCGACGTGGTGGTGGAGAAACCCGAACGCGGTGGCTCCCGCGCGAGGGCCGAAGCACAGGTCGGACAGCGCCGTGCTGGCGAGCAGCGCCTTGAGCGGCTCCGCGCCGAACCACTCGTCGAGCAGCTCCGCGACCGCCATCGGGACGATCCTCAGGAACTCGATCATCTCGACCCGACCGAGGCCGCGCACCTTGTGGCCGAGCCGGGCGAGACCCGCGAGCTCGCCGATGCCCCTGGCGTCGATCCGGGGCGCGGGCGCCAGATAGAGCGGCGCGAGCGCGCCGGCCAGGCGATGCATCCGCCCGGTGAAATCGCTCCAACGCTCGGCGTCGCGCGGCGCGAACCGGCGGATCCGGGTCGCCGTGGCGCCGACGTCGGGCCCGAGCTCGAGCAGCCCATCGTCGAGCGGCGCCACCAGACAGGGATCCGGTCGCGACTCATCCAGGGGTTGGCGCGCCAGCCCGACCCCGCGCAGCACCTCGGGCGAGAGCCACCCCGGATCGGTCGCGAACGGCGCGGCGCGAAAGCCGGGCGCGAACTCGATCTCCCGAAGCAGCCCGCCCGGCTCGGGGCCCGCCTCCAGCACGGTCACCTTCGAGCCGCTCCGCGCCATGGCGATCGCCGCGACCAACCCGTCGGGGCCCGCTCCGATCACCACCGCGCGGTCGCTCACGCCGCGCGGCCCGTCTGGCCGAGGACGGTGAGCGCGGCGAGGCGGCCCGACGCGCCCATGATGCCGCCGCCCGGATGGGTCCCGGCGCCGCACTGGTAGTAGCCGTGAATCGGAGTCCGGTACTTGGCCCAGGCCGGCGCCGGACGCAGGAAGAAGAGCTGCTGCAGCGCGAGCTCGCCCTGGAAGATGTTGCCCTCCGAGAGTCCGGTGACCCGCTCGATGTCGTGGGGCGTGATCACCTGACGGTGGAGGATCGCCGACTTGAGGTTGGGCGCGTGCTCGGCCAGCGTGTCGATGACCGCGTCGCCGAAGGCGTCGCGGCGGGCGTCGTTCCAACCGCCGTTCAGCTGGTAGGGCGCGTATTGGACGAAGATGCTCATCACGTGCTGCCCGGGCGGTGCCATCCCGGGGTCGATCATCGAGGGGATGATCATGTCCATGTACGGCCGCCGCGAGAACTCGCCGTACTTGGCGTCGTCGAACGCGCGCTCCAGATAGTCGATGCTCGGGCTGATCGAGATCGCGCCCCGGAGATGGGGACCGCGCCCGGGCAGGCAGCGGAAGTCGGGCAGCTCCGAGAGCGCCAGGTTCACCTTGCCGGAGGAGCCGCGGAACTTGAAGCGTCCGATCGCCTCGACCAGGTCGTCCGGCAGCAGCGCGGGCTCCACCAGCTCGAGGAAGGTGCGCCGCGGGTCGAGACCCGAGAGCACGATCGGCGCGAGCAGCTCGTCGCCGTTCTCGAGGGCGACGCCGGTGGCCGTGGCGCCCTTGGTCGTCACCCGGGCCACGGGCGCCTCGGTCCGGATCTCGGCCCCGAAGCCCCGCGCCGCGCCAGCGATCGCCTCGGAGATCGCGCCCGTCCCGCCCTTGGCGAAGCCCCAGGCGCGGAACGCCCCGTCGATCTCGCCCATGTAATGGTGGAGCAGCACGTACGCCGATCCCGGCGAGCGCGGGCCCAG